>JAGXAQ010000019.1 GCA_018971485.1 Pseudomonadota bacterium | reverse complement strand
CGAACGGCATGAAGAAGCATCTGGATGGGTCCTGCCGGGCGCACCAATAGAAATCCCGTCCAGTTGGACAGGATTCTGTTTATGGCCTAGAGCACAATAAGCTGATTCTGAATCCTGGTTATTTCCATTTTTGGGATACCCGCCTGTTCTGCAAACCGGGGCCATGATTCAATGGCTTCGCGAACCTTCTCTATGACCTGTTTTGCTGTACCGATACCGAACCGGTCCGCTTCCGCAAGCAGGTCGGCTACCGTGAAGTCCTTGAACTTGCCGTGCACGGACATCAAGTGCTGGTAGGTCCATTCGCCTTTCGGATTGTACGCATGGGTAACGTCGTAGGCCGGCGCCAATTCCCAGACTGCACTATCTTTGCGCAGCCTGAAAGAGAAATTCTTTGCATGGTCATCACAGTTTCGCCCCATCACATTGAACACCATGCGCCGAAACGCCTCTTCCATATCCGGATAGGGCAGTTTTAGCCAGGCGATAGTATTGAATAACTGGGAGTACGCATTGGTTCCCTTTTTCCTGTAGTCAAGATGTGCCATTGCACAGAGCGTCAGCATGTGGTGCCGGTCTTCCTTCCCCTCCCGGTCGAAGCGCTTGGTCATGAAGTGCGCCCGGCCATTCTCCTCGAGAAGGCGGCATTCAGCCATATTGATACCTGCGGCAGCCGCCATCAGGTGATAGGCATATTCAATTCGGCCATAGTTCCGGGAGGCGCCAAGCTCTGTATCCTCTCCCATCCCATCAAATTTGAGCAGCCAGTGCTCGAATCCCTCCGGCACATCCAGCTGACCGGAGCGGATCTCGCTTGTTTTCGGATTAAGGGCAATGACCGCCTTGGCCCGTGCGCCACCGGCACTGGTGCCAACCTCTATGATGCTGCGCAAAGCGGCATTCGCATGATCGTCATCGGTCATGCTGCCCGTCACTGCGCGGCGGGCCTCCTCGACCAGGGAGCCCAGTTCGATGGCCGTTGGCTTATGCTTTGCAGGGCCGCGTGCGGGCTTGAAAGTCAGGGCTCCCATTGCCCGATTGTGCATATAGGCTAACCGATCAAGCGCGGTAATGTCTTGGGTTGCGATACCCTGATCAGCCATATAGCGGTTGATGAGGGCGTTGCCGAAATCATCCGGTAGCGCATCGCTGAGCATCGCAGGTAGACGCTTATAGGTGGCCTCCGGCAGGTCGGTAAACAGATAGGGCTCTTCGGCCACAACGGGCATGTGCAAGGGAGCTGGCTCGATCCCCTTTGCTGCAAATTCGGCCGTGTAGGCAAAGACGTAATACCCATAAGCCGGGTCTAGCGCTACAGAACCGATATGCGTTCCCCAAAGATGAACGTCCACCTTCGGGACGTGTTTATAAGGCCTGGTTTTCCTGGTGGCTGACATGGCCGGTTAATGTTTTTCAGAGTTACGGGCACGACGCGCACGCGACGCGCGCTGTCGTGGCTGTGCCTCACGGGTAAGCGCCAGCGGGTTGATAGTTGCCACTGGCGCAATGGTGTTTAACCAGTCCTGCCTCCCCAGTGCACGCAGGACTCTTATCAGCGTCTTGAGGGTTGAGCCTTGACCTGATTCCAGGCTGCGCAGCGCGCGAACGCTTACCCCCGCACGCTCTGCCAGCGTTTTTTGTTCAAGATTCCGAGACAGGCGGAGAGCCCTGAGCTTCTCACCCATCGAAACCTCCATCTCATCAGGCGTTAAATTAATCGCCACAACAATATCCACCATAAGCACCCTTATTACATCTACAAACATTAAAATATATAAATTAGCATCCTATATGTGCCTACTATAGAAAAGTATATATTGAATGTCAAACTATTTTATAGGCGTATTTATGCCTCTTATATATTATTTATTCATATAAGCAGCTTATTTTTGCTTTTAATTATTTATTATCATATTTCACTTATCAGCTAAAAATCCAATCCATTAACTGAACGGCCAGCGCCTGGCCTGGATTGTTTTTGGTTCGTTTTAAATATGAAATACCTTATCAACAAATTGACAGAGGTCCGCTATCAACTGTTAGCCAGACCTTTTGAAGTGGCCCACCTGGCAGCAGCAGTGGCCAACATGCTGAAGTCTGGCGCGACAGGCTCGACCGTCCGTTTCGGGCACGGATCTGTCTTTGGTGATAGCCTTAACTGTCGGTTACTGGACCTTAGCTTACTGACCTTGTGAACCTGCATTTTGGGAAGGCTGAGCACCCCAGAAACTTCTGCCCGGCCCGCTCGCTCGGCAGAGGCGGCCAAGAGCTTGGGCCGGCACCGCACGCATTTAGGGCAGCATGCCGCTAACGCCTATCCGCCCAGCTCTTGGGGGTCAGTTCAAACCCGGGGCAGTTCACTGTTGCAAAAGAGCGTTCGCCAAGTGGAGGATTTATTGATGGCGCACGGCATCTAGAATGATCATTTTAGTTCCCGACCCTTCTGTGCCAATTGACCTTGAAAAAGGTGATCTTCCGGATCACTCCTTTTCATTGGGTCAAACATTGGTTGTGCCAGATCTGTTGTATGATTGAGAACCAAAAAACAAGAATAGCCCACATTTACTTTCACCTGGCCTGCAGGGAATAAATCTTGACGTAGCCGGGAACAGCTTAGCCCAAGAAATTTATAGTCAACTTTAAAGCACAGAACAGAAACATTCCCGTGCCATTCTGAATGACAGCAATGTCCAAACAGCAAACCCCCCCGCAGCCGGCACCAAGTGACAGTTGATCCCCGAAAATCGCCTGCCATACGCTGCCGGTCACAGGCAACTGATTTCAGATTGGGGCGACAAACCGCCAAGGTCAGGCCGCTGCCGGTCAAGCATGGCATCCAACCAGCAAGGGACCTGGGTAGCCGGTGCTGCATAACCCGCCTCCCACCCAGCCCAGGATCCCGATCATCATTCCCCCGGATATCCATCCATGGCAGTCTGCAATGGAGGCTATTTCTTCCCCGGAAGGAACAAGGCGTTCCTGGTTTCAGTGGGTCTGTTTAAAAAATCACTACGGCGTTTTTTTAACTGGTAGCAGATGGGGCAGGAATTGCGCCTCATCCGGTATCCATCGACATATCTGGCCTGGCAATACGAACAAGGGACCAGTTCAAGCTTTTTAGCCCTAAGGGCGCGCACCATGGTCCAGGCGCGGTTGCAGTTAATCAGTGCCTCTCCTTTGGCAATCTGGTGCAGATAATCCTCATAGGCATACTTGAGGACCAATGCATCATCAAAATGATGCTCCAGCAGCCTTTCCATGGAGCAGGCGAGGACTGACCCATGCAGACACAAGCGATGGGTGGTATGTTCGCTGTAAAGGAACTTGGCATCCCTGGCAGGCATATTCCCCTTGACGGGTGTTTTTCCCTGAACCTTTCTATACAGTCCAACCAGCATCTGCGATTTAAACGATGGAATTGCCTCTTGAACAAATCCAGGACGCAATCCCATCTGGCATAACTCAATCGCCAATGCCATATCCTGGTTCTGTTTCAGAAGATCATTCATCTTTTGCTTTCTTGGCAGTGCCCTTGCCTTTTAAAAGGGCATAAACCTTCTGGCCCAGGGAATCGGGTGGAAGCTTAGCCTGCACCTGCAATGTTTTCCAGCTGTGATTGAAGTCACAGATAAAATAATCCACACAGGCAATATGAGGGATATCCTCTATGGCCAACTGTTCCAGCCACAAGGCCGTTTCTTCTGCCAGATTAAAAACGATTATGGCCCTGCTGCGTTCAGTCGCCAGCATATGCTGCATATTCAGCAACAAGGTCAAATTCAGATAATGAACCAGATTTTTATTATTTGATGCCATAACTACCCCAGAAATTAAAATGTGATAATCATAAAAAGACAACAGCCAGCCCCCCATCCATGCATCCTGCCTTTTCATCCAGGATGTCACGACAGGTTCAGGCTGTTTCTACCTCCTGCAGAACAACGCCCCATGGCAGGACAAGCCAGGCTTGTCCTGCCATGGGGTTATTTCGTGGTGCCACCCTGAACCAGACAGGATGGTGCAAAAAAAATAATTGTACTTATAGTTATATTTATTTTTAAATTAAAATCAGTACGGATAAGTATATTTTACTGAATATTTTAATAAATTGGTAGAACATTTAAATCTATTGTAATAATAATTTATATCATTGGTATAGTATTTACCTGCCGCCCCTGCCGGAAGACAAAAGCAAGTCCATCAAAATTCGATCCAGACCAGGCAATATTTTTCTATAATGAAACAGACGGGATAAAGAAGGGTTTCATCGCGCAAGCCTTACCCCCTAATCATGTGTTATCGCGACTATCAAACCTGCCCGGCAAAAGGGACTTATCATGATGGATTCCACACGACGCCTTGCTTTTGCGCGACGATTAAAACAAGTCATGAACCAGCAGGCTCTTTCAAACGACAGACCTAAACTATCAGCCCTGACCCTGGCAAAAAACTGTGACGTGACTTTTGCAGCCATATACCGCTGGCTTAAGGGAGAAACCTACCCCGATATGGATAATCTTGCCCGCATTGCCCAGATTTACGAGGTTTCCCTGGACTGGCTCTTGCTGGGCGAATCCGGCTCTCAACTGAAGTTCCCCTCTTCTGGAGCCAGAACCGGCCTCTCCTGCGAATTCACCCTTTTCCCCCAAGGGGGTAAAACATCAACCCACATCAATGCGTTATCCACCCCCGTCCTGGGACTCAACAAGCATGTTCTGGAACAATTCCTCAACCACAAGACAGAGCACCTTCGCCTGTTTCAGGTCAAAGGAGAAGCCATGACTCCAACCGCCTATGATTCAGATGTCATCTGCTATGAACCAGGGTCGTTTGGCGAAAGTGGCCTTTACGCCGTGGGAATCCAGGATGTCATCGAACTCAGGCGAATCGACATGCTAGGCAAGCGATTACGGGTAAGCGCAGACAATCCCCTCTATCCTCCGGCCATGATGAAGGCCCAGGATCTCCATCTACTCGGAAAAGCGCTCTGGAAAATCGGCAGGATTTAATCCTGTACCTTCCTGCATTCTTCCTCTGCGTTAACCTGAACCCCCTTTCCTTTTTATTCCCCCGCATCCACCTTAGACTCAGCCAGGGCTTTTGCCGGCTTCTTTAGCCCAAATCCACCCGGAACCATCCCGGGTGGAGTCCCATCAGGCTTTACCAATCAGCCATTCAAATCGTCAGTGCACCAGTGTTTGACTTAACATCCCGAATATGGCCTGGGGCAAATCTGAAATATCCTGAATGATGCGATTGAGCCTGAAGTAGCGGGATGCATCCTGCTGAATGCCGATCCCCATGACCTGTATCCCGGCCTGTTCAAGATCTCCAATCACCGACAGGGCCAGCTGCCCGTGATCAGGCACACCATCGGTCATGACCAGTAAAATCCTGCGTTCGGGCTGCCTGGAAAGTAAACGCATCCCACCCCAGAGCAAGGCTGAGGCCAGGGGGGTCGTACCTTCAGCAGACAGTCCTGAATACCGCTTCAGCGTCTGGCGCCAGGACTCATTGAAATCCGTCAACACCCCAACCCCTTCATCGACCCCCTGTACCGGATAAGGGAAGACAGCAACCGAAACCGCAACCTGGATAAACCCTTCTAACGACATCACCAGGGCTGCGCTGGATTTCATGGCCATATCCAAGGCTGCTCCTTCCATGGATCCAGACCGGTCCACCAGGATCTGGATTGCTGCTGCAGGGGTCTCTGCGTTGACCTGCTGCTCAAATACCCGGGTATTCCCCACGGCTAAGCGGAACAGATGCCCACTGGAAAGCCGTTTTCCTGAAGAGGCCAGTTGAACCCGGCGGCGTGCCGAAGAGGCAAGAAGCCCATGCATGCGCCGGCGAAGCGAAACGCTATTACCCTGCACAACCTGGGCCAGCCTGTCATCCAGACCTGCCCCGGGACAGGTGATGGATAAAGGGGTCGACAGTTTTTGATCTGCCGTCAAGGTCTGGGACCAGTCCTCCATCTTCTGTCCGGCTATCTCCCCCAACCCCTTTTGCGCCTGGTCTTCAGTCGCTGATAAAATCTGCTTCAGAATATCCTGTAAAGAAGCATGCCCTGCCCGATCGGTGCCATCTGACGCAAGGCCTGCAGAAACCGTGGCATCCGAAGACAGGGTCGGGCTGGAGCATTTCCGGGCTTCCTTCTCCTCAAGAAGGCACGCCGTGAAGAGTTCCACGATGGATTCAACCAGAATGGACACGTCCTGGGTTGATGCCGCATCCCGGACCTGGTACATGAGATGGTTCAGCTGCTGTTTAAGAGTAGCACCCATCTTTTTTTCAAGATGTTGACCCGTCTGAGCAGCAAGCGGCCCTAATGCTTCTTGCTGCAGCACCTCAAAACGCAGTTGACGCAGCATATAGTTTTGCAGCAGGCAGACCGGGTCCTCGTCATCAGCCGGCCCAAACGCTGCCTGGCTTACAAGCAGATCGACCAGCCTGCCAATCATGGTCCGGCACCCAGGATAGCGTCGGGCAATTTCCAGTTCAATCCGGATATCCTCCAGCACATTCAGAAGATGCCGGCGTAGCGGATGACCCGCACAGGCTTTCCAGACTCCAAAGTCCGTATAGAGCAGATGGGCCGATTCATGGGCAATATATCCAAATGCCAGCGTTCGGGCCTCTTCATCATCCAGGGGGAGATCCGGCAGATAGATGAACTTCCTGCCATCAGTACACGCCCTGTCGCCGCCGATTCTGACCTCGACCTGCAGATTGTCCGACAAGGCACGTGCAACCAGATGCAAACTCCCTTTCAGCCCACGCAACGGTAATTTATGATTCATGTCTATCTCCTGCAAAAAAAGGTACCCCCTGCAAGGGGTACCTCATGATCACCTGCCTGTTGCAGCAGGCCAGAACTAGAACTCCACCACTCCAGGGGCGGACCTGGACCAATCAGGCTCACTTCCGCTGTTGATGCCGGGAAAAACAGGATGCTCTTCAATCCAGTCATTCTGCACAGACCCTGGGGGTTTTTGTCGGACAGGGTCAACCTGTTCACCCATGGCACTTAGAACCCCTTCACCATAATCAATCATCGCCTGCCCATCGGACAGGATGTTGACCAGCCCGCGCAAAGCCCAATAGGCTTTTTCACGGTAAGGTCCCCGCCGGGGCAGTTGACAAAGCGTCTGCTGCAGGGAATGCACCAGCGGCATGACCCGATGATCCAGGAAAGCCAGGCCATTCAGTTTTCCAAGCAGGGCCTCAATGCACTGAACCACTTTTCGGCTACAGGCCTCCTGTCCTGCAAAGCTTCCATCAAACAATTGCTTTGCTGCCTGGGAGACTTCATGAAACAGCTGGCCTGCCATACCCTGGGCAAGCTGGCTTATCCCCTGATGCATCAGGGCTGATTCCTCCTGGCTATCACAGCGAATCCGAAATGCCTGCCAGGCAAACCACGTCCGTGCACGAACCGTTTCAGGGCTATCCATCACCCTGAGCACAGCCTGCTCATAGCCTGGATGAGCACTGGCCCAGGATCGGATGTCTTGCTCATAGGTGAGCAGAAATTCGTCCAGACAGACTTTAAATGCCTCATGCAGCTCATCCAGTTCAAGCAAAACAGTCTCAATAGCGGTTTCAGGAATGGCATACCCTTTCATGAAATGGATCCCAACCCGCTCACACAAGCGATGTGCCCGTCTGTAGAGGCGATGGAACACGGCAAGAGCAGCCGGATCACACACCTTTTTTGAACCCAGCGAGGCAAAATCAGGGGGCGGGAAGGTACCACTTAACCGACCCAGGTCTTCAGGGCGAAGCTTTTTTCGACCCGACCAGATGTGCACATCCAGATGGATGCAGACGACCCGGCTTAAGGGTTGAACAGCAAGTGTCAATGCTTGATACGACATCGGGGCGACTCCTTCATCAATAAGACAGAATGCCCCGCCCCTGCGGGCGGGAAAAGCATCCCGCCGTGGGGGCCAAAAAAAACAGGACCAACCTCTCCTGCCTGAACAAATACCATCTGGAACAAACCGCTTCCCTAAACCTTCACCTGCCTTGTTCCATCCTGGCAGGCTTTCACCGTGCCATGACAGGATATGGAATCAGGCAGAAAACGGCACATTAAAGACCGATTCCACAATCGCATGTATCGCAAGCTTCGTGGACGGGTCTATCGGACGATGGGTCAAGGCCACCTCCAGCGCGAAATGCACGGGCTCCTGACCGAGGCGAACAACATGACGGAATATCGTCATCAACCTTGCCCACCGGATAAGCGAACGTGTACTCATCGTCACCTCCAGGGCATCAGCTGCATCACTCACGCCGATAAACTGCTCCCTTAGCTTGTTCGCCACGTCCACACACTTCATGGCCATGGTTCGTGCTGTCGCGACATCCAGATGTGCTGCCTCAAAAATAGCCTGCACCAGCGGAACCTCATAGTCCGGCCCGGGATAATCCAGCTTCCAGAACCAGAACCTGTCATCATTTGCCACATCCTGGCGCTGTCGACCTGCATAGAGCCCTTTTCCCTCGTCCATATTTCCTGTTGCAAAAAAACGGAACTCGGGATGAGGGCTCACACTCTCTTCAGTCTGGGGGACATAGAAGCGGCCGCCGCCTTGCAAAATGGCATTCAAGCCGGTCGCCACGCCCGGATCCATCACATTGAATTCATCCACCAGTACAGACAAACCCTGTTTTGCAGCCCGAAGAACAGGACCTTCATGAAAACGCATTCCTCCTGACTGGGTCATCACGAAATGGCCAAGCAGATCATCCAGTTCCGTACGGGGATGAGCTGTGTACTGAATCAAGGGAATATTGGTACGGGCATGATACTGTTCGACCAGTGTCGTTTTCCCGCACCCCTTATGCCCGACCAGCTGCATACAGCGATCCATGGAAAGAAAAAAACCATGTATCACCCTCAGGCTATCCAGGCAGAACCGATAATCCGGATTAATTGCAGGCACCTCCTCTGTCCTGCCCTGCCGTACAAGCACGTCTACATCTGCTGCAACCCGAACACCAAACACCTCGCTAACCGGCCGGTTCACCCACTGGATGTCCTGCCTTGCCTGGCCTGTCATCTTGCCTCCTTCATCAAAAAAGGAGCGCGCCGCCCCATCAGGGGCGCACAGCGCCCCATTGGGGTTAAACCTCTTGCCTGAACTGCTTACTTCATGCCAAACCCTTGCCATGAAACCTGCCTGTCCTGCACGCGCTCTTCCAATCCTGCGCGAATCAGGTCAGGCTGGTATCCCAACAACTTGCAACAGCGCATGAAACTGAATGGCACATCCAGGCTGAACCGCTCCTTTTTCTGGCCATTCACCCAATGCGTCCTGACATCCGGCTCGAAAATCCAGTCCAGAATGTCCTCTTTCTCACACACGTTATCCTGGTTCAAATTACTTAATGCCTCAAAAGAGGCATAAAACAGATCAACATGGAGCTGGAACAAATCCGCCTCACTCCAGAGATCCCTGCCTATCCTGAAAATACCGGCATCATCCCTTAAGGCCTCCTTATCCCCATCAGGCAGGATACCGTCAGCCCTGTTTTTCTCCTCTGGAAACACCATGGATTTTCTTGCAGCACCCCGGGGAGCATTCATGCCTTCCCCCCTTCTGCTTCTGCCTCAATCCTTGTTTCAGCCTGCTGCAGAAACACCGTCAACTGCTCAATGATGTCCTGGATGCTTTTACCCCTGCGATACGCTACAGTCCTGAATCCACGAGGCTGGGCCAGATGCTGGCATAAGATGGCAATGACGCCATCCTCCCGCTCCCAGATGAAGTAACGGCGTCGACCCCGCGCATCAAACAGGATATGCCTGTTGACAATCATATGATGCGCCTCGAACAGACGCGCAACCTCAAAGAGCAGGCTCGCTGAACGCGACAGGCCGGAACGGACCCGCCTCGCGCAAGGCTTCAGTTCGCCAGTATCAGCATTTAAATCATCGGGTTTGTTTTCCTGAGACTGCCTTACCATGATTCCTCCCTGAAAAATGAAGGAACCCTTCCCTGGCAAGGGACAGTTTTCCCTCGCTGGGTTAAATAATACAGCTTGACTTAAACTTCAGATTCCACCCGGAACCAGTCGATTCAACGACCCTATCCAGCCAGGCAAAAACCCTTCACGGGCACACAGCCCCATTCAGGTAATCCTGCAGGGTCACTTCTGGACTTGGGTTCTGGGCAAACTTGCTTGACAAGACTTTGACAGACCGGATCAACACTCCTGACGGATTCACCCATATCAACCTGGGTTCACACCGGCATCATGTATCGGAACACTTTCTTGAATGGGCTCGCATTACAACCAGGTGGCCAGCTGCACCTTTTAAAACAGCTCAAATGCTATCGGGTAAAACGAACCCCTGTCAATCCACCTTTCGCTCCAAATCCGCCTCTTTTGACCTAAAAAATTATCTTGCCCATGAATACCAGTCAAACCACCCCTTATTCAATGTCGAATCCTGAAGGCAGGCCATGCGATCATGACTCCCATCTTTTTAATCCTGTCGAACCAAAGGAGTCTGCATGTCCGCATCAAGACCTTTCACCACCTACCAGGAACAGAAATCAAGCTTTTTGTCGACATTCCGGGGAGCCTATGTCGAAATCCAGCCCAATCTTAAGACACCTCTCATTCACCGCCTGATTGAACGTAACTTCAACCATATCCAGTACTGCCTGTATTTCATCAGCGTATTCGCCCAGATTCTTTTGGGAGACAAGGCCAAACAGCTCATCGATCAGAGTGAAACGCACATCATCACCAAAATGGAACAGGCTGAACAGGAATTTGATGCTGCCATGGAAAGGCTGCGTTATCTTTGCGAAGACCTGAAGATTGAACCGGTTGCAGCCCTCTATAATCCCATCCTCGTCACACTCAAGGTTGCCACGCCACTGGCAAAGCGCTATCTGAGCCTTCTGGAGAAGGCAGACACCCTGATAGCCATGCAGAACTATCTTTGGATCATGGGCATGGATGTGCTCTCACGCTCTGATCGTTTCATCGAGGAACAAAAAATCAAGCGGCTGCTCAGCACCATTACCCGAACCATCCGCGACCTTTACCTGGAACTCAAAACCCGTTCGAACTCGCTCCCGTCTGATTTACCCCTGCCTTTTCCAGAACAGCCGGAACAAACCGGGCCTGAGAATGAAGTGAATACCTCTTCTAGCCTTCACAAGGACATGGCCTGACACCTATCTCCTAAATAAGCCGTGCCAGTCAATCTGGATGCATAACCTGAGGAAACAGGGGCTGACAGGGCAGCAGCCGGGGCAGCGCGCTAAAAGCGGAATGCATGCTTGAAGGGACTGGTTCCGATCTGGATATCCAGAAGGTCATCGCTTCGCCAAAGGCAGTCGATTCACCCTAACCAACGGATAATTTGTGACCGGGTTCAGCCGTTGCTGCCGTTCAGAAATCCGGCATTTATTCGATTTGTTGCGTACGCAGGCCGATGTAATCCATCATTGCCCCCCTTATTTCGGGAAGTATTCAATCAGGGTCTCGCCATTGCGGCCAAAATACGTTACATGCCCGCCTGACAGCCAGACAATGTAGCCAACACATCCGGCGAAACGTGTGAGCTCCAGGAAATACGGATATTTCACTTCGCCTTTTTGTGCACCGACTACTGCTGCATGTACGGCAGCGTCATCAAATGCGTGCGCAATCCTGACAAGGGGCGCTGGCAGCTCCATCGTGACGGCCTCGCCGTTTGGGAGGTAGTAGGTCTTACGATTGGCGCGATAATCGGCGTAATAACTTTCGACACCTGCAGCAAGCAGTGTCCTGACGATTTCAGCGAAGGGAACCTCGCCTTCCATCGAGACTTTCGAAGCCCATTCAATCGTATTGTATATATTGCCATCCATGATTAATCCTTTGCTTAAAGCTTAAAGATTCAGGTCAGTGCACCGGCACTTCAGTCAGTTGTTGCAGATGGACAATCTCCTCCAGCACTGCGCGTAACTCGGCCTGCTGTATTGCGGAAAGATGCCCGAAAAAACGCTGATCATTTTCATCGGCCAGATGAGCGAGCCGGGGTACGAGTTCCTGTCCCGATTCAGTCAGGTTCAGCACCACAAGGCGTGCATCAACCCGATCCACATCTCGCACGACCAGTTTTTTTTCCTCCAGCCGCACAATGACCTTCGATACCGCGCCCTTAGTCATACCCAGTGCCTGGGTGAGCAAGCCGTGCGTCGCATTCTTCTGGTCATAGAGGATGCGTAGCGCCACCCATTCCGCAACCGATACGTCGCAGGCTTTTACCGCACGCTGGAACGCTTCCGAGACGCGATTTGAGACAATACGCATCCAGTAGCCAAGGTGGGCGTCTAAGGTGCTGATGTTCTTTGAATTCATCATGTTTCCCGAAAAACCAATGCGCTTATAGTAGTTTCCCAGGAAACTACTGTCAAGATAAAATCCGGTTTTGTGGGGGCAATAACAAAATTTGTTGGCTTGCGTTGCTGTTGAGCAGCGACCATTAAGAAAGCATCACTCCCCTCTCCTGCCAATCCAGATAAAAAACCGTTACTCCGAATAAAGCAGTAATATCATGTCTTTAAAAGGTATCTAAAAAATAAGTCTTCGGGTTTCGAGCAAAAAAACCACTCTCCGCTGGAGATAAACACGCTCTAAAAAAGAGAAAAGTGGGATAAATGATGGGTAAGGTGGTGGTAGCCGAAGTCCACAAGAACCCACTGACACCCGAAATAGTACGCAGGTATAGACGAAAAAAAATCCACCCGGGTGAAAGCCTGGATTTTTGTATTGGCGGTACGGTGAACCCCACACCAAACAGCTGTTGAAAGTACTCAAACAAAGGGTTGCAGATTGCTGCAGGCGTTTGCGGACGCAGTCAAAAAACCAGCCAGATTGTGGGCTTACAGGCAGGCTCTCTGGCGAACTCAACCGGCGGCATCCAGGCAAAAAAAAGATCAGCATTTTTTTGGATTAATCAAACAATCCTGACAGGAAAGCGGCGGTGTTTATGGCTATCGTAAAGTGACCTGAGAACTTAAATAATGAAGCGAATCTTGTGGCAAACATCGTGTTTACCGACTGATGAAGAAAGAAGGAATCCATTCACAAAGGGGTTATCGTAAAAGGGGTCATAAATATGGGCACAGCCAAGGACTTCTTCCTGTACAATTTGAAACGAAATATTTTAATCGACTCAATTGTATCCAGAATTCCAGGAGGAATTCAGAACTGGTCATTAAAACCGTGTACCTGTAGAAAACTTCCAAGAAAAGTCTGGAAAAAAACCGATACATCATCGTACATGACACACAAGAGACAAGATAAACCAGCACATAAGCAAGTACAAAATCCTCTCATGGCCGACAACGAAAACAGGCCTATCCCGACTTTCAGCCTCCAGTCCTGTTAAGCAGCAATACCCTGAAAACCTTCTCGCCACTACATTGCCCTATCCTTGCCCGCTGGGCCGAATCTCCCTAACACATGAATCAAGCCAATCAAGCTTTCCGCTCTTTAAGAAAGATATGACTTAAATTATCGCGAACATATCCATATAAAATGAAAAGGATAAGAAAAAACAGGCACATCCAGTATTGCGGCATAGCAAGCTTCCATCCTAGCAGTCCCACTGAAACCAGTATGGCTGAGAGAAACACCAATACCACAACCACCCGCTGCGTCGACAGCCCGGCTTTCAGCAGAAGATGATGCAGATGATCCTGATCGGCCCGAAAAGGACTTTGTCCCATTCGAATACGCTTGAACATCAGAAAAACCGTATCCATCAGGGGCAGGCCCAGGATCCAGACTGCTGTCATGGCCGGCATGTCCTGCGAGAGGGGGTGAGTGGCAGAAGGCTGGCTTAATTTGATGGAAAACCACGCAAGACTTAACCCTAGCATCATGCTGCCTGCATCTCCCATGAAAACGACCGCTTTTTTGCGAAAAGGCGAACGCAGGTTAAACAGGAGAAAGCCTGCCAGGCAAAACACCATGATGAGGGCAAAGCGTACGTAATGCACATAATCCGTATGCAAGGCTATCAGCAGATAGACCAGAAAATAGAGCAGCGACAAAGAGCCCACAAGCCCATCCATGCCATCCATCATGTTGATGGCATTAATGACTCCAACTGTACAGAACATGGTGAAAAACCATGAAGAAACCGGACCAAGAACCAGTTCCCCGCCTGCCAGGAGATTGCCCATATAAACCAGGCCAACGCCACCATAGGCTATCATCAGGGCTGACACAATGAGCTGGATTGCAATACGGCGCTTTGCGCCCAGACCATACCGGTCATCCAGCACGCCACTGAACACGAGAATTCCAAGACAAACAAGCAGGGTACCAAACGTGCTATTCAAGGTAGAAGTAAGGACATAGGTGATGGCAAGACTGGCAAACATCGCCACCCCCCCTATCAGGGGAATGCTGTCTTCATGAATTTTTCTTCCACCGGGCTGATCAATAAGGTTCCAGGTATAGGCCGGTTTCCTTAAAAGAAGAATAAAGGCCACACACAGCACGAATGCAAGCATAGGACTTAAAACCAGTTCCACCATAACCTGCCCCTAGATTCAGGCTGTTAGCCCTTCAGCACCCTATCTAGCAAAAAATCTATGATCAGGATCTGAAAACCACCGGACCTCTTCCTTCTTTGAGAAGGGGATCCGCCTTTAAAACCTGCCTTGCTGCGGCATGAATGATTATTTCGGAAAAAAGGGACCACAAACACCCTGGTTCCATCCCGTTCACTCTTTCTTGTTATCATTTTTACGAGGTTTATTTTATTGGACATCCCGTGAGCCAAGTATAAAAGTTTGCCTTGCTGCCCGCAACCCTTCAAGAGCTTGCCTGAACACCCAGACTGCTAGAGTTCGACCAGCCCATCAGACAGTTCATTACCCAGAGTGGAATCAGCTGGATAATACCGCTGCATGGCCTCACCACAGGAGCCAATGGCCTGAATGAAGCCTTCGACAATCTGCCCTTGACGTACACAGGAGACAAAAAGCCCGATAATTTCCTGCCAGCGCGCTTCTCCCATCTGTTCATGTATGCCCTGATCAGCCACTATCTCAACATATCGTTCAGCTAGGGACACAAAAAACAGTACTCCTGAATGTTCACGCGTCCGGTGGACGCCACGCTCATAAAACAGGGCATGGGCCAAGCGCTGGGCCCGGTGATATTTGACCTTGCGGGGAATAAGACGCACAGCTACACCCGGCACCAGAAGGAAAATGGCTGCCAGGACAACAAATACCAGTAACTGCAACTGATACAGAAACTCCCATCCGAGAAAGACAGGCAAAAAAAGCAGAACGCCAGGCAACACAAGGGCAAGGATTGAAGCCCATAACAGGGGAACAGACCAATAATGATCACTGCACCGGGCAACAACTGCCACAAACTGCCCGCTTGTGCCTGCTTCTGCAGCACGAATGGCCGCCTGAATCCGCTCCTTGTCCTGCCCTGAAAAATGCCGCATTACCACCCCCCTGATGCGCCTCCGCCCCCAAAGGATCCGCCCCCTCCTGAAAAACCGGATCCTCCCTCATCATCATTTCCCCACCCTCCTCCACCCAATCCCCCGCCAGAAAGCAACCCGAAAAGGATGCCCATGAAAAATCCCTGGCCGGCGCTTCGTCCCCGCATCCCGGAAAACAGGATAGTGATGGCAAAAAACATGAGAAGCAGTGTCAATCCGTTCACATGGGCCCGTTGGGGATGAGGGGCAGTTTTTCCTTGCATGGACTGTGCTCCTCCCATCACGGACAAGATAGCATGCACTCCGGCAAGAATGCCGGCGGAATCCTCTTTTGCCTTAAAATAGGGTACCATGACATTCCGGATGATTTCACTGGACTGGGCATCTGTCAGGGTCCCTTCCATACCATACCCCACCTCAATCCGAATCTGGTGTTCGGCCCGGTCGATAATCAGGAGGACCCCGTTATTCTTTCCCTTCTGCCCTATTCCCCAGTGCCGCCCCAGCTGATAGCCGTAACTGTCAATCGGATAGCCCTTGAGTGTTGGCAACGTCACCACCACCAGCTGATTGCCGGTTTGTGCCGCATACCGGGCCAATTCCTCCGACAGGTTTTGCCGGGTCGCTGCTGGAAGCAGTCCGGCATCGTCTACTACCGGCCCGGTCAATCTGGGAAAGGGGGGCATTGTGGAAGCAAAGGCATCCATCCGGGGAAGGACGACTCCTGTCACCAGAACAGCCAGGAAAACAAGCTTCATCCACTGGCGCCATCTGCTTAAATGGAGGGCGTTCAAAACTGGACTTTCGGCACTTTCATTGCCTCTTCAGTGATGGTGAAATTCTGCATTACCTTGGCATCCGGATACATGAGACTGCGCCACCAGCGTCCTGGAATGGTCACCAGTTCCGTGTTATAGCGCTGCACCGCCAGAATATAATCCCGGCGAGCGACCGCAATCCGGTTTTCCGTACCTTCGATCTGGGCCTGAAGGGTCAGGAAATTCTGGTTGGCCTTGAGATCAGGGTAATTCTCCGTGACAGCCATGAGTCGGGACAAAGCTCCGGATAACGTCGCCTGATTCTTCTCAAACGCCTTGAATGCAACCGGATTGGTTAGAATGTCAGCCGGAATCCGGGTTTGCGTGACTTTTGCCCGCGCGTCGGTCACTTCCGTCAGCACTTTCTGTTCATGCGTGGCATATCCCTTGACTGTCGCGACCAGGTTAGGGATAAGATCCGCCCGACGCTGATATTCATTTTCCACCTGGCTCCAGGCCGCATTGACCTGCTGCTTGTAGGTCGGGATATTATTAATTCCGCAGCCGGACAGGAGCAAAACAGTCCAGATCACGATAAGAAAACGAAAATTGGGTAGCCTGATCCTGTTTTGCATACGTTCATCCCTTAGAAAATCACACCAGAGTTCAAAGAGGATACACGCTTAAGGGATTCATTTGCAATCGAACCTGTCAAAGAGAAAGATGATCCAGTGCTCCCTTATGTGCCTTCTCTTTCCATATGGGTCCTGGCATACAGGATTTCAATAAGAAACAACAAGGACCAGGCCGGTTCCAATTCCACTACCGGGCCTCATATGGCAAGCTTTCCGTATCCATGGCGAAGCCAGCGAGCTCATTAAAATCCCTTTATTCATCATGTTCATGTTCTGCCCACGCGCAACCAGTCCCTGACTGCGGTCTGCTTCCTGGCGATGCGCATAGGACGGCCCTCCTCCCCCTTGACGGAACAGTCAATTCCGGTGGCAGGATTTCTTTGGGTATGAGTATAGGTGAACCCGATTAGTGCATAAGGAGTTTCGTATGTTCCTCCTGCTCTGGTCATCCTCACCGTATGCCGGATCATCGGGATTTGGGAAATAAAAACCCCATATTCGGAAAACATCGATTCCAGGCTGGCGCAGGAATAACTGCCTGGACGCAAGGCCAGCGCGATGTCTTCCGGGATCCTGCTCGATTTCGACGATGCCATCGGGTTAAGATACTCACCTTTGCACACCCTGACCAGCAATCCATCAGAAACCATGCAGCTTAAGGATTTTTCCACAGATTTCTCCCCCTCACCTTGAAACATCTTCTCAATGTCTTTCTTTGAAAAGAATATGTGCCGACCCTGTCAAGGGCGTGCAGGCCACGAATCAACCCCATCCTTTTCATGGGTTCATTTCATCACCACAGATAAGCAGGGTTATGTTTGACATGTTACTCACCTCTTCCAGGATACGGATCAACAGATATCAAATATCCCGGCATAACAATAGGATTGGCAATTAGCAGATGCTATCCCAAGACTGGTCGCTGAAAACAGCCTGGCAGAAATCGGGGTCTGGGATAGTTCACATGGTCGTATCAGATTTCACCGTACCAATGCAAACCTCTTGGTTCGGCAGGGTTTGGAAACAAATTCGTCGAAGGCAAAAAAATGCCCTTATCTTTGAAAACAAGGACATTCTGTCATATTCCAACAAAACATCAACACGGATTGAGAAGAGCCCGGAAAACAGGCTGCCCTGTCCTCATCCTTTTCCCTCCTCTTCCCTGGGCGTGCGCAGGAAGCCTTAGCCCGCCTTGATCGTGTTCATCCGATGCGAAGGCGAAACCGCCATGGCACCATCTCCTAGCAGGAACTGCACAAACAGGGCGACAGCCCAGAAAGCCGGATATTCCCACCCTCCGCCCTTATTGGTGAACAGCCAGCCATTGGCGCCATGGACCAGGATGATGGCACCGAGCAGATCCGGGATGAGCACCAGGGCAACATAACGTGCCTTAAACCCTATGATAAGGGCGACTCCTGCAGCCAACTCGGCAAAAGTAACCACATAGGCGAGCCATCCTGGCAACCCCAGTGAATGAAAAAAGGCGGCTGTCCCCGGCAGGGTAAAAACCATAAGTTTAAGCAGCCCGTGGGCAATGAACATAATCCCGAGGCTGACCCGCAGTAACAGTGCTGCATAAGGTGCCGTTTTCTGATCAATCATGCTGTAACTCCTTTCGAGATGTTTCATGGATCAATTCCTTGTCAATACAGGCATCGGGCCTGCTTGTCCTGGAATCAATGAACCAGTTTCCATGCGCTCATGAAACCCAGCCTGTGCGGGCCCTGCAGGGTAATGCCCAGCAATCCCATTGCCTCAAGCTGCCGTGACCGTTGCAATGTGCCGGCATCAATGGGGACCAGGCCTGACGACTCGACCAGGCCGATGACTTTGGCCTTGGCCGATGCATCATCGCCTGCGATAAAAACATCCAGGACCTGTCCTGCAACCTGCCCTTCAGCAAGTGTCTGGGCAAAGGTGGTATTAAAGGCCTTGACCACATGGGACCTGGGCAATAACGCCTGTACCTGTTCTGCAGCCGAAGCCTCACTCGTAAGGGTTAGGCCATCCTAGGTTTCATTCAGTGCATTGGAAATCTCGATGACTGTTTTTCCGGCAAGTTCACCTGACAGGCGCGCTGCTATCTCAAGATTTCCAGAATACCACATGGCCAGCACCAC
>JAGXAQ010000007.1 GCA_018971485.1 Pseudomonadota bacterium | reverse complement strand
TTAGGCAGTCAAGTAAAGAAGTAAGTCAGGAGAAAGACATGAACATTAAAATTATCAAATCAAGTGATGATTATGCCCAGGCAATGGCACGGCTCAACGCGCTGATGGCAATCGACCCGGAAGCGGGTTCGGAGAAAGATAACGAACTGGAGTTGCTGGCGCTGGTGATTGAGGATTATGAACGCAAGATTGCACCTCCCGTCACACCCGACCCGATAGAGGCAATTCTCTTCCGCATGGATCAAATGAATCTCGCCCGCAAGGATCTGGAACCTTATATTGGCTCTATCTCCAAGATTTCTGAGGTGCTGACACGCAAGCGTCCTTTATCCCTTTCCATGATCCGTCGCCTGCATAGTGGATTAGGCATCCCGGCTGACGTGCTTATCAGTGGGGCTGAAAACAGCCAAACAATCATAGGCGAAGAGCCAGAAATGGATTACACGAAATTCCCACTAAAGGAAATGCTTGAACGCGGATGTTTTGGCGATTTCAAAGGGAACGCACAACGCCTTCGGGATTATGCCGAAGACATGGTGCTCAAGTTCATGCATGGACTCTTACCGAAACAGTCTGAGCCGGCATTTTTGCGCGCACCTTTGCATCAGCGCGGTACACGGGATGCGGATGGGCATGCCCTGCTTGCATGGCGGCTCTGTGTAATCAAAAAAGCGCGCGCCAATCCTGCTCCTCGCGAGTACAAAAAAGGCACCATTACAGCGAAATGGCTGAAAGACCTTGCCAGACTCTCTGCATTCGAAGATGGCCCCCGGCTGGCGCGTGAACAACTTGGCATGGCAGGAATCACCCTGGTCGTTGAGCCCCACTTCAAGGGCACATATCTTGATGGTGCAGCGATGCTTGATGAAGGACGACCCATTGTCGCCATGACTCTGCGCCATGATCACCTGGATAATTTCTGGTTTGTGCTGATGCATGAACTGGCCCACGTCGCCAAGCATCTCGACGAAGCGCACCCTCTATTTACGGACAATCTGGATAGCCCTGATGAACAAGATCGTATAGAACGTGAGGCTGATGGTATAGCAGGTGAGGCGCTCATTCCGCAAACTGTCTGGGAAAAAGCTGCCGCCCGCACCAGTCATCAGTCCAGTGACGTGATTGCCCTGGCTGAAAAACTATGCATTCATCCAGCCATCGTTGCAGGTCGCGTGAGGCATGAGACAAAAAATTTCCGACTTTTTGCAAAGCAACTTGCACAAGACCATGCTAGCCGACACTTTATATAACGTTTAAACAATCTTAGGATCAGTAGTAATGTCAATTGATTGGAATGTCGTAGCAACTTTCGCTTCCCCAGTGATCGCGCTGTTTGTTGGCATTTGGGTAAACCGTAGATTTGAGAGTCGTCCGATTCTCATATCCTATTTTGGCCACGTTTCCGCATTTCGTCACACCTCACCTAGTGGGCAACCACTTCAAGTACACACATTCTGTTGTCTTACGCAATGCGGGACGCAAATGCGCAACGAATGTTCGCTTGCATCATGTTATTTTGCCCGATTTCAATATATGGCCAGCCGTAGTTTACAACATTGAAGCTCTACCCGATGGCTCAAAGGATATTGTAATTCCTACCCTGGTACCTGGAGAGGAAATTACTGTTTCCTATTTGTATTTTCCTCCCGTGATTGCTGGGCAAGTCAATGCGGGAGTGAAATGCGACCAAGGCTTTGCCAATCAAATCACCGTACTTTTACAGCGGCAATTTCCGCGTTGGTTCAGTCGAACTGTGATTGCATTATTTCTAGTGGGGATAGTCACTGTTTGCTACCTCCTTTATGTTGGTATCATGGCGCTTACGCGATAATGCCCGCCACCCACTTTGCTATAGCAAAACGAACCCTCTTATAAACATTACCGAGATTGAATCATCGCTTAAAGATTTGGTAAAAGTGCCGTTTGACGCAGATAGTTTCATTTTTCGTTTTTTGGAAATTTACGATGCGCCGAAAGCCACCGTAACCAAGCTTCGGCAAGGCACGAGCGGGCAGTCGCCAGTTCTAGGGTAAATCCAGCCGTTCCTGTATGGGTACTCTACTCATACGAACACGCGCGAATTTCAACAACTCCACCATGCCCGCCGCCTTGTCGCGCCATTCGTAAAATTGCGATTCACCCAGCAAGACATAATGCCATACCCTTTCCATACGATCCTCAGCTTCCAGCGTGTTGATGCGCTCGCACCACGCGGCGGCTGATTGTAGTGGTCTAATTTCCCTGGACACCTTAATAGGTGGATAATTATCACCAGAGAGGTTTAGACGATGATGAATAAACGACGTGTATATGATGCCAGTTATAAAGTTGAAGTAGTCCGCATGATTGTTGACCAGGGGCTTTCTGTATCCCAGGTGAGCAAGAACTTGACCCTTGGTGAATCTGCCACCTACGATCTATGAGCAGAGAGAAGCCACAAAAAAACCTATCGGAGTGTCCGAAATTACTTGATCACCACATATGGGGGGGCTGGATTGATCGGTGAGTGTCTGGAATAAGCGTTGCAGTGCAAGGCAGTATAGACGAGGTGATGCAGGTTACAGGGCAATGTTGAACCCGTCATGGCGACTCGTTGTGTACGTCTCTAGAGCCTGATATTGGGCAGAAGGTGGATTTGTATAGCCTACCTGGCTCAAAAGTCGGCAGGAGGTTGCCAGGTGATTCGTTCATGGTGAATTGAAATTGTTGCCAGAACATCCCATACTGGTAATAACAAGAGGTCAACCCAGTAAGGAGGAATGAGGATGCGTCATGCGGATATGTCAGAGCATAAGGGTGAACTTCTAGCCAAGTTCAAACGGGTGGAAACCCAGATGAGAACGTTGCAGAAGCTTGTGGAGGCTGATGCGGATTATGGCAAGATTGCAACCTCGCTGGCTCAAAGTCGCAGGATTCTGGACAAGGCCTATCATGAACTGTTTGGGGGTGTTATTCGTCGAGCTGTTGCTGACCCCAAGAAAAACTGGGAACTGCTAAAAGATGAGGCAGAACTGATTGCTGAGGCCTTAGCCCGTTTTGGTTAAAAGACAGAAGAGCAAGATCGTTATTCAGGTTCGGGCAGGTTCTGGTCATAATTAAAGTGAGGTATTCTTAATTTACACTAAGGTGACCTGATTGAAATTGAAGGGTAATCCATCATGAGTCGTGCTTTTGTCAAGGAAGATTCAGCTTCTGCCCTTATGGAGGAGGTGGTGGAACGGCCGATCAGTACCTACCCGAATTATATGACCCGGCAAGGATTTGAGCAGCTAAAGCAACATGTGGATGATCTGCTGCGTACTCGTTCCAGAAAAGGTATTCAGGATACAGGCATGGCAGGGATTGAGCGGGATCTGCGTTATTATCAGGCCCGGCTGCAGTCAGCCCTTGTCGTTGATGGCAAGGATCCTCAGACGGGACGTGTTCATTTCGGTGCCAAGGTGACATTTGTCGATTCATCGGGTGAAGAACATGTTTTCCGGCTGGTAGGTGAAGATGAGGCAGATGTGGCGAAAGGCCGCATTAGCTGGGTATCACCCCTGGCACGCCAGCTGCTTGGAAAGCAGATAGGCGGCCAGGTGGTTTGGCTTCGTGATGACAAGCCCCTGTCCGGCGAAATAACTGCTATTGTGTATCCTGAATCTGGGGATTAGCGCGGGTGCGGTGCTTTGGATATCATGGCGTGATGGGCCAGTTAAGGTCCTGGCCCATCAGTTGAAATTATTTGAGGATTGCTTCGGCTTTTAAGGCATTCCGGACTTCCGGGCGGGCCTCCATGCGTTCGACATAGGCAGCAAGGGTGGGCCATGGAGTGAGTTTGACATCTACATAGCGGGTCCAGCGTAACACCGTGTAGAGGTAGCAGTCGGCGACTGTGAACGTATTCATGAGATAGGGTTTGCTTCCAAGATCCGACACCAGCCAGTTAAGCCGTTTTTCAATGAGCTGGATCATGAAGCTATGCCACGCGTCTGGCATATCCTTGTTGAACAGCGCGCCGATGGTTTTGTGTAATTCTGATGTAATAAAGTTGAGCCATTCCTGCAGGGTATATCGGTCACGGGTTCCTGGGGCGGGGGCAAGATGGCGGTCTGGTTTGGCATCAGCAATATACTGCAGAATGGCTGGGCCTTCTGTCAAAACAGTGTGATCGTCTAGCTCCAGGACCGGGACATACCCTTTGCTGTTGATTGCAAGAAAATCCTGTCCGGTCTGCGTCTGTTTGCTTTTAAGATCTACCTTGATCAAATCGAAGGGAAGTCCTGCTTCAAGCAAGGCGATGTGGGGGGAAAGGGAACAAGCGCCCTGGGAGTAATACAGTTTCATAGGGTATCCTTGTATGTAAAGTGAGTAATGAACGGTTAAATTTTAATGCATGAATACAAGTTTGCATCATTAGACGCCAGGATCATACCATTTGGGTCAAAATTCCTGTATCGGGATGCAGGTTTATGGGGCAGATTAGACGAAGGCTGTTGTGCTGGAGCGGTTTAACCTGTTTTGAATAATGGGCGAGGTGCAGAACAGGGTTCAGGTTTTTCTTGAAAAGGGGCTTGTTTTTTGCTGTGCCGGCATGGCAGGATAAACAAAACCTGTTTTTAGCGAACCCGCCTTGGAGCCAAAAGTAACTGGATCCCCCTGATGGCGGGTTGGTTTTGTCCGGCCTGGCTGATTTTGTGACTTTGGGCCTTTCCTGATAACGGGAGAGGGGTCGTGTCTTGTCATGCTGCATTAACCGGGTCTGGAAAATGCCATTATCCCTGATTTGGGAATAGCTGGTTTTTTTCGTTTTCAGGCCTATTTTTGTGTGGGAGAACCATGGAATCCGGTTTATCAACCCCAGTTACATCACGATTGAATCCTAACGCGGGCCAGCAGGCCGATTCAGCCCTGCTGGTAGACATCCCCCGTCTGGTTACCGCTTATTTCAGTGAACGGCCAGATTATGCAGAATCAGCACAGCGGGTGAGTTTTGGCACGTCCGGACATCGAGGGTCCTCATTGACACGCAGCTTTAATGAGCTACATGTTCTGGCGATGACCCAGGCTATTTGCGACTATCGACTTGATCAGGGGATTCAGGGCCCTTTGTTTATTGGCATTGATACCCATGCCTTGTCTGCGCCCGCCTATGTGAGCGCACTGGAGGTGCTTACGGCCAATCAGGTTGAGGTCATGCATGCTGCGGATGGAGAGTATACCCCCACTCCAGCAGTTTCTCATGCCATTCTTGTCCATAACCGAAGGCAGCCTGAAGGGCTTGCGGATGGGATTGTCATCACCCCGTCCCATAATCCTCCTGAACAGGGTGGATTCAAATACAATGCGACGGATGGTGGACCTGCGGACGGTACTGTAACAGGCTGGATTGAACGACGCTCCAATCATTATCTTCAGCAGGGTTTAAAAGGGGTAAAGCGGGTTAATGTTGACCGGATGAAGCGATGGCCAAATTTGCACCTGCATGAGTATTGCCGGCAGTATGTGAATGATTTGCAGCAGGTGATTCATTTTGAACGCATCAGGGGTTCGAACCTGCATATGGGCGTCGATCCATTGGGGGGGGCAGGGGTACACTACTGGCCTGCCATCGCCGAGCATTATGGCCTGGATCTTGATGTGGTTAATCCCGATGTGGATCCGACTTTCCGTTTCATGAGCCTGGATTGGGATGGAAAAATCCGCATGGATCCATCTTCTCCCTATGCCATGACCCGTCTTCTGGCCTTGCGGGAAAAATATGATATTGCGTTTGCCTGTGATACGGATCATGACCGGCATGGGATTGTGACCCGTTCGGCAGGATTGCTCGCCCCGAATCATTATCTGTCTGTAGCCATGGATTATCTTTTTCGCAATCGCCCCGGGTTCCCTGCACAGGCTGCCATAGGCAAGACGATAGTGAGTAGCGCCCTGATTGACAGGGTTGCCCGAAGACTCAAGCGGCCCCTTTATGAAACCCCGGTTGGGTTCAAGTGGTTTGTGTCCGGCCTGCTTCAGGGCCAAATTGGATTTGCCGGGGAAGAAAGTGCAGGGGCCACGTTCTTGCAGCAGGATGGACAGGCCTGGACAACAGATAAGGATGGGTTTATCCCCTCATTGCTGGCCGCCGAGATGACCGCTCATACCGGTCACGATCCTGGAGAGCATTACCAGAAACTGACTGAAGATCTCGGCTGTCCGGCTTATAGCCGGATTGATGCGCCTGCGAGCCGGGAGCAGAAGGCGAAGCTTTCGCAGGTTGCTCCAGAGGCGATTCATCGACGCACGCTGGCAGGCGAGCCAATACTCGAGATCCTGACCCATGCCCCTTCTAACGGGGCTGGCCTGGGTGGAATCAAGGTTATGGCAGAACAGGGCTGGTTTGCTGCAAGACCGTCCGGCACGGAAGATTTATACAAGATTTATGCAGAAAGTTTTCTTGGGGAAGCCCATCTGGAGGAAATACTGGCCGAAGCCAGGAGTCTTGTGGATGAGGTTTTTGAAGAAAGCTGAAAGGGGTTAGGGAGTTTTGGATAGCTTGAGGTGAACCCGGAGGAAAAAGGCAGAATGGATAAACCATCCAATGGAATACTGGTCCTGAATGGGGGGTCATCCAGTGTCCGTTTTGCCTTTTATGATGTCCAGAACCCGAATGCTGCAGAAGCATCCGGAAAACTTGATCGTATTGGAATGCATGGAACCGTCTTCAGGCACACCATGCAGGGGAAAGCCAGCTGTACTGAACCGGTTTCCGGTTTTGCTGATCGGAAGCAGGCCTTGCACTATTTGCTGGATTGGCTGGAAGAACATGGCATTTTGACAAATGCCAGAATTATTGGGCATCGGGTGGTACACGGAATGGGATGCACCCATCCTGTGTTATTGACAGCAAAGCGGCTTGGCCAGTTCAGAAAACAGGTTTTTTATGCGCCAGATCATCTGCCTTCAGAGCTGGATATGATTGAATGGTGTTTTGATCGGTGCCCGGATGTGCCCCAGGTCGCCTGCTTTGATACGGCTTTTCATGCGAACCTGCCTTTTGTGGCCCAGCGGTTTGCCCTGCCACGTCATTATGGGGATTCAGGGATACGCCGCTATGGTTTTCATGGGTTGTCTTATTCTTTTCTGATGGAAACCCTGGAAGAAAAGTATGGCCCCCGGCAGGCCTCAGGCCGTGTGATTCTGGCACACCTGGGCAGTGGTGCAAGTCTTGCCGCCGTCCATCACCGACAGTGTGTGGATACCAGCATGGGGATGACTCCTGCTGGAGGACTGGTCATGGGGACGAGATCAGGTGATCTGGATCCTGGTCTCATGCTTTATTTTCTTCAGCATGAACAGCTTAAACCCTCTGAGCTAAATGACTTGATCAATCATGGCTCAGGGTTGCTGGGTGTGTCCGGAACGACTTCTGATATGCGGGATTTGCTGCAGATGGAACCAACAGACAGTCGGGCAAAGGAGGCAATAGCGCTTTTTTGCTATCAGGCCAGAAAGTGGACAGGTGCTTTTGCGGCAGCACTCAATGGCCTTGATAGCCTTGTTTTTTCCGGGGGGATCGGTGAGCATTGTGCAGTGGTTCGCTCCAGGATCTGTGAAGGCCTGGGGTATCTTGGAGTACGGCTTGATGAGCGCAGGAATGCAGCAGATGACGAGATTATCTCAAGTCCTGATAGTGATGTGATGGTCTATGTTCTGCCCACGGATGAAGAAAGGATGATTGCAAGACAGGCCTGTCGTCTTGTGTGTGATGAAATGGATCAGAACAAGGGGGAATCATGATGACCGCAGGCTTGCGCCCAATCCAGCAAAAAAATCCCATGCCTGAATGGATGCAGAAAATGGATGCATACTGGCGGGCGGCCAATTACCTTTCAGTGGGCCAGATTTATCTGCTGGACAATCCGTTGCTGCAGACCCCCTTTCATCTGAGTCATGTCAAGCCGCGGCTGCTGGGGCACTGGGGAACAACGCCTGGCCTGAATTTTATTTATGTTCACCTTAACCGGATTATCACTGAACAGGATAAGGACATGATCCTGATTACCGGCCCGGGTCATGGTGGACCTGCCCTCATCGCCCAGACTTACCTGGAAGGAAGTTACACCGAGCGTTATCCGGAGGTTACCCGGGATGCCCCGGGATTAAAAAAACTGTTCAGGCAGTTTTCCTTTCCTGGAGGCATTCCCAGCCATGCAGCGCCGGAGACCCCTGGTTCTATTCATGAAGGCGGGGAGCTGGGCTACTGTCTTGCCCATGCTTATGGCGCAGCATTTGATCACCCCGATTTGCTGGTTGCATGTGTTGTCGGGGATGGGGAAGCGGAAACAGGTCCACTTGCAACGGGGTGGCATTCCAATAAGTTTCTTAATCCGATACGGGATGGTGCGGTCCTGCCCATCTTGCATCTGAATGGATACAAGATTGCTGGTCCGACTGTGCTGGCCCGCATGAGCAGGCAGGAACTGAGGTCACTTTTTTTAGGATATGGATACAGACCTTATTTTGTGGAAGGGGAGGATCCCTGTTTCATGCACCAGAAGATGGCAGCGACCCTGGATGAGGTGACTGCCATAATCAGACAGATTCAGAATGAGGCAAGACGGAAAAAGAAATTCAGCCGTCCTCGCTGGCCCATGATTATCCTGGTATCCCCCAAGGGCTGGACTGGACCAAAGCAGGTGGATGGTAAAGCGATTGAGGGAACCTTTCGCGCACATCAGGTCCCTGTTACAGATTTTCGGGATCATCCCCATCATCTTCAGATTCTGGAAACCTGGATGAAAAGCTATCATCCAGAAATGCTTTTTGATTCGGCAGGATGTCCCAAGGCAGATTGGGCCGACATTGCCCCCAAAGGGGAACGCAGGCTTGGAGCCAACCCTCATGCCAATGGAGGGCTTTTGCTGAAGGATCTGCACTTGCCTGATTTTCATCACTATGCGCTTCAAGTGCCCTATCCAGGGGCTATCCAGGCAGAAGCGACCCGTGTTCAGGGCACCTATATCCGCGATGTCATGCAGCTTAATATGGAATCGGCCAATTTCAGGGTCTTTAGCCCTGATGAAACAGCGTCAAATCGCTGGAATGCCTTGTTTGAAGTAACGGACCGCTGTTCGGTTGCCACCCTTCTACCAGGCGATGAGCATGTTGCCCAGGATGGCCGGGTCATGGAAATGCTCAGCGAACATCAGTGTCAGGGGTGGCTTGAGGGCTATCTTCTGACGGGGCGGCATGGGATTTTTTCCTGTTATGAGGCGTTCATCCATATTGTGGATTCCATGTTCAACCAGCACGCAAAATGGCTGAAAGTCTCTAAGGAGATTCCATGGCGACGACCCATAGCTTCATTAAACATAGTGCTGACATCCCATGTCTGGAGGCAGGATCATAATGGGTTCAGTCATCAGGATCCTGGTTTTATCGACCATGTTGTGAACAAGAAGGCGGATATTATCCGGGTTTATCTGCCCCCGGATGCCAATACGCTCCTTTCTGTTACGGATCATTGCCTGCGCAGCAGGGATTTCGTTAACGTGATCGTGGCGGGAAAGCAGATGGAGTGGCAGTGGTTAGATATGGAAGAGGCTGTTCGTCACTGCACGCAGGGGCTGGGTATCTGGCAATGGGCCAGTACTGATAATGGAGCGGAACCGGATGTCGTGATGGTCTGCTGTGGTGATGTACCTACGCTTGAAACCCTTGCAGCGGTCATGATTGTCCGGCAGTGGTTTCCCCGTCTTAGGGTCAGGGTGATCAACATTGTGGATCTGATGACCCTCCAGCCTGAAACGGAACATCCACATGGGCTTGCGGATGAGGATTTTGATGCCCTGTTTACGCGGGATAAACCGGTCATCTTCGCATTTCATGGTTACCCCTGGCTTATTCACCGGCTGGTCTACAGGCGAACCAATCATGCCCATTTTCATGTGCGTGGCTATAAGGAGAACGGAACGACAACGACTCCTTTTGACATGCTGGTACTAAATGACATGGACCGGTTTCATCTTGTCCTGGACGTGATTGAGCGTGTTCCAGGCCTTAGTGAGAGTGCTGCTCAGGCCAGGCAGTATCTTTATGACAAGTTAAGGGAGCATGTTCTTTATACCCGGGAGCATGGTGAAGACATGCCCGAGATTCGTGACTGGACATGGAAAGGGGGCTAGAGCATTCCGAGTTGAAGCTTGGCTGCATCGGACATGCGATCGCTTGACCAGGGCGGATCCCAGACGACTTCCACATGGGCATAAGCGATATCAGGTAGTGCCTCAATGGCTGCTTTTACTTCTTGGGGCAGGGATTGGGCAACGGGGCAATGAGGCGTAGTCAGGGTCATCCTGATACATATGCCATGATCCTTAGAAAAACCAAGTTCATAAATGAGCCCCAGATCATAAATATTGACTGGAATCTCGGGATCATAGAGCGTCTGGAGTGTCTTTATGATGTGCTCCCGAATGGGTGAAATGTCATATCCTACGTCGGGATCGGTGATAAAGGCCTGTGTGCCGGATATCTCGTTCTCGCTCATGTTTGCTCCGTACTGACTGGTTTGGTCTGATGGTTCAGGGCCGCATTGAGGGTATGCCAGGCCAGCATGGCGCATTTGACACGGGCAGGAAACTGCCTGACTCCGGCCAGGACCATGAGCTTGCCTGCTGGACTGGTGAGCTGAGTATCCGTGGTTACCATGGCCCGGACCTCATCAAAGATCTGATGGGCCTCGCTGAGTGTTTTTCCACGTAAGGCTTCTGTCATCAGGGAAGCCGAGGCTGTGGAGATGGCGCAGCCTTGCCCGGTAAACCCGATATCGCGGATGATGTTGTCCTGGATGTCCAGCCAGATATCTACCTCATCCCCGCAAAGCGGGTTATGCCCTTTTGCATGATGGGTAGCCGGCTTAAGCCTGTAAAAGTTCCTGGGCTGTTTGTAGTGATCCAGTATGACCTGCTGATAAAGATCTCTTAATTCGTTCATTTTCCAAACCATTGAGTAACGTGATTAAGGCCTGATACAAGTGCATCGATTTCTTCGGTTGTGTTATAAAGGGCAAAGGAGGCGCGTGCCGTGGCAGGAACCTTAAAATGATCCATGATCGGCATGGCACAGTGGTGTCCGGTTCGTATGGCAATCCCTTCCCCATCCAGGATAGTGCCGATATCATGGGGATGAACCCCGTCCATGACAAATGAAATCAGGGAAGATTTTTGCGGGGATTGTCCGATGATTCGCAGTCCAGGCAGGTTGGACAGGCGTTCGGTAGCATAGTGAAGCAGGGTCTGTTCATGGGCATGGATAGGGCCCAGCCCCAGATTTTCCAGATAACGAATGGCCGCAGCAAGTCCGATGACCCCTGCAATGTCTGGTGTACCGGCCTCAAATTTATAGGGAATGTCGTTGTATTCCGTATGTTCAAAGGTTACAGAACGGATCATGTCCCCACCTCCTTGCCATGGAGGCATGGATTCAAGTAATTCAGCCCGGCCGTACAGTACACCGGTTCCTGTCGGGCCATACAGCTTGTGGCCGGAAAAGGCATAGAAATCGCAATTGAGCTGACTGACATTGACTGGCAGGTGGGCAACCGCCTGGGCCCCATCAATGAGGACGACTGCTCCGCGAGATTTGGCCAGATGGATAATCTCCTGAAGGGGGTTGATGCTACCCAGGGCATTGGAGACATGGGTCAGTGCGACCAGCCTTGTTCTCGGCCCAATCTGTTTTTCAAATTCGTGCATCTGCAAGATGCCCTGATCATCCATGGGTGCAACTTTTAAGCAGGCTCCAGTTTGTTGGCAAACCAGTTGCCAGGGAACAATATTGGAGTGGTGCTCCATTTCTGTAATCAGGATTTCATCATCCGGTTTCAGACGGGGTCTGGCAAAGCTGCCTGCCACGAGATTGATGGCTTCGGTTGTGCTACGTACGAATATGATTTCCTGGGCATGGCGGGCACCAATGAAATGACGTACTGTTTCCCTGGCTGCCTCAAAAGCCTGGGTTGCCCGTTCTGACAGGGCATGGACCCCACGATGGACATTGGCATTGTCATGCTGGTAATAATGCGTCAGGGCATCCAGGACAGCCTGGGGTTTCTGGGTCGTGGCCGCATTGTCGAGGTAGACCAGTTTCTGGTGGTGGACCGAGGTATTCAGGATAGGGAAATCCTGCCGAACCGATCCCACATCGAATTCATGGGACAGGCGCGGTTGGGTGTTAATCATGGAAGAAGACATGAGCGCCTCCTTGTCTCAAGGGTTGGCCCAGTTTCTCCTGGATGAGGCGGGATATTTTATCCTTTAGGGCTGGATTGGGTATGGAGTCGAGTATGGTTTTCGCGAATGCCTGCTTGAGCAGGGCACGAGCCTCATCCGGATCGAGTCCGCGGGAGATGAGGTAAAACAGGGCGGTTTCATCAAGCTGTCCGACGGTCGCCCCGTGGCTGCAGGTAATGTCATCATTCAGGATTTCCAACTGGGGTAGCGTAGTGGCCTCGGCTGAAGGAGAAAGCAGCAGATTATGGCTGGTTTGTTTGGCTGTGCATTGTAGTGCACCTGCTTCCACCTTAATGCGCCCACAAAATATGCCGTGTGAGGCATCATCCTGAATGCTGCGGTAATGTTCCTCACTGTGGGTGTGGGCGGCCGCATGCCGGATATGCGTGTGTTCATCCTGATGCTGGTGATTTTGTCCGAGCATCAGTCCGAAAAGCCTGCAGGATGCCTTTGCGTCTGATAGGCAGGTCGATAAAGATATTCTGGACAAGGCACCACCAAGGGTAAAGGAATGGGATTGCAGTGTTGCCCCCGCACGTTGGGTGAACTCAATATCTGCAATATGGTGGGCCAGAGGATGCTCACACTGCAGGCGCAGGTAATCAAGATGGGCATTTTCATCCAGATGGATGGTGCTTCGAATGTTAGATAGATATGGGCCCTGGCCGACATGGTATTCGATTAAGGCAAGCCTTGAATGCCTTCCCAGGCTGATGGCCAGCCGTGGGTGGCTTATGCTGGCCTGATGCGCCACATTGACACAGATGATCCAGACGGGTTCCTTTACCTGGGCCGCGGGGTTAAGGTACAAGAATACCCCGTCCTCCCAGAAGGCTTCGTTCAGGGAAGAAAAACCGCTTTCCAGATTGGGATGCAGCAGATGATCTTCCAGCCTCCCCGGGGTAAGGCGACTGGCTTCATACAAAGACATCAGGCCCCATTCCTCGGTCTGGGGCAGCCTGGACAGCCCGGGAGCAAAATGGCCGTTGACAAGGACTATCCTGAAGCCCTCCGTTGAAGGCACATAGGGTTGAGCTGCCGCTTCCTCTTCTGTTTGAGCCAAGTGGTACTCGGTATCCAGAAGTGGAGCAAGGCTTGTGTATTTCCAGCTTTCGGTTCGGGTTGTAGGCAAGCCCTGCTTCTGGAATGTTGCCCTGGCCTGATTTCTCAGCGCCCCAAGCCAGGCCAGATCCGTTTCCTTTCGGGTAAATTCGGCCTGAAAACCGGACAGCCAGGCCTGGGCAGTTTCCGTATGGCTTCGGGTCATACGGCTACCTCCTGATCGGTGTCAAGCCAGCCATATCCGCGATCTTCCAGGGTACGCGCAAGATCTGGCCCTCCGGAGTGGATGATTTTACCTTGGGCCAGCACATGGACCACGTCAGGCTTGATGTAATCAAGAAGCCGCTGGTAATGGGTGATAAGAAGAATGGAACGAGCCGGATCGCGCATTGTATTGACCCCTTCGGATACGGTTTTCAGCGCATCAATATCAAGGCCGGAATCGGTTTCATCCAGCAGGGCAAGCTTGGGTTCCAGGAGAATCATCTGGAGAATCTCGTTGCGTTTTTTTTCTCCGCCAGAAAACCCTTCATTAACCGGGCGGTAGAGAAAAGCCTCATCCATGTTAACGAGCTTGAGTTTATCCTTGACGAGCTGAAGAAAGTCGATGGCATCCAGTTCAGGCAGGCCCAGATGTTTTCGCCTGGCATTCAGGGCGGCCTTGAGCAGGTAGATATTGGTTACCCCGGGAATTTCGACAGGGTACTGAAAGGCAAGAAAAAGGCCTTCCCGTGCGCGGATTTCCGGGGCGAGCTTCAGGAGATCCTGCTGTTCGTACCGGATTTCACCTGCGGTGATATGGTAGCCTTCCCGTCCTGCCAGGACCTGGGCCAGTGTGCTTTTTCCTGATCCATTGGGCCCCATGATGGCATGGACCTCTCCTGGCTTAACCTGCAGGTCTATTCCTTTGAGAATGGGTTTGTCACCAATGGCAACATGAAGGTTTCTGATATCAAGCATATGTGATCCTTTAACCAATACTGCCTTCGAGGCTGACCCCGAGTAATTTCTGGGCTTCGACGGCAAATTCCATGGGGAGTTTCTTGAATACTTCACGGCAGAATCCATTGACGATCATGGAAACAGCATCCTCAGCGGATAGTCCGCGCTGCATGCAGTAGAACAGCTGATCGTCGCCAATGCGTGAAGTGGTTGCTTCGTGTTCTATTTGAGCTGTTGGATTCTTGACCTCAATATAGGGGAAGGTATGGGCGGCACATTCATGCCCCAGGAGCAAGGAATCACATTGGGAAAAATTGCGCGCCCCCTGGGCCCCTTTTAGCACTTTTACCAGACCCCGGTAGGCATTGTGCCCATGCCCTGCTGAAATACCTTTTGAAACAATGGTGCTGTGGGTGTCGCGTCCGATATGGATCATCTTGGTTCCGGTATCGGCCTGCTGGAAATGATTGGTCAGGGCGACTGAATAGAATTCGCCTGTGGACTGCTCACCCCGCAAAATGACGCTGGGATATTTCCATGTGATGGCTGAACCCGTTTCAACCTGGGTCCAGGATATCTTGGAACGGGCTCCACGGCAGTCTCCGCGCTTGGTGACAAAGTTGAAGATGCCACCCTGGCCGTTTTTGTCTCCAGGATACCAGTTCTGTACGGTTGAATACTTGATTTCGGCATCGTCCAGGGCAATAAGCTCAACCACCGCGGCATGGAGTTGGTTCTCGTCACGCATTGGAGCTGTGCATCCTTCAAGATAGCTCACCCGTGCCCCTTTGTCGGCAATGATGAGCGTTCGCTCGAATTGCCCGCTGTTTTTGGCATTGATACGAAAATAGGTGGACAGCTCCATCGGGCATTTGACCCCGGGCGGGATATAGCAGAACGTTCCGTCGCTGAAGACAGCTGAATTGAGGGTGGCGTAGAAGTTGTCCATGTAGGAGACGACGGATCCCATATATTGCCTGACCAGATTCGGGTGGGTTCTTGCTGCTTCTGAAAAGGAACAGAAAATGATGCCTTCCTGGGCCAGGCGTTTCCTGAATGTCGTGGCAACGGAAACGCTGTCAAAGACAGCATCCACAGCCACCCCTGCGAGCAGTTCCTGTTCCTTGAGGGGAATCCCCAGCCTGTCATAGGTGCGCAACAGTTCCGGATCAATGTCATCCAGGCTTTTTGGTCCATCCCCTCGTGGCTTGGGGGCGGAATAGTAAATGATGTCCTGAAAGTCAATGGGCGGATAATGGACGCTTGACCAGGTAGGCACATCCATGGTGAGCCAGTGCTTGTAGGCTTTCAGGCGCCATTCCAGTAAAAAGTCTGGCTCCTGCTTTTTAGCCGAGATGAAACGGATGATGTCCTCGCTTAGACCTTTTGGTGCAATATCTGATTCGATATCGGATTCAAAGCCATATGCATAGTCCCGGTTGATAAGGGTATCGATTTCACGATTAGCCGTGTTCATGGCTGGTTCTCCATCGGGTTGAGTCGATTTCCTGTATCGGAATCTTATGTGTTGTTGCAAGGGAGGAGGCAGGCTCAGCCACGAGATCAGCCAGGGTCAGGTTCTCAAGGGCCAGCCTGATTGACTCATTGATGCGCATCCAGTTGGCCCGGACGTGGCAGTGGCTCTCTTGCAGGCATAACCCTGCAATGCTTGTACATTCGGTTAATCCAAAGGGCTGTTCTTCCAGGGCATCAATAATCTGGGCAATTGAAATCTGGGTCGGTGCCCGGCTTAAGGTATAGCCGCCCTGGCTACCCCGGGTTGCATTGATAATCTGTCCCCGGGCCAGGATTTTGAGCACTTTGCCTACCGTGGGCAGGGCAAGATGGATGCGCTTGGCAATTCCTGCAGCACTGTAGAGATCTTCAGGGTTTTGGGCCATCAGGGCGAGGATGATCGTGCCATAGTCTGTCAGCTTGTTGATGCGTAACATGGGCTTTGATTCCGGATTAATTAGGACAATTATAGTCCTATATTAAATGAAATAAAACCCTTTATAAAAATTAACACAGGCCTGAATCTACCAGGATGCCTTTCTTGTTTTGTTGGAAGGCAGGTCGGACGGCGTTCGGGGGTAGACCGCATTTAAACGTTCAGACGATTTCCCCGAACTCTGTACCCTGGGTTTTGAGGTCGGTATCGTCATAGTCTGCCTCGGTGGTCTGATCGGAACCGGCAGGCAAGCGGAACATCCGGATAACCCAGGTCAGGATGAGGGTAACCAGAATATTGACGATGAGGGAATACAGGGCAGCATAACCAGGAATGATCAGGTGGCCTAAATGCAGGGGATAAATAGAGGATTTGAAATGCAGGGTGGCAGCCATGGCAGTGCCATTCAGGATGCCGATGACCCATCCGGCCAGAAGGGCCCGATAGTCCAGCCAGCGGGTATAAAGTCCAAAAATAATTGCTGGAAGGGTCTGGATAATCCAGATGCCTCCAAGAAGCTGGAGCTGGATGGCATACTGCTGGGGAAGGAACAGAATAAAGGCCAGGGCCCCTAGCTTCACCACAAGGGAGACATTCTTGGCCATGCGGGTCTGGGCCTCTGCCTGACAGGTCTTGTTGATGAACAGGCAGTGGATGTTGCGCGTATAAAGATTGGCTGCAGCTATGGACATGATGGCAGCAGGAACGAGTGCACCGATGGCAATGGCTGCAAAGGCAAATCCGACAAACCAGGCAGGAAACAGGTGCAGGAATAATGCAGGAACGGCAAAGCTGCTTCCATACTGTTTGAAGTAGGCGGTGTATTCAGGCAGGTGACTGACTCCTGCAGCAATGGCCATGTATCCAAGCAGGGCGATGAGCCCCAATAGAAGCGAATAGGCGGGCAGGAGAGCTGAATTGCGCCGGATGGTATTGCCACTGTCTGCACTGAGTACAGCTGTGATGGAATGCGGGTAGAGAAACAAGGCGAGCGCGGATCCCAGGGCGAGGGTGGAATAGGCACTAAAGGCATTGAGGTTTCCGCCCGAAGGCGCTTTGAGCAGGAGCATCCGGGCAGGAACCGCAGAAAAAATATGGCCGAATCCGCCCAGTTTTGAAGGAATGTAAATGATGGCAGCCAGTATGGTGATATAGATAAGCAGATCTTTTACGATGGCAATCATTGCCGGGGCGCGAAGCCCGCTGGTATAGGTATACGCTGCCAGAATGGCAAAAGCCAGGATAAGGGGGAGATCCCCCATCCACCCGGTTGTCGTAAATCCCAGGGCACCAATGATGACCTGAATCCCAACCAGCTGCAAGGCAATATAGGGCAAGGTAGCGATGATGCCGGTTAGCGCAATGGCCAGTGCCAGATATTTGCTGCCATAGCGGGCATGAACAAAATCGGCCGAGGTAACGAAACCGTGCTTTTTCGATACAGCCCAGAGTCGTGGGAAGACCATGAAGACGAAGGGGTAGATGATGATGGTATAGGGCAGGGCAAAAAACCCGATTGCGCCCTGGCCAAACATCAAGGCAGGAATGGCAATGAAAGTATAGGCCGTGTAAAGATCGCCTCCTAACAGGAACCAGGTGATCAAGGTACCAAATCTTCTGCCTCCGAGACCCCATTCATCCAGATGGTTGAGGTTTCCCTTGCGCCAGTGTGCCGCCATGAACCCCAGGAGGGTAATGAGCAGAAAAAAGAAGGTAAAAACAGCCAGGGCAGTCCAGTTCATGAAAAGGGCTCACTGTCGACGGGTTTTGAAAAAAACGATTCCGGTAATGGCAGCACTGAGAAGGACCCAGAGCAGCTGGTACCAGTAAAAGAAAGGGATCCCTCCTATTTCAGGGTTAACCTGGTTGTAGCCTGGAGTCCAAAGGCTTGCCAGCGGGATGAGCAGCAGCCAGTACCAGCATCGGTTTGTTTTTTTGGTTGTCATGTCAGCACCAGGATCCATGAAGCGATCATGTTGACTTTTTAGCTGGTGTCTTAATAAGAGTCAATGGATTTTTCATGGTTTGTGTTGTTCACTTTCTTCGAAAGTGGTAGAGCTTCGTTCCGAAGGAGATGGTTTTTATATAAGGGAGGTGTTTGCCTAGTGCCGGGAATAGGTTGTCAAATGGTCAATACTGGAAAAGGAGTAGCCAATTCCAATATCAATGAGCGGGCTTTGTAGTGTGCCCCTGAGTGATTTGACCTCTCCAATGGAGCAGTTGAAACTGAGATTATGGCCCATGTTGGCATAGGCACCTGCCATGGCCTGGACGATGGCGCCTCCTCCGACAGCAACCCCGCCACCTCCGCTGGCCCCGACGAGTAGCTCCGTATCCATGCCGATGGGACCGATGAGGGGAGCTGTTTCAAGACCTGCCCCCACCAGCCCTACAGCATAGCCTCCTGCCCCGCCGCTATTGGCCCCCATGGCCTGGCCTGTCAGATAAAATCCATTTTGGATGAACCGGTCGATCTTGATTGCGATCATCCCGATGCGACTGGCGCCGCTATAGCCTGTTTTATGCTGGGTATGAAGGTATTCTTCGGTGGAGGCGCGGATACGGTAGCCTGATAGTTTTAGTCGGTCATCAGCATGAGCCGGTTGGTATCCCCCGTTATATTGGGCAATATCCGTTTCATACCCTAAGTCGATACTGAAAGTCCGTGCAGAAAAATTACCCCCTATAGGGTGTAGTTCGCCGATGTCCAGGCCGGCAATATAATGATGTCCCAACGGGTAGTCCGCATTTAATCCCCATTTGAGGATACTGCCACCTCCGGTATCAATATGGCCGCCTCCTGCCCCCCCAAAAGTCATGTGGGCATTAAACTGGACAGGCCAGTTATCAGGACTTATCCTATAGCCCAATCCCATAAGAAGTTCTGCATAGCCGTCTGCATTTCCTCCGGCTGCCCCTGAAGCCTCAAGAATAAAAAATGCTCGCGGGGTTAGATCCTTTTGCAATTCGAAGCCGGCCAGGCTGATGCTGTGACTTAAAGGCACGGCTCCCGGGACGACGCCCGTTCGCGTTGGGTGGTACTGGCTGACGGTAAACAGGGTGGTTTCACCTGCATAGGCAATATGATGCCTAAGTGATCGTGGCAGGTTATTGGGTGAGCCTATCATGAGATCACGATAGCTACCATTAGCCATGATGGTTTTGAACGGGATATCAATACCCAGGCTGACCTCTTTGGAATTAATACGTCCGTTTGGAAAATGGATCTCATCGTAATTGAGGCTCAGGTCAAGTGGCCTGAAGTGATAAATCAGTCCGACATGCGGTCTGAGCATCAGTCCACCCCCTTGCTGGCCACCACTACCGCCACCTCCGCCAATGAATATCCCGGTATCGAACTTCAATCGGGTCATCAGGGGATATTGGAACCCTCCTTCAAGGCCAACAGTGAAAAATCCTCCACGTATGCCGCGCTGTGCGCTGTAGGCTGCTCCTCCCAGATAGAATCGCGGGGTGACATGGACCAGGTAATTTAGCCCAACAAATCCCATGTTGGGATCGTGATCCGGCATGTGGACATTTTCATAGGTAATTCTGTAGAACCCTTTTGTAAGAAAAACGATCCCATGGGTTGGGCCAGGGTAGGGGGTGATTCCAGATGCGCTGGCCATCTCAGAAAGGTTGAGCAGGAAAAAAGCCAGAATGAAGGTACAAAGACGCAAGTGCATATTGTTGTTATGCTAGGTTATCATGGCACAAGTGCTTATTATCCCCAAAATCCCCGGTTTGGCCTAGAACTTTATCCAGACAGATAGTTTTTCTGCGAAATGTTACTATTAGGTTGATTCCTCTTTCATATGCAGTTTTTTTAATTTTCCTATATTGTATTTTGAAAAATTTGGTTAACATGCGCTTGAAGGGGATTTAGGGGGAAAGTGTTGACCGATAACAAACGAAGTCCTGATTTTTCAGCTGTGCTCGCTTCTTCCGTGCATGACATGAAAAATTCGATTGCTTTGCTCATGCAATCCATGGAAGACGTACTGAAAGAAATCAACCAGCCTGATTTGCCCGCCTGTCGAAAAATGGGACAGATGCTCTATGAGACCCGGCGGGTTAGCGGCAATCTCATGCAGTTGCTCACTCTTTACAAGATGGACAAGCGTCTTTATCCAGTAGAGATTGCTCCTTGTTCCATTTATGAGCTGTTTAGTGAAATAGCCATGCAGATTGAAGCACAGGCTTCCCTTAAGAATGTGGAGCTTTATGTCGACTGCTCCCCTGATCTTATCTGGTTTGTGGAGCGTGATCTCTTGGGCAGTGCAGTCAACACGGCCCTGAACAATGCGTTTCGCTATGCAGCCCGGAAAATTGGGCTTGTGGCCGGCAAGGAAAACGGGGTGCTTGTCATTCGTGTTGAAGATGACGGCCCCGGTTATCCCGATACCCTTGTAGGGGAGGTAGGAGAAATGAGCACGGGTGTGAATTTTAGAACCGGAAGCACAGGGCTTGGCCTGAGGTTTGCTGCCATGGTGGCAGCGCTTCATCGAAACAAGGGGCGAAGCGGTCAGGTCCACCTTGAAAATGGTGGCACCTATGGCGGGGGTTGTTTCCGTATCATTCTTCCATAATAACAAAGGATAATAACATCAATGGCTGGCGTCTTTTTTAATACCAGCGCGGTTGGCGATCATGTCGATTTCCGCGATAAGAAAGTAATTATCATTGATGATTTCCAGGGTATCCGTACAATGTTGCGTGAAATGCTCAAGGCATATGGAGCCGTGGATATCGATACGGCGAGCGATGGCATCCAGGCGCTCAATTATCTGGGCCGGAAACGTTATGATGTCGTGCTGTGTGACTATAATCTGGGTGAGGGTAAAAGCGGACAGAATATTCTGGAAGAAGCAAAAATTAAGGGCTACATCCCGACCAATAGCGCCTGGATCATGATTACAGCTGAAAAAACCATGGATATGGTCATGGGGGCTGCTGAATATCAGCCCGATGATTATATCATCAAGCCTATTAATGAAGGAGCCTTGCGTACCCGGCTGGAAAAAATTCTCCTTCGCAAGGAGGTGTTTACCGAAATTGACAAGGCAATTCGCAACAAGGAGTATGAACAGGCCATCGCCTTGTGTGAGAGCAAGGCTAAATCCGATGACTCCAATGCGTATGATCTGCTGCGCATGAAAACACAGCTTTGCCTGCAAACCGGGAAGCTGGATGAAGCCCGGGAGATTTTTGTGCAGATCCTGGAAGACCGGAGCCTGCCTTGGGCCAGAATAGGCCTGGGTCGCATTCATCTCATGAACAAGGATTATCTGGAGGCACGTTCCTTGTTTGAAGAGGTCATCGAAGACTCAAGAACCTATCTGGAAGCCTATGATTACCTGGCACAGACCTACGAGATGCTGGGCGAACTTGATAAAGCCCAGGATGTTCTGATGCGTGCTGCCGAGATGTCTCCTAATGCCATCCAGCGCCAGAAGGTGATTGGGGATATTGCCCTGAAGCGAAAAGATGTCACAGTGGCTCGTGAGGCATTTGAACAGACCATTGCCCTGGGAAAATACTCTATCCTGAAATCCTCCTCGGCCTATATTGGTCTCGCCAAGGCCCATGCGGAAGGAGGGCAAAGCGATGCGGCCATGAAAACACTGGAGCAGGCCCGTTCCGAATTCAAGGGAAATGCGGAAGTCGAATTGCATGCTGCTGTGACAGCCGGGGATATCCTGAACCGGATGGGGGACAAGGAACAGGCCCAGAAGTCACTGGCGGAAGCCTTGAAGGTCATGGAAAGGCTTGGGACAAAGGTAGCGACTCCCATTGCGCTGGATGCAGCGAAAGTCCTGCTGGATCTGGGAGATAAGGAGCGGGCCAGCACCGTATTTTCCCAGGTCATCAAGAATAATTCGGATAATGATGAGGTCATTGCCCAGGTCAAGGATATCTTCATTGAGGCCAATTTACAGGAAGAAGGCCAGAAACTGATTGAATCCTCACGCAAGGAAGTGGTGGAAATCAATAACAAGGGTGTTTTGCTTGCCAAGGAAGGCAAGCTTGAGGATGCTCTTGAGTTGCTGCGCCAGGCTGCGCTAAAGCTGCCGGACAACCCGAAAATCCTGTTGAACTATTGCCAGGTCATGGTGCTGTACATGCAAAAACATGGCAAGAATTCCCGGCTGTTGCATGAAGGCCGCGAACTGGCTGAGCGGGTCATCAGGCTGGATCCGTCTGAAAAGCGCGGGCCCTTGCTGCTTGCAACATTGGGACGGATGAAGTGATGCGGGTCTGAACGATTGCCAGGCTGTTACATGAGGCTGGCTACCATATTGATGGTCAGGGCCAGAATGAAAGCGTAAAAGAAAAACGATAGCATGCCATGAATGAGCACCAGTCGACGCATGCTGGTGGACGTGATCTGGACATCGGAAACCTGTGCTGTCATCCCGATTACAAACGAGAAATAGAGAAAATCGAGGAAATTGGGTTCTTTCCCTCCCGGGAAGGCAAGCCCTTTGGTCTGCTGTTGATCCTTTGTTCTGGGCCCATCGCCATAATAGCGGTGGGCATAATGGGTGGCGAACATTGTATGAACCAGCATCCAGGACAGCAGAATGGCTAACAGGCCAAGCATGATCCCGATGGTCTGCATGAGCTGCGGCAGTTGATGAGTGTGCTTGAGCAAAAGGGCGATTGCCAGCAGGCTCATGCAGGCGGCTATGACTACCAGTAGCCGGATGGCCATCAGGCTTGCATCATTGTCCTTGAAGATCTGGCGCATTGCGCTGGAATGGTAGCGGCTGAGCACGTAGAAAGTGAGTGCAAGAAAACTAAGGCAGCCTAGATCCCATGCGCTGAAGAGACGGATAACGCGGGGCAAAAATCCAGGTAAAACGGGATAGGCAGCCAGAGCAATGATTACCCCTACACCCAGTCTGCGGTTTATGGTCAGAAGCGGATGCTCCAGTGCAGGTTCAAGAGCCATGGGTCAGTTTTCGGTGGAGAAGGGCTTCAAGTCTGGCCAATGGAGTTGTTTCCGGGTGAGCGTGTGCAAAATCCGGCAGATGACAGGTCTGTTCGAAGGCAAACTGTCCGGCCATGGCTGCATGGGAGACGAGATCGGTATAGACTATCCAGCTGCTGTGGGCTGGAAAACTGAACGGAATCTGCCGGGCCTGTTTCTGATAGGCTTCATCGGCTTTCATGGTGTCGTGAAGATGGAGCATGTAGTGATCATAGGCACTACGGTATCCCCGGGTAATGCCCAGGGTGCGCATGAGGCTAGACCAGGCGGGGGAAAAAGGACGTATACCGGACAGGAAATGCTCGGCTACCTGTTCAAAAGGCTCTCCGAGTCGCCAGTCCCGGGTCTTCCCGTTGGGATGGACATTGGTAAAAACCCTTAATATTCGGTTGCCTCCCGTTGGCGAAGCAGGAAATGCATCCACGTGCAGGCGGCTGTCATCTTTTCTGGGACTTAAGGCCCGCCGATTGACTTCAGCGGGGCGAAAACTGGTCCGGGCGAGTTTAAGGTTGTCCCCATACTGGGGAAAGAGGGCACGCAGGAGAGTTGTGCTGAAACTGGCGTAGCGTGAGAGCATGCGGGCAAGTCCTGCCTGATCCTGCGGGTTTCCAAGTGCTCCTTTCAGTAACCCGGTTGTCTGGCTGAAACTGATGTTTTTGGATTTAGGGTCAGACCACCTGGGATCCAGGAAACGGGTTTCATGGGCATCCAGGGGAAAATCCAGTTTCGGGAAATACAGCACTTTACCTGATTCGAGCGCAGTAAGCGCTTTCTGGCTTAAAGAGTCTGCTACAGGAGAGGCCCAGCTCGATAAATCAAATGTTTCGATGACATGTTCCGTATCCATTGTGTCACAGGCCATTTTGAACGCTTTCACAATAAAGGCAGCGGATATTGTAACGCTACCCTGTCCTGAGGCATAGGTCTCTTACATACCTTCTGCTGAGGACAGGTTCAGGTATCCAGCAGGTTAGTGCGCGTAGTTGCTACCGTTTTTTTAGTTTCGGTTCTGCAGGTTCTGCTGCAACGACCCGGTTCTTGCCCATGCGTTTGGCTTCGTACATCGCCTGGTCCGCCCGCTCAATGGTGGTTTCCTGGGACTCGAAGGGATCGACCAGAGTGATACCGGCACTGAAGGTAATGAGCATGCGTTCGTTGTTGTGCAGGAAGAACTTTTTGGTCAGTTCGCGCTGAACCCGGGTAATGACCTTTATTCCTTCTTTCAGGGGAGTATCCGTTAACAGGATAACGAATTCCTCGCCGCCATAGCGGGCGATGATGTCGCTGGGCCGCAAGACAGATTGCATGACGGCGACCAGATGCAAGAGGGCGTCATCGCCAACCTTGTGTCCATAAGTATCATTAAGGTTCTTGAAGTTGTCGATATCCAGCATGGCGAGGCACAAGGCAGAGCCCGTCCGGGTGGCACGAGCCGCCTCACGCTCAAATTCAGAGGCCAGTCCGCGCCGGTTAAAAGCACTGGTAAGCTGGTCTTCCCTTACTTTTTCACCAATATGTTCCAGTTCGGATTCAAGCGAGCGGATGCGTGCGTCAGCATCATCCACCCGTTTTCTCATGCTGGACAGATCCTCGTGGGAACGAAGCATATCAATCTGGATGCTGCCTGTTTCCCGCAGAAGCTCATCCAGAAGGGTGTTGAGTTTCCTGATATCCTCGGCCTGGCGAATCTGTTTGGCATAACCATCCAGTTTTTTGTTATGCTCCCCCGTGGAAGTAGAAAGGGCTCCAAGTCGTTCGATGAACATGGTCAGCATGTTCTGCATCGTCGAGCGTGCCTCATTGAGGCTGTGCTTGAGCAGGCCCTGCTTGTAGATGATTTCGGTAATACTTTGTTCGGCGTGATGAATCAGTTCAAGGCTGATGGGTTGGTTTGTCATATCCCGGATAAGATCCAGCTGGCTTTTGAGCCATTGATCATCAGAGAGAAGTTCAGCGACGTTATCGACCAGCAGCCGTAATAGCCGTATCAGTCCTTCCTGCAGCGCTTGATGCGTCTGTTCTTCCATGGCGAGCTTCATCCAGAAGGACTTGAGAGCTGTTTCCAGTACCATGAAATCGTTTGGTTTTTTGCATAGGGCTGCTTTATCTGAAAGCTCCAGGGCGGTCTGTTTCAGTGCGGGGGCATGATCAAGCTGATGGGCCAGGCCATTTTTCAATAATTGCTGAATGAGCCTGCCACATATTGCCAGATCTTCTTCGCGTGCCTTATCATGGTTCGCGGTATCGGAGCCGTCGCTCGCGACGAGGCTCATGGGTTGCCGGGCTAAAGGGATTTCCGACCATCTGTGCAGCATGTCCTGAAGGTTTTGATACAGAATGAGTGCATCATCTCCGGAGAGCTCAAAGATTTTTTGCAGATCATGGGTCTTGTGTTTCTGGGTGAGACCTGCATGGGGAAGGGACCAGTGCTTGACCAGTTCCAGCAGTAGCGGTGGCCAGGATTTGTTGTCAGTCTGCAGGGTGTTGGTGCGAAGGATGTCGCCCAGATGCTGGCTTATCTCCTGCCAGCGATGGTCCTGCAGGAGTTTTTCAAGGTTGTCGATGAGCCGAATGTGTCTGGCAGTGTTGCGTGGAAGGGCATGAACCAGGTTTTGAAGGGCATGGGTCGGGGTGAAGGTGGCATGGTTCGCACCCGCGACTTCTTCATAGATGGTTAAGTAGTTTTCCGGAGTTGGCAACAGCTTGCGTGCTGCCAGCAGCCTTAATGTTTCTCGTGCAATTTCTGTCGGGGTTGCTGTTGCTTTCATTGTTTTTTTTGATGCCACCGAAAAAATCAATTTTTTAATCGGCTTGTAGGCCATGGTGGGTCAAGAAAGCCGACATGGACATGGGTAAAAAGGCCATGGTTGCCTGATTGTATGTACAAAGAATTGTTGCCGCAAGTACATTTTGCTCTTTTATTTCTGGATGGGGGTAGATTGAGATGTGTTACATATCCGTAACTTAACAGGCCTGTTACAGGGAAGCACGGATGACCCATGGAGGCCTGAAGGGAAGGTTTTTGCAGGATTTTTGAAATTTTCGGCTCAAGTAACCTTTTTTGCTGCCGATAACTAGGATACAGAACAATAAAAATCGGATAACCAATAAGAGCGGAGATGAGCATGAGGGGATTATTCTCACCTGGTGTGGCGTTGAATAACCGGTTGAATTATACCAAGAAGTTTTTTCTGATATCCTGTGTGATGCTGATCCCGACAGGCAGTCTTATCGCCATGATAGGTTGGGGAGAGTACCTGAGCAATATGGTGCGCTACGTCGTAGGGGGCGTAGCTCTGGCCGGCGTCATTCTGGATATCTATCTTTTAAGCTCCCTTTATTATTCGATATGTGAAACCATTGAGAACTTCAAGGTTTCCATCATGCGCATGGCTAAAGGTGATCTGTCCGCCCGAATCAAGCTGTCGACCCAGGATGAAATGGTGCAGATTGCCAACGGCTTTAACGAAATGGCACGCGAAATCCGCCGGATGATAGCCAATGTATCTTCCCACGCCATGACAGTTGCCGAGTCAGCCCATCAGTTTAGTGAACAGGCGAGTGAGGTCGCGCGAGGTTCCCAGGAGCAAAGCCAGGCTGCCATGAGCACGGCAGCTAGCGTGGAAGAAATGGCTGCCAGCATTCATACGGTTGCAGACCATACAGCAGAGGCGGAAATTGTTTCCAATGAAACCAGTGAGATTTCCAAGCGGGGCGAAGGTGTCGTGCTGCAGGCCTCAAGTGAAATGAACCGGCTTGATGAATCGGTCAAGGAAACGGCCCAGAGAATTTCAGGGTTGGGACAGCGTTCGGATGAGATTTCCGGCATTGTAAAAGTAATTCGGGATATTGCCGATCAAACCAACCTGCTTGCCCTGAATGCAGCCATCGAGGCTGCTCGTGCCGGAGAGCAGGGCAGAGGGTTTGCCGTTGTGGCAGATGAAGTCAGGAAACTGGCTGAACGCACCAGTAATGCAACCATTGAAATTGGTGAGATGATTCTGTCCATCCAGAATGAGACCAAGACTGCAGTCTCCAGCATGGAATCCGGCGCATCCCAGGTTCAGGCTGGTGTCGATCTTGCCTTACAGGCAGGAGATGCCTTGAAAAAAATCAATGAAGGCTCCCAGCGCATGGTGGGCATGGTTCATGATATTGCTGCAGCCATCAAGGAACAGAGCACGGCTAGTGATGAAATCGCAAATCATGTCTGCAGGATTTCCCAGATGGCTGAGGAAAATTCGGGTTATGTAGACAAGATGCTTGTCGAATCAAAAGAGCTGGACAAGATTGCCGAGTCACTGAAGAAATCAATCAGCCAGTTTGTTGGTGGTACAGCCAATGAAGCCAAGCTGTTTGTTGAAAAGGCCATCCAGTACTACCATGCCAATGGGCGAAACAAGGCTTTTGCTGCCTATAATGATCCTGCTGGTGAATTCATTCAGCGGGATATGTACATTTTTGTCTACAGCCTGGATGGACGGGTGCTGGCCCATGGTGGAAATGGGTCCCTGATTGGCAAGGATATGCGGGATGCAAGGGATGCCAATGGGGTCCTTTTCATTCAGAATCGCATCCAGCTGGCCCAGACCAAAGGGGCGGGCTGGCAGGATTACCAGTTTCTTAACCCGGATAGCGGGCAGGTTGAACAGAAAACGTCCTTTATCCAGAAAGTGGATGACTTTGTGATTGGCTGTGGGGTTTATAAATAAAAAAGGGCAGGCTGTTACAGTGATGAACCAGGCTGGCATGATAGGCCTGTTTTTTCCATATTGGCGACTGTGAAGTGATGGTGGGTTGTTGAGATGGCTGAAGCGGTTTCTTTTTCGTTCTTTTGATGTTTGTCCTGGGGTTTTTCACAAACAGCAGTTTTGAGGGTTTTCCTGCAAAAGGAAGCCAGATCTCTTGAATCTATTCTGATCTCTCGTTAGTATAGTCGCCAGTTGCCAGGAGATGGCATTCCTCCTTATAACCGCATAGTGCTGATGATGCCTGCTTTGAACCCTTTTTGGGAAAGTAGGCCTGTACTTCTTCTTTCCCCTAAACCAGAACGGGGAATAACATGAACTTGACTTCAATCGTGGCAGTCGCGACAGGTGCAGCACTGGGAGCCTTGTTACGCTGGCTGTTGTCTAATGTCCTCAACAGTTTTTTTCCGACTATTCCGCTTGGAACCTTGACAGCTAACCTGCTCGGTGCTTTTATCATGGGTATGGCGCTAGGCTATTTTGCCTTGAATACGGCGCTGCCAAGTGAGTTCAAGCTTTTTGTCACCACAGGCTTTCTGGGAGGATTAACCACGTTCTCCACTTTTTCGGCTGAAACGACCACCCTGCTCATTAACAGGGAATTCCTGTGGGCGGGAATAGAGGTTCTGGTTCATGTCAGTGGTTCATTGATCATGACTTTCGCAGGGATTAATCTCATCAAGATGCTTGCGTGAGCGGGAGAGGGTGATGAAAGGGATCTATCTTAAATTTTTTGTTCTTGAAAAACAGATGCACCAGCATCTGCCTGTTTATGAATGGCTTCTTGAGCATGCCCGAAAATCAGGAATCCGCGGAGGCTCGGCTTTTCGGGCAATGGCTGGTTTTGGACGCCACCACAAATTGCATGAGGATCATTTTTTTGAGTTGCAAGGTGATCTCCCTGTTGAAATCGTATTTGCTGTTTCATCTGGGCAGGCTGAACGTTTCTTGGCTGATTTGCGCAAGGAAGGGCTGGATATTTTTTATATCCGCACCCTTGCAGAGTTTGAAATGACCCTCAGCTCCCTTGAGGACAAGACCGGTCCGATTTCATCAGGCACCAGTGCTTCTTTGAAGGATAATTGAATCGACATCAGTCCGGCTTGAATCTTGAAGAAGGTAAACGTGTTATGAGTAAGACAAGAATATGGCTCATTCGTCATGGGCAGACGGCCTGGAGTCACTCCGGGGCCCATACGAGTCATACAGATATCCCGCTGACTGAGGAAGGGCAAATGCAGGCGCGAGCACTGCGTCTTATGCTAGAGTCCCATCCCTTTGATCTGGTTTTGACAAGTCCCATGCAGCGGGCAAGACAAACCTGCCAGATAGCAGGTTATGAGAGGCAAGCTGTGGTTGATGCCAATCTCCTGGAATGGGATTATGGCATCTATGAAGGGCGAACAACCCAGGAGATCCGTGCTACTGAACCGGGCTGGTCTGTCTGGAATGCAACCATGAAGGATGGAGAGACCCTGGATGAAGTGGCACAACGGGTTCAGTCCGTGATCAGTCGTTGTCTTGCAACCGGGGCAGAGGTGGCGCTTTTTGCACATGGCCATGTCCTTCGTATTCTTGCTGCGTGCTGGTTGCGGCTTTCTCCTGACGCGGGTCGGCTTTTCGTGCTGAATGCAGGTTCAGTGAGCCTTTTGGGCTATGAGCGTGAAACACGGGCCCTGCTGGGATGGAACCAGGCCCCTTATCCTGTGCCTTTGTCCTTATAGAGCTTAACAAGCGGTTTATTTTGGCTGTGCCCGTATTATGCCAGTGCCTGCCCGTTTAATTCTTGCCTAGCATTTGGCCGGCCAAGCGGTAAATAAATATGAATGAACTGGAACAACAATGAGTAAATTATTTGAATCGTTTTCATTGCGTAACGTCACGTTTCGTAATCGCGCATTTGTTTCTCCTATGTGCCAGTATTCGAGTAAGGAAGGTCTTCCGACCGATTGGCACATGGTTCATCTGGGCAGTCGGGCGGTAGGAGGATTTGGCCTTGTAATGGTTGAAGCCAGCGCGGTAAGCCCTGAAGGCAGGATTAGCCCAGATGATTCGGGAATCTGGTCGCCAGCCCATGTAGACGCCTTTAGGCCGATTACCCGGTTTATTGCTGAACAAGGTGCCATTCCTGCCATCCAGCTTGCCCACGCTGGACGGAAAGCGTCGACCGCTGCGCCATGGCTTGGGGGTGGTCCGGTTGATCCGGGTAAGGGCTGGTTGACCTTGGCACCGTCGGCACTGGCTTTTGACAAGGGCTATCCTGAGCCCCAGGCCATGACAGAGGTGCAGATAAAGGAGGTAAAGGAAGCCTTTGTTCAAGCTGCAAGATACAGTCTTGAAGCTGGATTTAAGGTGATTGAAATCCATATGGCCCATGGCTATCTCTTACACGAGTTCCTGTCTCCCTTGTCCAATCATCGAGGCGATGGGTATGGGGGCAGCTTTGAGCACCGGATTCGGTTTCCGCTTGAGGTGGTTCGTGCAGTTCGGGCTGTTTGGCCGGATGATTTGCCCCTTTTGGTGAGGATTTCGGCAACGGATTGGGCAGAAGGGGGCTGGAGTGGCGACGATTCGGTCCAATTGGCCCGCAGGCTCAAGACGCTGGAAGTGGATCTGGTGGACTGTTCGACAGGAGGTTTGGTGCCTTATGCCAAGATTCCGGCAGGACCAGGCTTTCAGGTTCCCTTTAGTGCCAAGATCAGGCATGAGGCGGGTGTGGCAACAGGGGCGGTTGGCTTTATTACTGAAGCAGGACACGCTGAGGCGCTCTTGTCAACAGGGGAGGCCGATGTGGTTTTTCTGGCTCGCGAAACATTGCGGGATCCCTACTGGGCCTTGCATGCTGCACAGGAATTGGAAGTGGATGTGCCCTGGCCTAAACAGTATGAGCGGGCCAGGAGGCGGCACAGCTGGCGGTAATGAACCCTTGTGCCCGGGTTTTCAGGGTATGGGTTTTTCTGGGCTGGAACGCCCCGGGACGCAGAAGCTGACTGCAAGTGCTGCAACAATGCCGAGTGTGGTTTCAATGAAACGATCCAGGGCATAGACCCAAGGCTGGCTGCTATGATCGAGTACAACAAGTGCTGCGACATAACCGGCTAGTTTGGCTGCTTCGTTGTAGCCGGCGAGGGTCAGGGCCAGCATCATGATACCAACGCCAAGACCAATGGCAAGCAGTGAATGTCCCAGGGTGAGACTCAATGCTGCTCCGAAAAGGGCGCCTAATCCAGTTCCAAGAATCCTGTATCCTCCCAGTTTCCGGGTAACGGAATTTGATGCATCCGTGACAATAACCGCAGCGATAAGGGCATAGATGGGATAGGCCAAATGAAGAAACTCTGTAGTGCCTACGGCAAGGACACTGGCAAGGCAGGCCCGAAGGGCCAGCATGAAGGATTGCGCCAGGCTGTTTTTATACAGGAGGTTAAATGGGGTATTTGTCATGGGCTGTATCGGTTCTGGATAATAAGGTTCCCGGATGAGCGCATTCTAGAGGAAGTGTTGGTTTCAGGAAAGCAGGATAGCAGAAGAACAAAAAGGTGATTCCAGGATTCAGGATTTCTTTTAAGCCCTCATGCGTTTGCTGCCGGAAGGCCAAGGATAAGGGAATCTTGTATACATGCTGTTTTTGGCGCATGATCTGATGCATGGATTTTCATGGGTATGAGCATGCCAGAAAATGTTAAGCCCCGGCTGGTCGTTGCCATTTCGAGTCGCGCCCTTTTTGATCTGAGTGCATCCCATGCCGTGTTTGAAACACAGGGAGTGGATGCCTATCGGCGATATCAGCTAGAACATGAGGATGAGGTTCTCAAGCCTGGCGTGGCCTTTCCCATGGTTGAAAAATTACTGGCGATCAACTCAAGAATTACCGGCGGACCCCGGGTTGAGGTGATCCTCTTGTCCCGCAACAGTTCAGATACCGGACTTCGCATCTTCAATTCCATCCGTCACTATAATCTGGCCATTACCCGTGCCGCTTTTACAGGGGGTGTGTCTACCTGGACGTATGTTGCTCCGTTTGGAGCACACCTGTTTCTTTCTGCAGATCCGGAAGATGTTCGCCAGGCATTAGAGCATGGTCATGCTGCGGCAACCATTCTTCCTTCTTCGGCCCAGCCAAGTTCCGGGGAAGAGCTGCGTATTGCCTTTGATGGGGATGCGGTCATATTTTCTGATGAATCAGAACGCATCTATCAGTCAGGGGGGCTGGAAGCCTTTACGAGCAATGAGATTCAGGCGGCGCGCAAACCTATGTCCGGTGGCCCTTTCAAGACTTTCCTGTCCATGCTCCATCATATTCAGAGTGAATTTCCGACGGATGCGTCTCCGATTCGTACTGCTTTGATTACGGCACGTTCTGCTCCAAGCCATGAGCGGGTGGTCCGGACCCTTCGTGCCTGGGACATCCGGATTGATGAATCCTTTTTTCTTGGTGGATTACCCAAGGGAGAGTTTCTTAAATCCTTTGGAGCAGATATTTTTTTCGATGATCAAACCGGCCACTGCAATTCTGCCAGCCGCCATGTTGCGACAGGTCATGTGCCTCATGGTGTGGCCAACGAAAAGGGGATACCCGGTAAGAAGGCATCCCGGTCCTGATGAATCTCCTTCAGGCATGAACCGGCCTGTAATAGCCCGTGGTGAAGTTGCGGGTCTTTTGCTGAGGAATCTATGAGGCGTATTCTTTTGACGGGTGCTACCGGTCAGCTGGGTTATGAGCTGATGCAGGTTCTTTCCCTTCTGGGTGAGGTATTGGCTTTAAACCGTCATGAGCTTGATTTGGCCGAACCTTTGTCGGTTCGGCAGGTGATTCGTCAGTTCAAGCCGGACTGGGTTATCAATGCGGCTGCCTACATGGCAGTGGAAGCTGCCCAGAAAGAAGCTCAAAGGGTTCTGGCCATCAATACCCAGGCCCCTGTTCTGATGGCTGAAGAATTAAGGAAGACTAAAGGGGTGCTGGTTCATTTTACAACCGGGTATGTATTTGATGGTACTAAATCTGAAGCTTACGAAGAAACGGATAGGCCTAATCCTGTCAATGCCTATGGCCTGAGCCAATGGCAGGCAGAACAAGGGATTGAGGCTGCCGGAGGAGACTATCTCATTTTCAGGACAGGCTGGCGCTACAGCCTTCGCCGGACTAATTTTGTGGTTGGAATGAAAAACCGGCTTTCCAGGGAAGAGGAAATCCAGGTGGTTGATGATCAGATTGGCAACCCAACCTGGGTAAAACAGGTTGCAGCGGCGCTATTGATCCTGCTGTCACGTGAAGGGCTGGAAACCGGATATATTGCATGCAAAAAAGGGCTCTATCATTTGGCTTCGAGCGGCAAGACGAGCTGGTTCGGTTTAGCGCAGGCTGTATCTGACTGCCTGGAACAGCAGGGGCGGACCCGTCTGGCCCGTTTGAAACCAGTTACCACGCTTGAGCAGGGCTTGAGCGTTTTAAGGCCGCTTAATTCGACTTTAAGCAGTCTTAAGTTTGAGCAAGCCTTTGGATTTGGCCTGCCCGACTGGCGTCTTGCCTTGCTGCAGTGTTTGCAGGGAACAGATGAATGACTCGACCCATCCTGCATTCCTACTCACATGGGATCGTAGGGGTCGATTGCCGTTTTGTTCGGCCAGGGATGGCCTGTGCTCATGTGATTGTCCAGGAGGGCAGAGCGGCGGTAGTGGATGTCGGTACGGCCTATTCGGCAGAAGACGTGGCCCGGGCCCTCCATCAACTGCAGATCCCGCTTGAGCAGGTCGACTACCTGATTTTGACACATGTTCATCTGGACCACGCCAGCGGGGCAGGCAGATTCCTTGAGCTGGCTCCTTTGGCCCAGCTTGTGGTCCATCCTTCAGGCGCAAGACATATGATAAATCCGGGGCGTCTGGTTGAGGCTACCGAGGCCATTTATGGTCCGGCTTATGTGAAGAGGCATTATGGTGCGATTCTTCCGGTTGAGGCCTCACGGGTTCGAGAAGCACCTGAAGGGTTTGTTCTGGATTTCAAGGGTCGCCCCTTACGTTTTCTGGAAACTCCGGGCCATGCCCGCCATCATGTCTGTGTGGTTGATGAAGCCAGCCGTTCGATATTCACGGGGGATACTTTCGGGGTGTCTTTCCGCGAGCTTGATACGGTTGAGGGGCCGTTTGTATTCCCGACAACCAGCCCGACCCAGTTTGATCTTGAAGCAGCACACGCATCCATTGATCGGCTGATGGGTTTTAATCCCGAGCGCTTTTACCTGATGCATTACAGCCAAATTGAAGCCCGCCCACAGCTTGCAGCTCAGCTGCATGAATTCCTGGATCATTTCGCAGTCATGGCCAGACGCCTTGCCGGCTCAAAAGAGGATCAGGAAGCACTTCTGTATGAAGCCTTGATGCGTTTTTTACTGGATCGGGTTCATCAGCATGGGGTTAGACTTGATGACGATGGGATCCGGGCCCTTCTGGATAGCGATGTTCGCCTTAATGCCCAGGGTCTGCTGATATGGGCCTTGTCATCCGCTTCTGCTTCTGCCTAATTTTCTTGCCGGCCTCAGTTTGGAGGTTGTGGGTACGGCGTCATCCCATTGTCGGATTGATAGGAGGCAGGGCGTGCTTGTGTTGATGCTTCCAGCTTATTCCAGGCCTGCGGAAAAATATCCATTTCTTCCTGTAGAGTATGCCGGATAAACAGGTGGGAGAGGGCTTCAAAACGCTCCTGCCAGCCGGGCTCATCTAGGGGGATTCTGGCGAGCTGTTCAACCTGGGTTCGAATGAGATGGTGTTCTTCCTGGGCTTCACGTAACAGTCTGGAGCGGGGAAGTATCTGGTTTAGAACGGAATATAAGGTCTGTTCTTCAGTATCAAGGTGCAGGTTGATAGCATCCTTTAATTGCTCGAACTGTTCTTCACGGGCATGTATTTGGTTTATGGGAAGGTTCTGAATTTTTAGGAACTGGCCACGGATAGCCTCGTGTTCCAGTTCCATGCTACTGAAAATATCCATAGGTTAGGGCACAGGCTCCTTGATGTAAGAAATTCATTTATAGCGGAAACAGAAGGTTTATGCAAGATCTGGGATTCTGTTGTGCATGGGGGATAGACAGGTTCTTTGATGCTGCCGGGCCGGGAAAACAAGGTAAAAGAAGCAAGAAATGCAAGTTCACACGATGGGGGAAGCCCAATCTATCGGCAGGGTGAGGGCCCTTGTTTCTTGCAAACCTGAGGACTGTATCCAGTTGTCATCTATAGTAAAAAGTCCTTGATATCAGGTTAGTTGTTGTATAATGGCCTGTTTCCGGGTTGATGTGCCTTAGGGGGTCATGCGGCCGGGTTGTTTGCCGACAGGCAGGATAGGGATGGGGTTTAGTGTGACCCCTTGAATTTTTTCTGCCTGGCCTTATGTTGCTGATAGAATCAGAAGAATGATGAGTCATGTCCGGGTGTTAATCGTGGAGGGCAGCCATGCCGATTTATGGGTATAAATGTAGTGTGTGCGGGTTTCAAAAGGATGTCCTGCAAAAGATTGGGGAGCCGCCATTGACGCAATGTCCGCAATGCCGGGCCCAGACTTTTTCAAAGCTGCTGTCGGCTCCAGGATTTCAGCTGAAGGGGAGCGGGTGGTATGCAACCGATTTTAAGGGCAAGCCCCAGGCTGTTCCGAACGAGGCAACATCCAAAAACAATGATTCGACCAAAAACAATGATTCGACGACTGTGCCTGCTACTCCCTCTGCCGGTCCGGCTGATGCCAAGACCCCAGCGGAAGCCAAATGAATAAATTTCTCATCAAGAAATATTTCATCACCGGTTTGCTGATCTGGGTCCCGCTTGGCATTACCTTCTGGATTCTGCACCTGCTGCTGAGCACTTTGGATAAGAGCCTTTTGTTCCTGCCCGAGTCCTTGCGGCCTTATCATCTATTTGGAATGGATATTCCAGGGCTTGGTGTGCTATTGACCCTGGTTGTCGTATTTCTGACCGGTGTATTTGCTACCAATTTTTTTGGCCGTACGCTTGTCCGGATTGGTGAAACCCTTCTGACACGGATTCCGGTGGTCAAGACCATTTATACGTCAGTCAAGCAGGTCTCTGATACAGTGTTATCCGGTAATGGGGACGCTTTTCGTAAGGCGCTCTTAATCGAGTATCCGCGTAAAGGGGTCTATACGATTGCCTTTATGACTGGCCAGCCTGCGGAGGAAATCAGTGCCCCGCTGACTGAAGGGTATGTGAGTGTTTATGTTCCAACCACACCGAATCCAACCAGCGGGTTTTTTCTTATACTGGCCAAAAGTGAAACAAGAGAACTCGATATGAGCGTGGATGAAGCGCTGAAATATATCATCTCAATGGGTGTTGTGGCTCCCCCGGGATCCTTGCCCCCCAAATCAGGCTCGCCGAGCCCGTAACTTACAGGTTAATTATGCGAACTCATTATTGCGGGGAACTGAACCGCCAGAACTTGAACCAGTCCGTCACGCTTTGTGGCTGGGCCAATCGCCGCCGGGATCATGGAGGCGTTATTTTTGTGGATTTGCGGGATCGTTCAGGCATCGCCCAGATTGTGTTTAACCCGGATGACAATGCCCTGTTTGTGTTGGCGGAAAAAATACGTAATGAATATGTCCTCTGCATCACCGGCCAGGTTGCCGAAAGACCGGTCGGAACGTTTAATCCCAATATGGCCAGTGGAGAAATCGAGGTGGTCGCCAGGCATATTGAAATCATGAATGTGTCTGCTACCCCTCCTTTTATGCTGGATGATGACAACCTCAATGAGAATACCCGCCTGACCCATCGATACCTGGATTTGCGTCGCCCTGCCATGCAGGCTAATCTCAGGTTAAGATACGAGGTGTCCAAAGCCCTGAGGCATTATCTTGACAGCCAGGGGTTCATGGAAATCGAAACACCGATGCTGACCCGGTCCACCCCTGAGGGTGCCAGGGATTATCTGGTTCCATCACGGGTTTATCCGGGCCAGTTTTTCGCCTTGCCCCAGTCTCCCCAGCTTTTCAAGCAGATGTTGATGGTTTCAGGCTTTGACCGCTACTTCCAGATTACACGCTGTTTTCGTGATGAGGACTTGCGGGCTGATCGTCAGCCTGAGTTTACGCAGGTGGATATCGAGACGTCATTCATGGATGAGGCGGATATCATGACGCTGGTAGAAGAAGGAATACGGCGTTTGTTCCGCGAAGTGCTTCAGGTTGAACTGCCCTCTCCGTTTCCGCGTATAAGCTGGCATGAGGCAATGGCCCGTTATGGTTCGGACAAGCCCGATCTGAGGGTTGACCTTGAACTGACTGACCTGACCACCCTGATGAAAGAGGTTGAGTTTAAGGTGTTCAAGGATGCGGCCCATTTGAGTGATGGCCGTGTAGCTGCTTTGCGTGTGCCTGGCGGAGGCTCCTTTGCCCGGTCCGAAATTGATACCTGGACTGAGTATGTAAAGATATATGGGGCCAAGGGCCTGGCCTGGATCAAGGTTAATGAACGCTCAAAAGGAGAGGCTGGACTGCAGTCGCCCATTGTCAAGTTTCTCATGCCGGTCATGAATGAGGTGTTGGACTGCGTGGGCGCCCAAGATGGGGACATTGTCTTTTTCGGGGCAGACAGAGCCAAAATAGTTTATGAGGCACTAGGGGCTTTGCGTACCCGGATAGGTCATGAAAAAGGGCATGCATCCGCTGGATGGAGGCCCCTGTGGGTCGTTGATTTCCCTATGTTTGAATATGATGACGAGCATCAACGGTGGGTGGCCTTGCACCATCCTTTTACCAGCCCCCAGAAAGGCCATGAGGATCTTCTCGGTACTGATCCAGGGCGTGCATTGTCTCGTGCCTATGACATGGTTCTTAATGGCTGGGAAATCGGAGGAGGTTCGATTCGTATTCATCATGCCGAGGTTCAGGCCAAAGTGTTTGATGCATTGGGTATTTCTGAGCAGGAAGCTCAGGAAAAGTTCGGGTTTTTGCTTGAAGCGCTTTCTTTTGGAGCCCCGCCTCATGGGGGGCTTGCTTTCGGGCTGGATCGCCTGGTTGCCCTGATGGCCCATGCAGAATCGATTCGTGATGTCATTGCCTTTCCGAAAACCCAGCGTTCTGCCTGCCTGTTGACCCAGGCTCCCAATACGGTCAGTGAGGCCCAGCTCAGGGAGCTTCATATCCTGAAAATGGGGAAATAAGGCATACCCTGCTTTCCCTCTTTTTAATTCGGTCTGCTTCTGAAGGGATCCATGCCATGCCAGGCTGGGCCCTTCCAGAGGGCTGTGAGCCCCTTTTTTGCATCAAACTGTTGCATTTATAGCTGTTTCATTGCATATTAATGGCACATTAACGAGTGGCTTGATGTGACAATGAATACCGACTGGATTCGTTCCAACCTGATTTACTGGCTAAAAAAAAACAACAGTTCCCACGCTGAAATCAAGGCGTATGAAAAACATCTGGACAGCCTTGGTTCAATGTCAGCCTATCCTTGTCCGAACTGTTTCGTTAATAATGGCGAGGAACATGCATTGATGGTTTTGGGAGCGCATACGGGCATTCAGCCGATAGTGTGTGGATACTGCAATATCACCTTTTTGATACCGGATTGATTTTTTCAGGCGCTTCCTGCGTCTTGTCCTCCGTCTTTATTCCCTGTTGTTCATTGAAAAATCATCCTGCCCGCACAAGGGTACGGGTGCGGCCAGAGCAGAATTGCTCCGTTTCGCGCATCTTGTCTGGCTGGAATCTTTTTTTACCCTGTTGCAGGGGAATTTCCTTGCCTTCTTGAAAGGCAGTTTTTAAATTGGCAAAAAATATCATATTTGATTTATGACATTCAGGTGCTACCATTGCCGGCATCAAACGGGCCTTTTAATTCTTTCCTTTCATTTCCTTATTTTGTAAAAAGGTGAATATCATGAAAAAGATGCTAGTCACAGGCGCTGCGCTTTTCGTTCTGTGTTCAGGTCAGGCCATGGCCATGACCAATTTGCGGGTTCTGGCAGCAGGTACGCTTGCGTTGCCTTTCCGCCAGATTGATGCCGAATTTCATCGGCAGTACCCCAACATTCAGGTCGAACCTGTTTTTGGTGGAAGCGTCAAGATGGCCAAAATGGTGACGGAACTGCATGAACCGGCTGATATTGTGGCTTCAGCAGACTATAGCGTTATCCCCAAGTACCTGTATGCCCATGGAACCTCGCCTGCCTATGCCAATTGGTACATTGGATTTGTAGGCAATGAAATCACCTTTACCTATACACCGAAGAGCAAGGGCGCCAGCAAGATTAACGCCAGCAACTGGTATAAGGTTATGGCTGAACCCGGAGTTGAAATTGGCCGTTCTAGCCCCAACACCGATCCTTCCGGTTACCAGATTATCCAGATGCTTAACCTGGCTAACAGCTACTATCATGATCCAAAACTTGAACAGTCGGTTCTGGCCAATGCCCCCCAGTCCAACATGCGGGATACCGAAACGGATCTGATTTCCGCCTTGCAGGTAGGGCAGATCGATTACCTGGCCATTTATCGTTCGGATGCCATACAGCATCATTTCGAGTATCTCCATCTGCCGGATCAAATCAACCTGTCCAATGCCAGATACAGTGCCAATTATGCTAAGGGCAAAGCCGTGACCAAAAATGGTGTGGTAACTGGAAGGCCCATTATTTATGCGTTGACCATTATCAAAGGTGCGGCCCATACTCCTGCGGCCGAAAAATATGTGGCTTTCCTTCTGGGCCCTAAAGGCCGGAAGATCATGAAGCAGGATGGCTTTATCGTGATGAACCGGGCTTATGCTGCCAACCGTCAGCATGTCCCCCAACCGCTTCAGAAGTTGACCCAGGCCTGGCCGGGTAAATAAGCAAGGAGGGCATTTCTGGACTATCAGGCATGCCCTGTATTTTATTTCTAATCATGAGTGTGAAACGGAAGATACTATGCGAACAAAAATCCTTTCCTTAAGCCTTATTGCAGCAATGGGGGGGCTTTTGCTCACCAGCGTGCCTGGCCAAGCGGAAACCCTGTCACAGTTTTTTGGTAAAAGTAAGATAGATGGCCAGATACGGGCCTACTATTTTAGCCGGGATTATGGCACTTCAGCAGTTCCTCACGCGAATGCCTTTTCGCTGGCAGGACGCCTTAATATCCTGACCGCCCCGTTTCTGGGCGGCTTTCATGTCGGAACGAGCTTTTACACGGCTAATTCCCTTGGCACACAAAGCAGTGATCCTTCCCGTATCGATAAGACACTGATGGGGACAGGCTCATCCATCAATACGTTAGGCCAGGCCTTTATTGAATATAATCAACAGCTCTTTACCATTCGTGCCGGAGATCAGCTGATTAACACCCCATGGCTTAACCGGGTTGGAGGGCGTGTAATACCGGTGACTTATCGGGGCGTTTATGCACGGTTTACCCCTTTTGATAACCTTAACCTGATTGGTTTGCGTGTCGATGGCTGGAAAAGCCGGACCTCCAATGGCTTCTATCGGGATAACCTCTATTATCCAACAAGCTACAATGGAGATGCGCTGTATGGAGGTCCAAACAACCTGCCTGCGAATGCATCCCCCTCCAATGGTGCTGTAGCCTTTGGTGCCAAGTATTCCATCGATCAGGCCAAGCTGCATGCCTGGTACTATAATTTTAATGATTTCGCCAACATGTTCTATGGATCAGGCCAGTACAGCTTCCCTACCCAGAATGTGTTCAAGCCTTTTGCAGCAGCCCAGTTTGTTCGCGAATGGAAAGCGAATAACGCATTCTCCCAGACTGGAACCCAGCTCTTTGGCCAGACCGGGGAAGCAGTGGACAGCACGGCTTATGGAATCAAAACCGGCGTCAGTTTCTCGAAAGGCAGTATCTATTGGGCGTATGACACGACCCGGCTGCATCAGGGTGCATTAGGCGGCGGAGCGATTGTGTCCCCTTATACTGTTGGCTATACGGCGGATCCCCTCTATGTGGATGCCATGATTCAAGGGCTTGTGGGTGTGGGACCTGGCCACGGCTGGAGATTGCGTGCAGCGTACTGGGTGTGTCAGCATAAGGTCAAGCTGACCTCGGGCTATTCCCGGTTTAATACCTATTTTTCCGGAAAAAGCAACTGGACCCATTTCAGTGTGACCTATTTCCCGGGTGGGCGCTATCAGGGCCTCTCCCTTCGTGACCAGGTGGAAGTGGCAAATGGCGGTCTGAACCTGTTCCCCGGTTCAGGTGAAAAATCATTTGTCTATAACCGTGTCATGGTGGCCTACAAGTTCTAGCGGTCAATGAAAAGAGCTATCAGGTTCAAGACCTGATAGCTCATCTGGTTTTGCGCCGGGTCTTTAGCCGGAATTATAAACGGCGGGCCTGAATCCAGGCGCTGTCAATCGAGAATGAATAATCCGTTCCAAGACAGAAATACTGCTTGACCTCCTGAGGGAGTTCATCCAGGGTAATCTTCAAGGCTTCCACCCTTTTCAAGGATGTGCCAATTCGGGTAATCCAGCTATTAAATTCAAGGTGTAGCTTCCACTGGAAAGAATCGGACCAGAGGAACCCTTTTTTCTCCAGCATCGATTTCCATTCGGTCAGACGGTAATCCCGCACATGGGAGGCATCCCGCAGCAGCTCAACGCTCTGGAGTACCGTGTCATAAAGCGGGACTTCAGGGGCGACAATGTCAATGACAACAAGGGTGCCTTGAGGGCTGGCTACCCGGGCTATTTCTGCCAGCGCAGCATCCATGTCCTGCCAGTGGTGGGCAGAGAAACGAGTGACAATGAGATCAAACAGGCCGTTTTCGAAAGGCAGCCGCTCGACAGGCCCCTGACAGGTTGTAATCGACTGGAAGCCTCGTGAGGCCGCCTCGTTCTGAACGATGGCAAGCATGGTTTCGGACAGGTCATAAGCCGTAATGTTCAAGGCCCCTCCCGAAGCCATGGCAAAACTGGCATGCCCGGCTCCACAGCCAAGATCCAGAACACGCAAGGGCTGCAGTTTATTGGTCAGATAGGCAAGCTTGTCGAGATCGGCCCCTCTTGCATGCACCGGACTCGTCAGATAATTCTGCGCCATTTCACCAAACTGCTGCTTGATGAGCGATTGCTGATCCATGTCGTGTTCTGTCTCCTGTTTTAATGCTGCATCAGACGGCTTTCTTCTGGATGATGCACAAAACCCTGTTCAGTTCTTTCTACCAGAGACCGTTTTATCCAGGTTAATAGCCACCGGAAGGCCCTTGTTCCTCATGGCCGTGTCCGTGGCCGTTATCGCCATGGCCGTGCTGATGGTCATTCCCCTGATGTTCGGGGCCACCCGGATGGCCTGGGCCACCATGATGAACCGCTCCGCCTGGATAATGCTGCTGAGGTTGACCCATCGGCATGTAAGCGTGCTGCTGTTCCTGTTGGGGGCCATGCCTCATTTGCGGGGATTCATGCTGGTGATAATAGTACTGTCTTGCATTCGAATCATGGGGCTGAAACCGGTAGTGTTGGGACCGGATCCTGTCCTGATAGTTGATTTCATGAGGATAGTGGCGGCCTGAATAGGCTCTTTGATATTGTGGCAATGGTGCAGGATGGGGAGCGTTGTGAGGGTTCCATCTGTCCCAGCCTTGACGGCGCCTGTCCCAGTCATGCCCCCAAAAAGCTCCCCAGCGTGGAGGCCCGTCCCGATCCCAGTCATGGAAAAAGACGGGAGGGCGACGATAATAGCGGATGGGAATACGCAAGATGAAAGCCGGTACATTGTAAGGGTTGACCTGATACCAGGGGCCATTGTACCAGCTGCTTGAATACCAGTGATCGTTACGAAAAACCCAGTATAGGCCATCGTAGAAGAAAAAATTGTAATTGGCTGCAGGGTCATAATAGACCGGATAGCCCGGAATGGGTGTCAGTTGGGGATAGTAGGGCATGTTAATGCCAATGCTGGTTCCAGGCAGGGCAATGCCTATCGAGATCCGGGTGTCCGCGAAACTAAGAGCCGGCAAGCAAAATAACAAAGACAACAAGACCAGAACGTAGCGCATTTTTGCTCTCCTTATGTTTTCCTGGCTATATCTGTCTGGGGATGGGATAAGGTTATGGCCGTTAAGCGCAGCTGCCTTACTCCTGGTCAGGACGACAAAACCTCCTCCTCTTTCTAATGTTATTCTCTCATAAATCGGGCGGCCCTATTGGATTTCTTATCCGTGTCACGACGTAATCTTTTGAATCTGGTTACGAGGATAGGGTATTGGTTTTTTTCAGCATCCAGGATCAAGGACCGTTTTTATCCACTGTACCGGTTTCAGGGTGCCATCTCTTGCCATTTAGGAGCGCTTGTGCCAAGAATTAGGGTCATGTTGGTGCCAAGGAAAACCGATGAATGAAATAGAGGATTTGCAAAAAGCCCTGTTCAATACCATTCCTGACATGGCCTGGCTTAAAGACAGGCAGTCACGTTATCTTGCCGTGAATGAGGCTTATGTTGCTGCAAGTGGTCTCAAGGAGCATCAGATCCTGAATCGGACCCCCCTGGAAATCTGGCCCCAGGAGTGGGGGAAAACGTATCTTCAGACTGATGAGGAGGTGATGAGGACAGGCAAGCGGAAACGCTATGAAGAATGGCGTTATGATCCGGATGGCCAGTTGCGCTGGTTTGATACCATCAAAACCCCTTTTCGTAATTCACAAGGAGAGATTATAGGCACAACAGGGATTTCCCGTGATATCACCCAGCGAAAAAAGGCAGAAGAAGAGCTGGCACGGTTAAACCGGTTTTATGCCGTACGCAGCCGGATCAACCAGATGATAGCCCGAACCCGGAATCGTCAGAGCCTGTTTGCCAAAACCTGCCAGATTCTTGTGGAGGAAGGTGGCCTTAAGGCTGCCTCAATAGGCCTGTTCAGTTCGACGGATCATCAACTTGATACGCGGGCCTGTTTTCCGAAAAGAAGCGTCATGACCCGCAGGATGAAACAGTTGCTGGCAGACTGGTCATCACGGGAGAAAGAAAGATTTAAGTCGATACGTACGCATCCTTTTATCTGTAATGAGGCACAGTTGTGTGAACCCCTCTTCCCTCTGCCCCGGTTTACCCGGCATTATCGATCATCCAGTTTCGCCCTGTTTCCCTTGGTTGAAGGAAGAAAATTCATCGGGATCCTGTTTCTTCTGGCGAAAGAAGAGCATTTTTTTTCAGAAGATATTGTATCCCTTATGCGTGAACTGATTGCAGATCTGTCTTATTCGCTGACCGCCATGGTTGAAGCGAGGCGTCGTTTGCAGGCGGAGGAGGATTTGCTGGAATCAAGACGCCAGCTGCGGGAATTGTCCGCGTACCTGCAGAAGGTTCGCGAGGAAGAACGGCTGCATGTCTGCCGTGAACTCCATGATGAACTGGGGCAAACCCTGACTGCATTGGGCATGGGGCTGCAGCGGCTTAAAAAAGATGTTTCCTTGCGCAATACCGAGGGCCAGGAGCGATTGGGTTCATTGATTCATCTAACCCGGGTTACAACTGAAACCGTTCGAAGGATAGCCTCGGATCTGCGTCCGCTCATGCTGGATGAGTTGGGGCTTGAACCGTCGATGGAGTGGCTGGTTGAAACCTTTTCCAGTCAAAGTGCCATACAGGTTGATTTTCACTGTGACCTGGTGACTGTCCGGTTTGATGAAGATACGAATACAGCCTTGTTCAGGATCTTGCAGGAATCCTTGACCAATGTCAGCCGTCATGCCAAGGCAAGCTGGGTGCATATTGACATTCGTGAAACCGAGGCCGATATTCAGATGAGAATCCAGGATAACGGGTGTGGTATCCCGGATATTGGAGACGCATACAGAAAAAGCCTTGGGCTTGTTGGCATGCGTGAACGGGCTTATATGCTGGGAGGGTCCCTGGTGTTATCCAGTGCAGAAAAAACAGGCACGCAAATTGAGGTTGTCATTCCCAAAAATCACAGGAGGGTCGAGGCTTGATTGATATTCTGATTGCCGATGATCACACCCTTTTTCGGGAAGGGCTCAAGCAGATTATCCATGACGAGCAGGATATGCAGGTTGCAGGTGAAGCCGTCGATGGCCAGGATGTGTTACGCCAGCTGCGGGACCGCTTCTGGGATGTCCTGATACTGGATATGTCAATGCCAGGCAAGAACGGGATAGCCCTCATTCAGCAAATCAAGGCCTCCCATCCTGATTTACCTGTCCTGGTTTTGAGCATGCATCATGAAAATCAGTTTGCCATTCAGGCCATCAGGGCAGGCGCTTCGGGGTATATTACCAAGAACAGTGCGACGGGCCAGCTGATAGATGCAATCCGGAAAGTGCATGCCAAGGGTCTGTCAATGAGTCCGGCCATTGCTGAAAAGCTGGCCCTGCAGTTACGTCACCCGAGCCATGATTTGCCTCATGCCAACCTGTCCTCGCGGGAGTTCCAGATTTTTCACATGCTTGTCGAAGGACAGAAGCTCTCAGCGATTGCCGCCACCTTGTCCCTGAGTGTGAAGACAGTCAGTACGCACAAGGTGAACATTCTCCATAAAATGGAAATGGCCAGCACGGCAGGACTTGTTCATTACGCCATACGTCACCATCTGTTTGATGAGCAGATTCTGACCCCTGCCGAGGATGAGTAGGGTATTCTGTTCCGCATGTAATGCCGTTTCAGTCATCACGGATACTTAATCGGACAGTATATAATATGGAAGTCCTGCCCCTTGTGTCCTCTTTAGCTGCATGGGCTAGGCCATACTGGTTCTTTTGAGCCGGTTTTGCAGCCCGTTTCATGAAACATCCCTCAGAAAATTCCTAGATCATTTTCAGAATCGGCTGATTAAGTTGCGGCGTTTTAGCGCCTATGATGACTGTTCATATCGTTTGATGTTGGAGGTGTCATGCGTTTAACCCGACCGGTTTGCCGAGCAGGACAAGGCATGGTCAGTACGGCCCACTATCTGGCGTCCACCCAGGCCCTGGATGTGCTAAAGGAAGGGGGTAGCGCGGTTGATGCTGCCATTTGTGCAGCAGCGACCCTGGGTGTGGTTCTGCCCCACATGATTGGTCTTGGTGGAGATGCCTTCTGGATGATTTATGATGCCCGAACCCGGACACTGAGTGCATTGAACGGCAGCGGGGGGTGTGGCGGGGCCATCAATCTCGGATCGTATGAAGGGCGACAGTCCATTCCCGCCCGGGGCCCCCTGTCAGCCATTACTGTGGCCGGGGCGGTTGATAGCTGGAACGAGGCCCATGCCCGGCATGGCCGCCTGCCCTGGGCGCGCCTGCTTGAACCTGCCATTGGTTATGCCAGTCAAGGCTGTCCTGTGAGCTCTGATATGAGTCGCTGGATGAGCGAGGATGAAACGGATCTGCGGGCCGATCCGGGAGCAGCCAGTCTTTTCCTGGATAAGGGGCAGGCCTATCAGCCGGCACAGATCCTGAAACAGCCTGCCCTGGCATCAACACTGGAGGCACTGGCCCGCCATGGCGCGCGCCACTTTTATTCCCACACGGCCCAAAGCATAGCCACTTACCTGCAAAGCCAGGGAGGACTGTTACGGGCAGAAGATTTCGCCCATTACCATGCGCGCTGGGTCGATCCGATTTCTGTGTCTTATCGGGGGTACCAGGTTCACCAGGTTCCTCCGCCATCCCAGGGGCTGGCCGGGCTCCTGATTCTGAATTTTCTCAATGGGCTGGATTTGTCCGCCATGGGACAGCATTCGCCAGATTATTATCATGCGCTGATTCAGGCGGTGAAATGGGCCTTCAGTAAACGGGATCGCTATCTGTCCGATCCACTCTTCATGGATGTTCCGGTGGCACGGCTGCTTGATCCGGCTCTGGCCGATAAGGAAAGAACAGGCTGGCTTCAGGATGCGAATCGCACACATGAGAACCGTCAAGGTGGTGAGGATACCAGTTTTATCTGTACGGCTGATGGGGAGGGCAATGTCGTTGGTCTGGTTCAAAGCCTGTATTTTGATTTTGGATCCTGTGTTGCGGATCCTGGAACCGGAGTCATGCTGCAGAACCGGGGCCATTTCTTTTCACTGGACCCGCATCACCCTAATGTGCTGAAGCCTGGCAAGCAGTCAGCTTCCACGTTGATGTCAGCCATGGCCTTCAAGGATGGATTGCCCTATCTGGTCTATGGCACACAAGGTGGGGAAGGGCAGCCCCAGACCCAGACGTCCATTCTGACCCGTGTGCTGGATTTCGGGGAAGATGTTCAGGCTGCTATTGAGGCCCCCAGGATCCTGTATGGACGAACCTGGGGGGATGAGGCCAACCGTCTCTTGATTGAGGATAGGGCAGGGGATGCCATTCTGGATGTTTTGGCCCGTATGGGGCATCAGCCTGAAACGGTTCCCTGGCCTTATCCGCGTTTGGGGACAGCCCAGGCGATTCGCCTGAAGGGGCCCTGGTCACCCTGTTTTGAGGGCGGGGCAGATCCAAGAGGGGAAGGGTTGGCACTGGGGTACTGAAAACCGGTTGAACAAGGAGGAGTCAGGATGGATATGGATTTGCTAGTCAGGCAGGCGAGGATACAGGATGGCCAGTCTCTGAAGGATATAGGTATCCGTGAGGGCAGGATTGTTGCCATTGAGGATCACATTACAGCCGATGCCCAAGAATCAATTGATGTCGAAGGGCGGGTAGCGCTGCCCGGGTTTGTAGAACCCCACCTGCATCTGGACAAGGCCTTTTTGCATCGACGTCTGCCTGCTGTCCAGGGTACGCTGGAAGAAGCCATCCGGGTCACCGGTATTCTTAAGGGAAAGCAGGAGCGCAAGGATGTGCTGGCCCGGTCCCGTCGTGTGCTGGAGATGGCCATTAAAAACGGCACCATTGCTATTCGGGCACACCCCGATGTGGACCTGATTCAGGGGTTGATTGGAGTGGAGACCCTTCTGGAACTCAAGGAGGAATATCAGGACTGTCTGGATATCCAGATTGTCGCCTTTCCCCAGGAGGGCATCATCAAGTCGATGGGAACCTATGATCTGATGGAAGAGGCGATGGTCATGGGAGCTGATGTCGTTGGGGGCTGTCCCTATAACGAAATGTCCTGGAACGATACCCGGCGTCATATTGATCTGGTGTTCGAGATGGCCCAGAAACATGGGGTGGCCATCGACATGCATGCTGATTTTGCCGATGAGGCGACAGATCAGCGTTTTGCCGCTGCGACCTATATCGCCCAGAAGACCATTGCCACCGGCTATCAGGGGAAAGTGGCCTTAGGCCATGTCACGAGTCTGGGCGCACTGGACCCGGATGAGGCCAAGCCCGTGATTGAGCTGTTGCGTGAGGCAGATATCCATATTGTTACCCTGCCTGCAACCGACCTGTATCTGGGGGGGCGCAAGGATACCAAAAACCAGCGCAGAGGGCTGACCCCCGTTCGGGCGCTCACGAGTGCCGGAGTCAATGTTGCCTATTCCTCCAATAATATCCGTAATGCTTTTACGCCGTTTGGCAAGGCTGATCCGCTTGTGATTGGCAATATGCTCGCTCATGCCATCCAGTTTGGCACCCTGGAAAACCAGGCCGCCATTCTTCGCATGGGGACCCAGAATGCCGCGCGGGCCATGGGGCTGGCTGATGGCTATGGCCTGGAAGTTGGCAGGCAGGCGGATCTGGTGATACTCGATACGCTGGAAGTAGCCGATGCCCTTCTGGATATCCCGGTTCGCTCCTGGGTTATCAAGCGAGGCAGGATTACCGTTGTAACGCATCACCGATGTGACATTAACCATTCTTCCCATTTAGGAGATCATCAATGAAAAAACCACCAGCCGAAATCGTCGCGTCCTTGCTGGCGATTACGACGGTTCTATTGTCTTTGCCTCCATATAACCTGCCCCCCTGGGCTGTCTTTATCAGCTGGGCCGGCACATTTGCAATGGGCGGGCCCAGCCGGGAGAACATGGGGCGCATCTGGCGCGTAATGCCGGTAGGGTCGTTTTTTGCCATGCTCATCACCTTGTCGTTTTTCAAGGCATCCCATTATTTTAGCGGGACAAGTTTCATTATTGCCCAGATGGCAATCCTGTTCGTGCTTAATACGGTTTTGCTGCTTATTGCCCGTTTCAAGCCATTTTCGTTCCCACCAGGCATGTTTTTTGGTTTTGCCTCCTATTTTGCAACGATGTTTGGTGGTTTTGGGCCAATTCCAAAGAATCCGTATGCCGCTTTTGTGGCTGTTGTCATCATGAATGCAATCGGTCCGGCCTATGCATGGATTAATTATCACTGTGCATCTCACCGGGACCATCCTGCATAGATGGCCCGGGTGGGTTGCATGATAGTTGAGTATGAACAGAACTAATTGACAGGGTATTAATTACAGGGGAAACAGGATATGACATATAACTTATCAAGGATCGCAGGTGCGGCCATGACTGCCTTACTGGCCACTTCACTGGCCCAGGCCGCTTCTTTTAGTGATCTTGTTCATTCCGGGAAGGTTAACGGTTATTTGCGGGCCTATGAATGGAGCAACCACAACCGTTATTTCTCAGGAACGGACAATAACACCTTCGTCGTGGGGGGAAAGCTTAAGGTCATCAGCGGCGAAATTGATCATTTTTCGGTTGGGGCAGCCTTTTATACAGCCCACAGTCCAGGGGTTTCATCGAATCCGAACCAGTCTGAACCAACACTTGGTACTGATATTGACACGCTTGGTGAAGCCTATCTGAATTATGCCAATGGCCCGCTGAAGGTCCGGATAGGACGCCAGAAAATCGATACCCCGTTTGCCAACAGCGCGGACTATCGCATGATTCCAGCCTTGTATGAAGGTGCAACCCTTAACTACCATCCATTTGCAAGTCTTGATATTACATTGGGCCGCATCAACCGCTATAAGAGCTGGACCAGTTCCACCTTTGATCGGACTGATAATGAGACAGCGGGACCTTTTGCCAAATTTTCCAATATCAGTACCAACGGGTTCTGGTATGCCGGCATCCATCATGAACTGGCCCTTCAGTCCCAGTCCCTGACCAGCCAGGGGTGGTATTATGATTTTTCCAATATTGCCCATCTTGTTTTCATTGATGAGAAACTGGCATTCAAGGAATCGTCCTCCTTTAGCCCTTTTGTCGGGGTGCAGTATGCCAATGAGAAGGGTGAAGGCGCACAGCTTTTTGGTCCGGTAAATGCCAGGGCCTACGGGGCAACACTTGGAGCCGGGTTAGGCCAGGACAGTGTTTCTGTTGGCGCCATCCATATTCCTGCCCGGGTGGGGGCTTTCAATAATGGCGGGCTGGTTTCCCCTTATACGGATGGGTATGGATCAGCTGCACTGTATACTGGCAACATGCTCTTTCCAACGGAAGGGCTAGGGAGTGGTAATGCCTATGTGCTCTCTGGCAGTCATGTCTTTAATAGCCAGTGGTCAGGCTGGGCGGCCTATAACCGGTTTAATCAGACTTCAAGCAATACAGCTGCCTCACCCATGAACGAATACGTTGTCAGCCTGTCCTATTTGCCTCAAGGCTATTTCAAGGGAGTCAAGCTTAGCGACATGCTAGGTTATGCCACCCAGGCTGGAGCGAGCCATCATTTTGTTCAAAACCGGCTGATGGTCCAGTACGATTTTTAAGGCGCTCTGGTTTAAGGCAGGCCGTTTTGTATAGCATTACCCGTTTTTTCCACTGTGTACGACTCTCCCTGGGCCGCATTTTGCGGCCTTTTTTTTGGTGCGCCCGGCAGGGCGCACTCACGACCCAACCCTAAAAAACCACCTCTGAAGACAATATGCCTATGCCTTCTGGACAATACCTCCTCAAGCTTAATCCACAGTGCAGTAGGTAATGAACCAGTACAAGCCCTTGAAAATGTCTAGGTTATAAATATATATCCCGATTAATCGGAATATATATTGGAGTGTGTTATGAGAACTGTTGCTAACTATAATGCTAATGTTGCTAAGGCGGCATTTATAGCCGACATTAGTGAGAGGGAGGCCAACAGGATCGTTGACGAGAATATACTCCCATCTGTTTTTTTTGATGTTAGTGACAATGGCCGTAAGTTTTCGCTCTTAGGTTGTGCCTTGGCGTCCTTTTATTTTCGTGAAGAAGAATTGTTATCGAAAAAAGCGCGTCAAATGGCTGCGAATGTAATTGCTGAACGAGTTGAAAAGTATCGTTATCGCGATGATTTTCTGTCACTGGCGCAAAGAGCTTTGAGTGAACTGGATTGGGTGGTGACCTTAAATGCATTAAACATCAGGTTAACCCTTTTTGCGCAAGAAACTAAAATGCGGGCAGACAACGTTTGCCGAGCTGAATAACTGGTAGTCAGTGATACTGAAATTCTTGGCGGAGAACCTGTGTTCTCAGGAACGCGCGTGCCAGTTAGAACTGTCGCAGCCTGGATAGAGCACGGAATTCCAGATCGCCAGATTTTGGAGTCGTATCCTTCATTAAATGAAGAAATGCTGGGAGCATCCACAGTATGGGCTAAAACCAATCCTCGTCGAGGCAGGCCGCCCAGGTTTGCCGAACTGAATCCCACATGGGATCTGAAACAAGGCGTTCGGATTAAGCTTAACGAGCAAGGTGATTTCAATTTGCTTTAGATTTTTTAAATTCCAACGAAATATCTGATCTGCTAAACCAAGGAGTTGAAGCGGGTTGAAACGCGGGTTTTGTGGAAATACGGCATTATGAAGCGCCGTCATTGCAAGGAAAGCGTAACGCCCTCGGAACTGGCCAGTTCTACTCGTTACACAACAGTGAAACCTGTGTGGGGTACGCCTTCTGATTCAAGGTTGAGAAAAGGGATCTTCGGAGGCCGGAGCTCCTTTAGAATCGTCTTTGTCGGTTTGTTATGCAAAAGGGCTGATAAGGAAGGTGAGGCCCCTGTTTTCTTTCGCCTGCTTGGCTGACCTGTTTCTGGCATGGCTTAACCCATGGCTGCGGCAATCCATCTGCTTGAACCCGATGGGGGAGGTGAACAGGGATAAAACGTTTTAACCGATGTGTGCCCATGGGCATGTCTAGCGAGAAACGGCCTGGCTTTCGGAAGGCTTATTACCAGCTAGTGTTTCCTTATCCACCAGGTTAAGCTCGGTATTAAAATGGTAGATATAAGGTACTCCAGTAGCCAGGGTGTGAACCATGATTTGTTCGGGCGAAAGTTTTTCGATAAACATTACCAGGGCACGGAGCGAATTGCCATGGGCACAGATGAGCAAGGTCTTGCCTTTTTTCAGTTCAGGTTCAATGGATGCATGGTAATAGGGTAGAACCCGCTCGGCAGTCATTTTAAGGCTTTCACCCTGGGGAGGGGGGATATCATAGCTTCTGCGCCACAGATGAAGCTGCTCTTTTCCATAGAGTTCAGAAGCCGTTGTCTTGTTCATCCCCTGAAGATCCCCATAATGGCGCTCATTGAGCTGTTCTGATACATGAACGTAGAGTTCCTGGTCGGGTTCTTCCGTTGGGACTACCTGTTGATACCAGGGATTCGCACTATCCTGGATACGGATGTACTGTTGCGCGTATTGGTTGCGTTTGAGGATTTCATAGGCGGTATTCTGGGCCCGAAGCAACGCCGAGGTATAAACGGCATCTATGGCATAGTCTTTGAGCAGATCGCCTGCTTTTTCGGCTTCAAGGATACCGGTCGGACTTAAGGAAACATCCACCCAGCCGGTAAACCGGTTCTGACGGTTCCAGATGGATTGACCATGGCGAACGAGGATAAGTCTGCCGTGAGCCTTCATGCATGATCTCCGAGGTAAGGATTTTTCTCCAAGAGAGCAGTCAAGGCGGTTTGAAGTATGATCCATTTCCTTAGCACGTTCTGTTTTGCTCCATCTGGTATCGACAGGATGAGGGGGCTCCCCGGACAGCCAGTCATCCTGGATGAGCTGTCCCCATAGGATGGCACTTTACTAGATTGCTGGTGCAAGTTCTAGTGTCTGATGGGGAAAGTATGCTCATTCTGGCATAATCCCGGCTCTTTTTTTCCGGCCTGCGATGTAAAGGACGAAGTCATTTTGAGAGCGGGGAAGTGGAGCGTTGTGCCCGGGTCATGTACCAGGCACCAATGAACAGGAAAATCCCCCACACGGCGCTGGCAAGGTAGAGGCTCTTTAGGCTGAAGAAGGCCTGCAGCCAGCCTATCCCATAGGAACCGATTCCTTCTCCCATCATGAGTGCTGCCACGAGCAATCCGGCAACCTGGGTGTTTTCCTCTGGAAAACGGGCAAGGCTTAATGCCATGGTAAATGGGTAATAAATGCTGCAGGCAGCTCCTGCGCAGGCAAACAGGGCAATAAGCACGCCTGTACTGGATGAAAGGGGGATGAGGATAAAACAGGCGGCGATGCCGGTTGCTGAGAGCAGCAGCAGTTTCCGGCGGGAGAGCCATGTTTCGGGCAAGGGGGCAAGAAGGAGGCGAAAGCAGGTCATGCTCCCCCAGAAGGCTGACAGGGCAAGTGTGCCTGCCTGGCTGCCTGGATGGGCAGTTGTGTGAAGATAAACACTGGCCCAGCTGCCAAAACTTCCTTCACAGAGTGCATAAACCAGGACCATGAGGAAAAAAGGGCTCAGGGATCGCGGCCAGAAAATGGACTGGGGATCGGCCAGAATCTGGGGCAGATGAATCAAGGTAATGAGGATCCAGCCGATAGCCAGTATCAATGGCCATGTTCCCCAGTGACCCTGTTCGGTCAGGGCATGGAGTAAAAGGGGGGACAAGGCGGTAGCCCCTCCTATCACGGCATTAAGCAGTGTGATGGCCATGCTGGATCTTGCGCTGAAAAAATGGGCTGAATAATGGTTGATGGCCGCTACGGTCCAGCCAAAGCCCAATCCCATGAAAAGGCTGTCTGCAAGTATCAGGGGATAGCTCAACTGCCCCGGGTGGGTTGATGCACCATAAAGCAGGAGCAAGGCGATGATGTTGCACAAAAGGCCGAGCCGATAGAGCCGAATCATGCCGAACCGTCGCTGGATACTGCCAGCCGCGGTCGCCCCGAGGATAGCGCCCGCTGTCTGGGGTAGAAACAGCAGGCCATAGGCAGATGCACTGAAATGATAGGGGGGCAGGCTTAAGAGATTGCCTAAGGCAGGAATCAGGACAAAAGCACTTCCTTGAAGAAACCCGGCCCCATAAAGAGCAACCGATGATAAAAAGCTGAAAGGCTTCACAGGCCTTCAGCCGCTTTCTGGCCCAGATGGCTGGCTATGCGCAGGGCATTGGCCATGATGGTCAAGGACGGGTTGACTGCCGAAATGGAAGGCATGAATGAGGCATCAGCCACATAGAGATTGTCAATATCGTGGGTACGGCAGTCACGGTTGAGTACGCTTTGCTCCGGATGGTCGCCAAAACGCAGGGTACCGACCTGGTGGGCGACCGCACCAATTCCCATGCGTTCAAAGAAGACTCCGATGAAGCCGAGCTGGCGCAGGATCTTTTTCCACTGTACGAGCAGGCGCAGGTGGGCTTCTTCATTGCTGGGACGGTAGCATAACTGGATATGGCCGTCAGGTTTGAGGATGACCCGGTTATCCGGGTGGGGCAGATCTTCGGTGGTCAGCCACCAATCGACAGAGTGCCTGGCTATCCAGGTGCATAATGCTGAAGGAAGGCGGGGGCGCTGGGCATGCAGGATGGCAGGGGTGACTTTGCCCAGGTTCTGGATATGGCCCAGGGGAAAGGGGAAGCCAGGGTTTCGGGAGTCATCATAAAAATCATTGATGGCGAGTGTTTTCTGAAACAGGGTTGGATTGGCTTTTCTGGGATCAAGGGCAATGCAGGCACTATTCAGGTGGCACATGTAATTGCGGCCAACCTGGTCAGAGCGATTGGCCAGGCCTTGCGGAGCTGCATCGCAGGCGGACTGGAGGAGCAGGGCAGCTGAATGGATGGCGCCTGCAGCAAGGACATACATTTTTGCCCTGAAACACCGGGGTCCATCAGGGCCTTGTGCTTCTACTCCTGTAAGGTGCCGCCCTTTGCTGCTTAGCAGGCGCAGGACACGGGTTCGGGTCAGCAGTGTCACATTGGGATAAGCCAGGGCCGGTGTAATGCCACAGGTTTCAGCATCCCCCTTGGCATGCAGCAGGCAGGGGAATCCGTCACAGGTATCGCAGCGGATGCAAGGACTTTTCCTGGGATCGCTTTCATTCCGGTTCAAGGCCATGGGCAAGGGGAATGGATGCAGTCCCTGTTTTAGAAGGGCCAGGCGGATAGCTTCCATTCTGGGTTCTTGCATCAAGGCGGGGTAGGGATAGGCCAGGCGGGGGGGTTCATTCGGATCCAGCCCGGTTGTTCCATGAACGAAATACCACGATTCCGCCTGGTCATAATAGGGCGCAAAATCATCATATTTAAGAGGCCAGGCGGGCGTTGTTCCGTCGACGTGGGTGCGGCTTTCAAAATCCTGGACCCGGCGTCGTAAAAGCGCCGCCCCATAAAATTTGGTGTTCCCTCCTACCTGATATCCCGTGATCGGCGAGAAAGGTTCGTTGGTGCGGTCATACCAGTGTTCATCGGTATGATAGCGATGGGTCTGAAAGACAGACGAGGCATCCCAGTTTTCCTTTTCCCGGGGCAAATAGTCTCCGCGTTCCAGAACCAGGATGGACAGGCCGCTAGGAGCCAGGGCCCGGGCCAGGGTGCCCCCGCCTGCTCCGCTGCCGATAATCAGGATATCTGCGTCAAGATCAGCCGCCATGACTGAAATCCGGATAAATGAGCATGCCGCCATCCACGGCCACGGTCGTACCGGTGATGTAACTTGCCAGATCGCTAACCAGAAAAGCTGCCACGCGCCCGATTTCCTCGGGCTGGCCCAGCCGGTTCATGGCGATCTTGAGATCCAGATCCCGCAGGGTGTCCGGATTGCCCCAGACACTCTGATTGATGGGAGTCTGGATGGCTCCGGGGGCAATGGCAAGGACGCGAATCCCCTCCTGGGCGACTTCCTGGGCCACGCTTTTGGTAAACATGGATAAGGCTGCCTTGGCACTGGTATAGGCACTATAGCCTGCCCAGGGAATGAATTCATGAACGGAGGTGACCTGGAGGATGACCCCTTTTTTCTGGGGTTGCATGCGTAAAAGGGCCTGCCGGGTACAGTAATAAGGACCGAACAAATCAACTTTCAGGACCGATTCCCAGTGGTCCGGTTCGCTCTGGGCACAGTTTTCGCGCAGGCCATCCATGCCGGCATTGTTGACCAGGATATCCAGCCCTCCCAATGTCGTGTCCACTGCGGAAAAAAGACGGTCCACTTCCGTCTTTTCACTGACATTGGCCTGTACGGCAAATGCCTCTCCACCTGACTGCCTGATTTCGCTTACAACAGCGTCAGCAGCTTTGCCATCCTTGAGGTAATTGATGGCAACCCTGGCACCGCACCGGGCCAGGTGGCAGGCAATGGAGCGGCCCAGTCCTGAGCTTGCTCCAGTGACCAGTGCGCGACGGCCGGATAAATCAATCCCAATCATGATGGGCTCCTTTCAGGTGATGTTGATTTGAAAATCTTCCTGTTGCCAGGTATTCGATTGAGGCCAGTAAAAGGTAAATTCGATGGTGGTGCCACGGGAAAAGCCTGATGTGGCCAGGATAGCGACGTGGCCTAAGCCCCAGTCCTGCGTTGGCTCATCCTGGATGGTTTTCCAGCCATTTTTCCCCCAGTGTACGAGTGCGGGTTCAGGGAGCAGGAACCGTAATGCCTGGCCCTGGGCCAGTTCATGCAGCTGAACCTTGGGCTGCCAGAGGGCATAATCCAGGACCGGTTTTTTTCCGCCATAACGGGCAAAGGTGCGTGCAGGCCTATCGACTGGTGCTTTGGAAGCCAGGCTTAATGCCAGCTTGATATATTCGGCATGGGCCCAGACCAGTGGCATGGCCGACCCGCTTGGCTGTCCGGGAAACAGATCGTGCTCTGGAATCGGATCACTGTCCCAGACCTGTTCAGGCAATAATCCTCCCGGCCCTGTCATTCTGGTCATGGCCCGAAGATAGGGCCTGGCGTTTTCTCCGGCCAGCAGGGCGAAGTGACCTCGCTCTCCGGTCAGCAAAGGCCATCCACGGCCTCTTCCACAGCCATCAAAAGGGGATCCATCACGGTGTTCCCCGTATCCATCCCCATTGTAGCGGTGCCAGACGGGTCCATTGGGTGTATCGGTCTTGAGCAGGGCATCAATGCCCTGGATACTGGACATCAAGGCGGGATCCGTTGCAAGGCGAAGTCCATAGCGGGCAAGCTGAAGGCAATCCCCGGCGAGTTGCTCATCTGCCTTAAGTCCCGGATCCTGGGCACGGTTCTTGATGAGCAGGGCTTCATGTCTTGCCCCATCATGAATGAGCGTATCAGTTGGAGCGCAACGCATGTAATATCCGTCTATTCCCAGTTTTCTGGATAAGGCCGTATCAGATGCCCAGGTCCATTTTTCCAGCTGGCTATTCCAGGAATCAGCAAGCATCAGGGCACATTCGGCTTCCTTCCCTTTCAGGAAACGGCTGCCTTCTACCAAGGCTGAAATGGCAGCTGCCAGGGTAAAGGTATTGATGCCGGCATCTTCTTCCCAGCGGTCCTGGGAGGTGGTAGGGCCTTCTTGTGCAATGAAGCGCAGGGCCTGGCGAGTCATGTGTGTGACATCAATTCCTTCAAGGGCATCCTGTTCTGCCAGGGCACTGGCCAGCAGGACCGGAAAGGCGGTTTCATCAAGCTGGATCCCCTGCCAGAAAGGCTTGCCCCCCAGCCACTGGTTCTGCAGCCAGTGGCCATTGGCCTGCTGGGTGGCCATCAGGTACAGCAGGATACGTCTTGCCTCGTTCAGGCAGCCTAATGCAATGAGGGCTCCAGCGGTTTCAACGAGATCGCGTGACCAGACCAGATGATATCCTCCCCGGCTGACGCTGCTTTCTCCCCAGGGCACAGACAGGCTTGCCACACAGGCTCCTGGAAACGTGGCATCCTCATGGCTCTTGATGACGACCGCAGAGCGGAAAATGAGCAGCCTGGATGCCTTGTCGAGTTTCTGGAGCAAGGCAGGCAGGTGAATGCCATCCAGCCAGCTTTTCCAGGATTGGGTGTAGCCTGTCCATCGCGATTCAAAGCCTGCGGCCAGCGACTGCAGGGCCAGGGTGGCCGCGGCTTCCTTGCTGCTTCCAAGGCCTAAGGCCAGTGTTCCGCTCCGGGAGAGTTTTGCGGTGAGCGCCACATCTGATGGACCAGCCTTGGCATAATGCCAGTTCATCCGGCCATTCTGGTTGAAATCCTGCCAGCCGTCACTGACGCCTACCTCACCTACAGAACGTTCCATGAAGGCAGTCCTGTTCTGGCGGTTTGTTGCCATCAGGGCGAGACCAAAGGGCCCCTGCTCGACCCATAGGGTAGGATGGCCCTCCCAGTCGGCAGCCAGGGCCAGATTGGATGTGGCGTTTTCTCCGAGCCTTGGTGCAGCCAGGACATAGGGGTACAGGCCGGGTTCGCCTTCAAGGGAAAAATCCAGCAGCAGTACATCCCGATCGGGATCGACACAGATCCTGAGTGTAAAGGTGAACCGCTCGTGACGGTGAGTCAGGGTGATAGCGGGGATTACATCTTCGTGCCAGCTGACAGAATACTGGTTCATTCGCCGAAGTTCTACCCAGAAACCTGCATTATCGGCGATGATAAATCCAAGATCCTTGAGTTGCGGGATATCGGGCCGGGGAAAATAGACTTCGGTCACAATACCCTGGGCCAAAGTAAACCACAGGCGCGATGTTCCGAGTGCCTTGCCGATAGCATCCTTTTTCGCACAGGACCAGGCCGGATAGACAGACAAGGCCCGAGGGGCATCGTTTCGTGGGGTGACATCCTGGGTGTTTGCCATAGGCTGATTCCTCTTCATAATGAACAATATTCATCCGGATGATTCGGAACCCTTCTGAATCATCTTGATTTGTGGATACCTTGCACATGACGGCTTGGAGCGTAGATGACGGATTTCATGTGTCTTGTTCTTTTCAGGTCATTTGAACCAATCTGGTCTTGGGCCTATCCGTTAAAGGCCGGTTTTTTGGTCTTTTGTCAAGACATGAAAGCAGGTCCGGTCACAAAAGGAAAGCTGTTTTGTCTTTCAGGAGACATAAATCCGGATAGTCAGCTGGACAGATATTTTCGGGTTCATTTTTTAACCTGTCCGGTACAGACCCGTTTTTATGCAATTAGTTCCCCATCCAGTGAAATTAGAAGCTGGTTCTCCTGATTATAATGAATCAAGCCGGTTTTTCTGTTCCGGATCAGGGCAGACTGTTTTGCTGGGTCAGGGCGTGGTGGAGCGCCATGGCCCCCATGGTTACGAAAATGAGAGCGGTCAGGATCCGGATGGTTTTTTCCGGTAGCTGTCCAGAAAAACGCCGGCCGAGGTAAATGACCGGGACATTCGCGAGCATCATGCCCAAAGTGGCCCCTGCGACAACCTCAAAGAAGTCATGATAGCGGGCGGCCAGGGCCAGGGTGGCTATCTGGGTTCTGTCTCCCATTTCGGCTACCAGAAACAGGATTAAGGTGGTGTTGAATATCCCCCAGCGTTTTGGTTCTTCGGCAGTTTCATCAGACTCTGGTGAATCCGGGACAAGCATCCATACTCCCATCAGGATGAAGGAGGCAACGATGGCCCAGTTCAGCCATGACGGGTTGAGAACATGGGACAGGATACGCCCGATTCCTCCAGCCAGGGCGTGGCTGATGAGTGTGGCACTGAAGACACCCAAGGTGATGGGAATAGGCTGGCGGTAGCGCGATGCCAGGGCCAGGGACAGGATTTGGGTTTTATCTCCGATTTCGGCCAGGAAGACAATACCGAGGGAAACAAGAAAAGCGTGCATCTTGAAGCTCCGGCTGGTGTCATCCAGTGATCATGCAGCGCTCCCAGCCCTATGAGGTGCATGATCAAAGGTCTCGCCAGAACTGGACTTGTTAACGCCATGCTGAATGAAACAGCAGGAATGTTGACGCTAACCCCTCTCGTCGTATCCGGAGGGCGGCTACTCCCCAATGATGATTTTATTTTATCATGTGCGGTCCGCCTGCAGCAAGAAACGGGTTTTTCTGGCAGTGTCTGGGTTGAAGGTCTGCTGGAGACCGGATCTGTTGTGCGAAGGCGGTTTATTCATATGCAGCCATTCGGTTCGGCCTTATCGCCTGCCGGGTGCGGCAGTACCGGAATGCACCCTGTGTGATACCGGATCAGTTGTCCTGATGGAGCAGGCGCTGCATGACAAAATCAGGGGTGATTTCCTCCCCGGAAAGAATCATTGCCAGAAGTTCGCCTCCCAGAACCTGGGGCGCAATAATGACGTCGGGCTGGACGAGCTTCAGGCGTTTGAGGTGGCGCCCATCGTTGACGGCTGCGATGGTCTTGGCCTGCCCTCCGACCTCCTTGGCCGCAAGAATGACAAAGGCGTTTTCTGAGTCATCGGTGAGCATGGCGAGAATGGCGGTTGCCTTGTCTGCTCCTGCCTGCCGAAGGACATTTTCGTCACTGGGATCGCCTACAATGAGATCAGCCCCATCAAATTCATGGGTCTCCATGGCTTCGCGGGTAATGAGGGTGACAGGGCAGTCCCGCTTGGTCAGTTCACGCCAGGTATTGATGGCAAGAGGGGTTCTGCCGATGACAATGAAATGGTTTTCTCGTTTCATGCGTTGACCTTTATGGTTAAGGAGACGTTGCAGGTTCTGGTTGACCAATGGAACGATAACTGCCGTGAGTGAGGTAGCAAATACAGTGATGCCCAGAATGATGATGGAGACCGTAAAGAGCATGGCATCCTGGGATTTTGGGGTGATATCCCCATAACCGACGGTACTCATGGTTACCATGGAATAGTAAAAGGCAGTCAGCAGGTTGGTGATGGGTGGATTGTAGCCTGAACCCAGGTAATAGCTGCCGAAGGTTGCAAAAAGAATGAGCATGAGAGCCGATGCGGCGGTAAAAAGCCAGCTTGCGGCGATGCTGGAGCGGCTGAACTGTTTCCAGCTTAAAAGCAGGGCCAGAAGCAGGAATGCAAAAAAAGCCAGGGAACGGTATTCATGCGCTGGCTGGATGAAAAAATACGTGATACAGGAGGACAGCAGCAGCAACAGGGTCATGATCCAGGCAGTACGGGAGCGAAACAGCAGGCCAGGAGCCATGATGAACATGCCGCCACTGATGAGGATGGCAGGCAGCCGGATGGGCTGGAGATATCGGGCTCCATAGACAAGTTCGTACAGATCGGTTGACCAGTCGGCCCCCAGTTCGTTGCGAAGCAGGATGAACCCGCTGATGAGGACCAGCAAGGCGAGGGGTCCGTGGGGAAACCACAGGGCCATCTTAAGATGCCGGTAGATCCGTCGCACAGCCCGGTGTACTGTTTCAGCCCGGAACAGGTTCATCTGGCAGCGTATCCTTCTGGTGATAAGGTTAAATGAATCACAAATGCGCCTATAAGCATAGCTGATCTTGCAGGGTGAATGGAATGCCGTTCTATGTGATAAGGAGATAGGAAGAGAAGCAAAGAACGGGCGGGGCCTGTCCAGAAAGCAGCCTGATGGAGCCTGTCATTGTGTGTGTTGACAAAAAGGGGGCGGTCTCGATATGATGGGTCCTGTCGAAGAGTTATTCGGTCGTGCAGCTGGCCCACGATTCAAGGCAAGCATTTCAAGTGGTTCAATACAGGATCTGTGCCCGTTTGGGCGGGATCTTCTGGTTATGCCTTTTTCATGTGTTTCACTGGTTAATGTGCCCTGTGTTGTGTTCAGGCAGGGTCTGTTCCGTGTCATTTTTTTCATCATCGGTTATATGGTGTTCCAGGCGCAGCTTTTTCTGAATGAGATGCCGTCAGTTCGTGTTTTAGTCCCATTTTGGGTCTTGCTGGCTCAGGTGAGCGTTGAATGGTTTTAATTGACCGGGTTCTTTTTGCAAAGGGGGTCAGGATGATCCCTTTTTTTCAGGTATGGATTTTATGGCTTCTGCAGGTTCGGGATGTTCATCCCTTGAGCCGGGAGCCTGGGTCGTCTTAAGTCAAGCTCTATCCAGTTCGGTAAGCCTGGTTTTGCCTGGTATCCTTGGTCCGGGTCCGGGCTGGTGAATGTTTTGAGCAAGTCTTTCTGGTCGTTTTATGAACTGTCCTGGCTTATATGCCCATGAGGTCCTTGTGGTCGCAGCAGGGAATGGCCCCTTCATGATAAGCCAGCAGGATGGGATATCTGTTTTCCGGTATCAAAAACCGGATGATCGCGGCCTTGTGCCGCGTCCTAGCCCAGGAGGTAGATCCGGCCAGAAATACAAGGATCTGCTGAATCACCAGGAAGTTGAAAATAAGGCGTTGGGCCGGTTTGTCCGTGTCTCCTGTGGGAATAAGTGCGAGGGCGTTTTACATATCGCTCAGGCCCCACAGGAGGACTTGGATGGTTTACGGCGTCTGGCTGGCCTGGTGTCCTGACTTTCTGCTCCGGTTACAAAGGGAATCCGTCATGGGAAAAATCATGCACAATAGAACGTCACACCCTTTCCCGCACCCGACTTACCTGTCCTGGAAAGCCGAGTTGATGGGGTATATCAAGACCCGTTTTGATCCGAAGACCAGGGGTCGTTATGTGGCTGATCTGACCAAGGATGTATTCAAGCATAACCTGTTTTTGACCTTTCGGGTGCTGTGGGCGAATGGGTACAGGGTCATGCCGCGCAACCTCAAGGAAAAACATGTCCATTGGGTGATGCTTAGGTGGGAGGAGCAAGGTTTGTCTGCTTCGACTTTGCAGAACCGGATTTCCAATTTACGTGTGTTTGCCAATGAGTGCATAGGCAAGCGGGGCATGGTCAAGGAAAGTATCCGCTATGTTCGCGATCCGTCCCGAATCAGGCGCCATTATGTTGCCCTGGAAGAAAAATCCTGGCTGAAAAAAGGAATTGACCCTGAATATGTGTTTGAATGGATAGCCCGGGACGATCCTTATGTGGCCATGGAGCTTAAGATGATGCATGCCTTTGGTCTTCGCCGGGAAGAAGCGGTGTCGATCCGGCCCTGGCGGGCTGACTATGGGGACAGGCTGTATGTGACTGAAGGCACGAAAGGCGGGCGGGTTCGCGATGTGGTGATTAGCACAGCCTATCAGCGACAGGTGCTTGATGAGGCCAAGAGGATGACTGCTTCCCGGAGATCCCATTTAAGCGATTTACGGTATACGCAGCGCCAGGCTATCAGGCACTTTTCCAATACCATGGCGAAATATGGTCTGACCAGGAAGGGACTGGGTGTCACAAGCCATGGCCTGCGTCATGGTTGGGCCAATGATCGCTGTGAGCAGTGGGGATGGGTGCCCCCGTTGCGCCAGCAGCAGGAGATAGTGCCAGTCAGGTTGACAGTAGAGCAGATCCGGTTACGGCTTGCCGAGGAACTCGGACATCATCGCATGGGAATTACTTCGGCCTATATCGGCTCACCTGTAGTTCGGCGCGTTGCTTTAAAAAAAGCCATCCAGGAACCTGAAAAGGCAGGAAAGGCCTGATGCTTGCTATTTCATCTTACCTGCGGCGGCTTGCTCCTGAATGTCATGGGCTGCCCTGACAGCATCATCGAGGGCCTTGATCCAGGCTTCAATGAGGGCTTCGACCCGTATCCAGGTGCGTCGCTTGACCCGGACTCTCCCGGTTTCCCAGATGCTCAGGGTTTGTTGCGGGACCCCTGCGGCCAGCCAGAGTATCTTCCGGTTCACGCCCCGGTCGAGCCAGGATCGAATCTTGGCCTGAACGATGGCTCCTTCCACCCAGATCGGCAAAGGAATCTTGCCTCCCCCTGCGATTTCTTTTGCAGCAGCAAGGTAACCTTCTGCATCTGATCGGGGAATGACCCCTGCAATCCACGAGGCCAGCCGGGCTCGACTGACTGCCCGCTCGGTCAGGCTGGTGAGCTGATCGGCGAATTCATCCTGCGTGAGTCCTGAACTGCGCACTGCCTGTGCCAGGCTTTTGCTGAATTCGGGTAGTTTTTCGGGATCTTTTGTTCTAGGCATGGCGCCATTATAGCCTGATAAGCTGGCTGATGGAAAAAATCTTGGGCGCAGGGTTGCTTGAATAAAATAGGGCAAGGGTGGCTTTTGGGGTGAAACGATGCCAATTGCGCTGCCGGGAAGGAATTGCATGGATGGAAAGGAGTGAATTGAGCGGATTCAGGATGGGCTGATAAACTGCCTGAAGCTTCTGGGCAAGTGACCCAGATGGTTGGTAAAAGGGTCTGCAGGGGATGTGTTATCCAGCAAGAGCATGTTGAGTGTATCGCTACATAAGGGGCTGGCGGGAATGAAATCGCCACATCGGGCTGCCATTCGGGTCAGCAGGGCCGGAATGCTCACATGCAGGGCAGGAGAAAACCCCATCTGATGGCGGTAGGCGTCCAGCATGCCTGCCAGGGTTGTTGCTTCAGCCCCGACGGCATCGAGGGTCAGGCTTGAGCTTGGTTCATTGTTGATCCAAATGAGCACGGCCTGCGCAATATCGTCAATATGGACAGGCTGCAGCAGGGATTTTCCACCGGCAGGAAGCATATGGACGGGCAGTTTTGCCAAAGTGAGGAAGAGCCGGGTGCTGGATCCTCCCTGTCCAAAGATGACCGATGGCCGAAGGCACAGCCATTTTACCGAAGCAGGCAGGCCCTGAAGCCTGGCTTCAGCGTGTAGCTTGGTGGAAAAATAGGGTGTGTTAAGGCCGCGGCCCACGCCTAGTGCAGAGATCTGGACAAGATGGCGGATACCGGATGCGGCCGCAGCAGAAAAGAGGGCTGAAGGGGCTTCATCATGCAGTTTTTGCAGCGGACTCCCCGGGGTGTTCCGCAAGGCCCCAACAGCGTTGATGACCACGGAACAGGTCTTAAGACGGGGAAGCCAGGCCTCCGGTGTCGTATCTCGGGTATAGTCAATATGAATGTCATGGCTGCTTCGGGGGTTGCGCACCCCGCGTAGCACCTGGTGTCCGGCCTGCTGTAATGATCGGGCGAGATGAGAGCCAACAAAACCGGATGCACCACAAATGAGAATGTTCATCTTTTTCCCCTGGCTGGATAGGATTATTGTGCGATTAAAACAGCAAAATGGCCAGCTGGACCTGAAGCGGGGTGGGGAGGCTAAATGGATTGAACGCAGGAAAAGGGGGTGTTTTGTCCCCCTTTTTAAGGTGTCCGGATGCCTGGGTTAAATGGATCACTTAAGGTTATGGATAATCCTGTCGGGTAGGCCGGACGACGATATCGCTGACGTGGATATGGGCAGGCTGGCTTACAATGAAATGGATGGCCTGGGCAATGTCCTGTCCTTTGAGCAGCGGGCCGAAATCCTGTTCAAACCGGTTGATCATCTCTTTGCTGTAGCTTGCTCCTTCCTGAAAGCCGCTTAGGACAATACCTGGTTCAATGAGGGAGACGCGAACCCCTCTGGGGCCGATTTCACGGCGCAGGCTTTCAGCCAGGGAATGGATGGCAAACTTGGTGGCGCCATAAATGGCGCTGAAGGGGGAGACTGACCGCCCGACTACGGATCCTAGAATGATGATATCTGAGGCGTGATTGGGAAACCCTGCCGGATGGATGTCAACCATCTGCCGGGCAGCTTTCTGCATGAGGCTCAAGGCCCCTTTCAGGTTGATGTTGAGCACTGCTTCGAACCGGGACAGATCGGCATCCTTGACGGATCCTCCCAGGCCGCGGCCTGCGTTAACCACGACGATGCTTGCCGGTTGTCCGAACTGTTCTTGTGCGGATGAGAAAAGCCGGTCCTGAACGTTCTCTTCACTGGCATCTCCGGCCACACCGAAAAAGTTTGGGCCCAGTTCCTGCCTGAGCGCATCGAGCTTGGCCTGGCTGTGGCCATTGCCGATCACGTTAATGCCATGGGCGATGAACTGGCGTGCTGTCGCTTCTCCAATGCCGGATGTGGCACCTGTAATGATGGCGCTGCGTGAGGGGGATACGGGTGTATTCATAAGGCCTCCTTGAAGACGGGGTTATCAATGGGAGTGATTCCCCCGCCTGCAGGAGGCGGGGGAATTTGTCTTACGCGACTTTCTGTTCCAGGACAGGGTAGTCTGTATAGCCGATGCGGTGATCCGCAAGCCCATAACCATAAAACGTTTCAGGGTGAAAGGCATTGAGCGGTGCATTCAGGTGCAGGCGGTAAGGTAAGTCCGGGTTGGCGATAAAGAGCTTGCCAAAAGCAATGGCATCTGCATTGCCCTGCTTTAAGGCATTTGAGGCTGACTCCAGGGTATAGCCTTCATTGGCAATGAGAGGACCTCCAAAGTGGTGTTTCAGTTGGGGGCCGATGCTGTCTGGCCCCTGATGTTCACGGGTGAAGATAAAGGCAAGTTTGCGCTTGCCCAGTTCCTGTGCCACATAACCAAAGGTGGCCAGGGGATTGGAGTCGCCCATCGACATGGCGTCTCCCCGGGGTGCAAGATGCATGCCGACCCGATCGGCTCCCCAGACGGACAGGACTGCATCGGTCACTTCCAGCATCAGGCGGGCCCGGTTTTCGATTGAGCCGCCATAGTCATCCTTACGCTGGTTGGTGCTGTCTTGCAGGAACTGGTCGAGCAGGTAACCATTGGCCCCATGGATTTCCACCCCGTCAAACCCTGCCCGTTTGGCATTTTCTGCCCCCTGGCGATAGGCGTCAATGATGCCCGGGATTTCATCCGGATCAAGAGCCCTGGGCGTGACGTAATCCCTGGCAGGCTTAAGCAGGCTGACATGTCCTTCAGGCGCAATGGCGCTCGGCGCCACCGGAAGCTCACCATTCAGAAAATCGGGATGGGAGACCCGGCCGACGTGCCACAACTGCAAGAACATGCGGCCTCCTGCGGCATGGACGGCTCTTGTGACAGCAGACCATCCCTTAACCTGGTCCTCAGACCAGATACCAGGAGTGTCAGGGTAACCTACGCCTTGGGGAGTCACTGAGGTAGCCTCGCTCAGGATGAGGCCGGCACTTGCCCTTTGGGCGTAGTATTCAGCCATCAGTGCATTGGGGGTACGTCCGTTGCTGGCGCGGCAACGCGTCAGGGGAGCGAGGATGATGCGGTTAGGCAGAATCAGTGATCCAATCCGGATGGGGTCAAATAAGCTGTTCAATGGGGTCTCCTTGAATGAAAGCGGTTAAAGATCATGGTGCATATGGTCTAGAAACTGGGCAATGAGGGGTTCATTGCGGGAATAGAAAATCCACTGGCCTATCTTGCGTGGTGTGATAAGTCCCGCGTGCTGCAGGGTCGCCAGATGGGCCGACACGGTAGATTGTGACAGGTCAGCCTTGCTGAAAATCTTGCCGGCACACACCCCGAACTCAAAGGGGTGCTCCTGGCTGGTGAAAGACTCTTCAGGGGTTTTAAGCCACCTGAGGATGTTTCGTCGAACCGGATGGGCCAGCGCCTTGATAATCTCGTCAAAGTCAGGCGTTAGGACAGGTGAGCCAGTCATGGGAAGGATCCTGTATTAAGTAGTCAAATGCCCGGTTGTATATTTCGTATTAAAGCGAAATATATATCGTCTAAATTAGAAATACAAGTATATTCTGGGATTCTTTCAATAGGAAGACACCGGATCAGGATGCAACGGGTGGAAAAAAACCGTTCAAATCTTCTGGCAGGATAAAGTGATTTATTTCGTTCGGTTCGCAGGGCTTCATTATGTTCTGCTATAAAAAGAGCGTTGGCCTGAATCAAATGGTCTGCGGTAGGGATTTAAAGGACCCTTCTTGCAGTAAGCTAATCGATAAAGAAGAGAAACAGGGTGGTTTTTTTTGGATCTTATGGGATTGCAAAAATACCCAATAGGGGTATATTATACCGGTATAGGGTATATTGAACAGGAGTGGCTACAGTGGACTCAGCAATGAAAAGGATAGAACTGCCGGTTGAAGGGATGAGCTGTTCCAGCTGCGCACTTCGGGTTGAAAGCAGCCTGAATCGCCTCCCGGGCGTCAGTGCATCGGTCAATGCGGTGAGCGAGCAGGCGCAAATCGAGTTTGATCCCGGACAGTCCAGCCCGGCAGACCTGGTTACGGCAATTGAGCGCGCCGGATATGGTGTGGCCGGCAGGACAGCAACTCTGGCGATTTCGGGTATGACCTGCGCCTCGTGTGTCGCCCGTATTGAAAAGCAGCTGAATCAGTTGCCCGGGGTGAGTGCCACGGTCAACCTTGCTACAGAGCAGGCCCGGGTGGAGTATGTTCCCGGACTTGTAACGGTTGATCAGTTGATTGAAGCGGTTAAGAAGACGGGATACGGGGCAGAGGACATCACGCATCTTGATCCGGGGAGTGATCAGCCTGAAAAAGAGGCAGCATACGCCCGCGATCTTCGGCTTCTTGGACTGTCAGTCGTGCTGACGCTGCCCTTGTTGATCCAGATGGCCGTGATGGCGGTAGGACACCCTTCTTATCTGCTGCCCCTTTGGGGTCAGTGGGCCCTGGCTACCCCCGTCCAGTTCTGGATTGGAAGGCGCTTTTATACTGGCGCCTGGAAAGCGTTACGGGGAGGAGGGGCCAACATGGATGTGCTTGTTGTGCTGGGGACGGGCATGGCTTATTTCTATAGCACGATTGTGGTTTTGCTGGGCAGCCCTCTGCCTGTCTATTTTGAGGCCAGCGCCACACTGGTTACCCTTATCCTGATGGGAAAACTCCTGGAAGCCAAGGCCAAGCGGGTCGCTTCCAGGGCGATTGAGAAATTGATCCGGCTGCAGCCGGGACTTGCCCATGTTGAGGTAGAAGGGGCAGTTCTTGATCGGCCGGTCAGTCAGGTTAATACCGGGGATATTTTTCTGGTACGTCCGGGTGAAAGCCTGCCTGTAGATGGAATCGTGCTGTCCGGATCCTCACAGGTCAATGAATCCATGCTTACGGGTGAAAGCCTGCCCCAGCTAAAGGAGGCAGGTGCCAGGGTGTTCGCTGCCACGCTCAATGGACAGGGATCCTTGCGCTGTCAGGCAACGGGAGTGGGCAGCACGACCATGCTCTCCAAAATCATTCGCCTGGTCAGCGATGCCCAGGGATCCAAGGCTCCTATCCAGCATCTGGCAGATCAGGTTTCCGCTGTATTTGTACCGGTGGTGATCCTGATCAGTGCGGTCACTTTCATTGGCTGGCTGGTTGCTGGCAGTAGTTTGGCTGTTGCCCTTATCAATGCCGTTGCGGTGATGGTCATTGCCTGTCCTTGTGCTTTGGGACTGGGTACTCCGACTGCCATCATGGTTGGAACGGGACGGGGAGCCCAGGAAGGTATCCTCATCCGCAACGCCCAGGCCCTGGAGCAGGCAAGACAGGTGGATACCCTGGTCGTCGATAAGACCGGAACCCTGACCTGGGGTAAACCTGTTCTGACTGATTGGCTGCCCCATGCAGACAGGGTGAATGCATTAACCCTTCTACAGCTGGCTGCCTCACTGGAGCAGGACTCCGAGCATCCCCTGGCCCATGCAGTGCGACAGCAGGCCCAAAAGGAAGGGCTGGCGCTTTTGCCGATAGATGAATTTTATGCCAAGACAGGTCATGGTGTCAGTGCAAAGGTAGGTGGAGAGCACCTGTGGCTGGGATCTTTGGACTGGTTGGGGCAGATGGGTGTTGCCCTTGATGAGAAACAGACTGAAGCTTTTCGTGCCGAAGCGAAAACAGTTGTCGCACTGGCCCGGGAAAAAGAGGTGTTAGGCTATCTGGCTATTTCTGATGCCTTGCGGCCGAGCAGTATTGAGGCAGTGACCCGGTTACAGCAACGGGGGGTGAAGGTGGTCATGATGACAGGCGATCATCTTAAAACCGCCGAGGTTCTGGCTCGAAAAGCTGGAATCAGGGAGTTTTACGCGCAACTCATACCAGAGGAGAAAGCAGCCCGAATCAGGCAGATGCAGCAGGAGGGTCACCATGTGGGGATGGTGGGTGACGGCATCAATGATGCTCCAGCCCTGGCTGTGAGTGACGTCAGCTTTGCCATGGGAACGGGTTCGGACATTGCGCTCGAGACGGCAGACATGACCTTGATGCACTCCGATTTGCTGGCAGTGGTGGATGCCCTTGATTTATCCCGGGCAACGGTAAGAAAAATCAGGCAGAACCTCTTTTTTGCCTTTATCTACAATATCATGGGTATTCCCCTGGCTGCTATCGGGATGCTCAATCCGATTCTTGCGGGTGCAGCAATGGCCTTAAGTTCGGTGTCTGTAGTCGTGAGTTCCTTGTGGCTTCGTCGATGGAAGCCGGTTACTGTGTTGGGCTAGCTGCTGCACCCGTGTTAACCATCCTGTTTGGAAAGGACGAAAATGATGAATACAGTTGAATTCAAGATCACCGGCATGAGTTGTGAGGGCTGTGTCAAAAGTATTGAGCGGGTGCTGGCCCATGTGGAAGGGGTCACAGGGTATCGTGTCCTGCTTGCCGAAGGCAAAGCTGTCATTGACTATGATCCCGGGAAGGTTGCGGTTGCCCGGTTGAAGTCGGCTATTGGGGAGATGGGTTATGGCGTTGCCGATTGAAGAGCAGGCCTTGCAGGCAGGGTGTCATGAGAAAAAGGTGGTGCAGCCGGGAAAAAAACAGCTCATCCATCGCCTAAACCGGATTGCAGGCCAGATCAAGGGGGTGACGCAGATGGTTGAGTCGGATCGCTACTGCATTGATATCCTGACCCAGGTGAGTGCGGTTCAGTCAGCACTGAATGCTGTAGCCCTTCGCATGATTGAAGATCATACTCAAGGCTGTGTGCAAAAGGCGATCCGGATGGGTAACGGGGATGAGGCCATCACTGAACTCATGGAAGTGCTTAAAAAACTGAACCGCTAGCTTTGACTGGTTTTGCCAGCCCGGGTTGGGTCGATGCGATCCGGGATGGCAGGGTAATAACAAGTTCCTGGGGGCACACACCGGGTCAGGTGTTATAAAGTGCAACCAGCTGGTCAAGGGCAAGCCCCCAGCCTGTGTGAAACCCCATGGCCAGATGCTGCCTGTAGCCTGCTTCATCCGCATGGACCACTGTTGCCTGATAGTGTGTTCCGGTGGGAGCAGGGCTTAAATCGAGGTGTGCCGTGAAAGGAAACGAGGCCGGGCTGTCTGACGAAAGTGCTGCAGGGGCAAATCCGGATTTCAGGGTATTGGTCCAGATGAGTTTTTCTTCCGGAACAATTTTAAGATAGCATCCGGCCTGTTTTAACACCTGGCCGTCAGGGGACACCATTTCCACATAAAACTCTCCGCCGGCTTCAAGCACTATTCTGCAGGTCCGGGTGGTCCAGGGGTGAGGGGTAAACCATTTCACCAGTACCTGGGGATCAGTCCAGCCTTTCCAGAGAAATGAGGCAGGAACCGGTACGATGCGCTCAAAGGTTAAATCGAATGAGTCAGTCATGGCAGCGGCCTTTCTTCCTTGGATTATCATGCATCTGATTAGGTTAGATTTGATGCTGCCACCCGTCAAGCCAGGTTGCAGCCTCGCCTGTGCAATGGGCTGCCCGTAAAAACCCGCAGAAGTTTTTTTGAAGCGTTCAAGACTGCTTCCAGCAAGAACGGCCAGTCTTATTTCCTCTTCCAGTAACCCTATAGGCAGGATGAAGAAGGAGATTACCCCGGCAGGCAGGTGTTGAACCCGGTGTTTAATTATGATAAATTAGTTACTAAATTATCATAA
>JAGXAQ010000018.1 GCA_018971485.1 Pseudomonadota bacterium | reverse complement strand
GGAAAATGCCTATTGCCTTGCCGAAACGTTTCGCCAGGGTTGAGGTGACAATGGACGGGAAGATGAGTAGCCAGAGCGCGCAACTCGTTATCAATAGGGCTATCAGCAGGATGAGTTCATGTCCAGACAGAATGGGGGCAATCATCCAGAGGGCAGTAGCCAGCAGAATCCATCCGAATATTTTTTTGACAACCGTCATCCAGGGGCCAATCCGGGGGAGCAGGAATCCTGCAGAGGATCCCAGTAGAAGCAGGGGTAGACCCATTCCTAGCGCGAAACTGAACAGTGCACCGCCGCCTAACCACAGGTTATGGGTTTGCCCCATGAACAGGAGCGCTCCGGCCAAGGGTGCGGCCAGGCAGGGCCCAATGATGATTGCAGAAAAGGCACCCATGCTGAAGAGCCCCCAAAAACTTTTGCTGCTGAATCTGTTGCTGGTTTGTATGAGCTGGCTTTGAAAGCGCGATGGTATCTGTAGTTCATATAACCCGAACATGGATAATGCGAGCAGGACGAACAGAACTGCAAACGTGCCTAATACCCAGGGGTTCTGTAGCGTGTTGGATAAAAGCGTTCCTGTGAGGGCGGCGGCTATCCCTGCTGCCGTATAGGTGATAGCCATACCCATTATATAGGTTGCAGAAAGGTAGAACCCGCGTAGACGGGTGATGGTCTTTCCTTTTCTGACAAGAATGCTGGAGAGTATGGGGAACATGGGCAACATGCAGGGCGTAAAGGCGAGTAACAGTCCAAATCCGAAGAAACTGACAATAACCAATCCTGTGCTGCTTGAGCGGATGAGTTCTCCAATATAGTGTGTACTGGATAGTTTGGCCATCCAGCCTACTGGGGTTAAGGCGGGCTGAATCGAGGAAGCCCCAGCGAGGGCTAATGCAGGGAGATTCAGCAGGTAGGATTGGTGTTGCGGTGGATAACAGACCCCCTTGAGACTACATCCCTGATAGGAAACAATCAGGGAAACCGGAGGGATTTGCCCGGATGCACGTGTTAAATCAAGCGTGACCTGGAAAGGTTTATAGAAGACAGGCTGAGTGCCGAAATAGGGGTCACTATGAATAGCAGCAGTTGGCCAGTGTATGGCCCGGATCGTGATATTGGGTGCCTGTTTTATTGTAAAGGATGTGCGTCGCTTGTAAAGGTAATAGCCTTTTGCCACATTGAAACGGGCAACGAGAGTCTGGGCATTTTGGACCGTGACCTGTACCCTGAAAGCTTCGGCGGGTGAGAGCAACTGGCTTGATTCGCCAAACAGTTCGCTGCTTAATTTGTGTTCTAATGAATCCAAGCCTGATGCCTGTACCCAAACAGGCCATATAAAAAATATTACCCATGTAAGCCAAGAGGAATTAAAGAAATAACAGTTCTTTTTCATAGGTTCTGATGTCATCCTGCACTCTTATGCCAGAGTTTGTTTTGCACTGCGAGAAAAAGAGGTGTTGTTTCTGTCCCCACGCAGTGCCTTTAGTTTCGGGTATTTTAGTCTTATCCGTTATATAAGAATGTCAAGACTTCCGAATTGTTGCCGTTCAAAAAGTTCAATAGCCTGCTGCTTTTTTCTTAATGAGTGTTGCCATGACCCATGAGGCGTTAACTCTGGTTAATGTGACGGATTCCCCTGGCTTCAGGCAGGGGTTACGGCTCATTAGATGAGTAGTCATTACTGTAATGTGGGTATCCTGTGCCAAGTCAATGGTATTGTGACAGTGGCTTAATCCCTGAACATCCGGCTTGCAATGTGTGTCACTTACTACTATTCCTGCAACGGTCGCACCAGGTTGTGGTGATACTCCATTTATAATTCGTAGTAGATAGCGGCCGTTTTGACCATTTTCATTCCATGAAGCCAGTGAAGCCCCATGGGGAATAACAGGTTCACTTGGTATTGCATTTTCTGCATGAGATACAGTATACGATACAGAAAAAGCTAATATGATGGTACAGGCTATAATTGCAGCAGCGAGGATGTTGAGTGGCCAATGGCTGGTATGGTCAGGTTCTGATTTGATCTTGGGTTTGTTCTGCATTTTCATCTCCATAAAAAGAAGGGTTCCATTTCATGCTTACCAGAGTCTGGGCCCATTGGGCAGTGGATTCTAGCGGTTCGCTGGTGTTATGCACGTATCAGGGTTGATACTGTATAATTTATGTCTGCAACATTCTGGGTTTAAATAGATCTCGTCTCCCAAAGGAGCGGGTTCAGCAGCATCCTCGGCCTTGCTTGGAATGTTGGGTAGATGTGCCAGACGTTTCCATCCGTTGACCGATAAGTGACGCTTCAGTGAGATACTTCTCGGGGTCATTTTCAAAAGCATCCCGATTCTCACGGTTTTCGAAGTAATAAGCACGATTATGATAAATGCTTGAAATGAAGGTATCTGCTGGCAGCAGATGTTGGCTTACCGGGTCGATTTTTTCCCCGGGATTTGCTTCCTGATTGAGAGCTTGTTCCTTGCTCCCTTGGCTATGATTCTTGGTATGGCCCATGCCTTTCATCATGAAGAACATGGAAAGAGGACATAGTAGAAAAAGTAAGAAGGGTGTAAGCCCCAGGATGATGTTCCTGAATTGTGGCAAGGTGGTATAGGCGATAACAACAACTGCTGCCAGACCGATACCGGATCTGATCATTGTTCGTTTATTGCATATCATGGTGGACTCCCTTGGTTACGGGCGGCGTTTTGGGCCACCCGTGAGCAGGTGTTACATACTTATGGGTGCTGGCTAGACGGTGCTTGAGCAGCGTATTTGTCGATGATGCTAGCCATTGCGCGCATCATGTCTGCCTGCATGTGCATTCGCTGTTGTGGGGACAGATTGTTACCTATCCTCATCATCTGATAGTTACCCATCATGCCACCCATCGGACAGTTACCCATCATGCCACCCATCGGTTGACGATATGAACCTGGCATCATGTGCATTCCAGTAGCGCCGTGTCTGACTGGGTTTTGCCCTATGCCGTTCATCTCTGCTGCAGCACCCAGGCTACTAATAGTGAAAAGGGCTGCAGCTACTGCACTGATTAAAAAACGTTTGTTGATACGCATATATTTCTCCTATTGGTCATTACTTCAGGTTTACTTTTTAGAGGGATGACAGTGTAAAGTGCCATCCCTTTGTTTTTGTGTTATATCTGTCCAAGGATTAACTTTCAATGTGGGCCAGTATAGGCGAAGGATATCGCTTATTTTTTGGCACCTGGTCTCTACTCTAGCTGTAGATTTACCTACTGAATCATGAGCGGTAAAAATGACTAGTCGCATAGCCGGGGCAATTTCTGCGGTATAGGCAGTAAAGTTTTTCATAGGTACGCAACTCCATTAACAAATTGAATCATGTTGATATAAATTACTTATTAATCAATATCATATAAAACGATGTTAAAATATAGCCGCTAATGGAGGCGGAAGGATCAAATTACGCATAAACGATGATGCGTGGCGTCAGACGATTTGGAGCAGAGACCAAGTTAAAGGCTATGAGCTCTCATGCTAACCGGCAAAATAAAGAGACCTTCCAGCCAGGATCAGGCGATGATGGGGGGGCGTTGTGGCTGATCGGAGATATGTAACGAAATATAGTATCCAGGATGTGGATAATTTGCGGAGCTATAAAGTTGTGACAGGGAAATAGGCTGAGATGGAATGGCAATTGGTGTATTACAGGTTGATCCTGCGATATGGTTCGGACATGAGGGAGATGTTTGATTGGTTGGATTGCTACATTGATGAAACATGGATAATCCATGACCGCCATTTATCATGATGGACACGGATTCCGGTGCCCCCTGATGCAGGCAATCCATGCTTTGGGCCACTGCAAGACCTGATAATGGTAACCAAATGGCCATTACTAGCAGTAGCAATTTTACCTTTAGTTTCATAACTGCTGATTATAATCTAATTATTTTCTCTATGCTGAATTATTTATGGCTATTTGGTATTCTTTATCGGATCTTAGGATGTTAGGCACATTTTAAAATACTTACCAAGATGGTTAATAAAAACAGATAGTATTGCCGTTCCTGAACCAGCAAGGCTAAATTCAGGCACCATAGTCAAGGCTGTTATCAAACCTTTTCCGAATGAAAGTGATACGGCAGGAAATTCAGACAACAGCAAGATCTTCAACAAGAAATCCTGCCAACTTTGATGAAACACTGACGGGAGAAGAATGTAGGAGAAACATTAATATTGATTCAGGTTACAAAAATACAGTTGAAACAATTTGTTAGCTATATTTAACCCCACTTTGGTATCACATAAACATAGCTATTTTCACTATTAGGGACTATTTCCCATGTAAGATGAACTGATTTGTAATTTTTGGAAGGTGCATAAGTAGATTAAGTGAATCTTCAGACATTGTGCAAAGTTGCCCGGCTTTTGCCCGACGGGGTGATGCGTTGTGACGCGCTGTAGTGCAAGGGTGCAATGGAACACCATAACGCGATGTAATAAAAACAATATGTTACGTTAAATTTATAGGGGCTGCTTTCCTGTTTCGCGAGTGGTTCGTGGAAGAGGCACAGGAGGATTGGGGGGAGGTTACGCTAAGTGATCTCACTACGAGAATTACCGATGGAGCATATGCGAGTCCGTCTACTGTAGAAGTGGGGCTGCCGATGGCTTCTGTTATGGATATGTACAAATGGGGAATAAACATGGGGAGTTGCCGCCAGATTTCTCAAGATGATTTTGATGAGCTGGTAAGAACGGATTGTCGCCCTTTGAAGAATGATATTTTGATTGCCAAGGATAGTAGCTATTTAAAGCATGTCTTTGTGGCCGAGGAAGATACGGATGTTGTCATCTTGTCATCAATTGTCATCTTGCGGCCAAATGGAAAATATCATCCATTATTGTTGGCAACCTTTCTGAAGCTGGATTCGACCAGGGAAAGTTTGGAGAACATTGTCACTGGAGCGGTCATACCTCGTATTGCGCTTAAGGATTTTTGCAAATATAAATTACTGTTTCCGCCTCAACCACTTCAAGATTAGGCAATAGCTTTCATTCAGCCGATCTACGAAAAATGTTGGGAGAATGTTAGGCAAATCCGCATCATCGAAAACTTCGTGACACCCTGCTGCCCAAGCTGATGAGCGGCGAGGTGCGTGTGGCGGTGGAAGCTTGGCGATAAATATTGGCCCGGGAAAAATGTGATGGAACAGAACAAAATCCAGATTTATCAAACCTCGGACGGTCAGGTGCGCCTCGAAGTGGAGTTGGAGCAGGATACGGTTTGGTTGTCGCAGGCGCAGATGGTCGAACTGTTTGGACGAGAGCGCTCGGTTATTACCAAACATCTGCGCAATGTGTTTGCCGAAGGGGAGTTGGACGAGAAAAGCAATGTGCAAAATTTGCACATTGCTGGCGCCGATAGACCAGTACAGTTTTATAGCCTGGATGTCATCATCTCTGTCGGCTATCGAGTCAAGTCTGTGCAAGGCACCCATTTTCGTCAGTGGGCTACCAATGTGCTGCGTCAGCATCTGATGCAAGGCTATACCCTGAATCAAGTGCGTTTTGAAAAAAACGCTGTCGAGTTGCACAAGGCGCTGGCGTTAATTCGCAAGGCAGCGCAATCACCGGAACTGAGCCGCGAGGTGGGCAGCGGGCTGGTGGAAATTGTCAGCCGCTATACGCAAACCTTTCTCTGGCTGCAGCGGTACGATGAGGGAATGCTGGCTGAGCCTGCGGGCCAGCTTGGTGGGAGCCTGCCTTCTGCGGCTGAGGCCATGACAGCATTGCTCGCCTTGAAAAAATCCCTTGTTGAGCGTGGCGAGGCGACGCAACTGTTCGCCCAGTCGCCTGGGGACGGTTTGGCGGCAATTCTGGGTAATCTCAATCAATCGGTGTTTGGTGAACCCGCTTACCCGACGGTGGAGAGCAAGGCAGCACACCTTTTATATTTTGTGGTGAAGAACCATCCGTTTTCAGATGGGAACAAACGCAGTGGTGCATTCCTGTTTGTGGATTTTCTGCATCGCAATGGGCGTTTGCTGAATGAGCAGGGAGAGGTGATGATCAACGATACGGGATTGGCTGCGCTGACGCTTCTGGTGGCAGAGTCTGATCCCAGGCATAAAGAAACGCTGATCCGGTTGATTATGAATATGCTGGCCATGCCAAAGGCAGGAGAGGGTGCCTGAGCAGGCTTACTGAATCCGTTATCGAAGATTTCGCCATCAAGTTGTTCGAGCGTCTGGGTTACAGTTCTATTTATGGGCCGGATATCGCACCCGATGGCGAACACCTAGAACGCAGCCACTATGGCGAGGTTCTGCTGGGCGCCCGTCTTGAAATAGCTTTAAAGCGCATCAATCCAAGGCTGCCGCCAGGCGTACTACAGGTTGCGCTGAAAGAGGCGCAGCGTATCCATTCCCCTGAGTTGCTGGCAAATAACGAAGCCTGCCACCGTCTGCTTACGGAGGGGGTGAAAGTTGACCGTTATGAAGGTGGTGATGAGCGCGGAGAGCTAGTTTGGCTTATCGACTTTATTCACCCTGAGAACAATGAATTCATTGTTGCCAACCAGTTCACCGTCATTGAGCACCATCAGAACAAACGGCCTGATCTGGTGCTGTTTGTCAATGGCATTCCCCTGGTGGTGATGGAACTTAAGAATCCCACCGACGAAAACGCTACCATTCAATCAGCCTATAAACAATTCGAAACCTACAAGCAAACTATTCCCAGCCTGTTCACCTCCAATGCTTTCCTGGTGATTTCTGATGGGCTGGAAGCCAAGGCAAGTTCGCTCTCGGCGGGTTATTCGCGCTTCATGGCCTGGAAGAGTGCGGATGGCACAGTGGAGGCTTCACATCTGGTGAGCCAGTTGGAGGTGTTGATCAACGGCATGCTGAACAAGACGACGCTACTTGATCTGCTGCGCCATTTTATCGTGTTCGAAAAAAGTCGGAGAGAAGACCCGCAAACAGGGATCATCAGCATCAGTACGGTCAAGAAACTGGCAGCCTATCACCAGTATTATGCGGTCAATGCAGCGGTGACTTCCACGCTGCGCGCAGCAGACATGGCCGAGATGAAGGCTGTGCAGATCCCGGCCAGTTACGGCCTGCCCGGTATGGCGCAACAGCCCAAGGGCGACAGGAAGGCCGGGGTGGTCTGGCATACACAGGGTTCAGATAAGTCACTGTCCATGGTGTTTTATACCGGCAAGATCGTGCTCATGCTGAATAACCCGACGGTTCTGGTCATTACTGACCGAAATGATCTGGATGATCAGTTGTTTGATACCTTTGCGGCTTCCAGGCAGTTGTTGCGGCAGGATCCGGTGCAGGCAGAGAATCGGGAACAGTTAAAAGAGTTGCTGAAAGTGGCTTCTGGTGGGGTAGTGTTTTCCACCATCCAGAAATTCCAGCCTGATGCGGGCAATATTTATGAACAGTTGTCGGATCGCCGCAATATTGTGGTGATTGTGGATGAGGCGCATCGTACGCAATACGGCTTCAGCGCCAAAACTGTTGAGGATAAGGATACTAGTGGCAAGGTGGTGGGTCAAAAGGTCGTGTACGGATTTGCCAAGTATTTGCGTGATGCCCTGCCTAATGCCACCTATCTGGGTTTTACCGGCACACCGATTGAAAAGACCGATGTGAATACTCCAGCCGTGTTTGGTCACTATGTGGATGTCTATGATATTGCCCAGGCGGTGGAAGACGGGGCAACGGTCCGGATTTACTATGAAAGCCGTCTGGCAAAAGTTGGCTTAAGCGATGAAGGCAAAAAACTGGTGGCTGAACTGGATGAAGCGCTGGATGAGGATGATCTGACTGAAACCCAGAAGGCCAAGGCCAAATGGACAAGAATGGAGGCATTAATCGGCAGTGAGCAGCGTACCCAGAACATTGCCCGTGACATCGTGACGCATTTTGAGGTGCGGCAGAAATTCTTTGAGGGCGAGGGGATGGTCGTGACCATGTCACGGCGTATTGCCGCAGCACTCTATGAGCAAATCATCAAGCTCAGGCCTGAGTGGCATTCGGATGAGATAAACAAGGGAGTCATCAAGGTGGTCATGACGGCTTCAAGCAGTGATGGTCCGAAACTGGCAAGGCACCATACTACCAAGGAGCAGCGCAAGGTACTGGCTGAACGGATGAAAAACAACGAGGATCCCCTCAAGCTTGTTATTGTAAGGGACATGTGGCTGACGGGTTTTGATGCACCGAGCCTACATACCTTGTACATTGATAAGCCGATGAAGGGGCACAACCTGATGCAGGCCATTGCGCGGGTAAACCGGGTATACAAGGACAAGCCAGGGGGCCTGGTGGTGGATTATCTAGGCATTGCCTCGGATTTGAAAGAAGCCCTGTCGTTTTATTCCGAGTCTGGAGGGCGGGGTGATCCTGTACTGGTCCAGGAGCAGGCCGTGGCGCTGATGCTGGAAAAACTGGAAATAGTATCAGCCATGTTCTATGGTTTTGATTATCAGGCCTACTTCGCCGCGGATACCGCAGAGAAGCTTTCCCTGATTCTGGCAGCGGAGGAACATATTCTGGGACTGGAGGATGGGCGCAAGCGCTATATCAATGAGGTGACAGCCTTATCGCAAGCCTTCGCCATTGCCATCCCGCATAAGCAGGCCATGGAAGTCAGGGATGAGGTCGGGTTTCTTCAGGCGGTCAAAGCCCGTCTGGCTAAATTCGATGGTACGGGGGAAGGGCGGAGCAATGAAGAGATTGAAACCACCATTCGCCAGGTTATTGACCAGGCCCTCGTGTCGGAACAGGTGATTGATGTATTCGATGCGGCAGGGATCAAAAAACCCGATATTTCTATCCTGTCGGATGAGTTCCTGGCTGAGCTGAAGAATCATGAACACAAGAACGTGGCTCTGGAGGTATTGAAGAAGCTGCTCAATGATGAATTGAAAGCCCGTGCCAGGAAGAATCTGGTGCAAAGCCGGAGTCTGATGGAGATGCTGGACATCGCCATCCGGAAATATCACAACAAGATTCTCACGGCTGCTGAAGTGATGGAAGAGCTTATCAGGATCAGCAAGGAGATTGTCGCCTCTGACCATGAAGCCAGGCATATGGGGCTGAGTGATTTCGAGTATGCGTTCTATACGGCTGTGGCCAATAACAACAGCGCGAAGGAATTGATGCAGCAGGATAAGTTGCGTGAGCTGGCGGTGGTGCTTACCCAGCGCGTACGGGAGAATGCCTCGATAGACTGGATGATCAAGGAGAACGTGAGGGCCAGGCTCAAGGTGATCGTGAAGCGTACCCTGCGCCAATATGGTTATTCGCCCGATATGCAGCAACTCGCTACTGAAACGGTATTGAAACAGGCTGAGATGATTGCCCAGGAACTGGCAGGCGAATGAGAAAACGTTGGCTGTGCAACTTATATAAGTTGAAGCTTGATCTTAGGCCCTGTTTTGATAGTGCAACCAATTGTCAGAACAGGTTTAAGTTTTTACAGAGCATATAGGCACTATGAATCAGACAAACCAGGAAAATATTGATCGTTTTTTTTCTACTATTGCACCGTGGGAAGAGGCATATGTTCATTCCGGATTAAGTTTTTTGGCCATCAAAAAAATGGGGTAATAAATATACTTTATGCCCGACTCTTTCTTCATGCTGCTCCAGCAGCCATATCGAGTGTGAAGTTTGAAACACATCATATATTAGCAGGCTATTTTTTACTATCTGAATTAGGCATTGGATTGAGAGAGTTAATAGAACAACTTGACGCAACTGGAGAAATTAATACTCCAATTGGTAAACTTGTATTTCCAATTGAAGCTGAAAAAGAAATTTCTACTTTCTTTAACCCGTTTCATCAGGACGCTTTGGTAAGTGGTAACCGACTCCCCGTATTGACTTTAACAGGCGCATAGCGGCACTTATATATTGAGCAGACCGAAATTGATTGGGAATTAAAAGCAGGCGCCTATCCTTATGATTCATTGAATGAATTACTTGCTGACTACTCGTTGATTGGCAATCCAGGTAATTTCGTCAATATTGATATAGTAGCCACTTCAATTGCATTATTTGATGCAAGTTCCAAAGTAGATGGTGAAGAAGCCACTCTAGTGATAAATCTCGCAAAGCTCCTTGATTCTGAAAAATGTCATATTGGGTATCGTGTCTTTTTACAGGGTAAGGTTGAAAGCAGGGAAATTATTCATGGTAAAGATTTAACTTGGGTTGAACATGATTATTTTCACCAAGGAACTGGAAAAGTAGCAATTCCTCGCGGGGCAGTACTTCATTGCTTTGCCTGCTATAACGGGTTATCACTCCAGCAGGCTTGGTTGGCAGATCCTGGTAATTTTCAGAATCCACATCGTATTGTGCTAGAAGAGTTTCATGACGGATTGGATATACTTCAATCCTATTTATTTGATGAGCAGCGACGGGGAAGAAATGCACGGGACTTTGAGTTTGGCGTCGTATGGTTATTGTGGATGCTGGGTTTTAGTTCTGCTCAGGTTGGGGGAACGGATAAAACCTCCGATGCTGCGGATATTGTGGCTACAACGCCTTCGAATAATATTTTAATCGTGGAATGTACAACAGGACTGTTGAAAAGTGACAAGATTGCTAAATTGGTTGAGCGCGTTGAGATTGTTAAGAAGTGACTCGATTCATCCGGGAATAATCACTTAAGGGTGCTTCCTGTTATAGTTACATCTAAACCTAATAATGAAATCAAGGCTGATTTGGAAGAGGTTCAAGGCAAAGGGGTTGCGGTTGTAACGAGAGAAATTATGGAAGCTGCATTATCACAAACCATCGCACTTCCTGATGCTGAGTCTATTTACAATCAATTGTGGGAATCGGTTCAGTCTAAACAGAATCAGCAAAATTCATTTTTAGGAAACTTCTAGTCCTTCTATATTGTTTGCTGTGCCCCGTATTGGTTCGATTTAGGGGAGTTTGGAGTCGTGGGGAACATAATATCCAAACCGATGTATTATATTTAAACGCGGATTCAAGTATGAAGTGCAACGCCTGACTTAAAGAATACCTGATTGGGTGTCTGGTATCCAAGTCGTTTTCTTGGTCTGTTGTTCAATCGCTCCATCGCCATATCGATCTCCTGTTGTGTAATCGTGGTGAAATCCCGTTCCTTGGGGAAATACTGACGGATCAGTCCATTGGTGTTCTCGTTCGTCCCGCGCTCCCAGGAAGCATAGGGGTGCGCGAAATAGAAGTCGGCCTTCAGTTGCCTGCTGATCGCTTCATGCCCTGCGAACTCTCGCCCATTGTCAGAAGTAATGGTATGCACCTTTCGGTGATATGGCTTGAGCAAATATGTCATCGCCTGACTCACAGCCTGGGCAGTCTTGCGTTCAACTTTCTGAATCAGCGTGAACCCTGTCTTGCGCTCAACGATGCTGACGATGGCCTGTTTGTGATTCCTGCCGATGAGGGTATCCGCTTCCCAGTCGCCAATCCTGCTGCGTTCTTCGACAATAGCCGGACGATCTTCGATCGAGAGACGATTCGGAATGATGCCGCGCCGTTCTGCTTTGCCATAGCGCTTCCTGCGCTGTTTCTGGCAACGCAGATTCTTCCAGAGCAGGCCGCCGGATTGCTTGTCGGCGTAGACGCGCCGATACACGGTCTCATGACTGATGGCTGCATGCCCACTGATCTGTTCAGGACTCCACTGTTCCAGCAGCATGGCTTGTGCGAACTGCCAGGTGGCATCGTCTATTCTCCGGGCATTCATGGCACGTCGTGCCTCGGCCAGGCTCTGTGCCTGCCTGGGGCGATAGCCGCGTCCACCGCGGTTGCGGCTTAACTCTCGACTGATGGCTGAGGGGCTGCGTTCAAGCACGTTAGCAATCTCGTTCTGTTTAAGTCCTGCCTTCTTCAAGGCGTAAATCTGGTATCGTTCTTCCTGGGTGAGGTGGGTGTAGTTCATCTTTGCAATTTCGACTGGCTGGTCAAAAAGCCTGGATGCTACCGCATCTCCCCCACTTGACCAGAATTATTCAAAATTGCACTTCAAACTTGAATCTGCGAAATTTAGCAAGGCAAAAAGTCTGATGATTTATGGTATTGATATTTTTTAATGAATTAATTACTATTGTGAGTAATTTTACTCACAATAGTAATTATGCCAACTAAACCCTACCAGCGCCAAGAAGTGAGCGTTCTTTTAGAAAGATTATCAGAACCTCCAAGATCATTGATTTTTGTTGCAGGTCCCCGTCAGGTGGGGAAAACCACATTGGTACGTCAAGCTTTACTTCAATATGGGTCTAACAAGTATCATATTGTTCCCATCGATCAGCCTGATGAAATTCGTAGATCTGGATCTTTTGGTGACGAAGATGTTGCTTATGATTTGAATGCAGGTATCCGCGATACTGAATGGTTAGTCATACAGTGGCAGCGTGCTCGCCAAGCAGCACGTGAGTCTAAAGATGGTTATATTCTGGTGCTTGATGAAATCCAAAAAATTACACGTTGGTCAGAAGCGGTCAAAGGATTGTGGGATGCCGATCGGGCTGAGGAATTAAATCTGCATGTTGTCTTGCTTGGTTCATCACCTTTGCTGATGCAAAAAGGCATGAGTGAGAGCCTGGCTGGGCGTTATGAGTTAATACGGGTTACTCATTGGTCATTTCTTGAAATGTATGAAGCTTTTGATTTTAATCTGGATGAATTCATTTATTTTGGTGGTTATCCTGGGAGTGCCCCGCTCATTCGTGACGGAGCTCGCTGGCGCAACTATGTGCGCGAAAGCTTGATTGTGCCGAGCATCGAGAAAGATATTCTGATGATGACGCGAGTCGACAAACCTGCCTTGCTCAAACAATTATTTTATCTGGGATGTGAATATTCCGGTCAGCTTTTGTCATATACCAAAATGGTGGGCCAGCTTCAGGATGCTGGAAACACGGTTACCCTCGCGCATTATCTGGATTTATTAGGGAGTGCCGGATTGATTATCGGTCTCCAGAAATACGCCGGGCAGCAACATCGTCGACGCGCTTCCATACCTAAACTGAATGTGCTCAACACATCCATGGTATCGACTGGATCGGGTTATACCCATGCTGAAGCCAAGGCAGATCGCAGCTATTGGGGGCACATGGTGGAAAGTGCGGTTGGTGCGCATCTGCACAATACGGGATACCCCAACTGTCAGCTCTACTACTGGCGTGACAGCCCGCACGAAGTTGATTTTGTTATTGAGCGGGGTAACCGGATTACTGTCATTGAAGTAAAAAGCGGAACTGTTTTTGGTCAGGCCCGTGGTCTTGACGTCTTCGAGGAAAATTTCGGCAGATGCCGAAAATTGCTGGTTGGTGAGGGCGGGATTCCGATCGTGGAGTTTCTCTCTTATCCGGCGGAGCATTGGCTTTGAGTAAACCAGCCCAATCTTTTTTTGTTCAGCGAACCTGTACGCGAAAGCTTAAAAAACCGGAGGAACAAGAGCACCGTCCATTAGAAGCGTATCGTGGCCTGTTCGCTTATGTGCTGCTTGGCGATCCGGGCGCAGGCAAGACAAAAGCTTTTGCAAAGGAAGCTGAAGAACCTGGCTGCAAGTACATCAAGGCTCGTGATTTTGCTACATTTCTACAGAGTGAGGAAAATAGGGGTAACACATTATTTATTGATGCGCTGGATGAAATGCGTGTTGAGGGAAATGATGGCAGGACACCGCTTGATCATGTTCGCAGGGGCCTGGAACAGCTAGGCTTCCCACGCTTCCGTCTTTCCTGTCGTGAGGCTGACTGGCTGGGTGAAAGTGATAGCGCTGCACTGATGCGCGTGTCGCCCAATCGGGAAATTGCCGTCCTGCATCTTGACCCGTTGAGCGACCAAGGTATTCTTGAATTCCTTCGTCATAAAGATATAAATGATCCGGATGATTTCATTCGCAAAGCGGTAGATCACCAATTATACGAACTGCTGCGTAATCCGCAAACCCTGGATTTGCTGGTTAACGCGCTGGAAGGCAATAAATGGCCCAAAAGCCGTAAAGAAATCTACACGATGGCTTGCCATCAGCTCGTCAAAGAAAAAAACCCAGAGCATCGCGTAGCAAGGCGCGATGTATCACCTTCTGATGATTTACTGCTTAATGCAGCCGGATATCTGTGCGCCCTGCAGCTTTTGTCCGGAATTGCCGGGTTCGCCCTGGATGATGAAGCAACTGATAATCAGCATTTCAATTTTAGGGCTCTGAAAAATCAAGATCTTCCTTTGATTCAGTCATTAAGAACCAATCTGTTCCAGAACGATGGTGAAGAGCAGCGAATCCCGGTTCATCGCAGTATTGCTGAATATCTGGGTGCTTGCTATCTGGGCTTGCTGGTTGAAAACAGCGGCTTGCCTTTTAGTCGTGTAATGGCGTTATTGACGGGGGAGGATGGTGGCGTCATGCCCGATTTGCGTGGCCTTGCCGCATGGCTGTCTAGTTATTGGCAGTCTGCGCGATCACTCCTGATCGAACGTGATCCATTGGGGGTCGTACTCTATGGTGATGTGCGCAATTTCCCTGTCGGGGACAAGCATCTAGTGCTTGCGGCCTTGAAACGTGAAGTGTTGCGTTACCCATGGTTTCGTTCTGAAAGTTGGGCCCTATCACCTTTTGGCGCACTGGGTACGATGGACATGATTCCGACGTTCAATGAGATTTTTTCATTGCCTTCACGCGCAGAAGCCGATCAAATAATGGTTGATTGTGTACTGAGTGCCATACGGTATGGTGATCCCATGCCTATGCTGGCTGGATCTCTGGAAACTATTGCGCGAGATTTCAGTTACTGGCCTGTCATACGCATAAGTGCGGTGCGGGCATGGATACGTGTTACTTCAGATAACGATTCAGGATTGCTGAGACTTGCGGAAGATATTCGTGCTGGCCAGGTCGAAGACAGGAACGATGAAATACTGGGTGTTTTGCTACGAAAACTCTACCCATGTTTTATTTTCCCCAAGAACGTTCTGGAATTTCTTCATGCACCGAAAGATCAAAATTTTATTGGTAGTTATTTTATGTTCTGGGTTCGGGAGCTTTCTGAAAAAACAGACAATAAGGTTTTACCATTGTTACTGGATCAATTTGTAAAAAAGCAAATTGATCTGCAGCAACTCTCACTTGAGCACCAATTTAACCAGATGATAGGGACTTTGCTGGTTCGCGGGCTGGCAGTATGTGGTGATACGATAACAGATCAACGTCTTAACGATTGGCTGAATCTTGGTTTTGATGAGCATGGGCAAAACGGGCTTGAAAAGGAAGATGCTGAGAAAGTTACCCAGTGGTTTGTAGTTCGCCCTGATCGCTATAAAGCGGTGATTGAATATCGAATATCCCTTTGTGTAAATAAGGAAGACATCTGGAAATGTTTGTACTTGTCTGTGCCAAGGTTAAAAGGATTCACCCCGCCCACAGGCTTCTCTGACTGGTATTTGAGCAAGGCATCTATAGAGCGTTCACCTGAGCTTGCACATTTTCTTTTTAATCAGGCTGTCGGCCTAATGTTTCCGCAAGGCAGTCAATTCCTGACGTTACCAGAACTGGAATATCTGGAATCCTGGACAGATACTTATCCAACCTTCAAACCATGGCTTGAACCGTTTATTTCATGTCCTGTTGATGATTGGCAACGCTCGTACGCCATAACAAATCGTGAAAGGAAACTCGAGCAGCTTAATCAAACAAGGAAAAGGGTAGATTATTTTCGACAGCACCTTGAAGCCATTCGTGATGGTAACGCTCATCCGCATGTGCTGCATGATCTGGCACAAGCATACAGAGGTTTGTTATTAGGGGTTCAAGGCAATACGCCGGATGAGTGCCTTGAGAATTTTCTTGATGGAGACAGAGAATTGGTCGAGGCTGCCTATTCTGGTTTTCGTCATGTCCTTGATCGTGGCGATCTACCAACTGTCAAAGAAATCATTAATCATGAAATCAAAGGGAAAATGTTTTACATCAGACCCACCTGTCTGGTGGGCATGGATGAGCTGTATCAGAGCAATCCATCTGGAGCGTTGCAGCTTGATGATGCCGTTTTATCGAGGATGTTGGCTTTTCGATTTACTTATTATATCGGGAATGACCCCGCTTGGTTTTCAGCACTGATTCAGGAGCGTTCTGATTTGGTGGAAGACGTACTGGTTGCGTATGTTTTGTCCATGCTTCAAGCGGGAAAAGAGCATGTCAATGGATTGTACCAATTGAGTTATAACGAAACCTATTCGAAAGTGGCCTGCCAAGCAATTCCACGGTTGCTTGAAGGGTTTCCGTTACGAGCCAGGAAGAAACAATTGGCCTATGCACTTGAGTACCTATTGAAAGGTGCGCTAAATTACCTGGATAAAAAAATTCTTGCGTCTATTGTTGTACGAAAGCTTGGATTGAAAAGTATGGATGCTGCTCAACGGGTATATTGGATTGCCTGTGGTCTGATGATTGCTCCTGAGAAATACGAAACAGAACTGTTTCGATATATAGGAAAAAGCAAGGTTCGCAGAGGTTACCTGGCTAATTTTCTTCATGATGGTTGGCATCGGGAAGGGGTTCCCGGTGTCGCTTTGCCAGAATCCACTCTTGCATTATTGATAGAGTTGTTGGCCTCGGATTGCACGCCGGATTTCCCCGAGGGGGCTCACTGGGTTAGTCCTGAAATGCAGACTGCTGATTTGATAAATACTTACATCACTAATCTGAGCAGGATTCCAAGCGAAACAGCCTGCCATGAACTTGAACGTCTTTTGGCCTTATCTCATCTATGGCGTTGGCATGGTGTTTTACGCCGGGCATTACATGATCAACGTATTGTCCGGCGCAAAGCGTTATTCCGGCATTTGAGTATAGAAAAAGTTGATGATACGCTCGCAAATCTCCAGCCTGCCTGCGCTGCAGATCTTGCCGCACTGGTTTTTGAGGCTCTGCGCGATATTGCAAAAACGATTCATGATGGAAACACTAACGATTACAGGCAGTATTGGAGCTATGATGAAGGCAATAAGAACTTGTGTAGAACAAAACCGGAAAATGATTGCCGTGATGCCTTGTTGTCTGATTTGAAGGGACGTCTTGGAAGGTTGGATATTGATGCTCAGCCAGAAGGTAATTATGCCGAAAATAAGCGGGCTGATATCCGGATTTCATTTAAAGGTGAAAATGGCTTTAACGTTCCAATTGAAATCAAAAAAGACAGTCATGCCGATCTCTGGCAAGCTATTCATAGACAATTGATACCTAAATATGTCCGTGATCCCGGCGCGGATGGATATGGAATTTATCTGGTTTTTTGGTTTGGAGGTAAGGATATGCCGCCACCCCATGATGGGGAAAAACCTCATAGTGCTATTGAGCTTGAAAACTCATTACGCCAGACACTTGCACCAGAAGAAAATCATTGTATTCAGATATGCGTTATAGATTGTGCGTTACCTCGATAGGAATTTAATGATGCACAGATTCTCGTTGGGTTTGCCCGGCTTTTGCCCGACTGGGTGATGCGTTGTGATGCGCTGTAGTGCAAGGGTGCAATGGAACACCATAACGCGATGTAATAAAAACAATAAGTTACGTTAAATTTAGGGACTGAGGCTATCAACGGCCTCTACAAGGCCGAGTTAATCCATTGTGCCCCTGAAAACAAAGGAGGCTGTGGAACTGAAAACGTTGGAATGGATGGCCTGGTTTAACAACCACCGACTGCTGGAATCAATTGGTTCGATACCATCGGCTGAGGCTGAAGTAAACTACTATCGGCAACTCGCCGAAGGAGGTGCTGAGGTGACTTAACTTAAACCAATTTGCCTTCACGAAACCCGGGGCGATTCATTAATTCGAATTTGATAGATTAAGTTAATCTGGAAATAATGTTCCTTCTTCAACAAGATTGTGTTTTAACGAATAATGAACTAACCCCGCAGTACTGTTAATTTTCATCTTATTCATCATGTTCTTTTTGTGTGTGCTTATCGTTTTAATACTTAAACAAAGAATATTGGCAATTTCCGAGAGTGTATTTCCTGATATAATCATCTGAAAAATCTGGTATTCCCTATCAGATAATAATAAGTGTGGTTGATTTGTGTTAGTTGAGGTAATATCAGTTAATAATTTTTCAGTAATTTTTCTGCTAACAAAAAGCCCGCCATTTGCAATTTTTTTAATTGCTAATATTAATTGTGTTGATGCGCTGTTTTTAGTTAGGTAGCCAGATGCTCCAGCTTTAATAGCTCTTACCCCATATAAATCCTCTTTATGCATACTAAGCACTAAAATTGGCAATTTTGGCCTATCATGCTTTATTTGTTTAATAAGTTGTATACCATTCCTACCGGGCATTGACATATCAAGTACTAGTACATCCCAATCTTCTTGGCAAATTTTCTTTAATGTTTCATTGCCGCTTGCCGCTTCACCAGCAACTTGTAGTCCTTGGGCATCTAATAGAATCTGTTTGATTCCTTCTCTTACAATCCGGTGATCGTCAGCAATAAGGATTTTTATCATGTTTTCATTCCTATTGGAATTTTAGTTTCTATTAAAGTTCCAGCATTTATAGCGCTACTAATTATCAGTTTTCCATTAAGCATTCGAACTCGCTCTCGAATACCTAACAATCCTAAAGATGGCTTTTTTTTATGCTGAGCCATATCGAAACCATTACCATTGTCCTGCACTTGCAAAATGATTTCTTTATTAACTTGATTTAATCTTACATATACTTTAGTCGCGCTAGCGTGACGAGTAATGTTGGTTAGAGCTTCTTGCAGAATTCGAAAAATATTTGTGATAACTTTATCCTCAAGGTAGAACTCTTCCTGGCTAAGCTTCAGATCAAATTCAATTCCAGTACGGCTATGAAACTCCTCCAACAGGCCTTCAATTGCCGCCGCCGGGCCTAAATCATCTAAGGCGGGTGGTCTTAAATTTGAGGCAATTCGTTGAATTGCTTCAATTGTAAAATTTACAATATTTCTTAAATTTTCTAGTTTTTCTTTTAGTTCGGCCTGAGGCGGTTTTAGTTTCGTGCTTATCCATGATAATCCCAAATCCAGTGCGGTCAATGATTGACCTAATTCATCGTGAAGTTCCCTGGCAATGTTGGTTCTATTTTCTTCTAATGCTGATTGTAAGAATGCTGAGAGCTCACGGAACTCCTTACGTGAATTCCTTAATTCCTCTTCAATTTTTTTTTGCTCAGTGATATTTTGAATAGTACCGAACATTCTTGCCGGACAATTGTTTTTATCAAAAGTTATACGTCCCTTAGTCTTAACATATATTAATGAGTTTTGGCACAATATACGGTGCTCAAGTGACCAAGGTTTGAAATCACGCAATGATTTTTGAATCATTTCATTAAGTAAAGGCTTGTCTTCTGGATAGGCGGTAGAAATAAAAGAATCTATATTCATAGTGTTGGTCTTATCATGATACTTAAGGCTTAGGATTCTTGCTGCTTCTTTACTGCACTGAAAAGTATTTTTAAAAATATCCCATTCCCAGTTTCCAATATGCGCTATGTGTTGTGCTTCAGCCAAGCTAGCTTCGCTATACTGCAATGTTTTTTCTGTTAATAATCTATCAGTTATGTCATTAATCAGTGTGCAAATACATTTTCTGTTATTGAATTCGACTAAATGCCTGGAAATTTCGATATAAATGGTACTGTCATCTTTTTTTAGATGTCTCCATATTCCTGAACTTTGAAATCCGCTACCAACATCTAAACATGTCGTTTTGATGGATTTAATAAATTCAGGAATATCATCTGGGTGCCTTACTTCCAACACGGTCAAGTTTAAGAACTCTTCTTGGGTATATCCATATTGGATGCAAGCTGCTTGGTTAACTGCCAAAAATTGATAAGTCTTTATATCGTAAATCGTCATTGGCTGAGGGTTTGCCTCGAATAGAAATTCGAACCATCTGTCATTTAAATTCGATTGAATAGGCATATATATTGTCCAATATTTCAATTATTTATTTACTGTTAATAAACTGCGTAATTTTAAAATTACGCAGTGTCAATTGCATATTTGTAAGTATCAAGCCTACCTTATAGTGCACTTCAGATTTAAAAAATTCATGTAAAATCAGTAAATAATCTAGTTCGTTGGATTGTATTTTAGGCGAATGTAACGAGTCGATAGGTATATACGATGATACAGATTTGTGGCTTAAACGTACGTTTACCAAGATTCTGAAAAAAAATTTGATAGGACAGTGATGCTGGTTGATTTTAGCTGTAGTCAGTAAAGGTAAATTGAAACAATAATTGGTAAGAAATAAATGAAGCTGTTCCGTGGCGACAAATTTAATGTAAGCGTTCAGAATAAGTTTTTTAGGGTTTCGTCGAAGTTCTGTAAAATATTGGTTTGTTTGATATTTTTTTCTTTTTTGTTGAATCCAATCTAGGTGCGGGGAAGACTTGCCTGTGTTCGAATAACAAAGGTGATATGTCTTAGATGCAGGGCCTAGAGATCGACTCAGTGTTGGTGCTGATATCCTTGATTGATAATAATGATAGTGGCTGCGATTAACTGGTTGTTTAGTATTGAGAAGGAATGTGCCGTGAATTTTACCTAGAGTGATTGATACGAATGAACGAGTTGCCTCCTCACCACATAGGTCAATAAGGCATGTACTTTGCCTTAAATTTTTGTAGGGTGAAAATGTGCCAGGAATAGGTTGAGGGCAGTTGAGTTCATCGCTTAAGATGGTTTTTTGAATCCAAGACCAACGTTCTTTTCCTGATAGAGTTTGATGAAAACGGTGGCAGGGTAATAACCAAGCGCCTCGAATTGATATTAACCGTGTTGTCCATCGTGCCGAAACGTTTGTATATGGAGGTGTTAGTTGGTTTGGCATCAGGCAGAGACACGTCTGATAGTTTGATTGGCCACAAACTTTTTTGTAAGTTGCTCGAAATGAATGAATGCTACGAAATTTAATAATTTTACGAAAACCTATAGGGAGGGCTTCATGTCGTCTCACTGTTTGCAGATTAATATGGAAGTAATAAAGTTTTTTAGAAAAAGGTGACTTAAAATCATTAGTATAGGTAATCATCTTAAATAGAGCTTCATTAAAGGATTATAGTTAATTGAACTTAAAATTTTTCGATTAGTTTTTCCTTCATAATCTTTCTCATCTTGGGGGATATGGAAATTGGAAATACCTGTAAAACCCTATAGCCACGTTCCATTGTAGCTGCGCCAGCCATCGGAATGATAGAACTTGCCAAAGCAAAGTGTTAATGTGTCTCTGAATATTCATTGCATGGCGGCTCTCTATTTATCAGTAACTCATTAGCTTTAGATTTTCTTCTGTCTTTTTTGTATCCCCAATTCGATGTACACGCACTATATGTCTGACCTACCAGATTAGAACTTGCCATGCTCTATGTATTATTAATCTGACCCCTGGTCTCATCATGCAGCACAGATTTCTGTTTACAGGGTTTGGCCGGGTAATGATAAATCTTCTAACCATAATGAGTAATGAGTGAACAGATAGTTGGAAATTTCACTCCATTTTGTAGTGTTATTGCCGCGAAATTCAGTACTAATACCTGACCATCTACCTGAATTTCGCCCTGTTGATTTCGAATCGGTTAATGCATGGTTTTGTTAGCCCTATTAAGAAGTTATTTTAGTTTAAGCCGTGATTTGTTTTTTTTATGTCGTTTTTAAACACCTATCTGGTTTTGAATAAGGAGTTTACAAATGATAAAAGAAGACCATCAGCCCCGTGTTGAGCTATTAACGATAAT
>JAGXAQ010000026.1 GCA_018971485.1 Pseudomonadota bacterium | reverse complement strand
AACCTGAAGAGCCCCGTATATCAGTTCAAGAAGTCCGGGATTATCTAGAGACGGTTACGGGATTTAAATCTGTTACTGTGATTAAAAGAGCTAAAAATTTGGGGCTAGCTCAATCTATTATTGATGGGGTTGCTCAATTATGTAATCAACATGGCCGGGTTATTGTGGTTGAAGATGACTTGGTGACTTCCCCCTATTTTTTATGTTACATGAATGAGGCACTTGATCTTTATCAGCTGGATGATCGCGTTATAAGTATTCATGGTTATATGTATCCGGTATTAGGTGAATTGCCCGAAACATTTTTTATGCGGGGCGCAGATTGCTGGGGGTGGGGCACTTGGAAACGTGGTTGGGATTTATTTGAATATGATGGTGAAAAGTTACTCGCTGAATTAGATCAACGAAATCTGCGAAGAAAATTTGATCTTAATGGAGCCTATGAGTATTCCAAAATGCTTGAAGATCAAATTTCTGGCAAGAATAATTCTTGGGCTATACGTTGGCATGCATCAGCATTTTTGAAAAATAAATTAACACTGTATCCTTCTCGTTCTTTGGTTTGCAATATTGGATTCGATGGGAGTGGTACACATTGTGGATCTACTTCTAGTTATGATGCAGATTTAGCCCAATCTCCTATTTTAGTTAAAAAGATAGTTGTTGAAGAAAACTTAGTTGCGACCCAATTGATTGAAAGTTATTGGCGATCAATTAATCCGCCATGGATGAAAAGAATAACCAGGAATATATTGAACTGGTTAAATTAGCTGTTTTATCTTTACGGATATAATTTTTATATATAGCCCTTATGGTTATTTTTAAGTTAGTAAAATGAGCCAATTTAAAATTTTTGATAAAAAGCATGTTTTGATCACAGGAGGTCTTGGCTTTATTGGCTCCAACCTGGCGCATACTTTGGTGGCTTTAGGGGCTCGGGTTACGATCGTTGATAGCATGATTCCCCAGTATGGGGGAAATCTTTTCAATATTGAAGGAATTAAGAATAAGGTTCAGGTTAACATCAGCGATGTGCGGGATCCCCATGCCATCAATTATCTTGTTAAATACCAGGACTATTTGTTTAATCTCGCAGGTCAGACAAGTCATCTTGATTCCATGCAGGATCCGCAGATAGATCTGGATATTAATGCCTCAGCCCAACTTTCAATTCTAGAGGCCTGTCGTAAGCACAATCCATCCATCAAGATTGTTTTTGCAAGTACCCGGCAGTTATATGGGAAACCCCAGTATCTTCCTGTAGATGAGAAGCACCCTATCTGTCCTGTTGATGTCAACGGTATCAATAAGCTTGCAGGGGAGTGGTATCATCTTTTGTACTATCGAGTGTATGGGATTCGTTCTTGTGCTTTACGTCTGACTAATACCTATGGACCCCGGATGCGTGTAAAGGATGCCCGTCAAACTTTTTTGGGTATCTGGTTACGAAACCTGGTTGACCATAAACCCTTGTTGGTATTTGGTGATGGTGGACAACTTCGGGATTTTAACTATATTGATGATGTGGTTAACGCATTGCTTCTTGCTGCTGCAGAAGAAAAATCAGATGGAGAAATCTTTAATCTGGGGAGCAAGGAAGTCGTGAGTCTTGCAGAATTAGCCACCACGATGGTTGCCTTACGTTCAGGTGCCAGTTATTCAGTTGTTCCTTTCCCACCTGAAAGAAAAGCAATTGATATTGGGGATTACTATAGTGATTTTACAAAGATTGAACAGGTTCTGGGCTGGAAACCTTACGTGCCGTTAAGCGTAGGGTTACGCCGATCTCTTGATTACTATTTGATGCATTCCGAACATTATTGGGACCAGTCAGAATGATCCCCATGAATGATTTCAAGTCAGAACCAGAGGCACTGAAATCTCTGGAGCAGGATGCACTCAAGCGCGTCATGGCTTCGGGCTGGTATATTCTAGGGCCAGAAGTTCAGGCATTTGAACATTCCTGGGCGCAATATTGTGGTGTGCATGAGGCAGTGGGTGTTGGTAATGGCATGGATGCCATTGAAATTGGCTTGAGGGCATGTGGAATTGGCAATGGGGATGAAGTGATTACAACTGCCATGACTGCTTTTGCAACGGTAATGGCTATTCTTCGTGCAGGCGCATCCCCTGTGTTGGCCGATATTGATCCGGCTACCGGGTTGCTTGGCCTGGATAGTGTAAAACGGTGTTTATCGAATCGGACCAAAGCAGTCCTGCTGGTCCATCTTTATGGCCATATAAGTCGGATGGAAGATTGGGTTGATTTTTGTGAAGCCAATAAAATCGTTTTGCTTGAAGACTGTGCCCAGGCACATCTGGCTACATGGCAGGGGCGACCAGCCGGGTCATTTGGACGTTTTGGAGCTTATAGTTTTTATCCTACCAAGAACCTTGGAGCCAAAGGGGATGGCGGAGCACTGGTCACCAATTGTCCTTCTGTCGCAGAAAAGGCGCGCTCCCTTCGAAATTATGGTCAAACCATCCGATATCATCATCCTATGGAAGGACTCAATAGCCGGCTGGATGAACTTCAAGCTGCGTTGCTTTCAGTACGGCTTAACTGGCTGAAAGATTGGACATCAAGACGCCGTGAGATTGCCCGCATGTATTATAAGGGGATACTTCACCCCAATATCAGGCTGTTACAGCCTCCTATGGAGCCTGAAAACCATGTCTATCATCTTTTTGTTATCCTTACTGAAGAACGGGATAGGTTGGCTCTTTATCTGAAAGAAGAGGGTGTGGATTGCTTATCCCATTACCCTGTCCCGATTCATTATCAGGAGCCTTGCCGGGGGTTAAAACGGGATCCGCAGGGGTTGCAATATGTAGAGGTTCATGCAATGCAGTGTCTTTCAATCCCTTGCCATCCGCAACTTTCCAATGCTGATGTTAATCGGGTGATTAAGGTGATCAATGCATTCAGATAAACAGACAGAGCACTTCGTTACTCTGTTTGATTGCAAGTTCTTACCTATGGGATGGTGTTTACATTATTCCTTGATGACGCATGCCCAGCCTTTTCATTTGTGGATTCTTTGTATGGATGAGAAGGTTGAAAAACAGCTTGAACAGCTGGCCTTAAGCCATGTAACTTTAATATCTTTGTCCAAGGTTGAAACAGCAAAGTTGCTTTCAGTAAAAGAGGGTCGGACAAAAGCGGAATATTGCTGGACTTTGACGCCTTTTACACCGCAGATGGTGTTTGAGCGGGATGAAACAGTGGAACGCGTGACCTACGTGGATGCTGATTTGTTTTTTTTTGACACGCCCCGGAAGTTGTTCAAGGAGTTTGATGCAAGTGGTAAATCGGTCCTGATTACGGAGCATGCTTATGCGCCTGAATATGAACAGTCATTGTTACATGGACGGTTCTGTGTACAGTTTGTTGTATTCAATCGAACTCAAGAAGCGTTTAGAGTCATGAAATGGTGGCAGGAAAAATGCCTGGAATGGTGTTTTGCACGGGTTGAAGGGAATAAGTTTGGGGATCAGAAGTATCTGGATATCTGGCCTGATCTTTTTAAGGATGACGTTCATGTTTTGGGGCAGGTAGATAAGACTCTGGCTCCCTGGAATGTGCAGTTTTTTTTAAAAAACCAACAAGACTTAAATCCTGTATTTTACCATTTTCATGGATTACGTATTGTTAGTGATCACGAGGTTTTGCTCTATTTGGGATATCGGATAGGAAAACAAGGCCAATGTTTTTATAAAGATTATGTTAGGGCTATGAGCCGGATTTTTGGAGTGATGAAAGCGCTGGGCTGGTCGATACCGGTTATTCCCAGGCAGGAAAGATGGTTAAGGTTAAGACGGTTAAAACGCATATTTATGGGAGTTGCCCAGTATTGGACTTATTTGGAGCCATGAGGTTCTAATTATAATAGGTCCTGTCTGTGTGTTGGTAACTATAAGTAAAGCCTGAACCTGGCCTAAGATATAGAGGCCAAAAGTTGAGCGGGCTGGGAGTAGTAACAATCTTGAGTTGAAACAGGTTTTAGTCAGGTGGCATTAGAAGCTATTGTTACCGATTGAGGTAGTAGCTTAAAGAGTTCAGCCCAGTTAGTGGCAAAAGGTGGGGAAGGGGAAGCAGGATTGGGGTGATCAAATTGCAATTGCCCCTTCATTAGATTTTTCATGGATGAGGCAAGCTCTGTTGCATTGAGGGGATTAAAAAATTTGACCTGGTCATATCTTCCGATTGTTTCGTGGGCATACGGTAAATTGGCTGCCAGAATAGGTTTTTCAAAAGTCTTGAATTCAGAAAGGGGTAACCCCCAGGTTTCCAGTTTGGATGGAAAAAGTAGGCAATCCGCTTCGGCATATTCTTTAAATACGTTATTACGAATCTGGAACCCGATTAATTTAAGTTGGGGGATATCGGAAAACTGTTTGCTGAGCCATTTCTCATAGCGTGTTTTTTTTCCATCAAGGGTGATTCGGATTTCGAAATGGGTGATTCCTTCCCGTAAAAGGAGTCTGGCTGCCTGCCGAATGTTCTCGATATTTTTAAAAACACGGGGAAACGTGGGATAAAAAAATAAAAATGGCTG
>JAGXAQ010000003.1 GCA_018971485.1 Pseudomonadota bacterium | reverse complement strand
TGGTGCCCAGGAAGGGACTCGAACCCCCACACCTTACGGCGGCAGGACCTAAACCTGCTGCGTCTACCAATTTCGCCACCTGGGCATAACTATATAAGCGCAATATGATAGCAGTTATTTCGCTTTTCCGTCCATTTTAGCCGATAGTGAATGGATGTCTTATCTTATGGTGTTAGTAATGACTGAAGTTTTGTTTTAAGCTTGCCATGTTTTTTTGAATTTTGAGCGTTTTTCTGTGTCCTATTTAATTGGTGTCTAGATACTGGGATAGGCGTGGCAACTGCATGTAATTTATGGCATGATCATTCTGACTTATTTTAAGGGTTATGCAGCTTATGAATGGACTCGGAATTACTGGACAAGTTCAAAAATCCGGTATGTTATTGACGGCCCTGGAAGGGGCTTCGCAATGGCGCCCCTTGTTTTGTTTTATTGTGGCTGTGCTGATTGGAGCCAGTCTCTTTACTTTTGTTAGCTTTTTTGGAAATGAATGGTTGACTCTTCTGGCGGGTTTGTTTGCATTGATCATATCTCTTGCGGGATTATCGGCATCTGGGTTTATGATGATGGATCGTGCGCTTGGGAATCCCCAGCGTTCCGTGCGAGATGCAATTGAAGCCTCTTTGCAGAGCTTGCACCGTTTTGTCGGTTGTTTTATGGTCTGGGCTTTAAGCCTATTCGTTAGCGTATTGCTGGTTTCAGTGTTTTTGGTGTTTTGTCGAATACCTTATATTGGGCCTTTACTTTTTGCGGCTGTTTATCCATTAAGCGCTGTTCTTATTGGTCTGGTTAATATTGCCATGGCTTATTTGTTTATTGCCATACTGTCTCCAGCTATCTGGGAAGGGCGAACTATATTAGGTGCAATTGCCAGGTTATGGGTTGTTCTAGAAAACAAGGCATTAGTTGTTCTTGTGCAACTGCTTCTGCTTGGGGTGCTGGTTGCATTGGTGGGCTTTATTACCTACTCTGTGACTAATTCAGGTAGTTCGGTTGTTCTGCCTATGGCTAATGGCATAATTGGCTCAAAGTTGGGTAATGGTGGAGTTACATTAGGTGCAATGTTTGATGCGCTCCAAGATGGAGCAACGGCTTATCAATATGCTGTTTTGTTTAGCTCTGGTGTTATTTTCCTGGTAGCTTTGAGCATGCCGGTGATGGTTGCAGTTCTAGGCGCATGTTTAATTTATCAAAATGTTACTGATGGCTTGGAGTTTGACAGGGTTGAGACTGTAATTGAAGAACATTTTAAATTAAGACGACAACGTAGGAAAAAGAATAAATCGACCATTGAGCCAAATTTAAGCCCTGATGCAGAACAGCCACCCCCACATACAGATTGATAGGAAATGAGGTCTTGCTTGTTTTAGCTTGCCTTGACTGTAGTTATTGTGCAAAAAGCGATGGATTAAAAGACCAGCCTGTCTAGTTATTCTTTTTTTGAGTAGCCATAAATTCCACGACTTAAATTATTTCTCACTAGGTATTTTTGCTTTTTTATCGACTTTAATAGAATTGGTTTATTAGATGTCGGCCTGACTGAAATTGGTTGACAATTGTTCTGGCGGCAATATAATTATCAAAATAATTATTTTGGAATATATCTACTATGGCCGCAGATATAAAAGGCTTGATGTGTAAAATTGATGAGGTATGCGGAAAGGTACCTAATTTACCGCGGCAGGAAGTAGTGTTAACGCGTCTGATGTATTTTTTATTTAGAGAAATAAATGATGCGCTAAATTCCAGGTTAGCTCCTTATGGTTTAAATACAACCAGTTTTATCGCCTTGATGAATATTTTTGCTAGCCCGACAGGAGCGATTCATCCTTTGGAACTTTCAAATGCCATGTATTCTTCGCGTACCAACATTACTCGGCTGGTAGATGAGTTGGCTGGTAACGGGTGGGTAAATCGTCAGCCTTGTTCGAAAGATAAGAGAAAAGTATTTTTACGTTTGACAGATGATGGATTAAATCTGGTTCATAAGGTTCTCCCGGTTCAAGCCGAGACCATGAAGGATGTGTGGCGGTCTTTAACTGGCCAAGAAGCAGTCCAGATGCAAAATTACATGGTTCAGGTACTCCTTAATATTAAGTCCAGCTAGGCTAGATAAAATGACGAAATTACCTTATTCAAGAGTTATCTGGCTGTCTTGTTTTATGTTGTTTGGATGTGCACATATTCCTGGGAACAAGACTGTATCTAAGCCTGTATCATCTGTTAAGTTAGAAAAAACTTCAGTTGTATATCGTCGGCTGGAGGGCCGAACTTCCTGGCCGATAACAGACTGGTGGAAAGCTTTTGGTGATAGGAGGTTAAACCAGGTAGAAGCGAAGGCCTTGTCTACAAATCCAACGCTGGCAGAAACAGCTGCTAGGATTCGTTTGGCTGACGCGAGGGTGCGTGAAATTTCCGCCTCTGTTGAACCAAATATATCCTTGGATGGAACGGTTAATCGTCAGCATTTATCCCAAAATGGTTTAGTTCCGCCTCCTTTTTCAGGATCGACAGTCAATTTTGGAGATTTAGCGGCAAATTATAAGCAGGATTTTGATTTTTGGGGCCTTAATAAGGCCAGAATTGCTGTGGCGCGCTCAAATCTTAATGCTGCTTATGCAAATGAAGCTGAGGCCCGCATACTGATTGCTATCAGCGTAGCTAACACTTGGTTTAAGCTGGGTGAGGTGGGGCAGGACCTGAGATTACAGCGCGACCTGCTTCAGGTAAATCAGTCGCAGCTTCAGATTGATAAGGATCTTGAGAAGGCGGGACTGGAAAGTAATCTTCCTGTGCTTTCAGACAATGCAGAACGGGAGCAGTTGATTAACGAGTTACGTCACTTGCAAGCGCTTAATGAGGCAGGCCATTATCAGCTTGCTGCCTTGGCTGGTGAAAGCCCTGATGCTGCTAATCGTTACACTTCTATTAAATTGCCGCAGTATGCAGCCTTTTTGGGGGTACCTCCTAGGTTACCTATTGATCTTCTGTCGCGCAGGGCTGACATTGTTACGCTGCGAAACAGGATCGAAGCGTCCAATTTTGAGATAAAGTCAGCCAGAGCTGAATTTTATCCAGACATCAATCTTTCTGCCATGATTGGCTTCCAGAGCATTAACTTAGGCAGTCTGATTGAGGCCCCTAATCTTGCTGCAAGCATAGGCCCGGCATTTCATTTGCCAATTTTCGAAGGGGGCGCGCTACGAGCGAATTTATCTGCACGGCGGGCACAGTATGACGAAAATGTGGCTCAATATAATCAAGCTGTTCTGAATGCTGCAAAACAGGTTGCGCAAGCGCTTTCTTCAATACATTCCCAGTCAAGCCGGTTAAAGCATGCGAAATTCAGATTGATGGATATGGATCGTGTCTTGAATCTTGTTAAACAGCGTTATCAATCAGGGATCGTTGCATTTACAACAGAGCTTCAAGCTAAAGAAAACCAGATACTTGCCAGGCGAGTGGTTAATTCGCTGTATATGAAGAACCTTATGGCTCAGCTTGATTTGATTAAGGCCTTAGGCGGCGGCTACAAGATGCCGACTGAGAATTCAGTAGGAGCAGAGTGATGCAGGAAAGCCAAATGGAAAAAAGTAATAGTAATAATTCAAAGCGCCTTCGGATAATTTTTATTCTTTTGTTTGTTTTTCTTATCCTGGGTATTGCTTGGGCTGCTTGGTGGTATTTTATTGGCCAGTTTCGAGTAAGTACGAATGATGCGTATGTAGCCGGCAATCAGGTTCAGGTGACACCGCGAACAAATGGCACGGTGACCAAAATTTACGCCGACAATACACAATTGGTTCATGAGGGACAAAGACTGGTCACCCTGGATGATACCGATCAAATCATTAATCTGCGTCAGGCAGAAGCGAAATTGGCCCACTCTGTATTACAAGTTATGCATATGAAAGCTGAAGTTAAGAAAATCAGATATGCGGTTCAAGATTATAGGATTAGATTTGAAAAGGCAAAGCTGGACTTTGATCGCAGAAAAGGGCTGCTTGCAACACATGCTATTTCGAAAGAACAGTTTTCCCATGCTAAAGATGCTCTTGCTATGGCAAGGGCATCGTTGAATCAGAGTCTCCAGGCCTTGGCATCAGCACAAACTCTGGTTAGGCCAGGATCGGTTTACCATGATCCTCAGGTGAAACTTGCGATTGAAGAAGTTCGCAATGCTTACGTTAATTTGGCGCGTACTAAAGTTGATGCACCGGTAACCGGTGTGGTTGCCAGACGACAGGTTCAAGTTGGACAAAGAGTTTCAGCTGGCATGCCTTTAATGATGATTATTCCTATGAATCAAATGTGGGTTAATGCTAATTTCAAGGAGAATCAACTGGCTAATGTACGTGTGGGTCAACCCGTACGTCTGGAAAGTGATCTATATGGAGGCGATGTAATTTTTCATGGGCATGTGGAAGGAATTGATGCCGGAACAGGTAGTGCCTTTTCAATTCTTCCTGCTCAGAATGCAACCGGGAATTGGATTAAAGTTGTGCAGCGTGTTCCTGTAAGAATTTTAATTGATCCTGAACAGCTTAAGAGATTTCCATTGCGTATTGGCCTATCAATGAGCGTCACTATTAATACCCATGACCGAACTGGGCCGTTATTGACTTCTGTTCAATCTCAAGCACCACAGTATGCGACTCCTATTTTCCAGGGGACCAATAAAACCATTAATGCAGTTATCCATGCGATTGTGAATAATAATTTAAAAGTTGAGCAGTAATGACAAATAATCGTCCATTACATGGCGCATCATTAGCTATGTTGACCCTTGCTTTAGGTTTGGGGACATTTATGCAGGTTTTGGATACATCGATTGCAAATGTTTCCATACCGAGTATTGCTGGTGATTTGGCAGTTAGCCCGGATCAGGGAACATGGGTTATTACCTCTTTTGCTGTTTCAAATGCAATTGCTTTACCTGTTACTGGTTGGGCAGCAAAGCGAATAGGAGAAGTAAAGTTATTTTGTATGTCAACGCTTTTATTTACTCTTTTTTCCTGGTTATGCGGGGCAGCTTTTAATTTGCCTATGCTTGTATTGTTTCGTGTTTTACAAGGAGCAGTGGCCGGGCCCATGATCCCGTTGTCCCAAAGCCTATTGCTTGCGAATTACCCGGATGAAAAAAAAGGGTTGGCTTTGGCGCTGTGGTCCATGACTGTCATATTAGCGCCGATTTTTGGTCCTATTTTGGGTGGATATATTACTGATAATTACAGTTGGCCGTGGATTTTTTATATCAATATTCCGGTTGGTATGGCTTCAGTATTTATTGTTTGGTCAGTTTTAAGGCACCGCGAAACCATGATAACAAAATTGCCCATTGATACAGTTGGATTGATTTTACTGACTATTGGCATTGGAAGCTTACAGGTCTTGCTGGATAAAGGACATGATCTGGACTGGTTTAATTCGCCCGTTATCATGTTCTTGGCGATTACAAGCTTTGTGGCATTGGTTTTTCTGATTGTTTGGGAAATTTATGATCGGCATCCCGTGCTTAACCTCAAGTTGTTTCTTGGCCGTAATTTTACTATTGGTGTGGTGGCTACGACTTTGGGTTATCTTGCCTATTTTGTAAGCGTAGTTATTTTTCCTCTTTGGTTACAGACTAATATGGGTTATACCGCCTCTTGGGCTGGATTGGCGGCAGCTCCAATAGGCGTGCTTGCTGTTATCATGTCTCCGTTTGTTGGACGTTTCTTGCACCATTTTGATTTACGGTTAATGGTAACATTTGCTTTTGCTGTTTTTGCAGGGGTATCGTTCTGGAATTCGACTTTCGATAGCCAGGTTGATTTCGTCCATCTCATCATCCCGCGGATTGTGATGGGGGCTGGAATGGCAACTTTTTTTATTCCGCTAGTAACGATTACGCTTTCTGGTCTTAAGCCAGAAGTGATTGCTGATGCATCCGGGCTATATAATTTTCTTCGTATACTGGGGGGAAGTTTTGGGACTTCAATTAGTATTAACATGTGGAGTAATCGTTCCATTTTGCATCATAGCCGTTTAGTAGATGCAATAGGAAACAATCCAGCAACAACTAGTGCATTGGCAAGACTTCATGATTTAGGAATTAAGGGTAATACAGCTATTGCATTTATTAATCAAGAGGTTACAAATCAATCTGTTATGATGGCAACCAATGATATTTTTTGGATATCTGGATGGTTATTTCTCATTTTGTTAGGACTTATTTGGTTCGCTCGTCCCCCGTTTACTTCAAGTGGAAAACATGTTGCAGTAGATTAGACTTGTTTGATTTTTATTTGTAAGGATTTTTAGTAATTGGTTTTTGTTAAAATTGATTGAGATTATTTCTGGTGTAGTTTTTAGTTTTATTCTTAATATTTCAATGGGGTTATGTAATCATAAGTTAAAACTTCATTCACCCATTTTGGGTTTTGTGTAATAATTATGCATTGAGTAGAAGTAGTTAATCTTGTTTTTTGTATTGGACATGAAGCTGCGTCGCCTTGTGCGGCGCAATGTTTATTGATTGTTGTAAATTGTTATTGGGGATGCTGGAATGTCATCGACGCTGGAAACAATTAGTCAATTGGAAAAACGTATGAATCTGTCGGTGCCGCTTGATCGAATCGATCAGGAAGTTTCAAATCGGTTAAAACGGCTTTCTCGTACTGTTAAGGTGCATGGATTTCGACCAGGCAAGGCACCTATGAATATCGTCGAACGGCAATACGCTGGACAGATCCGGAGCGAAGTCATAGGAGATTCGATTCAGCAGAGTCTGGCTGAGGCCTTGCGCGATTTGAAAGTAAAAATAGCCGGTGTTCCCAAAATTGAAACCAAGCCTTTTGGAGAGGGGGTATCTGATCTTGAGTTTTCTGCAACTTTTGAGGTTTATCCTGAAATTGTGTTGAAAGATTTGGGCGAACTTGTTCTTGAGCGGCCTGTGTATAAAATTACAGATTCAGATGTAGATCGTACTATAGATGTGTTGCGTCGACAAAGAGCCACTTATTCTCCTGTAGATCGTGAATCACGTAATGGAGATCAGGTAACGATTAGTTTTAAAGGAACGATAGATAATGTGGCTTTTCCTGGTGGTGAGGCCGAAAATGTAACCATACGGCTGGGTGAAGGGCGGATGCTTCCTGCATTTGAGAGATCCATTTTGGGTTTGAAGGCAGGAAATGAAACCACCTTTGATTTGACATTTCCGGATGATTATCATGGTCGTGATGTGGCTGGTAAAGAAGCTCATTTCACAGTATTGATTGGTTCTGTTGCCGAAGAAATTCTCCCGGAGCTAAATGCTGAATTTATAGAGGCTTTTGGCCTTGAGGAAAAAACTATTGAGGCTCTACGTAAGGAAGTGTTGGCAAACATGACCCGTGAGGTTCGACGTAGATTGATGAATTTGAGCCGAAAGGCAGTAGCTGATGCGCTTTATGAGGCCAATCCCATTGATATTCCAGGTTCATTAATTGAGATCGAAGTTACTCATGCCATGGAACAGGCTTGGAAAGAATTCGAGTCTCGTGGTTTAAAACGTAGTGATGTGCCTCTTCAGCGTGAATATTTTGTTGAGCAGGCAACCAGGCGCGTAGCCCTAGGGCTTTTATTTTCTCATCTTGTTGAGTCAGAAAATCTTTACGCAAATGATGAACAGGTTCGTTCGAGAGTGGAGGAGTATGCTGCTTCTTATGAAGATCCTGAAGAAGTGATTCAGCATTATTATAACAACAAGGAAAAACTGGCTGAAATTTCGGATGTGGTGTCCGAAGAGAATGCGGTTGAGCATATTTTGTCTAGGGCTAAAGTGACTGAGAAGCAAGTTTCTTTTGAAGATTTGATGGGTCGGAATTAATCTTTGGGTATTAAGGAGTAAGCATGCAAAATTCTGTGTTTGAACCCCAAGGACTGAATTACGTTCCTGTGGTTATTGAGCAATCAGGGCGGGGAGAGCGGGCGTATGATATTTATTCGCGTCTATTGCGTGAGCGGGTTGTTTTTTTGGTGGGCCCTGTTAATGAAACTACAGCTAATGTCATAGTCGCGCAACTTCTTTTTTTGGAGTCTGAGAATCCGGATAAGGATATCCATCTTTATATTAATTCTCCAGGGGGATCTGTTACGGCTGGTATGGCGATTTATGACACTATGCAATATATTCGGCCGAACGTGTCGACTTTGTGCATTGGTCAGGCTGCTTCGATGGGTGCGCTTATTCTTGCTGCAGGTGAGCATGGAAAGCGTTATTGTCTGCCGAACTCTCGCGTTATGATTCATCAGCCATTAGGTGGATTTCAAGGACAGGCTTCTGATATAGCAATTCATGCAAAGGAAATCCTTTATTTACGTGAGAGGTTGAATGGTATTCTTGCGCATCATACGGGTCAGACAATCGAAACTATTGTTCGAGATACTGATCGAGATAATTTTATGGGTGCTGAAGATTCCGTCAAGTATGGTCTTGTTGATAAAGTACTTGACGCGAGAAGTCGTCCTGCTTCCTAATAAGTATACAAGTAGTTTTTGAGGCCATAGCGATGACAGATAAGACTGTTGGTGAGAAGCTCTTATATTGTTCCTTTTGCGGTAAAAGCCAGCATGAGGTTAGAAAGTTAATTGCAGGACCATCTGTGTTCATCTGTGATGAATGTGTTGAGTTATGCAATGATATTATTCGTGAGGAAGTGCAGGGTGACAATAATCGCCTAGGTACAGATGCGCTGCCGACTCCTAAAGATATTTGTGATGTTTTGGATCAATATGTAATTGGGCAAGATCATGCAAAAAAAACGCTTTCTGTGGCGGTTTATAATCATTATAAGCGTTTAAAGGGAAGTAACCGCAGTGAAATTGAAATTTCTAAAAGCAATATATTGCTGATAGGACCTACGGGATCTGGAAAAACTTTACTGGCACAAACCCTTGCCCGACTTTTAAATGTTCCTTTTGTTATTGCTGATGCTACTACCTTAACTGAAGCGGGCTATGTTGGAGAAGATGTAGAAAATATTATTCAGAAACTCCTGCAAAAGTGTGATTATGATACGGAGAAAGCTCAAAAAGGTATTGTTTATATTGATGAAATAGATAAAATTTCCCGGAAGTCTGATAATCCCTCAATTACACGTGATGTATCGGGTGAAGGCGTTCAACAGGCTTTGTTAAAGTTAATTGAGGGAACTATAGCAAGTGTGCCCCCTCAAGGTGGTCGCAAGCATCCAAATCAGGAGTTTATGCAGGTTGATACTACAAATATCCTCTTTATTTGTGGTGGAGCGTTTGGTGGGTTAGACAGGATTATTCGCGATCGATCCGAGCGTGGTGGAATTGGTTTTTCGGCAGAAGTACACGGTCGTAACGAATCCCAAAATTCGGGTGAAGTTTTACATGATGTTGAACCTGAAGATCTAATCAAATACGGCTTGATACCAGAGTTTATTGGACGTCTTCCTGTTGTGGCTACCCTGGATGAGCTGGATGAAGCAGCTTTGATGCTTATTTTAACTCAGCCTAAAAATGCCCTTACCAAGCAGTATGCTAGCTTGTTTGATATGGAGGGTGTAGAGCTCGAATTTCGTGACTCGGCTCTTGTTGCCGCTGCAAAACAGGCCTTGGCACGAAAAACAGGCGCACGAGGCCTCCGTTCTATCCTTGAACATGCATTGCTTGAAACAATGTATGAGTTGCCTACGCAGAAGAATGTTGTGAAAGCCATTGTTGATGAGGGTGTAATATTGGGTGAATCCCAGCCGATCCTGATTTATGCTGATGAAGAAAAGGTTGCGGATTCTGCTTGAACCCTTAACGGCTTGATATTTAAGGAAGGGAGAGTCTACTCCTTTTCTTTATTGTATTGTTTTTGATTCATTCTTTTGGTAATTAAGCACTGGATACGTATTGAAATCGAACTGATCTCCCCCATGTAGATTGTTATTATATTATGTATGGCCAATCGATGCGATTTGTTCGCGCCAGGAGAGATAAATGAGTAACACCCCCGAATCTGCAGAATTTCAAACTTTACCCCTGCTCCCCTTGCGTGATGTAGTGGTTTATCCGCATATGGTTATCCCTTTGTTTGTTGGGCGTCCAAAATCAATCAAGGCGCTTGAAACTTCTATGGAAGCAGGAAAGCATATTTTATTGGTTGCGCAAAAATCTGCAGCAAAGGATGAGCCCTCTATTGATGACTTGTATAGTGTTGGCTCTGTTGCTTCCGTACTGCAAATGCTTAAGCTGCCCGACGGTACTGTTAAGGTGTTGGTTGAGGGAATAAACCGTGCCTTAGTTCAGAAGATTGTTGAAGAAGATGAACACTTTATTGCTACTGTTGAGACAATAGATGTTTCAGGGGAATCTGATACGGTTCAAGAGGCCCTGATGCGTAGTCTTTTCACTCAGTTTGATCAGTATGTAAAGCTGAACAAAAAGATCCCCCCAGAAATTTTAACTTCTTTGGCAAGCATTGAAGATGCAGGTCGCCTCGCTGATACGATTGCAGCTCATTTGCCATTAAAATTGGAGCAGAAACAGAAGATTCTAGAAATGTTCTCTACTAAGGAACGACTGGAACACCTGCTTGGCTTGCTTGATGCCGAGATTGATATTTTACAGGTTGAAAAACGCATACGTGGTCGCGTTAAGCGCCAAATGGAAAAAAGTCAGCGTGAGTATTATCTGAATGAGCAGGTAAAAGCTATTCAAAAAGAACTGGGCGAGATGGAAGAAGGCGGAGATCTTGACGAGCTTGAGAGTCGAATCAAGAAAGCCCAAATGCCTAAAGAAGCTAGGCTTAAAGTTGAATCTGAATTGAAGAAGTTGCGTTTGATGTCGCCGATGTCCGCTGAAGCGACAGTAGTTCGTAATTATATTGATGCATTACTTGGTCTGCCTTGGAAGAAAAAAACCAAGGTAAGTAAAGATCTTGCAGGCGCAGAAAAAATTTTGAACGAAGATCATTATGGTCTAGAAAAGATTAAGGACAGAATATTAGAGTATTTAGCGGTTCAGCAGCGTATGGAAAAGGTGAAATCGCCTATCCTTTGTCTTGTTGGCCCACCTGGAGTTGGGAAGACTTCTCTGGGGCAGTCTATTGCCAGGGCAACGAATAGAAAGTTTGTGCGTATGGCTTTGGGCGGCGTTAGAGATGAAGCTGAAATTCGTGGGCATAGACGAACTTACATTGGCTCAATGCCAGGGAAAATCCTGCAAAGCATGAGCAAGGTTTCTGTGCGCAATCCGTTATTTCTTCTAGATGAAGTTGATAAAATGGGTCAGGATTTCCGCGGTGATCCTGCGTCTGCTCTTTTGGAGGTGTTAGATCCCGAACAAAATCATACTTTCGTCGATCATTATATGGAGGTTGAATATGATCTGTCTGATGTAATGTTTGTTGCAACAGCAAATTCATTAAATATTCCGCCTGCTCTTATGGATAGAATGGAGATTATTCGGCTTTCGGGTTACACGGAAGATGAAAAACTTAATATTGCAATGCGCTATCTTTTGCCAAAACAACTGAAGAACCATGGTTTGACGGAAGATGAAGTCAAGATTAATGAGGAAGTTATTACCGATATTGTTCGCTATTATTCTCGTGAGGCTGGTGTACGCGGATTAGAGCGTGAAATTGCCAAGATTTGTCGGAAAGTTGTTAAAGAGTTACTTCTTGATAAACAGCTTAAAGGCATTGTTATTAATTCAGATAATTTGGATAAATATCTAGGCGTAAGACAATTTAGTTTTGGTATGGCTGAGAACCAGAACCAGGTTGGGCAGGTCACCGGTTTGGCATGGACGGAAGTCGGGGGGGAACTCTTGACTATTGAGGCAGTTATTATGCCAGGTAAAGGCAAGATGACTACAACTGGCAAGTTGGGAGATGTGATGCAGGAGTCAGTTCAGGCTGCATTATCCGTTGTGCGTGCCAGAGCTGATTTATTAGGCATTGCTTCTGATTTTTATCAGAAGAATGATATTCATGTGCATTTGCCAGAGGGGGCTACCCCAAAAGATGGGCCTTCTGCCGGTATTGGTCTTTGTACAGCGCTTGTTTCTGCTTTGACAGGTATACCTGTTCGAGCAACGGTAGCTATGACTGGAGAAATTACGTTAAGAGGCGAAGTATTGCCAATAGGTGGACTTAAGGAAAAACTTCTTGCTGCTGCTAGGGGAGGAATCAAGACCGTTTTGATTCCCAAGGAAAATGTGAAGGATTTGGTTGAGATACCAGATAATATAAAAAATCAAATTGAGATTGTACCGGTTAAGTGGGTTGATCAGGTTTTTGATTTGGCTCTTGATCAGTTGCCTGCGCCAGTTCGTGGTGATGATCTGGAACCTCCGCCTCAGCCGAATGAGGAACCAGCAACTTCTGTGCTTCTTAAACACTGATAATTTAACATTGAAGCCTTTCTGCCCCATTAAAAAGATAAGTTGAGAAATAGTGGGCAGGAAGCTTTGATTTTTTTGAGTTAGGTTTTTAGTTGATAAAGTTGCATTCAGGCCTGATATGTTGTCATGAGTCCATGAGGAAATGAAAGTAATATCAATTAAAATATTTTTTGGTGTTGGTCTGAGATGATTTAAATATCTGTCATGGTGCATTGTTATATCTTAAGTTTAAACAGTCTATAAAAGTGAGAGCTGATAACTCACGAATCTTTTGTGGTAATTGGTTTGATATCCTTGGATTGGATAAAACTTTTTATTTTTTTGACCGCAAAGTATTTTTTTAAAAAATTTTAAATTATTCAAAGTGATACGTAAATCACGGTAAATTATGCCTATGCCTGGTTGTATTATTTTCGGAAGAGTGCTTGACAGCCTGAACAGGCGCTTGTTATAAAGCGATTACAGGTGATCCTGTATTGATAATAATGTCTAAAAGGGGACTACTCGTGAATAAATCCGAACTGATTGATCAAGTCGCTAAATCTGCTGATATGTCGAAGGCTTCTGCTGGTCGTGCTTTAGATGCAACAATTGATGCTGTCAAAAAGGCCTTAAAAAAGGGCGATATGGTCACGTTGGTTGGATTTGGTACTTTTTTGGTAGGCAAACGTGCCGAGCGTAAAGGCCGTAATCCTCGCACGGGTGCTGCCATTAAGATCAAGGCGGCCAAGACTCCGAAGTTTCGTGCTGGAAAAGCGCTGAAAGATGCGGTAAACTAAGCGCACTTTAACGGTGCTCTTTATCCGCTTGAATGAATTTAAGCGCAGAGCTATTGTCCTAAGCTGACTTAACAGGTGAGCTGGTAAATTGGCGACCTGGTCGGCTTAGTCAATAGCTCTTTGTTTTTTAGTAAAATTAGGTTTTAGGCTAAGGGTGGTTAACTCAGATGGTAGAGTGCCTGCCTTACAAGCAGGTTGTCGGCGGTTCGATCCCGTCACCACCCACCAATTAGCCCTGTTCATCGGAGTGGTAGTTCAGTTGGTTAGAATACCGGCCTGTCACGCCGGGGGTCGCGGGTTCGAGCCCCGTCCACTCCGCCAATGTGGCAGTTTGGCCACTATCTTTTTGTGATACTTCTGGGCATATGGATAATCGTAGCGAACGGATAAAAAAAATTGCAGTTAAGATTATATTGACTGCTGTAACGGTTCCTTTTGTCTTGTTTGGCATTAATTCTTATTTTGAGGGGCAAAGTCATGTGGGTGTCGTGGCAAAGATCAATGGCCATGATATTACACAGTCACAATTTTTAGATGCCCTGACTCAGCAAAAGAATCAAATTCGAGCCGAGATGGGTCCTGATGTTGATAGCCGGCTTTTGAACTCGATTTCTCTCCAGAAAGAAGTCCTTAACCATTTGATTGATACCCGCGTCCTGATGGATGCTGCAAGAAATTTAAAACTAGTTTTGTCGAGTAATCAGATTAATCAGATTATAGCAAGTATCCCTGAATTTCAGGATAAAGGTAAATTTTCGCAAGCCAAACTTGATGCTTTCCTTTCAGATCGTCAGTTAACGCTTGAGGGTTTTAAAAACCTGCTTGATGAAGATTTTGTAATGAATCGTATGCAAAAAGACATCACTCAATCCAATTTTGTTGCTCAGCCAGTCGCGAACATGTTAATAGATGAGTTAAGGCAACAACGGGTAATTAATATTGCTCAATTGCCTGTCAAGGATTTTGTAAATCAAGTTAAAGTGAGTGATGCTGAGGTTCAGACTTGGTACAAAACACATCAAAAGGATTTTTTACAGCCTGAAGCTGTAAAGCTGCAGTATGTTGTTTTGTCCAAGAATAATATTGCATCCGGTATTCACGTAGGAGAGGATGAGGCGAAAAGTTATTATAAAAATCATATTCAGGCATATACACTTCCAGAGGAGCGACGTGTAAGGCATATTCTGGTGGCTTTACCACATAATCCAACACCTGCTCAGGTTGCTGCTGCTAAGGCGAAAGCGAAAGCGATATATACTGAATTGACTGCTCATCCGGATCGTTTTGCCGAAATTGCCATAAAAGAGTCACAAGATCCAGGATCAGCTTCCAAAGGTGGGGATTTGGGATATATTTCCAAAGGGACAATGGTTAAAGCTTTTGATGCTGCTGCTTTCTCGTTGCCACTTGATAAGATATCAAAACCTGTCCAGACCCAGTTTGGATTTCATATTATTGAGGTGACGGCAATAAAACCTGCTTCCGTTGAATCTTTTAATCAAGTGAAATCAAAAGTAATCGATACAATTCGTAATGAACAGGCTAAAGATAGGTTTGACGATTTGGCTGAAAAATTTACGAATGTGGCTTATGAACAATCTACTACTTTGACGCCTGCTGCTAAAATTGCCAATCAAGAACCCTTAACTACTGATTGGGTTAGTAAGGATGGGGAGAATAGTAATCCTTTATTGAATAATAAAAGGTTTTTAAAATCTATATTTGTTCCAGATGTTTTAAAAGATAAGCGGAACAGTCAAGCAGTTGAGGTGGCCCCCAAAACCTTAATTACTGCGCGTATGATTGCGTATCGTCCCGCTGGTGTCATTCCTCTTGCGCAAGTTGCAAGTAAATTAAAACAGAATCTTGTTAACCTTAAAGCCCATGAGCTTGCCAAAATTGCAGCAAAAAAGACTATTTCGTTGTTACAGACGGGTAATAACAAGGTTCATGTGCCGTTCGGTGCGGCCATAACTGTGAGCCGGCAGAATCATGCAGCAGTACCCCAGTCAGTTGTTTCAGCGGCTTATAAGCTATCATCACATTCGTTACCTGCTTATGCAACAGTTAACCTGTCTGATGGAAGTATTGATTTGGTACGTTTAACAGCTGTTACTAAGCCACCATCTCTTGATCAAAAAACGCAGGAGCATTTGACGAATGAGATATCTGGTTTACTGGGGCATACAGAATTTAGTGCTTATATGTCTGCTTTAAAAAAACAAGATAAGATAATAATTCTGAAAAAAAGCTTAAACTAAATTGGTAATTAGATGTTGATGCACTGTTACATCGCCTAGGCGCAACGATGATTGTTTGTTATAATCGCAGCCCAGAATGGCATTTGGTTATGTGAATAGTGGAGCGGTAGTTCAGTTGGTTAGAATGCCGGCCTGTCACGCCGGAGGTCGCGGGTTCGAACCCCGTCCGCTCCGCCAGTAAAATTACCCCGTAAATTTAATGAATCAGTTAGCTTAATTAAAATTTTCTGTTGATTTAAGTGGCTCTGCCTAGGAATAATGGCCAGGTATAAAATAGCACCCTGTAACACAACAGCTGTAGGGTGCTATTAGGTATTGAGGTTATATTGGGAGCAATAATAAAGATTAGGGCTAAAGGTATGGCTAGGGTAATTCACCTAATGTAGTAATATTAAAACCAGAATCTACATAAGTAATTTCTCCCGTTATGCCAGAAGCAAGATCAGATAATAAAAATGCTGCAGCATTTCCCACTTCTTCTTGGGTTACATTTCTTTTTAAAGGGGAATTGTGTGCGACGTAATCCAGTATCTTTCCGAAATCTGAAATACCAGAAGCAGCCAGGGTTTTAATGGGCCCAGCTGAAATTCCATTTACTCTGATATTTTCTCCACCAAGGCTTTGGGCCATATAGCGGACGTTTGCTTCTAAAGAGGCTTTGGCTAAACCCATGACGTTATAATTCGGAACGGGTCTTATTGCGCCAAGATAGCTGAGTGTTAATAAAGATGCGTTGCGATGGGCTAATAGGCTACGTGCCGCTTTGGCTAGGGCAGCAAAACTATAAGAGCTAATATCATGCGCAACCAGAAAGTTTTCTCGTGTTACAGAATTAAGATAATCACCTTCGAGTGCTTCTTTTGGTGCAAACGCAACTGAATGTACTAGCCCTTCCAAACCATCCCAATGTGTACGGAGTTCCTCAAATAAAAATTGAATTTGTTGATCTTCTGCTACGTCGCAGGGGAAAACGAGGGGGGAGTCAAAATCCTTTGCAAGATCGGTTACACGAGATTTTATACGCTCGTTTTGATAGGTAAAGGCAAGGGTTGCTCCTTCTCGTTTGCAAGCCTGGGCTATTCCATAAGCTATTGAACGATTACTAATAAGACCGGTGATCAGAATTCGTTTCCCTTTGAGAAATCCCATGATTGTCCTTTCTATGATAATGGCGCTGATTATAACCTGAACTTGAAGAGTTCGCTTGAATCACCTGTCAAATTTCCCGGTGAGACAAGCATTCAAAATTGAAAACAGCTATTTTTAGCTTGATTAAAACAATTTAAATACCGGATGTTTTTCGACTAAGACATGGAATTTTATTTTGGTTCAGTCGTGAGTGAGCGGTGTGTATTTAGAGTTCAAGAACATACAAATTATTGTAAAGTAACTATGATGGTTCTTTTGGTTGCGCCCTAACCACCATACAGCATTACATGATCTCCAGGGTGCAATATTTGCTGTTTAGGTATCTTGTTCCACCGTTCAATATCGTGGATATTGACTTTAAAGCGATGTGCAATCGAATCAAGCGTATCACCCCGCCGTACCGTATAGTGAGTAAGTTGGACATGTTTTTGTAGATGATTTCTGCTCGCAATGATTGGATCTGTTGATTTTGTGATATATAGAGTCTCGCCAGGTTTTAGAATCGTTCGCCCTTTATTCATTTCAATTAATTTTTTTAGGCTGATGTTCCGAGCCAGTGCAATTTTATATAAAGTATCGCCTGGGCGGACTTTATAGGTATTGGTAAAGCGCCGTTCTGTATTTTTTTTTGCTAATTCAATATTATGTTGGCCGGACCGGTAAAGACCTTTAGTATGAGAGAAGTATGGTAAATGTATGGTTTCCCCCAGGCTTAAATGGGTGCGGCCTTCATTTAGTGCAATTAGCCTTTGTAGATTGATATCGTGGGCCTTTGCAATTCCGTACATGGTATCGCCCGGACGAACTTTATAGGTGTAATCACCACTGTGATAGCGAGCCACATATGTTTTACGTAAAGGTGGTGTTAGTACGACTTGCCTGTTTCTGAATCGGAAATAGGCGTTATTAGGCAGGCCATTGACTCTGGCGATCATTTGTACTGTTGTACCTGTTTGTAGCGCTACTCGAATTAATGGCTCTCCTGGTCTTGTGAAATACTTTCCCCAATCCTTTAACGGATTATCATAGTTTTTAATATTTTCCTTAAAAATAGCAACCTGATTGACCGGAAGCAGGATTGCCCCTGATGCTTTAGGAATGAATGAATGAGTGTAAGCAGGATTTAAGGCCCTAAATTCATTAATTGATATTTTTGCAAGCCTTGCTGCTTGGTAAACGTCTAGTGGTTCATTTAATTCTACAGATTTGAAATAGGCTTTGTTTGGAATGAAATCAGTTTCAAGTCCATACTTTTCAGGATGTTTGATGATATCTCTTACAGCCAATAGTTTTGGAACATAATTTTTGGTTTGCGCAGGTAAAGGTAAAGACAGGTAGTCCGTAGGGAGGTTACGGGCTCTTTGTTGTGCAATTAATTGATTGACCAGTCCTTCCCCGCAATTGTATGCAGCAAGGGCCAGGTACCAGTTCCCTAGATCACTATGCAAGTGTTGCAAGTAAGTCAGTGCTGCATTAGTTGCAGCTTTAATATCTCGACGTTCATCCATCCAGTGGTTTTGATTTAATCCAAAATCCCTGCCAGTTTCGGGTATAAATTGCCATATACCGGATGCATTGCTGGAAGAAAGCGCTTTCGGATTGAAGCCAGATTCAACCATTGGCAATAATGCAATTTCCATGGGCATATTTCGCGCCTTGACTTGGCTAACTATGTAGTACAAATAACGCTTGCTTCGTTCCAGCATTCTTTTTACGTAATCCGGGCGTAAGCGATACCATTCTTCGTCTTGTGCAACTAAGGGGGTTTCTAAATTTGGTAAGCTTAGATTTGATCGAATCAGGTTGAGTAAATTGCGGGTATTTGTATCAATATCTGTTTCGTTGAAGCTTGCTGTTTGGTTATTTTGATTGGTTAGGTCTTGCCCCTGATTCTTAGTAATGTTGTTATCGGTTGTGATCGGAGTATCTGGACTGACATTTGATGGTGTTGTTTTATTATTGGATGAGGATTTATTTGCCTGGGTAGTAACTGCTATATTTTCGTACATCTTAGGCGAATGAGTATCTGGCATGTTTGCACACCCAGTTAGAACAACCCCCAAAGTCAAGAGAAGAAATAACCTATTTTGCATTAATAAACAATCAAGAACTGCCATAAATAAGCAGTCAGTTATTCGAATTATCTGTATTTCAGTCTTGGTACGTCCAGAATTACCACCATAATTTTTCTAGTAACACGGATGGTATCGGTTCAACAAGACTTCAGTCAAGGAAAATTAAATAGATTAAATCGCTAAATTAGCCAGTTAACTCAAGGTTTGAGATGAGAACAGCCTTTAATAGTTTGATATAAAACTAAAAAGGATCAAAAACTGTTTTTTGCTTCTCTAAGAGAAGAAAAGACAGAAACCGGATCATGGACGTTAGCCGCATATAGTTTATGTGCGGTAGTGGCTACATTTTGAGCTCTGCAACGAAGAAAAGGATTAATTTTTTTCTCTGTTTCGATTGTGGTAGGAATCGTGGGCAAATTTTGTTTTCTGAGGATTTCGGATTGTTTGTTGAATAATTGGAGATCCTGGTTCTGTGGTTCAATCTGTAGTGCAAACTGAAGATTAGAAAGGGTGTATTCATGTGCACAATAGACTTTAGTGGCGTTAGGCAGTGAGGCAAGTTTATCCAAAGAGGCAAGCATCATTGCAGGAGTACCTTCAAATACACGGCCACAGCCAGCTGCAAACAGTGTGTCGCCACAAAAGACAAAATTGTCACCAATATAGCCAATATGTCCAAGGGTATGACCTGGGATATCAATGACTCGAAGAGTCAGAGAAATTTCGTCCAAGCCTAAACTATCTCCTTCTTTTAATTTCCGGGTAAGAGCAGGTATAGGATCATTAGCCGGACCATAAATTGGGATTTGGAAGCGCTCCTGTAGCTTGGCATTTCCTCCAGTATGATCCTGATGGTGGTGAGTATTAAGGATTGCAGATAATTGATGCCCGGTTTTTTCGAGCCAGTCTATAACAACTTGCGCATCTCCAGGATCAATGGCCACGGCATAGCCATTTCTTGTGAGCATCCATATGTAGTTATCCATAAAGGCAGGAACTGGTATGATAGTAAGCATACTTTATCTTGGCGCTGATGCTCATTCGATGTCAACCCCTTCTATTGATGACTGGTTTAAAACCCCCCTGGGTCAATATGTGTTGTCTTGCGAGCGCGCTTATTTTACAAAGACTGCCGCAGACATTTTTGGTTTTCATGCCATTCAGATTGGGATGTGTTACGAGGATTTTCTTGATAGTTGCCGGATGCCTCATCGGTTTTCTGCAGGGATCGATGCAGGAAAGGTCTATCTAAAAAATAATCAACTTCCCTTCGCCAATCAGTCAGTTGATTTGGTAATACTTCCTCATGTGCTTGAGTTTAGTGATGAACCACACCCAATTTTGCGTGAAGTTGAGCGTATTTTAGTCCCGGATGGGCAGGTTCTTTTGTCAGGGTTTAATCCATTTGGCTTATTTGGGCTTATGAAAATTTTGCCAAAATCAGGCCAGCAATTACCATGGAGTGCTGATTTTATATCTTTGGTACGAGTTAAGGACTGGCTGGCACTATTAAACTTTGAGGTAGTAGGAGGGCGTTTTGCGTGCTATACCCCTCCGTTTGCAAAGCGTAATTGGATTAACCGCTTTGTTTTTATGGAAAAAGCTGGAGATAGATGGTGGGGAATCGCAGGTGGGGTTTATTTTCTCCAGGCTAGAAAAAAGGTATTGGGTATGCGCCTAATACGTCCAGAATGGCAGGATAAAAGCATATTGGCCGCCCGTAAACGTGCTGCTTCACAGCGTGAATGTGGCTGTCAAAAGGAAGTGGTTTAAATGTTAAAGCAAAATTTACCGATAGTAAGTATTTATACTGATGGGGCATGTAAGGGGAACCCTGGGGTTGGAGGTTGGGGTGCTTTATTACGCTTCAAGGATAAGGAAAAGGAAATATATGGTGGAGAGTTACTTACAACTAATAATCGAATGGAATTAGTGGCGGTTATCCATGCCTTAGAAACGTTAAAGACGGCTTGCCAGGTTTTTCTTTATACTGACTCTCAGTATGTTCAGAAGGGAATTTCTGAGTGGCTGCCGAACTGGAAGCGGCGTCAGTGGAGGACAAGCTCTAATGGGCCAGTTAAGAATGTAGATTTATGGAAGAGATTGGACGAGATTACACAGAATCATCAGGTGTCATGGAACTGGGTTCGTGGCCATGATGGACATTTAGAAAATGAGCGGGCTGATGCACTTGCCAATCTAGGCGTATTTGAAGCGCAGGAAAAGAAGGCAAAAATAATATAGTGGGTATCTTGATAAATTGATAGATATATTTTCTTAATTGAATGGAATTGGGTAGGATTTTGGTAGAATTATCACAACCATTACGTTTTGTTTTTTTAGATACTGAGACAACAGGTCTTGAAGTTCGTGAAGGGCATCGGATTATTGAAATTGCCGCAGTTGAAATGATTAACCGTCAGTTGACGGGTTCAACTTATCATGAATACATTGATCCCCAGCGAGATATAGACCCGGCAGCTGAGGCTGTTCATGGAATCAGTCTCAATGCTCTTGAAGGAAAGCCTGTCTTCAAAGATATTTCCATAGACTTTTGCCGGTTTATAAAAGGTGCTGAATTGATTATTCATAATGCATCTTTTGATATTGGCTTTATTAATTCTGAGCTTATGCGGGCAGGTTTGAATCCCGTTGAAGAATATTGCCCAGTAATTACTGATTCCTTACGTCTTGCCCGTGAATTACATCCCGGTCAACGAAACAGCTTGGACGCCTTGTGTAAACGTTATGGGGTAGATAATTCCAGCAGAACCTTGCATGGGGCTCTTTTAGATGCAGGGTTATTGGCTGAGGTCTATCTTGCGATGACTCGTGGGCAGGCAAATTTGGTTATGGATACAGCCCCCATATCGCAGCCTTCTTCACAAGAAGGTTCAAGACCATTACCTGATGTTTATATCGTAAAGGCCAATGACAATGAATTGAGCTTACATCAAGCCCAGTTGCTTGATATTCAGAATCAAAGTGATGGGGCATGTGTTTGGTTTAAGAATAAACTCTAAAATACGTAACCAATTTATATTGGTTCTGATTATGAGATAAAAGATTATGTCTAAAGAGGTTCATGTTGTAGATGAGGGATGCTGTCTTAGTGAAGCACCATCAGAATGGGTAAAGCGGTGGTCAGGGTGCATTGTTCCAGGCGGTAGGGTTCTTGATTTGGCCTGTGGAAGCGGCCGCCATAGCAACTATTTGGCTAGACTGGGATTGCAGGTTGTTGCAGTGGATATTGATATTAATAGAGTTACCCAATGTCATGAAAATGATGTGTTTCCATTACATTGCGATTTGGAAAATGATCCTTGGCCTTTTATGGCGAATGAATTTTCAGGCATAGTTGTGACTAATTATCTATTCCGACCAATTATTTCTTCTATGATTGAAAGCTTGGTAGTGGGTGGCTGTCTTATTTATGAAACATTTGCCTTGGGCAATGAACATTTTGGCCATCCTAAAAGACCTGAATATCTTTTAGCACCAGGTGAGTTAATTGATTTTGTAAACGGAAGCTGCCAAGTATTGAGCTACGAAGATGGCTATGTCAGTAAGCCAAGATTGGCTTGTGTGCAGCGTATTTTTGCAGTAAGAAAGTGTTGAATTTTATGTTGGTTGTCATTGGCTTAAGATGCTTAACTGGTTTTTTGCTCAAGGCTGTTTTAGCGCTTTGTTTCAAGCGTAGGGAATATCGGTTACACTAAGTCTTTTTGATTGGGTAAGATAATATGTTAAAAGGTAGCTTGGTTGCTATCGTAACACCAATGTTTGAGGATGGCAGTCTTGATCTTGATAATCTGAGATCACTGGTAGACTTTCACATTGCATCTGGAACAGACGGAATAGTTGTGGTCGGAACGACGGGTGAATCTCCGACTGTTGATTATGATGAGCATTGCCTGCTGATAGAAGCGGTATCTCAACATGCTGCAGGACGTATTCCTGTCATAGCAGGAACGGGAGCAAATTCAACTGCTGAAGCAATAGAGTTAACCCGATATGCTGCAAAGCAGGGTGTGCACTCGTGCTTGCTTGTTACCCCTTATTATAACCGTCCGACGCAGGAAGGTTTATATCGGCATTATCGGGCTGTTGCTGAAGCAGTAGATGTTCCACAGATTCTTTATAATGTGCCTTCAAGAACTGCAGTTGATTTAGCAAATGATACGGTTGTACGCCTTTCTGAAATATCTAATATCATTGGTGTTAAGGATGCAACCGGTAGTATGGAGCGTTGTACTGATTTGCTTTCCAGGGTGCCAAAAGATTTTGCGGTTTATGGTGGCGATGATTCAAGTGGCTTGGCCGTAATGCTCATGGGTGGGCATGGTGTGATTTCTGTCACAGCGAATGTTGCGCCTGCGCTTATGCATCAGATGTGTGAGCAGGCATTTTCTGGAAATGTTGTTAATGCGGTGTCAATTAACGGTCGACTTATTGGTCTTCATCAAAAACTCTTCGTTGAGGCTAACCCCATCCCAGTTAAGTGGGCACTAAAAGAAATGGGGCTAATCCGTGAGGGGATCAGATTACCCTTGACGCTCTTGTCAGATACCCATCATGTAACCTTGCGCCATGCAATGCAACTTGCTGGTGTGTTGCAGTAATCTTATGGATAGAAAAATGATAAATAGTCGGAAATTGGTGGTAAGTATTGTCATGATGACTGCTTTGACTGGATGTTCAACGCTTGATAAGCTTAATCCGTTTGGAACTAATCCATCTCAAAATTATAAAGCAGCTCGTCTACATCCACCTATTGATGTTCCCCCTGGATTAACTCTTCCTTCTGCAAGCGATGAATATAATATTCCAAATAGTGTTAACGAGACGACTTACTCAGAGTATTCGAAAAATCATAGTCATGTTTCGGTTCAGGGCACATGTGTGAAGGCAGGTTTGGTCGTTTTGCCAGGAAGCAATAAGGCTGTACTTAAACGTGATGGTCAGACACGTTGGCTTCGCGTTAATTTACCTGCACATCTGGTCTGGCCGATTGTAGAATCCTATTGGGAAGATCAAGGTTATAAACTGACTTATAAAAATGCATTGACTGGAGTAATGCAAACCAATTGGCGACCTATTGGTTTAAGCTCGCCTCAGATAGAATCGGGTGGTGGCCAAAGTAATCTCATGGGTGAAATGAGTATGTACTCTACTCGGTTAGAGCGAGGTGCGAAACCCGATACGACAGAAGTCTATGTTAGTTATCATGGTGCCATTGAGACTAATGGGAATTCTGATTGGCACGCTTTGCCACCCAATCCTAGAAATGAGTTGGGTCAATTGATGAATCTGCTTCAGCGGTTTGGTGTCTCAACAGAATCAGCTAAAAATCAGGTTTTAGACTTAAATCGGGTTCGAGCAAAGATAGTAGATCAAGGTACTGCCTTGTTTATTAAGCAGGGATTTAAAAATGCATGGAGGCGTATAGGCTTGGCTTTGGATCGAGAAGATTTTATGGTGGAGAATCGTGACAGGGCTTCTGGCATATATTATGTGAAATATAAGACTGAGCTGCCAATCAGACATGTTGATACATCATGGTGGTCTAAAATTGAGTTTTGGAAAAAGTCACCGCCCAAGAAAATAACAGCAGGTGAGTATCATGTTAAAGTGACTGGCGATCAAAAAAGTTCATTGATTCAAATCCAGGATGCAAATGGTCTTCCACTTGAAAACAATCTTGCGAGAAAAATTATCGCTGTTTTAGATAAAGCCCTTAAATAGTCTGGTGAGTATTTATGCGATTTGCTTCCTTGGGCAGTGGCAGTGGGGGTAATGCACTTGTCTGTAATTCAGGGAAAACCACTATTCTTTTGGACTGTGGTTTTGGGATTTATGAGACCCAGTCCAGACTTGCCCGCCTTAATCTGTTAATTGAGCAGATCAGGGGTATTGTCGTGACGCATGAACATGCCGATCATGTTCAGGGTATCGCACGTATTGCCCGGCGTTATAAGTTGGCGATATGGCTAACTTATGGAACATGGCGCATGATTGAGCACTCCCTAAAAAATGTCGAGGTTAACCTGATTGAGGCGGATTCGCCTTTTTTTATTGGGGACTTAAATTTTGTTCCGTTTACGGTCCCTCATGATGCAAGAGAGCCTGTTCAGTTTGTTGTGAGTGATGGCGACAAGCGTTTGGGGATATTGACGGATACCGGTAGGCCGACAGAACATATTGAAAACATCCTGACTGGATTGGATGCGCTCGTGTTAGAGTGTAACCATGATGAGAAAATGTTACAAGAAAGTCACTATCCCTTGAACTTGAAGCGTCGAATTGGTGGCCCTTATGGGCATATGAGCAATGCTGATGCGGCCCGGCTTCTGGCCAATTTAGATTTTTCTCGCTTAAGCCATTTAATTGCAGCGCATTTAAGCGAGAAGAATAATACTCCTGCTCTAGCTAGAGCAGCTCTTGCGACTGTATTAGATTGTGAAAAGGAATGGATTAATGTGGCAAGCCAGGATAAGGGATTTAATTGGCTTACCATTTAAAGGATAGCTGATTAAAATTAGACAAAAAACCCCAGACTCATCCAATGGATGATATCCGGGGCTCTTTTGCCAAACATATTTTAGTATGAATGGCTTTTAACTGCTTAGTTGCTGCCTGAAGCTGGAGCTGCAGGTGCTGATGTGGTGGCTTCACCGGAAGGAGCAGCTGGTGTAGCAGCAGGAGCTGCAGGAGCAGAAGCTGCAGGAGCGGCGCTGTTATCAGCAGGAGCGGCTTCCTTCTTTTGGCAGGCTGTAAGTGCAAGAGCGATAATTGCGGCAGACAGAACGGTATATTTCATTCTACATTCCCTTTGAATAAAGTGTTTTCAAGGCATTAAAAGTCGGTCTGGATCTTGATTGCTAGTTGCCCGACTTACGAAGTCTATCAGGTTTATAGAAAAATTCTACAAATTTTCACAAAACCTTGTGATTCTTTACCAGCATTCTGAATATGCATTAATGAATTTGCTAGCGACAGGCAAATGGTCACAGAATGCTTACAAGCTGTAAGAATCAATCGTCGCTAACTTCATAATATATAAGATATAAATATGAGTCAAATCCTTTCTGGATGCTTGGGTTTAGATTTTGAAATTCTTAAAAATTAAGGCGTAAACTGGATTATTTCTGATATTTTTTTTGATCGAAGTATTTTTTTTTAATATGTATAACTATTTGAAATAAAAAATTTATTTTTTTATTTTTGACTAAATAATGAATTTTTGTAAGTTTGTGGTAAGCAAGACGTAATAATTCGTTCAAAAAGAGTTTTTAGAAAGCTAGATACCGATTTGAATATTTCCTAGTAAGTACCATGAGTATAGTTTTTGTTGCAATATGAGATTATGTAACAATTCAGGATCTAATAACATACGTTGATTTGCAAGATGTCTTAGTACTTTATATTCAATAGGTATCACAGATAGCTCTTCACCATTCATCCAGAATTGATTGCTATGGAATAATAGTTTTACTCCAGGATGCAATCTTATTCCTTGCTTGAGTATTCGCTGCTGGAATGCAGAAAAATTTAAAGCTTTTTTAGGCCGTTGAAAGGTAACATGGTTTTTGGGTTCAGTAAGGTAGCTTCCTAAGAAGCGGATTACATCATGTCTGTCCCATTTTATTTTTTGAAATTGGTGACAAGTCGATTCGATTAGTTCTTCAGGCAATATGGCCGAATTCTGATTATAGGTTAGGTCTGGATCAGTGAATCGTCCATATAAGTGTTGTGATTCTCCAAGGTAATCCATAAAGCCGTGAAATAATTCCTGATAGGCTGGTGCACGAAAGCCAATTGAATAAGTCATGCATAGATCGAGCGCGACACCATAATGGGCAGTATGGGGTGGAAGGTACAACATGTCGCCAGGTTCGAGTATCCATTCTTCCTGAGGCTCGAATTTGGATAGTAATTTTAATGGGGCATCAGGAATAAGTCCAAGATCTTTTTGTTGGGATATCTGCCATCTTTTTTTGCCTAAGCCCTGTAGCAGAAAAACATCGAATGAGTCATAATGCGGGCCTACATTACCGCCCTGCGGTGATAGGCTGATCATTAAATCATCCAATCTTGCCTTTGGTATGAAATCAAAGGAATGAAGCAAAGTGTCCGCCTGTTTGACTGCAAAATTTATATCATGAACGAGTAATGACCATCTTGAGGTCCCGAGGCCAGTTAGAACATCTTCGCTAAAAGGTCCAGATTTGACCTCCCAGGTTTCTCCTTCTAGTATTAGACGAGAGATAAGGTCAGTCCTCATGCTGAGGGCTGCCAGATCATCTGGGCTAATCAAATTACTAAAATGCGGAAGGGCGCTGCGAATTAGAATCGGTTTTTTTTGCCAGTAATTGGCCAGAAAGGTTTCAATTGATATTTGACCCAGAAGGGATGAAGAAGTCATATGGTTGATTATAATAGGGTGTAAGATTATTAAAAAGAAGGTTTGTTCGATATGTAAATTCATATAACATTATCAATAAGGTTTAGATTTTAATGAATGCCGGTAAAATCGTCGTGAAACCTGCCTGAATTATTCATATGGTTAAATTTAATTTTCCTTCTATTGTTTTGGCTGTTGTTCACAATAGTTGTTAAGTAGGATAGTTTTGTCTGTTTTATTTGTTTGGGAGTTATGTTTATGGAAATTTCACGTGATGCTGTTGTTAGTCTTACTTATTGTGTGCGTGATGAGAAAGGTAAGATTGTGGATGAAACTCAAGAGCCTATTAGTTATTTACATGGGGGATACGATGGCATTTTTCCAAAGATAGAAGAAGCTCTTCAAGGGCAGAGAGCAGGTGTCAATATTTCCGTAGAACTGACCCCAGAGGATGCTTTCGGTGAATATGATTCAACACTGGTTCGCTCTGAACCGAGAAGCGCTTTCCCCGCTGAATTGTTGGAAGTGGGAATGCAATTTGAAGGTAGCCCAGAAGGTGAAGATGATTTTCTGGTTTATACTGTTACAAAATTAACTGATTCCGAGGTTGTTGTAGATGGAAATCATCCTTTGGCAGGCATGTCGCTTCGTTTTACTTGTACGGTGACTGATGTTAGGCCGGCAACTTCTGAGGAAATTCATCATGGCCATGTCCATGATGATCATGGGCATGGCCATGTCCATTAGTTCAACATGTTTTTTAATTTATAGGTTAGATCTAAAGCCTCTTTTGGCGAGAGATCATCTGGATTGATTTTATGAAGGAAATCAATTATAGGATGCTCCGGGGCTGGCCTAATCTGGTTTGTAAATAAATCACCTTGTGGATTGAGCCGAGTTTGGTTATTTTCGAGTTCAGTTAGTTTACGTCTGGCATCTTGAATGACAGTCGCCGGTACCCCAGCAAGAGCTGCAACTTCTAACCCATAGCTTTGGCTGGCTGGACCAGGTTGTACCGAGTGTAAAAAGATGATTTGGTCTTGATATTTTAACGCATCAAGATGTACATTTATGATTTGGTTTAATCTCTCGTATAGACGAGTGAGCTCGAAATAGTGAGTAGAAAAAAGTGTTAGGGCCGAACGTTTCGCAAGAGCTTTAGCGCATGCAAAAGCTAAGGCTAGACCATCAAAAGTTGATGTCCCTCTTCCAATTTCATCTAGTACAACTAAACTGAATTCTGATGCATTATTAAGAATATATGCAGTTTCAGTCATTTCAACCATAAATGTTGAGCGTCCTTGAGCTAAATCGTCAGATGCTCCAATGCGTGTAAATATCTGGTCGATAGGCCCAATTATAGCATTTTCTGCTGGCACAAAGATCCCACAGCAGGCCAACAGGGTGATGATGGCCGTTTGTCGCATGTAAGTTGATTTTCCACCCATATTGGGGCCTGTAATGAGTAATAGGCTTTGTTCTGAAGTTAATCCCGTGTCGTTACTGATAAAAGGTTGTGTTTGCTGTTCAACGACTGGATGTCTCCCCCCCGTTATCTTGATGACTCGTTTATCAGTAAATTGCGGCCTAGAATAATTTAGGCTTCTAGAACGTTCAGATAAAGTAGCCATGACATCGATTTCAGCAATCCATTTTGAGAGGAACTGCAGGCCAGGTAATGCTGGGATAAGTTGATTCAGAATAGACTCGAAAAGCATTTTTTCGCGAGTTAAAGCCCTCCCGTTCGCTGAAAGGACACGATCTTCAAACGTTTTTAATTCGGGTGTGATATAACGTTCTACATTTTTTAGGGTTTGACGTCGACGATAATTCTCTGGCACATGAATTGAGGCGGCTCGAGATACTTCGATGTAAAAACCATGAACCCGATTATATTCAAGTTTTAGGTTGTTAATCCCGGTGCGTTCGCGTTCACGAGTTTCCATTGAAATGAGTAATTCTCCACAATTCGTTTGTATGGAACGCAACTCATCTAATTCTGCATCGTAACCATCATTGATTACGCCCCCCTCACGAAGCAGGCTGTTAGGTTCTGGTAATATGGATCTTTTTAGTAATTCATAAATTTCATTTTGAGGATCAAGTAGCTCTAATCGCTCTTTTAATGGCCACTGGGGTAAGTTTTCAAGAAAATTGATAATTGATGGAATTTTTTCCAAAGCGTTTCTTAAAGCTGATAGATCTCTAGGACGTGCTGATTTTATTGCAATTCGACTGTTTATCCGCTCTAGGTCTCCGATATCATTTAGAAGATTTAAAAGGGTTACATCGTATGGCGGGATCCCCTGTTGTAATAATTCAATTGCATCTAATCTAGTATTAAGAATTTTTCTATCGCGTAAGGGATGGGTTAGCCAGAAACGCAGAAGTCTGCTACCCATATTTCCTGAACATCGATCCAGTAAAGATAAAAGGGTGGGTTCTAAATCTCCTCTTAATGTCTCAGTAAGTTCTAAGTTATGCCGGGTAGCTGGGTCAATCATTACATATTTTGTCAGGGTGTCAACTTTAGGGGGAAGAATATGTGGCAGATAGCTTTGTTGGGTATAGTAGGCATAATTAAGCAATGCCCCCGCTGCAGCTATTGCTACATTGAGTTTTTCACATCCAAAACATTCAAGGTTTATAGTATTAAACTGTTTGCAAAGTAGATCTCTGGCTCGGGCTTCGTTAAAGTCCCATGCTGGTATTTCTTTGATTGCAATAGATTTTGTACTGGGTAGTTGTAATTTAGTATTTTCTTTAACTAGAATTTCGCAAGGACGAATACGTTCTAGTTGAGTTGCAAGTTCATCAGGTTTAATTTGCATCAGATAGAAATCGCCGCTTGCTAAATTTATCCATGCAAGTCCAATTGTGGTTTTTTCATTTAGTATGGAAATGAGTAAGCTATCCGTTTTTTCTGAGAGGAATGCCGCATCAGTTAATGTGCCAGGAGTAACTACTCGGGTGACTTTTCGTTCAACGGGGCCTTTACTGTTTGCTGGTTCTCCTATTTGCTCGCAAATGGCAACGGCTACACCGGCTTTTAAGAGTTTTGCAAGATATTGTTCGGCAGCGTGATAAGGAACTCCTGCCATTTTTATGGGCTCACCTGCAGATATGCCTCGTTGCGTTAAAGTAATGTCTAGTAATTTAGACGCTTTGACTGCATCTTCAAAAAAAAGCTCATAAAAGTCACCCATTCGAAAAAACAAGAGCATGTCAGGATAATTCTCTTTAATACGAAAATACTGCTGCATTATGGGGGTATGTTTGGAATAGGTTATATCTTTCATTAAATAATCGCTTTAGGAGATATTTTAGTATGACTATGAAAAATTTTACTCTTTGAGGAGAAGCTTGGCTATTTACCCCGTATGATTTAAGGGACGCAATTTTTATTGCGCTCTTAGCCAATTATCATTAATAGAAATAGGAAGCTACTGTTACTTTCTTTTAATGGGTAGGATTTTATTGTTGGCTAGACTGAACAGTTTGAAAGTCTAACTAACATATAATGTGCTATAAGAAATGCGCGCTCTCAAGATTGAAGAACAATATTTTTCGAAGGAAAATTAAGATGCGATTGCGTGGCAGTTAAATGCCTGACCCTGTAAATCGCAAGGCTTTAAATGGCCTGCCGACCTGTTTACTTCAGATGCATCTGCTTTCGGGCAGCATCATGCCACTTTTTTGCATTGCAACCTTGAACCACCCCTTTTTATACAGTTACTTAAATTAAACTTTCATGGGGTTCAATTTAGGTATAGGATGAATGTATCTGAATATTGTCCAGTGCGGTTTCACACTGCCAGCAATGGCTTTCTAACACCAGCTCTACACTATCGCTAGAATTTCTTTCAAGTATTGCCATTGATTGAAAAAATTTTTTAGGGGAACAAAGATGCCATTAATCCAATTGGTAGTTACGCTGATTGTCGTTGGAGTGCTTCTCTGGCTGGTCAATACCTACATCCCGATGCAATCTACTATTAAGAAGATCATCAATGCGGTAGTGATCATTGTTGTGTTACTTTGGCTATTGAGAGCATTCGGACTCTTGTGAACCGCCCCTGGGGTATTGGGGAGGCTGATTGTTGAGGTGCTTCGTTTTAACACCGGCGCTATCTATCTTAATTTGTTTATGTCTTGCTTTCTTCAAAGCATGAACTTGATATCATTCTTTTTGGCTGAGGCGTGTGCAGTTCATTTTGCAATTTCGACCGGCTGGTCAAAGTGCACAGATGCTGCCGTTTTTACCTGCTAGACCCGCGTTATTCAAATTGCACGTCAAACTTGAATCCAGGTTTTATTCTGGATGGTTCCTGATGATGTTTAGCATTTGACTAAAGACTTTTGGGTTGCCGCAAATAATTTGGCCTTTTTCAAGAAAATTGTCTTCACCATCCCAGTCTGTGCATATTCCGCCAGCTTCCTGAATAAGCAAGGCACCAGCTGCTATATCCCATATACCTAATCCGCTTTCAAAAAAAGCATCATAGCGACCAGATGCTACATAGGCTAAATCTAGAGAGGCAGCCCCAGGGCGACGCAAGCCAGCACATTTTTTCATTGTTTCATGAAATATGGCCAGATAGCGATTTACGGATGAAAATTCTCGAAAAGGAAATCCTGTGCCAATGAGTGAATCAGAAATTTTAGTGCAACGTGAAACACGGATACGACGATCATTAAGGAAAGCACCTGCGCCACGTGTGGCCGTAAAAAGTTCATTTCGGTTTGGATCATAAATAACTGCCTGCGTGAGTATACCGCGATGTTTTAGAGCGATTGAAATTGCATAGTGGGGCAGGCCATGAAGAAAGTTGGTGGTTCCATCGAGAGGATCAATAATCCAAACGTATTCGGAATCACCTTGATTTCCTGATTCTTCGCCAATAAAGGCGTGACTAGGGTAGCTACTGCTTAGTGTTTCAATTATGGCCGCTTCTGATGCTTTGTCTACTTCACTGACATAATCAGCAGGACCTTTGCTAGTAACATGTATTAAATCAACATTTGAGGCAGCTCGATTGATAATGTTGCTTGCGCGACGTGCAGCTTTAACTGCAATGCTTAACATCGGATGCATGAATTAACCTAATTTAATGAACGGAGAAAATGATAGTGTATTGTATCAGAGTTATTCGTGTTATAGCTGTGTTAATTATGGGTTTCAGCAGGTTGAGAGAGTTGTTTGGTAGAAATCGTGATATTGGTTATTGAATTGGAAAGTGTAGTTAGGAGCTGATTTAGGGTGTTGTATTGAATGCTCATCCAGTTAAAGGAACTATTGATGTTAGCAAGCATATTTTTTTCAAAAGATAAGGCCCCCTGCTGCGCCTGTTCCATGCCTTGTATTATTAAATTAAGACCGCTAATAGATGAATTTATGTTATTTGTTAACTTTAGGATCTGATTTGCAATGCCACCATTGTCTGGAGAGGTAAAGATTGACGCGACTTTTTGGCTGTTTAAAGTTAAAGCTTGGCTAAGTTTTGTGATATTGAGATTAAGTGTGCCATCAAAATTAGTTGTAATACCAATAGAGCGGAATAGATTTGGATTGATTTCTGATATTGTTGTAGTTAGGTTTGATTGAAGTGATTCAATATAGCTATTCCCTGCCAAAGGCCCTGAAAGTGCGGTATTCAATGTTTTTATGCTGTTGTTGTATTGGTTAATAAACTGTTCAATGGCAGAAACTGATTGATTGGGCTTTCGCATTATCGTTAAAGATGTTTTTCCGGTTGAATTTAGGGTTAGATTCAGATAAGGCAATGCATAGTTAAAGTTATTATTGCTAGAAGTTTTAGTGACTCCGTTGATAGTAATGCTCGCATCTTGTGCCTGAGACAAAGGCATAAGGGACATTAAATTTCCTGGAATATAAGTCAATAGGGATGCCAGGTCTGAATCTCCTGAAACTTTGATTGAGAATGCATTTGATGCCCCGCTTTCACCGCTAATAATTAATTGTTGGCCGCTTGCATCGCTTGTAATAGATGCAGTTAATCCGATATTAGCTGCGTTGATATGTGATGCTATGTCTTTAAAGTTGTTGTCGGGAGGTTGGATAATCACACTTTGTGATGCTCTGGCCATGTCAGGTATAAACTGTCCATTTATGATGCTCCCAAAAGTAAATATCAGGGCTGAAGTAGAGTTAGAGCCAATAGTGTTATTTGAGCTGGTTACACTTTCGGTAGAAAGGGTTTGATGATTAGCTAGCTGGTTAATATTAAGGGAAAATGTTCCAGGAAGTGCGTCTGAGCCTGCTTGGGCAGTTGCCAGGTTTGAATTTTCAAGAAATACGCTTGTAAGTGAAAAAGCTGCAGAGGAACCAAGTGAAAAAGCTGCAGTATTTAGGCTGTCAAGGGAACTCAAAATTTGGCTTATAGAGGAAATTTCAGTTTTATAGCTAGCTTGGATGCTTGATAAGGATTGAAAGGGCTGATGAAATTGATTGCTGTAGATTTGCATCCAGCTAGGATTAGGGGTGGTTGTCACAAAAACATTTGTATTCATTCTTGTGAATATAATTTCAAGTAAACTGGTTTTAGTTTATAAGTGGGTGGAATTTTGGTCAATTTTTATTTGAGGCAGGCATGATAGATAGTTTTTCTTTGAATAATATTCGTATTGTTTTATGTAACACAAGTCATCCTGGAAATATTGGTGCTTCTGCACGTGCAATGAAAACCATGGGGTTAAATCGTCTGTATTTGGTTGGGCCTGCCCACTTTCCTGATAAGGCAGCTACTGCCCGGGCTTGTGGAGCTCAAGATATTTTGGAGCGGGCTGTAGTCACGGAGACCCTCAAGGATGCGTTACAGGGTGTTACATTGGTTGGTGGTTTAACTGCACGGACTAGGACTCTATCCCAGCCTGCTTTTGTTTTATCAGAAGCCGTGCCAAATTTTGTTAATCAGGCTGGACAGGATGAAGTGGCACTGATTTTTGGAACTGAAATGTCGGGGTTGTCTAATCAAGAAGTTGAAATGTGTCACTTTCTTATCCATATTCCCGCCAATCCAGTTTACTCTTCTCTTAACCTTGCAGCCGCAGTGCAAGTGGTTTGCTATGCTATAGCTACGGCTTGTTCAAGTAGTGAACGCCCGATACAATCTCGCCCCCTAGCCCTTTTTGAAGATATAGAGCGATTTTACGTACATTTGCAAGATGTACTCGTTAAAGTGGGGTTTCTTTCTTTGGAGCATCCGAAAATGTTGATGACTCGTATGCGAAGACTATTTGGTCGGGCAATTCTTGAGAAACAGGAAGTCTTGATGTTACGGGGTATGCTTAGATCCATAGAAGTCGCATTAAAAAAAAGCGATCATAAAAAAAATCAGGATTAATTTTTTTGGGCTTATTTTTGAATAATAGGTTAATGAGTCATTATTTATTCCCTTATATAGTAGAGTAAATCAGTTGGGTATTATATAATTCTGACTCGTTAAAATTATGAGTTGCTTAAGATGTTTAATCGGATCTTCGAAGATATTGAGTCAGTTTTTGAAAGAGACCCTGCAGCTCGTAATACCCTAGAGGTAATTACGACTTATCCTGGTATGCATGCATTATGGTTGCATCGGTTTTCCCATAAATTATGGTTGTATCGATTTAAATGGCTAGCAAGGATGCTTTCAAATTTTGGACGTTTTCTGACTGGCATCGAGATTCACCCTGGTGCTGTTATAGGTCGCCGTGTATTTATAGATCATGGCATGGGAGTAGTTATTGGTGAGACTGCAGAAATTGGTGATGATGTTACTTTATATCATGGCGTAACTTTAGGGGGAACTTCATGGAGTAAAGGTAAGCGGCATCCCACTTTAGGTCGAAAAGTGGTTGTTGGTGCAGGAGCCAAGATCTTGGGTCCGATTGTTGTAGGAGACGGTGCGAAGATAGGATCGAATGCAGTTGTGGTGAAAGATGTTCCGGCGGGTGCAACCGCTGTAGGTATTCCTGCGCGTTTACTTGAGGATGATGCAGGGAAAGATAAAGCGTTCAGGGCATATGGTATTAGTGATGATATGAATGATCCAATGGTTAAAACCCTGTATGCATTGATTGAACATGTGAATTTGCTGGATGAGAAAATTGTTCAATTGAGTCGAAACCGAAAAGTTAAATCCGCTTTTAGCGAAAAAGATACGGGAGAAAAGGCGCATTAATAGTTGACTATTTTAATCGGGTATTCTATACTTAAGGCTAGGTTTTAAAGTGGGTACAGTGTATTTATGAGATTGACTACAAAAGGGCGGTTCGCAGTCACTGCCATGCTAGATTTAGCGCTGCATCATGGAAAAAATCCTGTAACCCTGGCTGGTATTAGTGAAAGGCAGGGTATTTCTTTGTCTTATCTTGAGCAACTTTTTGGAAAGTTGCGACGCCATGGCCTTGTAGACTCAGTTCGTGGCCCTGGTGGTGGTTATTGTCTCGCCCGTTCTCTTGAGCTGGTGTCAGTAGCCCAGATTATTCTTGCTGTAGATGAGCCACTTGATGCAACTCAATGTGGCGGGCTTGAAAATTGTCAGGATGATCATCGTTGCATGACCCATGAGTTGTGGGTGAACTTGAATAAACAGATATATGGATACTTGGCATCCATTTCTCTTGCTGATCTTGTTGCGAAACAACGTAAAAAAGGATACAGCCATGTATCAGTTGTGAAGCCAGGTAAAGTCGGAATTATTGAAAATGAAGTGCTAAGGACTTAAAATTTTTAATGATAACGCTATGATTTATTTTGATTATAATGCAACAACACCTGTTGATGAAGCTGTGTTTGAAGCTATGTCTCCTTTTTTTTGCCAAATATATGGTAATGCTTCAAGTCTTCATCAATCGGGACGTAGGGCAAGAGCTGCTTTAGATGAGGCCCGCCATAAAGTGGCTATGGTTTTTAATGTTCATCCCAAGCAAGTTGTGTTTACTTCAGGAGGAACAGAATCAAATAATTTGGCCTTGAAGGGACTATCAGCCTTATTACCGGCTTCTCAATTAATAGTTAGCCCTATAGAACACGCTAGTGTTCGTGTACCTGCTCATGAGCTTGCATGGGCAGGTTGGAAGTTATTGATGCCAAGGGTGAATGAAGCGGGCCTTGTCGATTTAGAAGATTTAGAGCGCATGCTTAAGCAAAAGTCAGGATTGATTTCGGTTATGCTTGCAAATAATGAAACCGGTGTGTTGCAACCTGTATCCGAAATTGCCAGATTAGGCAAGAAGTTTGGTGCTTTTGTTCATACAGATGCAGTGCAGGCTTTTGGAAAAATTTCTGTGGATTTTAATTCCCTTGGGGTAGATGCCTTGTCTATTGCTGGTCATAAGATTTATGGTCCTAAGGGTGTGGGCGCCTTAATTGTGCGCGAAGGAATTGATCTGATGCCAGTTTTAACCGGAGGAAGCCAGGAGCGTGGTTTAAGAGCGGGCACAGAAAATGTTGCAGCCATTGTTGGTTTTGCTGAAGCCAGTAAACTTGCAGTGGAAAATTTGAGTCTGACGAATCGGTTAGGTGAGTATCGCGATCAACTGGAAAATGGTGTTTTAGCTTTAGGCGGGCAGATTTTTGGTAAAGGAAGTCCCCGTGTGGCTAATACCAGTTACTTTGCCTTTGAAGGAATAGATGGTCCAAAATTAGCATCTAGGCTAAATGACTTTGGTTTTTGTGTGGCGACTGGATCTGCTTGCTCTTCAGGAAAAACAGAGCCTTCATCTGTTCTTGGCGCAATGGGTATTTCTGAATCTTTAGCCCGTGGGGCTATTCGAGTTAGCTTTGGAAAGCAAAACATTAAATCTGATGTAGAAAAGCTGCTTTCTGTCATGACACAATGCCTCTTAACTATGGGTATGGATACTGCTTGTATTTGATTAAATTAAGGATATTTAGAAATGGAACAAAAAGCGGTAAATTTGCCGATTTATCTGGATTATTCTGCAACCACTCCAGTTGACCCAAGGGTGGCCGAGAAGATGGTTCCTTATTTAACTGAATTTTTTGGCAATCCTGCAAGCCGGTCCCATGCATATGGATGGACTGCTGAAAAAGCGGTTGAGAATGCACGAAATGAGGTTGCAGCGCTTGTTAAATGTGACTCACGGGAAATCATTTGGACTTCAGGCGCAACTGAATCAAATAATCTGGCCATTAAGGGTGCCGCTCATTTTCATAAAGGTAAAGGACGGCATCTAATAACGCAAAAAACTGAACATAAAGCAGTTCTTGATACAATGCGCGAATTGGAGCGAGAAGGCTATGAGGTAACTTACTTAGATGTTGAGAAAAATGGGCTGGTTTCATTGGACGTTTTTCGGGCGGCATTGAGATCTGATACGATTTTAGCATCGATTATGATGGTTAATAATGAGATTGGAGTTATTCAACCTATTGCTGAATTGGGTGAAATTTGCAGAACAAAAGGTGTTCTGTTTCATGTGGATGCTGCTCAGGCAACAGGGAAAGTAAATATAGATCTTCAGCTTATGCAAGTTGATCTCATGAGTTTTTCAGCCCATAAAACATATGGGCCAAAAGGAATTGGTGCCTTGTATGTACGTCGTAAGCCACGTGTGCGGCTGGAAGGTCAGATGCATGGTGGAGGCCATGAACGCGGTCTAAGATCTGGAACGCTTGCAACTCATCAGATAGTAGGAATGGGAGAAGCTTTTAGATTGGCTCGTGAAGAGATGAATAGTGAGAATGAGCGGATTCGCTATTTACGTGATCGGTTACTTGATGGATTGACTCAAATTGAGGAAACCTATGTTAACGGGGATTTAGTCAAACGGGTTCCCCATAATATTAATATCAGCTTTAATTTTGTAGAAGGCGAGTCATTGATTATGGCTATTAAAGAATTAGCCGTTTCTAGTGGTTCAGCATGCACTTCGGCATCACTAGAGCCTTCTTATGTGCTGCGTGCTTTGGGTCGGAATGATGAGCTTGCCCATAGCTCTATTCGTTTTAGTATCGGTCGGTTTACTACTGAAGCTGAGATTGACTTTGCAATTGATTTAATTAGAAAAAAAATTAATAGGTTACGTGAGATGTCGCCTCTTTGGGAAATGTTCAAGGATGGGGTTGATCTTGACAAGGTTCAGTGGGCAGCACATTAAAAATAGGTTTTTAGGAGATAGTAATGGCCTACAGTGATAAGGTATTGCAACATTATGAGAATCCACGCAATGTTGGATCTTTTGACAAAAATGAGCAGGGCGTGGCAACTGGCATGGTTGGGGCACCTGCTTGTGGAGATGTTATGAAATTACAGATCAAGGTAAATACTGATGGTGTAATTGAGGATGCCCGTTTTAAAACCTATGGATGTGGTTCCGCAATTGCATCCAGTTCATTGGTAACTGAATGGATCAAGGGTAAGACACTTGATGAAGCAATGACGATTCGCAATACTGAGATTGCGGAAGAACTGGCATTACCCCCAGTAAAAATACATTGCTCTATTTTGGCTGAGGATGCTATTAAGGCTGCTATAGAGGATTATCGTAGTAAATATGATGGCCAGTCATTGCTGTCTGCTAAGGCGAACAACGAATAGTAGGAGGTAGGTAGTATGGGGATTATGTTAACTAAAAATGCTGCAAAACATGTTATTCGCCATATTGAGCGCAGAGGGAAGGGAATTGGTCTTCGAATTGGTGTTCGCACAAGTGGTTGCTCAGGAATGGCTTACACCTTGGAGTTTGCTGACAATGAGAATGCTGGGGATGCGGTATTTGAGACCAACGGGGTAAAAATCCTTGTTGATCCCAAAAGCTTGGTATATCTCGATGGAACTGAACTTGACTATACTCGTGAGGGTTTGAATGAGGGTTTCAAGTTTAATAATCCAAATGTAAAGAATCAGTGTGGGTGTGGCGAAAGCTTTAACATTTAGTCCATCATAAAAACAAAACAGGCCCTAGACTTGTCATATGGGCTTGTGTCAATTGTGACAGTGAGTATGTCTATCAATTTTAGTAGCAATTATTTTGAGTTGTTTAACTTACCTGTAAAATTCCGTCTTGATAGCAATCAGATGAGTGAAGCCTGGCGAAATATTCAAAATATGGTTCACCCGGATCGGCATGTTCAAGGTTCAGCCCAAGATAAACGCATAGCCATGCAATGGGCAGTGTATGTGAATGAAGCCTTTACTACTCTACGCAATCCACTTGATCGTGCACGTTATCTTCTTGCTTTACATGGATTTGATACAAAAGAAGAAACGGATACATTTATGCCAGAGGGTTTCCTGATGGAACAAATGATATGGAGAGAGAATATTGAAGAGGCGATATCATCAAACAATATCAATGAACTTAATTCGTTACTTCAACAATTATATGAACTTTATAGTGCTGGTGAAGATAGGCTGGGTCAATTCATTGACGATAAGCAGAATTACATTGACGCAATTTTGGAAGTGAGAAAGCTTCGCTTTTTTCAGCGCCTCGAGAAAGAAATAAAAGACTCAGTTGAGCAACTGGAGTAGTAAATGGCATTGTTACAGATTTCAGAACCCGGCCAATCCCCTTTGCCTCATCAAAGAAAACTGGCTGTAGGAATTGATTTAGGAACGACTCATTCTCTTGTTGCTACGGTTATTAGTGGTAAATCCACTGTTCTAAGTGATGAGGCCGGTGAAGTTTTGTTGCCATCAGTCGTACGCTATCTTGGAGTTGATGAATGTGTGGTAGGCCGCAAGGCAGTGTTATATCAGGATACCGATCCTTTCAATACCATCTTGTCCGTTAAGCGGTATATGGGTCGAGGAATTGAGGATATTGAGTTTTCTTGTGTGCAAATGGATCGCTTGCGTGATGCGCCAGGAATGGTTCGAATTATTACCGATTATAAAGAGGTTTCCCCTGTTGAAGTATCAGCAGAGATTTTGAAGGCTTTAAGGTTACGTGCAGAAGATTTTTTAGGTGGCCCGGTTGGTGGCGCTGTAATTACAGTGCCAGCATATTTTGATGAGGCACAACGCTTAGCAACACGGGATGCGGCAAAGTTGGCCGGTCTTGATGTACTACGCCTATTGAATGAGCCGACAGCTGCTGCTGTTGCTTATGGTCTGGATGAAGGGGCAGAAGGTACTTACGCAATTTTTGATTTAGGAGGGGGTACTTTTGATATTTCTATTTTAAGGTTGCGGCGTGATGTATTTGAAGTGTTGGCAACAAGTGGGGACTCGGCACTTGGAGGTGATGATTTTGATCGTTTGATTGCTGAACAATGGGTAAAACAGTTGGAACCTTATGTGATACCTGTTGAGGTTAAACGTCAGCTATTGAAAATTGCACGTACAGCTAAAGAAGCCCTTTCGAAAAATCCAGAAGCTATATTTCAGTTTCGGTTATTAGAGCAACAGATTGATTTAAAAATTAATATTTCTGATTTTGAGGCCCTCTCTAAGCCATTTCTGAATCGAATGCTGTCACCTTTAAAGCGAGCGATGAGGGACGCGCGGTTGACAGTGCAGGATATTACAGGGGTAGTTATGGTTGGTGGGGCGACCCGAATGCCACAAGTTCAGCGATTAGCTGCAGAGTTCTTTAAAACTACACCGTTAAATAATCTGGATCCCGACCAAGTCGTAGCTTTGGGTGCAGCAAGGCAGGCCAATAAATTAATAGGAAATGATGTATCTGATGACTGGTTGTTACTGGATGTTCTCCCGTTATCCTTAGGGCTTGAAACGATGGGTGGACTTACTGAAAAGATTATATCTAGAAATAGTACGTTACCTATTTCTAGGGCGCAGGATTTTACTACATTTCGTGATGGTCAGACGGCTATTAGTTTGCATGTTGTGCAAGGTGAGCGTGAATTGGTTTCTGATTGCCGATCTTTGGCACGTTTTGAATTGAGGGGTATACCGGCCATGGTTGCTGGGGCTGCTCGAGTCCGGGTATCTTTTGATGTGGATGCTGATGGCCTATTGAATGTCTCTGCGTCAGAATTGAATACGGGCCTTAGTACTGCGATAACAGTTAAACCTTCTTATGGGCTAACAGATGAGGAGATTACTACAATGTTACGTAGTTCTCATGTACATGCTGAAGAAGATATGCAGGCTCGAGCTAGACGTGAGGTTGAAGTAGAAGCCTTAGGATTAAAGGAATCAGTGACGAGAGCCCTTAAAGAGGCCTCAGACTTACTTTTACCAGATGAAGAATTAAATATTATTCATGCGCTTGAATTATTAGATACGGCTTTAAAGGTTGGTGATATAGCTGATATCCGTAAAAATCTGGAGAATATTAATCGTGTTACATTTTCATTCGCTTCAAGACGCATGGATGCAGGCGTGCGTTCAGTATTGAAAGGCCAGCATATCAGTGAGATAGAAAGATAAATTTATGACTCAGGTAATTGTTTTGCCCCATCCTGTTCTTTGCCCGGAAGGGCTTGTGATTGAAGGAAAACCTGGAATTACAGTATGTGATACGCTTCTTGAAAATGGAGTGGAATTGGAACATGCATGTGAAAAATCATGTGCCTGTACAACTTGTCATGTGTATGTTCGAGATGGTTATGATTCCCTTGAGGGACCTAGTGAAGCAGAAGATGATATGTTGGACCGTGCATGGGGCCTTGATCCCGATTCACGACTGGGTTGTCAGGCCTTGCTTGGTGAAGATGAGTTGGTTATTGAAATACCAAGGTATACCATTAATATGGTTAAAGAAGGTGATCATTAGGGAGTATTAGTAAAATGAAACTAAATTGGACAGATACTTTTTCGATTGCTCAGGCACTTGCAGATCGCTACCCTGATGTAGATCCCCAGTATGTTAGATTTACAGATTTGTTTTCATGGATCATCCAGTTGCCTGAATTTGATGATATTCCTGAACATTCAGGAGAAAAAATTTTGGAAGCCATTCAAATGGCATGGATTGAAGAAATGTAATAGACTAGTTTTGGGGTGGGTAAATTGCCAAGACTCCGTCTAGCCCAACAAAATCAAGATGGTGCGTTGCTATATTCCGTAGGATTGGTTTTGCATGAAAGGCAATACCTGTGCCAGATGTCTGGATGAGATCAATATCATTAGCTCCATCACCAATAGCTATAGTTTGTTTAGGATTAATTTTAAGTTCTTCACATAGCGCTAGAAGGGCTTTCGCTTTAGCAGCACTGTCAATAAAAGGCCCGGTTAGATTGCCGTTCATTTTTCCGTTGGTAAATACAAGTTGATTGCAGATAATCCTTTTAATATTGAGATGTTGGGCAACATGCCTAGCAAACTGGAAAAAACCACCGGTAATAATTGCTGTTTCCACTTTTTGTTGATGTAGGGTCGAAAGGAGTTTTTGTGCCCCATTTACAATTCGGATTTTTGATTGTGCCACTTTTTCAATTAAAGCCTCGTCTAAACCGGACAAGGCTTTAAGTCTAGACAAAAGACTTTCTTTATAGGGAATATCGCCGTTCATAGCTTTTTCGGTTATTGTACTGATTACATCTCGTATGCCCATGATCTCAGCCATTTCATCTATGCATTCATTGCAGATAAGTGTTGAGTCCATATCAAATACCGCGAGTTTAAAGTCTGACAGGTAGTGTTCTTCTACAACATATGCACAATCTAGTCGTCTTTTCTGGCAGTATTCTGGAATTTCTTGATTGGGTTGGCTTGCCATGAGACAAAAAGCCGTATCATAAATTTTTTGGATACCTTTTGCCTGGCTTAACTTGGCAAGTGTCTTGAGATCCTGCGTATAAATTTCTTCTCCTTGAATTACCCAATGCATTGAGTCTTCCCCCGTATTTTTTTGCACTCTTAGTTTAAGGTAATTTTCATCAAGAAGCCTAGATTGCTATGAGTAATCCCTTAACTTTTTGATAAACATCTGTGTGGAACTTTATTAGCTTAATTTTTTAATGATTTCATGAATAGCTGCAATTCGGCTATCTGGTTCGGTAGTTGGATAGGTTATTTTTAACTTGTCCTGGCCATTTAATTTGTAGTTTCGGTTAGTTTGAACTAATTCTATAATTCGAATGGGTTCAATTTTGGGGTTGGATTTAAACTGAAAGTCAATTTGCTCTGAACCAGCATCAATCTTGAGAATGCCTAATTCTTGAGCCTGAATTCGTAAGCGGTACATTTCAATAAGCGTGCTTGTAGGCGCAGGGGGTAATCCAAAACGATCGATGAGTTCCTCATGAATGCTATCAATTGACTCGCTGGTAGTACAACTCGCCAGACGTTTATAGATGACAAGGCGTTCATGGGTATCTCCGCAATAGTCTGCTGGTAATAAAGCTGGTAAGTGTAAATTAATTTCAGTCACGGGATGGGAAAGGTCGATTTCTTCGGTGAGGTTTCCTTGGCGCAGCGAACGAATGGCACGACTAAGCATGTCCATATATAAGGTAAAACCGACTTCTTGCATGTTGCCGCTTTGTGAATCGCCTAAGAGTTCACCAGCTCCTCGAATTTCCATATCATGCATAGCAAGGTGAAATCCTGCTCCCAAATCTTCCATAATCTGGATTGCATCTAGTCGCTGTTTTGCTTGGCGTGTTAGCGATTGTATATCATTGACTAGTAGATACGCATAAGCTTGATGATGAGAGCGGCCAACCCTGCCCCTGAGTTGATGGAGTTGAGCTAAACCAAACCGGTCAGCCTTGTTGATGATAATTGTATTGGCAGTAGGAATATCAATACCTGTTTCAATGATTGTTGTGCATAACAGGACGTTGAATCTTTGCTGATAGAAATCGCGCATTACATGTTCAAGCTCTCTTTCCGGCATTTGGCCATGGGCAATACTAATACGTGCCTCAGGAATAATCGTTTCAAGTTTTGCGCGCATATGACTAATAGTTTCCACTTCATTGTGCAGAAAATAAACTTGTCCTCCACGCTTGATTTCTCTTAGAATGGCTTCTCTTATTATCCCTTCTGAATAAGACAATGCGAACGTCTTAATAGAGAGACGTTTTTGAGGAGCTGTAGCAATAACAGAAAAGTCGCGTAGTCCTTCAAGTGACATAGATAAGGTTCTAGGAATTGGCGTGGCGGTTAGCGTTAGCACATCTACTTCAGCACGTAGAGCTTTAAGCCGTTCTTTTTGCCTGACCCCGAACCGATGTTCCTCATCAATGATTACAAGGCCAAGATTCTTGAATTTGATGTCTTTCTGAATCAGCCTATGGGTCCCAATTACCAGATCAATATTTCCGGATTTAATCCCTTCGAGAGCTTCTTTGATATCTTTTGTGGTTTTGAATCTGGATAGTTCAGCAATACGAACGGGCCAGTCAGACATACGATCGGAAAAATTTTGGAAATGCTGTTCTGCAAGAAGTGTTGTTGGGACTAAGACAGCGACTTGATACCCGTTCATGAGAGCCAGAAAAGCAGCTCTCATGGCAACCTCAGTTTTACCAAACCCCACATCCCCGCAAATCAGTCTATCCATCGGTCTGCCAGATTGCATGTCACTGATTACAGAATTGATGGCGGCATTTTGATCGGGGGTTTCTTCAAATTCAAATCTGGAGGCAAAACTCTCATACTCATTTAAATCAAGTTGAAAAGCATGCCCTTGTCGTAAAGCACGTTTTGCATATAGGTCTAATAGTTCGGCAGCTGTATCATGAACCTGCCTGGTTGCACGTTGACGGGCTTTTTCCCATTGCCCAGATCCGAGTCGATGAAGAGGAGCTTGATCTGATGTGGCACCGGAGTACCGGCTAATTACTTCAAGTTGGGTTACAGGAACATAAAGTTTGTCATTTCCTGCATATTCAATAATAAGAAATTCTGTATCGCCATCACCAGTATCAAGAGTTTTCAGCCCTAGATAACGTCCTATTCCATGAGACTCGTGAACAACAGGATCATGGATACGAAGTTCTGATAGATCTCGAATAACTGTATCAGCGTTAGCACGTTTTTGAGCTTCACGTCGCCTTGTTTGTCGTACTTGTGTTGAATAAAGCTCTGCTTCTGTTATGTATGCTTCTTGATTCGATTCTAAAATGAATCCATTGGATAATGGGCCAACCCCAATATGCACATGTGTTGATAATTGATGCCATGTCTCTAGGGACTCACAAACGGGGAAGTTCATTTGATGCTCAGCGAGCATCTGGTGGATGGTTTCGCGACGGCCGAGAGATTCTGCAATGATAAAAATTCTACCTTGAAATTGTTGTATGAATGAACGTAACAGATATAAAGGGTCATGATTGCGACGATCAATGTGTAAATCTGGCAATGAAGTTGCAAAAGATTCTTTTAACACTTTTTTTTGTCGCGTTATTGAAACACAGGGATAAGTTTTGATATGAGAAAATAATTGCTCAGGCCGAAGAAAAAGGTTGTCAGGTGGGAGCACCGGCCTTAAAGGGTCACTCCTTAAAAAATGATAGCGGGATTGGGTGTCTTTCCAAAAATTTTCCACGGCTACAGTTATATCATCATGCAAGACAATTTTTGATTCTTTTGGTATGTAATCAAAAATGGTACTAGTTTGTTCAAAAAACAGGGGAATGTAATATTCGATCCCTAAAGGAGCTAAGCCTGCGCTTACATCTTTATAGAGTGTTGAACGACTTGGATCACCTTCAAAACGATCTCTCCAGTTTTGACGAAATCGTGTAATGGATGTTTCGTCTAGAGGGAATTCTTTTGCGGGTAGCAACCGAATTTCATTTACGGGGTAAATTGTGCGCTGTGTATCCACATCGAAAGTTCGTATACTTTCGAGTAGATCATCAAATAAATCAAGACGATATGGCACACCTGAACCCATAGGAAACAAATCAATGATTCCCCCCCGAAAAGAGAATTCGCCTGGCTTAATGACTTGTGTAACATGAATATAGCCTGCAAGCCCCATTTGTTTTTTTAGGGCACTTAAATCAATATGTTCTCCTGTTTTAAGGAAAAAAGTATGTGCTGCAAGCCAATTAGTTGGGACAAGTCTGTACAGAGCCGTACTGGCCGGAATTATTAAAATATCGCAATGATTACGATGAGTCTCATATAAGGTGCCCAGACGTTCAGAGATTAGATCTTGATATGGGGAAAACTGATCATAGGGAAGGGTTTCCCAGTCAGGAAATAAATAAATTTGAAGTTTTTCAGCAAACCAGCTTATTTCTTCTTTAAGTCTTTGAGCCTGTAGTGAATCGGCGCAAATTATGACAATTGGCTGAGTAGTTTGTGCCAGCTGTGCAATAAGTGCAGCGTCAGCTGAGCCCGCATCTAGATTGTAATGGAGGGTTCGGCCTGCTTGAGGTGCGGCAAGATTAAACGGCATTGGATAGACGTAGTTAAAAAGTGTGATTATAGCGGTTTATAGGCTAGGAATCATGATTCAAATTTATGGCCTAATAAGAGAGTAGCCTATAAAGTTAGTATTTACATCAATTAAATACATATTGATAGCAATACTTTTTTATATTTTAAATTAATAAATAGATTTTATTTCAAATTTCCATGCTTGGCTTGTACAGGCCTTGAGAAGCAAGTGAATTTAATTTGGCGCGATTGCTGAATATGGTTTGAGCTAGTTGTTTATTTTTAGGATGGCCGCCCCATGCTTTCATGGCACTATTTTGTAAAGCTCGTGCATAAGAAAAGGACAGTTTCCAAGGTGGGTTCGGGGAAATTTGTTTCATTGCATTAAGATTTGCTGTAGCATCGGTTTCACTTTGCCCACCTGAAAGAAAGCAGATTCCCGGAACGGCGACGGGTACGCAACGCCGTAAAATATTCAGGGTAGAGTGTGCCGTGGCTTCTGGGGTAGGCCGTAGTTTAATGTTTTTTCCAGGCAGGATCATGCTGGGTTTAAGCAAGATGTTTTCTGGGGCAACGTGGTAAAGATGAAGATTTTCGAAAACATGATGCAGTACTTTTTCTGTAACCTGACTGCAGGTTGCTACATCATGATCCCCATCCATTAAAACTTCAGGTTCTACAATTGGCACAAGCCCGGCTTCCTGGCATGCGAGAGCATAGCGGGCAAGCAAGCGAGCATTTTCTATGAGAGTAACATCGCTCGGGGTGGTTGAACTAATCATGTATACGGCGCGCCATTTTGCAAATGTGGCACCTAAATCATGGTATCGCGTCAATCGTTCATTTAACTTGTCCAGTCCCTCAGTGATTAATTCAGGCGAATGTCCAGAAAAGGGTTTTGTTCCTTGATCTACTTTTATACCGACTTCAATTCCTACTTGGGTTAAAAATTCTGGGATTCTAATATTTTCGTCAGTTAATTGTTCTAATGTTTCTTCATAGAGTATGACGCCACTAATAAATTCGGAGATATTGGGGGTTGTTACTAAAAGATCGCGCCAGGCCCGACGGTTCTCTTCGGTCTGTTCAATTCCAAGAGCCGCAAACCTTTTATGTATTGTTTGTAGGCTTTCATCTGCAGCTAGGAGGCCATGGCCTTGGCGAAGTAATTTTTCAGTAATAGTACTAAGTGACATATCATATCTCCATATTGAATAAATAGCCTGTGTTACATTCACTGTATCTGGATATAATATGCCTCAAACCCAGTGGAATCCAGTTTGTGCCGTCGGTTCATATTGGTAGTGATTGTTTTATGGAAAAAGGATGATGGTTGATCAGTGCTATGCACTTGTTCCGGCTGCGGGAAATGGAAGTCGGATGCAAGAAAAAATCCCCAAACAATACTTGCAGCTTCTTGACCACCCATTGATATGGTATTCTCTGGTTTCATTGTTACATCCTTTAATAGAACATATTTATGTAATCCTTGCTCCTGATGATGCTCATTTTTTTTTAATGGAAGGGCTGGTATTCAGTGGTCGGGTTACACCACTGTATTGTGGGGGGAAAAGCCGCTCTGAGAGTGTAAGAAATGGATTAAAGTATTTAAGTTCTACATTGCATCCCAGCGATTTTATTTTGGTTCATGATGCCGCCCGACCTTGCCTTAGTCCGGAAAATCTTGAACAGCTAATAAAGCAGGGTCGCCAGAATCCAGAAGGAGCCATGTTGGGTCTGCCTGTAGCAGATACCATTAAGCGTGCCAATTCTGACGGCTTTGTAACCAATACCGTTGATAGACAGGGTTTGTGGATTGCCCAGACCCCTCAGATGTTTCAATATGGTCTTTTGTCTCGCGCCTATGAACAAGCGACCTTGCGAGAAACTGATGAATCACAGGTTATGGAAGCTGCGGGTTATCCAGTGAAATTAGTTCCCGGATCTGTTGAAAATCTTAAGGTTACTTGGCCCAATGATTTAAATATTGCCAGATTTATTATAGGAGCCCGCGATGTTTCGCATAGGCCAAGGGTTTGATGTTCATCCATTTGCTTTAGGACGGAAATTGATACTTGGGGGCGTGGTTATTCCCCATGAAATGGGGTTGTTAGGTCATTCCGATGCAGATGTGCTGATTCATGCATTAATGGACGCCTTATTAGGGGCCTGTGCCCTTGGAGATATTGGGCGACATTTTCCTGACACTGATCAACAATTTTTAAATGTTGATAGTCGTGTTTTGTTGTGTAAGGTTGTGTCTTTGTTAAAAGAGCAAGGCAGTGTAGTTGTAAATGTTGATATGACTGTGATTGCACAATCTCCTAAATTGGCTCCGTTTCTTGATGAAATCAGATCTAACCTTTCAGGTGATTTGGGAATTGCCTCAAGTAGAATAAGCATTAAGGCAACTACGACAGAGCATCTTGGTTTTATAGGGAGAAAGGAAGGAATAGCCGCCCAGGCGGTAGTACTTATTGACTCAAGTGATAATTAAGTATTTCATGAGATAATGTGGTGTTCATGTAGCGATCTATATCCTGTTTTTTATTGAGACTTCCATAAGCAAGCATTAATTTGACCCAGGCTGCTTCCAGTGTAATGTTCTCTAAAGGGAATGCTCCAGCTGCTCGTAATTCTTGGGCGGATATGTAAAGATCACCAAAGGTATGTCGAATAGGCGCGATATAAACCGAGATATCTTTTCTATTCGCTTTTTTAATAAAATTCAGGATAGAGAATGAAATCTTGTCAGGGTTTGTACAGGCCGTGCCGGAATGATAGAGGCCATGTAGAATAGCCAAAGGTTTTTTAGACCCACTAAGGAAGTAGTCGTATACTAATCCCGGTTGAGGGCAGATATAAAGAATTTCATTCGAAAAAGCTGCGTCATTAATACTGATTTGTGGTTCTGCTGGATGTATGCTGTCATGAGGTGGGTTATAAGGGTGATCATGCCAGTAGAATCGACCATTTTTCATGCAGCCAAAATAGGCATCACCTAAACTTGAAAAAACATCTGTAAATGTTGTAGCTTGCATTAATCGGCTACCCAGATGAATAATCGAGTTGCCTTGATTGTTTTCAAAACTGACATATATCCCTGGCAATTGAAGTGTTTGAATAAAATCAACTGCAGCAGAAAAATTTCTCATGCCTTCCGAACGTGGATCAGCTAAAGGATAGTTGCTTCCGGTAAGAACAACTGGAACGGCAATATTAGAGAACAGGTAGCTTAAAGCTGCGGCAGTATAAGGGAGAGTGTCAGTGCCATGGGCAATGATAACCCCTAGAAATTCCTTTGCATCTTCGAGAGATTTGGCAATCATAAGCCAGTTGTCTGGAACAATGTTTTCGCTAAGAACGCATAAAGGCTGCCTAGCCATAAAACTCAGTTCATTCTGTGAATGAGATTTATAATAGCGTTCAATTAATTCATATCCGGTTTGCATATTGGGTGCAATGATGCGGTTGGATTTTATACTACCGATTGTGCCCCCTGTAAAAATTACAAGTATTTTATTGTTTTTCATTATTATTGACTCTTATGTATAGACGAATTTTTATTAAATTTGGATACACTCTGAATCACTTGGAACTCTGATTCAGAGTGTATATCTATATAATTTATATTAATTTTCTTTTTTGGGCTAATATTTAAAGGGTTCATTTGTTATGGTGAATGATTAATCGGCTTGTTTTTGGAATTGAAAAATTATGGTTTGTTAAAATTGCTTCCATTTTGCCGGAGTGGTTTCGATTCGATTATTTGTTTATATATTAAATTGTCTTTTTGAGATTCTCATTAATAAGATTTCTGTTTTATTATGGCGTTTCTTTTAAGAAGTAATATGCTATTGAGTAGTTCATTCAAGCTGTACGAATCAAGTGTTGAAGCATTTAGCGTTATTGCATTAGGGAGTAGTTTATAATGCGCGGCCAACGTTTTTTGGTATGCGGGATCATAGTGTATTTTTAGTAGATCTACGACCAGGGGGTAAAATTCCTGGACCTTAATTAATTGAAGCCAGTTATTAACTTTTTGGTGTCCGTAGTAAATGAATAGGCGATTTAAGGCTTGTTCAAGCAAATCAGGATAGTTAACGAGATGAGCATATTCATTTAAAAGTAGTGTTGCACGGGCTTCAATAGGGGCAGTAATTTGTATACAGGGAGAATCCCACATAGCTTTAAGCAAGGATGTAGGTAGTTGAAGTTTACCAATTTTTCTGCTTTCAGACTCAATATACACTATTTTTCGATGGTCAAAATTTATAAATGATTGATATAACATGCTTTCAAAGCATTTCTGACTGGGTTGGATAGCTCCTGGCAACTTTCCTAAAACTGAACCACGGTGATTAGCCAGCCCTTCTAGATCAATTACTTGTTCTCCTTGTTCATGGAGCAAAGTGATAATGTGGCTTTTCCCTGTGCCGGTTGCACCACATAAGATCTGGAAATGGAATCGGTTAGGCAGTTCTTCTAGAGAGTGAAGAACGTGTTGGCGGTATGTTCTATACCCGCCTTCTAGTTGAAGAGCTTTCCAGCCAATTTGGTTCATGACATGAACCATCGCTTTACTCCGGTTTCCTCCTCGCCAACAATAGACAATGGGTCTCCAGTCAATGGGTTTGGAAGAGAAGGATTCCTCAAGGTGCTGGCTGATTCTTCTGCTAATCAATACAGCGCCTTGCCTTCTTGCGGCGAAAGCAGAAACCTGTCGGTGCAGGGTACCTATCATAGCCCTTTCTTCATTGGATAGTACTGGACAATTTATAGCCCCTGGAATGTGGTCCTCTCCAAATTCAGCAGGGCTTCGGACATCTATGATCTCGTCAAAGGTGTGAAGTTGTGCTACGGTTGCAGTGCCTGAAATTTTCAATGGTGGTTTATCCCATGTCTAGTATACGTTTAACTCAATTGGTTCATGGTGGCGGTTGTGGATGTAAAATCGCGCCTGATCGCCTTGCTGCTCTTTTGGCTGGGCTGCCGAGTCGGATTGTGCCCCCAGAATTGTTAGTTGGAATTCAATCCAGCGATGATGCTGCAGTTTATCAAATCAATCCATTGCAGGCGATTGTTGCAACTACTGATTTTTTTATGCCTATTGTAGATGATCCCTATGATTTTGGCGCTATTGCTGCAACGAATGCTTTATCGGATATTTATGCAATGGGTGCCACACCAATTTTTGCTTTAGCTATAGCTGGTATGCCGGTTAATACCTTATCAACGGATGTTATTGCTCGAATATTAGAAGGAGGGGAAGCTGTATGCCATGATGCAGGGATACCTATCGCAGGTGGGCATAGTATTGATTCAAAAGAGCCGTTTTATGGTCTGGTAGTAATTGGGCTGGTTAAGCCTGAGCATATCAAGTGTAATGATACATCCGAATCTAATGATCTTTTGCTCCTAGCAAAGCCAATTGGCATAGGCATTCTTGGAGCTGCGCATAAACAAGGAATACTTGATATTTCTGGATATGGAGTGATGAAAAATGTGGCATTGATGCTAAATCGTCCTGGAAGCGATCTTGCCCATTTAAGTGGGGTGCATGCTATGACTGATGTGACTGGTTTTGGATTGATAGGTCATTTACTTGAGTTATGTAAGGGGGCTAAATTAATGGCTGAAATTTCATATGCCGCTGTTCCAAAATTGGTAGAGGCAGAAAAATATGCCAGGTTAGGGGTGATTACAGGTGCCTCTCGAAGAAATCTGGAAGCTTGCGCAAATTTTATAACGTTTGCACCTGAAATTTTACCTTGGCAACAGGATATGTTAGCTGATCCTCAAACGAGTGGGGGTTTGTTGGTATCTTTAGATGAGTCTGCTTTGGGTGAAGCGCTAGAGGTTTTTTCGAATTATGGGTTTAATCAAGTTTCAGTTATTGGTCGGATGAAGCAAGGAAAAACTGGTATTAGTGTATTGCCGTAGATAATTTAGAAGTGTTTGTTAAGGGCAATCATTTTTTAGGATAAATGAGCCTATCCTCCTGTTTTTGCCATGATACGGATAATTTTCTGGGGGGATTCACGAAATTCGTGCCGTTCTGGTTTTAATTCAACGGCGTTCCGGATCATTGTTTCGATATGCTCTTCTGATAATCCATTCCTTAGTGCCTGCCTAAATTCCATTTTTTCATTCTGGCCTAAACACATATAGAGGGTACCATCTACAGAAAGGCGTACTCGATTACAGGTGGCACAGAAATGTTGGGAAATAGGAGTGATAAAACCGACAGTGAATTGCCCATCTCTGGACTGCATATAACGCGCTGGTCCTCCTCCAGAAAGAATGCGATCTTCCAGATTAAAGCGTTTACGGAGTCTGGCCCGGACAGGCTGGAGATCAAGATAGTCTGCATTACGACCAGTTTCACCCATGGGCATTGTTTCAATTAGTCTGAGAATGAATCCATTTTCCATGCAGAAGATGACCATATCATCGATCTCATCGTCATTTACATGGTTCATGGCAACCATATTGATTTTGATGGGGCTGAAGCCTTCTTTTTTGGCTTCCATTAGTCCGCTCATCACACGATGAAAACTATCTCGTTGAGCAATTTTGGCAAACCGTTCTGGCTTAAGGGTGTCTAGACTGACATTAATTCGCTTAATCCCTGCATGGTGAAGGGTTTGTGCATGTTTGTCGAGTTGAGTTGCGTTAGTCGACAGTGATATATCGTTAATGCCTTTTAGCTTCGATAATCGTGTGATTAAATTTGGTAAGCCACGCCGTAAAAGAGGTTCTCCGCCTGTAATCCTAAGTCTCTTCAGTCCTAATTTCGCAAAAACGCCTAGAAGTTTTTCAATTTCGTCAAAGGTTAGCCAGTGATCCGGCTCCTCAAATCCCCTAAAACCTTCTGGAAGACAATATGTGCAGCGCAAATCACATCGATCGGTTACTGATAATCGTAAATATTCAATTGTTCTTCCAAATCGATCAATCAATTGTGAAGTCATGCTATTGTCCAGTTAAATATCTTTTCATGGGTTTAAAACCACAACAGATCCACTTCGTATAGATATGGCGTATTAAACTAAATCCAAGGTAAATTATATCATAAACCTGACCAAAACAGTCAGCTTCTATTTGTGCGGGAAATCTGGGATGTATAGGATTTGCAGGGTATAATGATTCATAAAATATGGGTGATATGATGAATGTTTTTGGATTTGCAGGGTTCTCCGGGAGTGGTAAAACAACACTTATTGAACGGCTAATTCCTTTTTTTGTTCGCTCTGGAATTCGGGTTTCTCTTATTAAACACGCCCATCATAATTTTGATATTGATGTTCCAGGCAAGGATTCGTGGCGCCATCGGCAGGCAGGCTGTACAGAAGTAATGATTAGTTCCTCGTCACGTTGGGCGATTATGCACGAACTAGATTCCTCTGAACAGGAGCCTGGCTTGGCTGTACAGCTTAGCCGTATGTCACCTGTGGATTTGATATTGGTGGAAGGCTATAAGATTGAGTCAATTCCAAAACTTGAAATATGGCGCCCAGAGGTTGGGAAACCACTTCTTTACCCGGATGACCCTCATATTGTGGCAATTGCTTCAACTCGGTCTATAAGCTGTGATTTACCCCAGTTTGATTTGAATGAGCCAATCAAGATTGCAGGTTTTATTATGCAATACTTCGGGTTTACGGAGCCAGTTTATGCTTAAGGTACTTTATTTTGCGAGATTAAGAGAAATATTTGGAATTGCTTCTGAAGAAATTTCAGGGGTTCCATTAGAAACAGTGGCTGATTTGAAAGAGTGGTTAGCTCATCGTGGGGAAGTCTGGTCTTGTGAACTGGCATCAGATAAAGTAGTTCGTGCAGCAATAAATCAAGAAATGGCTACAGACGTGGATAAGATTCATGATGGAGATGAAATAGCCTTGTTTCCCCCCGTCACAGGAGGTTAAATGCGTATTAGTGTTCAAGAGGATGATTTTGATGTTGGGCTTGAAATAGATGCGTTATGTAAAAAGCAAACCAGGATAGGAGCAGTAACTAGTTTTGTAGGGCTTGTTCGTGATGATTTTGAAGCGCCTATTATAGGCCTGGAGCTTGAACATTATGCAGAAATGACCCAGAAGGCATTAACTAATATTGGTAAAGAAGCGTTGCATCGTTTTGATATTTTTGATTTGACTATTATTCATCGGTTTGGGTATTTGGCTTTAGGTGAGAGGATTGTGTTGGTTGTTACAGTTGGATCTCATCGTAGCCAATCGTTTCAAGCTTGCGAATTTATTATGGATTACCTTAAAACTCAAGCCCCATTCTGGAAAAAAGAAAAAACATCACGTGGTAATATTTGGGTTGAGGCTAATAAAAAAGATGATACAGCTTTTGATAAATGGAATTTGGGCAAGGTAAAGGAATAGCTTAAAGTTGAGCTTCAAAGGGATCCTGTAAAAGAAAGTGCAGGGGACATGTTCGGCTCCAGTTCAACAATTCCGTTATTTCTGCGGCAGGGATTGGACGGCTAAAAAGATAACCTTGCATGCCATCACAACGCAATGTACGTAAAAAGTTTAGTTGATTTTGACTTTCTACCCCTTCAGCAATTAGGTTTAAGTTTAACCCATGGGCCATGCCTATGACGGCAGTAACAATGCTTGCGTGTTCGCCACCTCTATCAATATCATCAACGAAGGTTTTGTCTATTTTGAGAGTGTTAATAGGAAGCTTGCGTAAATAGTTTAAGCTTGAATATCCAATCCCGAAATCATCTAATGATATTTTAATTCCTGAACCATTTAGTAGTTTTAATTTTTGAATATTGTTTTCAATATCGATCATGATATCAGTTTCGGTTATCTCAAGTTCAAGATGATGATAGCTAAGATTATTGTTATCTATAGTTTTCATGATCATTTCCACAAAATCAGGCTGTTCAATTTGCTGTGCTGAAAGATTAACGGCTAGCGTTAGTTCATTGAAACCTAGATCATGCCAGATACGAAGTTGTTTGCAGGCTTCATTTAATATCCATTTCCCTAGAGGAACAATTAATCCGGTTTCTTCTGCAACAGGAATAAACTGATGAGGATAGATCATCTGTCGTTCTGGGTGTTGCCATCTGACTAGTGTTTCGACTCCTGTGATAGAACCGCTGCTTATATCTACTTGAGGTTGAAAATATAATATGAATTCCTGGCGCTCAATTGCTTTGCGAAGGTTATTTTCAAGCGTGAGACGATCAGTTAGATAGTTCTGAATAGATGGGGTATAAAATTGATATTTAACACTATTTTTTTCCTTAGCCAGACGCATGGCAAGTATTGTATTTTTTATTAATAGGTCGTGGGTTTCTCCATCCTTGGGCCAACGGGTAATGCCTAAGCTGATTCGGCAAAATATTTCTTGTTCTTCGATTAAAAAAGGAATTTTTACAAGGTTAAGCAGTGTTCCAGCAAGACTTGTAAGTTCTTCTTCATTTTCTGTGTTTGATAACAAAATGGCAAATTGGTCACTACCCATATGAGCTAGAAAGCTATCGCGGGGAAGGCATTTTTTGATTCGGGTAGCAATCTCAATAAGAAGTTTTTCCCCGTTTGATTCACCAAGAGTGTCATTAAGAATCTGAAATTGATCAATATCTAATATGAGTACGGCAAAGCTTCTTCCGGAGTGGTTGGATAGTCGAATTTGCCGAGAAAGTTCTTCTTCAAATTCAGATCGTCTAGGTAAATCAGTTAAAAAACTGTGCGGTAATTTGAAATAGGGCCGTTGTTTTGACTGGTCAGGAGCTTCAATGTTTTGAGCTATGCAGTAAATTTCGCTTTTCTCACCTTTTCCATCGAGTGCGAGTAATTTTATAAACAATGAAGTAGAACGAGTAACTTCCTGGTTTAAATTTACTTTTAAATTTATAGGCTCTTCTGGGTTATTAAAAAATTCAACAAGGATTTTATCAAATTTAGATCGATCAGTTTCGGCAAGAAAATCTCGAAAAGGTAATGAGGTTAGATCTTGGTTAGATAAACCAAGGTAATCAAGCATTTTGGCATTAAGGAAGCGTAGGGCACCAGCCATGTCGAGTGTGAAAAGTAAATCCGGGCTATCTTCAACAAACAGTTTAAGCCATGTGCGGGATTGGATTGCTTGCTGATTAGCCAGGTTGACTTGTGTCCGGATACGTTGGTAATTTAGGGCATTTGCAACTCTTTTGATAAGCAGTTCCGGTTCGTAGGGTTTACTAATGAAATCATAAGCACCTCTTCGAAGTGCAAATATGGCAGATTCAATTGAAGTAATACGCGATGAAACTAGAATCGGGCAATTTTTACTGCAGGTTCTATAATCTTCCCAGATATTTTCATGTTCTTGCTCGGCCTGGTTAAGATCTAAAATGATGAGGTTGTATTTATGCTGTTTTAGCATTTGAGCACCAGAACAACAGTCAGTTGCGGTATGTGCTGTATAACCTTGTAGCATTAAAAGAGATTTTAGGGTGTAGAGTTGATGCGGATCGTTATCAACGAGGAGAATAGAAGGCGCTTGAAGCGGATCGGAAGTGGATAGCTCTGCAAGTATTTCCTTGTTGAAAGACATGAATGTCCCGACAATTTTCTTATAATATGTACTGCATTTTGTACACAAATCAATTAGATTTATTATTAACTGAAGTCAGTGCCAACACATTCTGCCGATAATAATTATGCTTCGCAAGTAATATTGTTTATATTGCATGATTTTTTTCATTTGAACAATTCTATTACAGATGTTTTTAGATTCTTTTATAGATGTCTGATGCATCTTCCTTTCTGTTAAAATACCCACATATTATTTTGAACTAAAGATAACCATTTATGCAATTTATACGCGCAGGTAATGTTTTTTCCCCATTTAGAGCTGAAAAATTTTTATCGACTGCAAGAGAACTTATTCCAGGGCTTTTATCTGTCCAGGCTAATTATTTTTATTTCTTGGAATCAGAAAAACCTCTTGAGCCTATTGTTATGGGCAAGATTAAAGAAATACTCGGGGATTGTAGTTCTGATTCTTCGTGTAACCCACCCGGGTTTTTCTTTTTGGTAACGCCACGCCCTGGCACTATTTCATCTTGGTCATCAAAAGCGACTGATATTTTACATCATTGTGGCATTCATGAAGTTAAACGAATAGAGCGTGCCAGGGGGTATTATCTTGAGGGAAACTTTGATAAGTCAGCGTGCGGATTAGTTTTTTCTCTTATCCATGATCGAATGACAGAGTTTGTTTTTGAAGAATTTGCTGCTGCTGCTGTTTTGTTTTCTCACATATCTCCGCAACCTTTAACTTATATTGACTGTTTAGAAAGTGGCAAAGAAACACTTGAACGCGCGAATTTTAGTCTAGGTTTAGCTTTATCACTTGATGAAATTGATTATTTGCATGATGTGTTTACCAGGCTTAAACGTAATCCTACTGATGTTGAGCTCATGATGTTTGCACAGGCCAATTCAGAACATTGTCGTCATAAAATATTTAATGCGAACTGGATTATAGATGGACAGCCGCGAGAGTATTCCTTGTTTTCAATGATTCGAAATACTCACCAAGCTCATCCAGATGGAACAGTAGTAGCATATGCTGATAATGCGGCGATTATGCGGGGACATAAAATAGCTAGGTTTTCACCAGCTTCAATATCTGGAGCATATGGCTATGTGCAAGATGAGATGCATATTCTTATGAAAGTTGAGACGCATAATCATCCGACAGCTATTTCTCCATTTCCGGGGGCTGCAACAGGTGCTGGAGGTGAAATTCGGGATGAAGGTGCAACCGGGCGGGGTGCCAAGCCAAAAGCAGGATTGACAGGTTTTAGCGTTTCTAATCTGTGCCTGCCAGGGGAGCTTAAACCTTGGGAGAATACTTCTTATGAAGGCCCGAATAGAATTTCTTCTGCTCTTGAAATTATGCTTGATGCTCCAATTGGTGGCGCTGCTTATAACAATGAATTTGGCCGGCCTATAATTGGCGGTTATTTTCGTACATTTGAAGAGACTGTGCAGGGTATTAGATGGGGTTATCATAAACCTATTATGATTGCTGGTGGTATGGGCATGGTTTCTGCCAAATCTGCATTCAAGTCTAATCTTCCAGAAGGAAGTCTTTTGATTCAGCTTGGTGGGCCAGCAATGTTGATAGGCGTTGGAGGTGGCGCAGCCTCATCCATGACAACAGGGATTAACTCTTTGGACTTGGATTTCGATTCAGTTCAACGAGCTAATGCTGAAATGCAAAGACGTGCCCAAGAAGTGATTGATCACTGTTCACTTATGCTTGATAAAAACCCTATATTGTCAATTCATGATGTAGGTGCAGGTGGTTTATCGAATGCATTTCCTGAATTAGTCCAGGATGCTAAAAAGGGCGCCCATTTAAATCTGCGGGCTATTCATAATGAAGATTTAGGGATGAGCCCATTACAGATCTGGTGCAACGAAGCACAGGAACGATATGTTTTAGCTATTTCCCCTGCAGATTTGGGTCTGTTTTCAGATATTTGTTCTAGAGAAAGATGTCCTTTTTCAGTTATTGGCGAGGTTGTTGAGTCATCTCATTTAACAGTTCATGATTCATTGTTTAATAATTTACCTGTTGATCTGGATTTGTCCGTCATATTTGGTAAACCTCCTGCTTTGGTGCGTAAGGTAAGTCATAAAAGTCAGTCTGTTCCACCATTGAATTTTGCTGACATTCAGTTGAAGGAGGCATTGTTTCGCGTTTTGGAGCTACCAGTAGTATCTGATAAGAGTTTTTTAATTACTATCGGAGATAGGACGGTAGGGGGATTAACACACCGCGATCAAATGGTTGGGCCATGGCAAATACCTGTTTCAGATGTTGCTGTTACAGTGGCTGGATTTAGAAGTTTTTCGGGTGAAGCTATGGCTATGGGTGAGCGCGCTCCAATTGCATTGATAAATGGCCCTGCATCAGGGCGTATGGCAGTAGCAGAAGCTATTACCAATATTGCTGCAGCTTCGATAGAATCTTTGGGCCAGATTAAGTTGTCGGCTAATTGGATGGCAGCGAGTGGCTTTGAGGGAGAAGATGCTGTTTTATACGATACGGTTCAAGCATTAGGTATGGAGTTTTGTCCGGCTCTTGGCTTATCTATCCCAGTAGGCAAGGATTCCTTGTCCATGAAGACGGTATGGTCGGATCGCTATGGAGAAAAAGCGGTTGTTTCACCCCTATCACTGATAGTTTCTGCTTTTGCACCAGTTGTAGATATTCGTTGCACTTTGACCCCCCAACTCTTAGATGATGATCAAACGCTTCTTTATTTGATTGATTTGGGAGAAGGCCGTAATCGTTTGGGTGGTTCAGCGATTACCCAAGTCTATAATCAGTTAGGTGATGATTCGCCAGATATTGAAGATCCAAAACGGGTTATATCTTATTTTAATGCTATTCAGGCCATGAATCGACAAAATCTACTGTTGGCGTATCACGATCGTTCTGATGGTGGAATGATTGTGACATTATGTGAAATGATGTTTGCTTCCCATCTTGGAGTTACAGTTGATTTGAGCTCAAATGAGGTATTAGGTGCGCTGTTTTCAGAAGAAGCTGGTGCTGTGATACAAGTCCGATCGAAAGATGTAGAGTTGATTGAAGCTATTTTAGTGAATTATGGCATTCAGAATATTTCGTATCCAATTGGAACATTGAATCATGATGATCGGTTGATAATACGCCATCAAGGTGATGAAGTACTGAACCAGGCCCGTATAAACTTGGTGCGTTCATGGTCAAAACTGTCCTTTAAGATGCAATCACTGAGAGACAATCCAGAATGTGCAGCAGAAGCCTACCAGTTGTTGCTAGATGAACAAAATAAAGGACTTCAGTCTATCCTTACCTTTGATTCTGAGCGAGATATTAGTACGCCTTACCTTTCCCTTGGAGCCCGTCCTTTAATTGCCATCTTGCGTGAACAGGGTGTAAATGGCCATGTTGAAATGGCTGCAGCTTTTGATGCAGCAGGTTTTACAGCTGTTGATGTTCATATGAGTGATATCCTATCTAAGCGTGTTGTATTCGATAACTTTCACGGTCTGGTTGCATGTGGGGGCTTTTCGTATGGGGATGTATTGGGAGCAGGGGCAGGCTGGGCTCGTTCTATATTATTTAACGAATATGTTTTAAGCATTTTTGAAAAGTTTTTTCACCGGCCAGACACTTTTGCGTTAGGTGTATGTAATGGCTGTCAGATGATGAGTCATTTAGCTCCCATTATTCCTGGTGCTATTGGATGGCCTAAATTTTTACGAAATCGAAGCGAGCAGTTTGAAGCAAGGCTAGTTAATGTAGAGATTCAAAGAAGCCCGTCTATCTTTTTTCATGGTATGGAAGGCTCTATTTTACCTGTAGTCGTGTCGCATGGCGAAGGTCGTGTCGTACACGATAATTCTATGATACGTCCTTATTTAGTCATGCGTTATGTGGATAGCAATTTGTGTCCCACAATGCTTTATCCAAGCAATCCTAATGGATCACCTGCAGGTGAAACAGGATTTACCAGTGAGGATGGACGATTTACTATACTTATGCCTCACCCTGAACGAGGGTTTCGTTCTGTGCAGTTTTCATGGAAATCAGATGCCTGGGGGGAAACTTCCCCTTGGCTTAGAATGTTTCAGAATGCACGAGCCTGGGTCAATTAAATAGGCCCCCTGTGTTTTTATTCCTGATTTTATTCTGGAGATAGGGAAAAAAAGCCGCTTTTTTTATCTATCCTATTGTACAGACAGTTTTTTCTCCATTTTGATTTATAATTTTATTCCTTCTATAAGGAACAGCCCTTTTTAGTAATACCGGACTTCACCCGCTTTAGTAGACAGAGGATAAGGTTGAAACTAAAGAGGAGTGAAGTCAATGAGCGGCACAAGATACACAGATGAATTTAAGTTCGAAGCCTTAATGCAGATTTTGATGCGTGAAGTTCAGGTTGTAGTATGCGATTCTGGAACTGCCAACCAAGCGATGTGGAATTTTTAGCACAGTCCATAGAATTATATTCATGACAGGCGAAGCAAAAATCGCCATGATATGAGCCGGAATGGGTTTTGGCTGGGTACCTCTGCACTCTGTTATTCAGGATTTAGAAGGAGGAATGCTTAATCAATTAGATTCTTAGGCTGAGGTGTAAGGGAAGTGCCACTTTATCTAGTAATTGTCAGTCCGAAATTTGCTGGCCCAGTAACATTGTTGTTTGCTGAGCGTGTTAGAAGGGCAGTGGCCAGGATTTTTGTCTGAGGTTTGTCCTAATGGCATCGAGAGTGTAGTTAAATAGCTATATATCCTGAGGTGAGCAATTATAGGGGGTGACAAATTTTGTCACCCCCTCAGGTTAAAATTTAACTTGCTGGATCTTGAATGTGTGCCTTATTTTTTAGGTTGCTTACAGCTTGTTCTATTTCTTGTTGCTCCAGACGTTGGGTCAGTTGTTGTTTGACCTTGTCAAAAGGAGGTGGCTGGAGTTTTTCGACGTTATTTAGCTTGATAATATGCCAGCCGTATTGAGTGTGAACAGGCTGATGCGTGAATTGGCCCTTTTTAAGTTTAACCATGGCTTGGGCAAATGGAGGTACGACACTACTCGGGACAATCCAGTTTAGTTCCCCACCACTTTTAGCAGAGCCTGCATCCTTAGACTTTTCTTTAGCAAGCTTTGCGAAGTTGGCACCATGCTCAAGGGATTTGATAATTGAATCAGCTTCGGCTTTGGTAGGAACAAGAATATGACTGACATTGTATTTCTTGTCTCCGATAGCTGCCTTCATTTGGGCATATTCATTCTGTAACTGGGCATTAGTAGGCGGATGCTTTGATAGATAGTCTTGCAGATAAGCGTGAATTAGAACATTCTGTCGAGACATATTAATTTGATTGGCAACTGCAGGATTTTCATCCAGATTGGCTTTTAAGGCAGCGTTGACCAACAATTGTCTAGCTATCAAGTCATCATGAATGCTTTTGATTACGTTTGGTGTAATTTTTTGGCCTTGTGCTTTGTGTTCCTGGATTAGCATATCGACCATGCCTTGGCTGATAGGAGTGCCGTCTACTATAATAGCCGGTTTATCCATAGAAGAAGCATTAGAAGGGCTAGCCGCATTCGCTTGACAGGCAGCTAATCCCATTAGACCAGCTGCTGTAATCATGAGAATACGTGTTCTTAAAGTAGGCATAAATGCTCCTTATTGGTTGAAAATATTTGTTAGTTGGCCTGTGCGTCTATGCTTAGAGCGTGAATTTTATCTTTCATTAAGTCTTTTAGAAGATCATAAATTAGGCGGTGACGCTCAAGAATTGGTAAGCCATTAAAAAGTGGGCTGCTAATATAGAGTCTGTAATGCCCCCCATTCAGAGAGCCTGGATGTCCTGCATGTAATGAACTCTCGTCTTCAAGCCTAATAGAACTAGGCTTAAGCTTTGAAAGACGCTGGTAGATTTCGTCAGTAATTATCATCAAAAGGTTTGTTTGAAAGGTTTGACTGTTACTCGTTTGTATACTCCAGAAATCATGAATGGATCTGATTCAGCCCAGGTTTTTGCGTCTGATAAAGAGTTGAATTTGCCAATAATAAGGCTTCCACTGAACCCCCCATCTTGTTCATTGAGAAATGGCCCAGCAAGTAGCAGTCTGCCTTGCTCTTTTAGGGCAGTCAATCTAGCAACATGAGAAGGGCGCATTTCTTGTCGTTTTTCGAGGCTGTTGGGAGTGTCTTCGCAGATAATAGCATATGGCGTCATAGTTATTCGTGTTCCTTCACATAACGGGATAGCATTGCTGTTTGTATAATTACAAATAGGACCATAAGTCCTAGGGTTCCAAATAATTTAAAGTCTACCCAAATCGCGGTAGGGTAATGAATAGCAACATACCAGTTGGCTGCCCCGAGAATAAAGAAGAAGATAGACCAGCTAAGGTTGAGTTTTTGCCAAGCAATCTGGGGAAGTTCAAGTTGTTTTTTCATGAGGTTTTGCATGAGATTTTTTTTTAATCCGAATTGTGAGAGGGCCAGTGTCCCTCCCATAATCCAATATAGTATTGTTGGTTTGATCTTAATAAATGTTTCGTCATGAAAAATTAAGGTGGCGCCACCAAAAACAGTTACTAGAAACAAGCTTACCCACAGCATTACTTCAATTTTTCGATACCGAACGTACATATAAATAATTTGCAAGATAGTGGTCAAGATTGCTACCGTTGTAGCAACATAAATCCCGCTAAATTTGTAGGCCAGGAAAAATAGAATAATGGGAAATAAATCAAACAGGAGTTTCATTGATTGATGCTCTGCTTCATGAAATGAGTCACTTACCGTTGCCAAGATAACCAAGTTTGAATGGCCTTCTTAATTTGTTATTGTGCAACGAACTTGTTTATTGTTCAATGTTATTTGATTCTTTTTGTGCTCTTTTGATATCTGCCCTGATAAATAGTCTGAAAATCTGGAAATGATGTACAATTAGGACATGATTTCTATTGATTTACATAGCCATTCGACAGCTTCAGATGGTCTTTTGTCCCCAACTGAATTGATTAAGCTTGCCGCAGGAAGTGGGGTCAAGGTTCTTGCGCTTACTGATCACGATGATGTTTCGGGTTTGCCTGAAGCTGCTCTAGCTGCTCTTACTTATGGTGTTCAACTGGTAAATGGGGTTGAAATTTCGGCAAGCTGGCATGGTCATACACTTCATATTGTCGGGCTTCATATCGACCCACTCAATTCAACATTGAGTCTAGGGCTTGAAAAGATCCGTGCTGGTCGAAAAATCAGGGCCAGGCGAATTGCTGATTCTCTTGCAGAAGCTGGAATTGTAGGTGCATTTGAGGGCGCCAGGAGGTACGCTGGAAATCCGCATATTTTGAATCGTTCCCATTTTGCTAGATATTTGGTTGAAGCAGGTTACGCTAAAAATGTAAAAGCAGTTTTTGAACACTTTTTGACAGGAGGAAAGCCTGGGTATGTTCGGCATGAATGGGTAAGTCTGGCAGAAGCCGTCGGATGGATTTGTGCCAGTGGTGGAGTGGCTGTGATAGCTCATCCTGGCCGTTACATTTTGATGGATTCTGAGATGCATGAATTACTTGCTGAATTCTGTCAATTGGGTGGTAGAGGTATTGAGGTTGTGACAAGCTCTCATAAGCCAGAGCAGTTTGCTGTTTTTGCTAAATTGGCAAACCAGTTTGGCCTATTGGCATCCAAAGGCTCTGATTTCCATGGCCCTGGAGAAAGTCGTTTTGGAATGGGGAATCTGCCGGAACTTCCTTCTGGAGTTATTCCTATTTGGCACGATTGGTCAGAATTGGTTGCTTAATGGCCCAATTTTTCTTAATACATCCTAAAAATCCTCAGTTGCGGTTACTGCGACAGGCTGCATCGATACTTGATAAGGGTGGGCTGATTGCCTACCCTACTGATTCAAGCTATGCATTTGCTTGTGCACTTGATTATAAGCTTCCTCAGGAGCATATCAGGCGAATTCGGGGTTTAACAGAGGATCATCCGTTTAGTCTTGTTTGTCAAAATTTAGCTGATATTTCGGTTTACGCCCATTTTGATAATTCGGTTTTTCGTCTATTAAAGTCGGCTCTTCCTGGTCCTTATACATTTATTCTTCGGACGAATCATCAGGTTCCTAAAAGGCTTATGCATGTCAAACGGAATGTAATGGGGTTTCGAATCCCTGATCACTCTGTTGTGCAGGCACTTTTGTCGGTATATGGAAGACCTTTCTTAAGTTCTACAATGTGGTTACCCCAAATGGAAGCGCCTTTGTTTGATGCAAATGAAATCCGGGAGATGCTAGAGCACGAGGTTGACCTGATACTTGATGGTGGCCCATCAGGGAATGTGTTAACAACAGTAATTGATTTAACCCATGATGAGCCTGTTCTAATCAGGGCAGGAGCTGGTGATTTAACCCCTTTTGGATTATTTAATGAACCCTGAACTTATTCAAACCATTGCAATTAATGCGTTGCCATTAATCTTTGCAATTACTTTGCACGAAGCTGCACATGGTTATATTGCAAGTCGTCTTGGTGACAAGACAGCCTGGATGTTGGGGAGAGTAACCCTCAATCCAATTGCACATATTGATGTGGTTGGAACTATATTGGTCCCTTTGGCCAGCATGTTTTTAGGGGGTATCGTATTTGGTTGGGCTAAACCGGTCCCGATCAATTTTAACAACTTGCATAACCCAAAGCGCGATATGCTCTGGGTAGCGATTGCTGGCCCGGGGAGTAATTTGATTCAATGTCTACTTTGGGCATTTTTGGCCAAGTTGGCCTTGACTCTGCCAGGGAATAGTTTTTCGGAGCCGATGTACTTAATGGGACAAGCCGGAATAGAAATTAACGCTATTTTTATGGTGTTAAATATCTTGCCTATATTACCGTTGGATGGGGGTAGAGTACTGGCCAGTCTTTTGCCTGGCCCACTTTCTTATCGATATTCTAGAACTGAGCCATATGGTCTTGTGGTTTTGTTGCTCCTATTATTTTCAGGTTTACTTGGGCATATTCTTTTTCCGTTAGTTGATATAAGCGTTGGCCTGGTATTTCATCTGTTTAATTTACAGTAGGAAGGAGTTGTTTTACATGTTTTCCGATCGAGTCGTTTCGGGAATGCGCCCAACAGGCCTCCTGCATTTGGGCCATTATCATGGTGTCTTAAAAAATTGGGTAAGTTTGCAAGATCAGCATGACTGCTTTTTTTTTGCTGCTGACTGGCATGCTCTGACTACACATTATGAGAATCCAATAGATATTCAAGATAATGTTTTTCAAATGATGATTGACTGGCTGGCTTGTGGTGTTGATCCGTCCAAGTCAGTTCTTTTTGTCCAGTCTCGGGTTCCGGAGCATGCAGAACTACATTTGCTTCTTTCTATGATTACTCCTTTAGGATGGCTTGAGCGTATGCCAACCTATAAGGATCAGCAGGACAACATGAAAGAAAAGGATTTGTCTACATATGGATTTTTAGGTTATCCCCTGTTACAGGCAGCTGACGTTCTGATTTATCGTGCTAGCCTTGTGCCGGTTGGAGAAGACCAAGTCCCCCATATTGAGTTTACTCGAGAAATTGCCCGCCGGTTTAACCATATGTATGGACGGGAGCCAGGGTTTGAGGATCGTGCCCGTGAAGCAATTCGTAAGATAGGAAATAAAAAAGGTAAACTCTATGAGCAGTTGCGTAATCGGTATCAGGAGCAAGGTGATGAAGAAGCATTGGAATCTGCGCGAGCATTGTTGCTTGAACAACAGAATTTAAGCATAGGAGATAGAGAGCGTTTGTTCGGGTATTTGGAAGGCGGAGGAAAAATGATTTTATCTGAGCCCCAATCTCTTTTAACCGCTGAATCTCGCATGCCGGGCTTGGATGGAAGGAAAATGTCTAAATCTTATGGTAACACTATTTTTTTACGTGAAGATATTGAATCTGTTACCGATAAAATTCGTCGTATGCCTACTGACCCGGCCCGAGTCAGAAGAAATGATCCGGGTAATCCAGATATTTGCCCTGTTTTTCATTTACATCAGATATATACCTCCAAGCCTATACATGAATGGGTTTGTGAAGGGTGCACCAAGGGAAGTATTGGGTGCCTTGACTGCAAGCAACCCTTGATTGATGCTATTCTTGAGGAACAAGCTCCAATCAGAGAGCGGGCACAGGGGTATCTTGATGAGCCTTTACTTGTGCGTGGGATTATTAGCGATGGGTGTGATAAAGCCCGGGATCTTGCGCTAGAGACAATTCGTGATGTGCGTGACGCCATGGGGTTAAATTATGGGGCTACAATATAATGTCTGATGATTTACATGAATTTAGTTTGGCAAGAACTAAACGGAGAAAAAAAACTGAAAAAAACAGTTTAATTCTGGATTCAAATCAGGGTGGCTCGGTCCAATTAAATAATAAGAGTACACGAATGGCTTCCAGTGAAAAACTTCATAAGATGCTTGCACAGATTGGACTCGGGTCAAGAAGAGAGATGGAGGCCCTAATTCTTGCAGGGAAAGTTGAGGTCAACGGAGAAACTGCAAATATTGGCCAACGTATTAGCCCGTTAGATCGTGTTTTTATCAATCATAGGCCTATTAAAATTAATTTCGAACGCCCATTGCCTCAAGTTCTAATTTATCATAAGCCGGAAGGAGAAATTGTTAGTCGCCATGATCCAGATGCAAGAAAAAGTGTTTTTGATGCTCTGCCACCAGTTCGGGGAGGAAAATGGATCGCAATTGGTCGATTAGATTTTAATACAAGTGGTTTGATGGTTTTTACCACGGATGGATTCTTGGCTAATTTTATGATGCATCCCAGTCATGAGGTTGAACGTGAATATGCTGTTAGAATAATTGGTGAGTTGACTCCTGAGCTGTCCAAAAAATTATGTCATCAAGTTATCCTTGATGATGGTCCGGCACACTTCAATTCAATAATAGATAAAGGTGGTTCAGGTTGTAATCATTGGTACCATGTTAATCTGAAGGAAGGACGTAACAGGGAAGTGCGGCGTTTATTTGAAGCAGTGGGTTTAGCCGTGAGCAGACTTATTCGTATCCGGTATGGGCCTATTACTTTACCGCCTAGGCTTAGACGTGGGCATTATTCTTTTTTAGATGAAGAGGCTGTTCGCAACCTTTTAGTTTGGTCGGGTTTTCCTCAGCCAGATTATGCACCACAGCAGCGAAAAGGGGATAAGGTCATTCGTGCGCGTTAGTTTTAAGTGCTTGGGCAGTAATAAGGGCAACATCTCCCTCACCAGAAGTGGTTTCAAGCCAAGTTACTTCTAATTTTGGCCACTCCTTGTAAAATTCGGTTCGATTATGGCCTATTTCTAATAGTAGTAAGCCATTTTCCTGAAGATATTGAGTAATTTTCGAGAATAGGATTCTGATGTGATCTAGTCCATCAGTTCCTGATTGCAATGCGATCGAGGGCTCTTTCTTGTATTCAGGTGGAAGGGCCGTCATGCTCTTGGTATTGACGTAAGGAGGGTTACAGATAATCAGATCGTATTGATGGGTCAAGGGCGAAAGCATATTCCCTTGAAATAAATTGATCTGATTGGTTAATCCGTAGTTTTCAATATTGATTCGTGCCACTTCAAGTGCATCTTTGGATATATCTACTGCATCAATATCTGTATTGGGGAAAAGGTGCGCCATAAGTATTGCAAGGCAGCCAGAGCCAGTGCATATATCTGCTATTCGTTTAATGCGTTGGTTGGGGTTTAGGAATGTTGGGATTTCGTTAATTACATCTGATATGAGCGAACGTGGGACAATTACGCGTTCGTCGACATAAAATGGGAAATTGCCTAACCATGCCTCATGAGTGATATAGGCAACCGGTAAACGCTCTTCTGTGCGGACACGAATAGCATTAATAATTTGTTTGATCTCATTCGACAATAGCTTGGCATCAAGACATTGTTCAAAAAATTCGTGGGGTAAATGTAGTATCTTGGTTACCAGGTACGCTGCCTCATCCCATGGATTGGTTGTACCATGCCCATAAGCAATATTATGTTGTGTAAAAGAGCTAACAGCGAATCTCATTAAATCCCTGATGCTTTTGAAAGATGTTTTAGCCTGTTCAATTTCTTGCATTACTCCTCCAATAGCATTTTTAATATTAAGGTATAGATGTTTGTTAATCGCTCAAGATCTAGGATGTCAATGTGTTCATTGATTTTATGAATGCTTGCATTTATTGGTCCAAATTCTACTAGTTCTGAACAAATATCGACAATAAACCGGCCATCTGAAGTGCCACCCGTAGTAGAAAGTTGTGGCTCTATACCTGTTATTTTCTGGATGGCAGTTTTTACTGTTTTAGTCAGATATCCTTCATGGGTCAAGAAAGATCGTCCAGATAAAGTCCATTCTAAGGAGTATGACAAGTTATTTTTTTTGAGTATAGATTCAGTTTTTAATTGAAGTGATTCAGGTGTAGAGCTAGGAGAAAATCGAAAATTGAAATCTATTTCAACTGCGCCTGGAATGACATTGTTAGCTCCGGTTCCAGCATGTATGTTGGATATTTGGAAACTTGTAGCTGAAAAATAATCATTACCTTTATCCCAGCAAGTTTGAGTTAATTCTGTAAGGGCTGGGGAGACATCATGGATAGGATTTCGGGCAAGGTGAGGGTAAGCAATATGTCCTTGTATGCCTCGTACAGTTAGATGGCCAGAGAGTGATCCCCGCCTGCCATTTTTAATGGTATCACCTAACGTTTTTTCTGATGTGGGCTCTCCAATAATGCAAAAATCAATCGTTTCCCCACGTTTTTGGAGCATTTCAACAATGAGTTTAGTGCCGCTTGTGGCGGGGCCTTCCTCATCTGAGGTAAGCATGAGACCAATTGATCCTTTAAAATATGATGAGGTTGTAACATGCCGTTCTATGGCACAAATAAAAGCTGCCAGGGAAGATTTCATATCCGCGCACCCACGACCGAATAGTTTCCCATTACGTTCTGTAGGGTTGAAAGGATCGCTATCCCAAGTTTCAATTGGCCCCGGTGGAACTACATCTGTATGGCCGGCAAAGACAACCAGTGGTAAAGACGTTCCCCGTCTCGCCCAAAGGTTGGTTACCCCATTGGCATGGATGTATTCACATTTGAATCCTAAAGGCTCCAGGATCTCAGACAGGAAGTGCTGACAACCTGCATCATCAGGACTGATTGATCGTCTGCATACGAGATTTTCACAAAGAGTACGGGAGTTAAGCATTTTTTTTCTTAAAATATTTGGCCCAGATGTCCTCATTAAAACCGACTAATAAGGTCTTGTCCATTTCAATAATAGGTCTGCGAATTAGTGTAGGATAGGTTTGCATCAATTTAATGGCGGTTTGCGCATCCGTGATATTTTCTTTGATATTGCTGTCTAGTTTTTTCCAGGTAAGCCCCTTTTTATTTATGAGGTCATCCCACTCATGTAAATCACACCAGCGTTGTAGAGTAGTACAATCTATCCCTTTAGTTTTATAATTATGAAAAGGTAAGTCAATTTCGTTCTTGTTTAACCATTGGAAGGCTTTTGTCATTGTTGAACAGTTTTGAATTCCAAATATCATTTGCCTAAATTCCTCCTCATGAGATTATTTTAGCATGCTACAATTTAATGGTTTTATTTTTGGCTCATAAATGCAACGTAATAATCTTCAGCTTAATCAAGACTTGTATTGATGATTATCACATGTGGGAAGATGCATCAGGAATATCTTGATACAACGTCATGTATTTTTTAAAAAAGACAGTTAGATGATTTTCATGTTAATATGAAAATCATGGTTTTGCCGTTTTTCATTAATCAATTAATTTATGAGATTTAAGGCTTAACCATATAATTTTTAATTGATTACTTTATAGTTTGTTTTTCAGCTAGAACTAGATCTTTGAAGAGTGTCATGATGTCGGTGATTAAACCAATAAGTAATCAGAACGACCTGCCACTTTATACTCCTGCTTACGATATTGATTACCCAGATAAAATTTCTTTTTCAAGACCACTATTTTATTTTCAATTAAGAATTGCAACCTATAATATTCATAAGGGCTTTTCTCGTTTTAATCAACGCCATGTTCTTTATGAATTAAGAGATTTGTTGCATGAAATGCAGGCTGATCTTGTTTTTTTACAAGAGGTGGTAGGGGAACATGCCACTCATGCAGAGCGATTTGAGGATTGGCCTGATACCGCTCAGTATGAATTTTTAGCTAAAGATATCTGGCCAGATTTTGCTTATGGACGAAATGCTGTTTATCCAAATGGCCATCATGGAAATGCCATATTGTCTAAATTTCCGATTCTGGAATGGGAGAATGAAGACGTTTCCGCCCATCGATTTGAACAAAGGGGCCTTCTACATTGTGTGATTTCGGTTCCTGGATGGGATATACCTTTGCATGCTGTTTGCGCTCATTTAGGGCTTTTTTCTCGTGGCCGAAGACGGCAGCTGGATGCCCTTAAAATAAGAATAGAAAGGGAAGTCCCTCAGAATGCCCCATTAATAGTGGCTGGAGACTTTAACGATTGGCGCGGTGAGGCCGGGGCGGCCTTTGCGTCACCCCTTCATCTTGAAGAGTGTTTTGAATCATCATATGGATATTTAGCCCGTAGCTATCCATCAAATTTTCCCTTATTCCGTCTTGATCGGATTTATGTTCGTGGTTTTGAAATTCAGACTGCTCAGGTTTTGGCGGGTAACCCATGGTCAATGTTATCCGATCATGCTCCACTGATTGCTGCCATTGTTCATAAATGACTAAGATAATAGATGGTAATGCAATTGAACTTTTTCAGTCAGGGAAAGAATATTTTCCTGCTCTGGTTCTGGCAATTGACGGGGCAACAACAGAAATTCACCTTGAATCTTATATTTTTGAGCTTGATGTGACGGGCCTACGTGTTCGTGATGCACTGGTTCAAGCAGCTCAGCGTGGGGTAAAGGTCCATCTGCTTATTGATGGTTTTGGCTCACTGGATTTTGTGCAGCATCATATGCATCAGTTAGTTTTATCCGGTGTTGAAGTTCTTGTTTATCGACCTGACTCTGAAGCTTTGTTTTTTAAGCGGCAGCGTTTAAGACGGCTACATAGAAAAGTTGTCCTGATCGATAATTCTATCGCCTTTGTTGGTGGAATTAATATTATTGATGATATGAATCATCATCGTTTCTCAGCCCCGAGGTTTGATTTTGCAGTTTCTGTAACAGGCCCCCTTGTGAGCGAAATCTACTTGAGTGTTAAGCGTATCTGGCGACTCATTTCGTTATTTGAATTTGCAGGTAGAAAACCATTCTTGGTCCATCCAATCCAGGTTCCTTGTGCTGGTGATATCAAGGCAAGTTTTTCAGTGCGTGATAATCTTAAACATCGTCGAGAAATTGAATCAGCATATCTTGCTGCAATTCACTCCGCCAAAAACGAAATCATACTTTCTAGCGCATATTTTTTGCCTGGCCGTATCTTTCAACAGGCGCTAATTGATGCTGCTTGTCGGGGAGTTCATGTGGTTCTTTTACTTCAAGGACGCGCCGATCATCCATTCATCCATTATGCTGAACATGGTCTTTATGAGGAGTTGATGTCAGGGGGGGTCGATATTTATGAATACACCAGAAGCCATTTACATGCAAAAGTTGCCGTTATTGATGAATATTGGGCAACTGTAGGTTCATCTAATCTCGACCCTTTTTCTCTTTTACTGGCAAGAGAAGCAAATGTTATGGTTTATGATCAGCGGTTTGCCAAACAACTAAGACAGAGGTTACTTTTGGCGATAAAAAATGATTCAACCCAGCTTTCTCTCATAGAGTGGCGAAATAAGAAAATTGATCGGTTCTGGAATAAACTGGCCTATCGATTAGTGAGAGTGTTAATTGGCATGACAGGATATTTGCTTGATTATGATCAATTTTATTGATCCATAGCTTATATGCTATCTTGTGTTTTTTAGATGCTTCGTAGTAATTCGTTAATACCTATTTTGGTACGAGTTTTTTCATCGACCCGTTTAACAATCACAGCACAATACAAGCTGTAGTCACCTTCAGCAGAGGGTAAATTACCGGATACAACGACTGAGCCTTTGGGTATACGGCCGTAAGTGGTTGACTTGGTTTCACGATCATAAATACGGGTGCTTTTCCCGATATAAACTCCCATGGAAATGACTGATCCTTCTTCAACTATAACCCCTTCAACTATTTCTGAACGTGCCCCAATAAAACAGTTGTCTTCAATGATAGTCGGTGTGGCTTGTACTGGTTCCAGAACCCCTCCGATCCCGACTCCACCAGATAGGTGGACATTACGGCCAATCTGGGCACAAGAACCCACTGTTGCCCATGTGTCGATCATGGTGCCTGTATCTACATAGGCGCCAATGTTAATAAAAGAAGGCATCATAACTACATTGGGCGCAATATAGGCCCCATGTCTTGCAAAAGCAGGGGGGACAACGCGAAATCCTGAATGGCTAAAGTCAGATTCATTCCAGTTTTCAAATTTCCCTGCCACCTTATCGTAGTAATGGGTAAAGGAATCGCCAGACAATTTATTCTCAGTTAGACGAAATGAAAGCAAGACAGCTTTTTTTAGCCATTCATGAGTTATCCATACGCCATTGGTTTTTTCAGCTACCCGAAGTTGACCTTTATCCAGTTGGTGGAGTGCATCAATAACTGCTTCCTTTAACTCAGGTGATGCAGTTTGGGGGCTGAGTTCGTTTCGATTTTCAAAAGCTGCTTCTATCAGTTGCTGCTGGCCCATGATATCCTCATTTTGGTGCAAAGGAACCTATTATAGCAATAAAGCAGGACGACCTAAAAATTGTGAATATAAAGCATAGTGTTTTATTGAATTTTATGTTTCAAAACAATACGAATTTAAGACCTACGCTCGGGCTCCTTTCAGGAGCAATAGTCTGGGGGCTTATGTGGTATCCGTTGCGAGTATTTTTAGGCTGGGGTATTGAAGGGCCACTAGCTAGTATCATGATTTATGGTTTGGGTATTTTTCTTCCTGCTGTCTTTGCTAGAATTTCCTGGCAAGAACTGCGCAAAAATTTTCTGTTATTAATAATTATCGGAATAGTAGCCGGTGGCGCAAATCTTGGTTTTATTCTGGCGGTGATTCATGGTCAGGTGATGCGTGTTGTACTTTTGTTTTATCTTGCCCCGGTCTGGACAGTTTTATTTGCCCGGATTTTTTTGCGGGAAACATTAAAACCAGCTGGTTATGTTTTAATGGCTTTGGCAATTTTTGGTGCTGTTTTCATGTTATGGCGCCCTCAATTAGGAATGCCTTTCCCGCAAAATATCAGTGAGTGGCTTGCGCTCATTTCTGGAGTTTTTTTTGCATTAATGAATGTGTTGTCCAGAAAGATAGCTGATCTTGATTATGCCTTACGTTCCAGTGTGATTTGCGCTGGCGTATTCCTTGTTGGAGTGGTGGTTTTTTTAATTTATGGGCATGCAGTAAAGATAGATGTCCCTGTTTTGGGTTGGCTGTTTATTGTTGCAGTCGGATGCTTAGTCTCAGGTAGTAACATACTGGTTCAGTATGGGCTTACGTATACTGTAGCTAATCAAGCCATATTAATTTTCCTGGTTGAACTGGTTGTAGCCGGAATATCTAGTTGGCTTCTCGCTGGTGAAGTTATGAGTTTTCATGAATGGATTGGAGGGAGCTGCATTGTGTCGGCTGGAGTTTTATCCTATATTTTTCCGTTCAATCAACCGTTGGATTTGCCGGTGAGAACTGCTCAAGATTGATTGAGGGTTGTGGTAACCATTGTGCTTGCCGGTACTCTACAATTACGTTTGTGAACAAGCCGCCCCGAACATAAAATTTTGCGGTAAGTTTAAGATAGCGTGGGGTTAATGCGGCTATCAAATCATCTGCTATTTGATTCGTTACGGCCTCGTGAAATGCTCCTTCGTTTCTGTATGACCATATATAGGTTTTAAGACTTTTTAGCTCTATGCAGGATTGATCGGGGATATAATCTAATATCATAGTAGCAAAATCAGGTTGGCCGGTCAGAGGGCATAGACATGTGAATTCCGGCATTTCGATATGGATCTGATAATCCCGTTTTAAAGATGGGTTTGGAAAAGTTTGAAGTTTTTTCTTGGCTTGGCTCGTCATTATTAGGGCATCATTAAAAAAATTAGGAATAATCTTTGTTTCAGACTATAACGTAAAGGGGTTTATATTTCCATCCCACAACTTGCATGATTTCAGCGCTAGGACATGTTTTTATATGCCGGGAATGTCATTTTTTCCTTTTACGGCTGAATTTTTTGATTTTTTTCGGTATGATTGTGATGGGTGATATTGGGTGAGACTTAATTCTTAAGCTACTATAGCGAGGTTAGGGGATGAATGAGTTGCAGTTGGGTCTTGCAGGGCTAGGAGTTATTGTTGTTGCGAGTGTGGTTGTTTTTAACCGTGTCCAGGAGCGCAGGTTCCGTCGAAAAACCGAGGCAAATTTTGGAGAGCAGGAAGATATCCTCTTAAAGACCACCCGTGAGAGGAATGAGCCTGTACTAACCCGAATTACGGAACCTTCTGCGGAAGAGATTGTGGTTGAAGCAGCTGTTGCAGCTCATGAAGAAGGATTGCCGGCTAGCGTCGACCCTGCAATTGATTATGTAACTTGGATATTGGCCGACACCCCAATTAATGCAGCTGTTATTAAAAATACGCTACGCAAGCAACCTGTGTTTACCCGATCCGTTCTTTGGCTTGGGTTAAGCAATACCGATCATCATTGGCAGGAAGTGATGCGTACACCAGATAATATTGAGTTTGTTAAGATGGTAGCGCGCGTTCAACTCGTGGATCGATCGGGTCCTATCAGTGCTCGCGATTTGGCTTCTTTTTGCAGTATGGTCCAGCATGTTGCACAACCTTATCGGGCAGTCTGCCCAGAGCCAGATGAAGCTCGGGCTCAGGCTGTTGAATTAGATGAAGTTTGTGCAGAGGTTGATGTACAGGTGGGTATTAATGTTTTTGCAAATAATGAAAGCTTAGCCGCTACGCAGATTAGATCGCTTGCGGAGTCGATTGGAATGAAACTGATGCAGGATGGCACATTTCATAAGTATGATGAAAATGGAGATACGCTCTATACTTTATGCAATTGTGCTGATGAGCCGTTCAGTAATAGCTCAATTCGCCAGATGACAACGCACGGCATTACCTTTTTGCTGGATGTGCCCAAGGTAAAAAATGGATTGGAAGTTTTCGATGAGGTAGTCGTTGGAGCGACTAAAATGGCGCAGGCATTCAATGCGACTCTAGCAGATGATAATCACAAAGCGCTTAGTCCAACTGGTATTGCAGCTATCCGGAGCCAATTAGAGCATATTTATATGCGGATGCAGACTTATTGCATTAAGCCTGGTAGTGATGGGGCCATGAGATTGTTTTCTTGAGTAATATTGTTATCACGCTCAAATTGTGCGGGTTTCCTGAATATAGTGAGTAAAAAAATCCTGTGGTCAAAATTCCAATTGAAAAGCTGACAAAGGATGAAGCAAAAAAAGAGCTTTCGCGTTTGGCAGAATTAATTAGATACCATGATGAACGCTATTATGCTCAGGATAATCCTGAAATCACCGATGCTGAATATGATGAACTGAGGATACGTCTTAAGTCGATTGAAGCCAGTTACCCTGATTTGGTTTTCCCGGACAGCCCCAGTTTTCATCTAGGAGCCAGCCCGTCCAAAGGCTTTAAAAAAATTCGGCATGCTGTTCCTATGCTATCTTTGGATAATGCCTTTGATGAGCAGGATTTGTTTGATTTTTTTACTGGGATTCGTAATTTTATTCTAGAGCTGAAAGATGAAAGCTGTCAGATTGAAACAGTTGTTGAGCCTAAAATTGATGGCTTATCCTGTTCTTTGCGCTATGAAAACAGGGCTCTGGTTTATGGTGTGACTAGAGGCGATGGAAATGTAGGGGAGGATGTTACCGCTAATGTCCGAACTATTTCGGATATACCTCAATTTTTACCAGATCAAGCCCCTGATATAGTTGAAGTTAGAGGCGAAATTTATTTATCTGATGCTGATTTTCTTGAGTTAAATAATAGACAATCTTTATTGGGTGGACGGCTGTTTGCTAATCCACGAAATGCAGCAGCAGGAAGCTTGCGTCAGCTTGATCCATCTATTACCGCTGCGCGACCGCTTCATTTTTTTGCTTATGCTTGGGGAGAATCTTCATCATCGTTTGCTGTCAGTCAATGGGAGGCGAGAGCGAGGTTACAAGAATGGGGGTTTAATTTAAATGAGCCAGCCAGACTGGCCCAGGATTTTGAGGCACTTATTCAGTATTATCGTTATATTCAGCAAGTTCGTTCAATGCTAGGTTATTCCATTGATGGTATTGTAGTTAAGATTAATCGACTCGACTGGCAGCAAAGGTTGGGTTTTGCTTCACGAAGCCCGCGGTGGGCCATTGCCTGGAAATTTCCACCAGAACAGGCGCAAACCGTTGTGGAGGATATTGTTTGTCAGGTTGGCCGTACAGGCAAGATAACACCAGTTGCTAACTTAAGGCCAATTAACGTTGGTGGAGTGCTTGTAACACGTGCGTCTCTTCATAACCAGGATGAAATTGTAAGGAAAGACATTCGGGTCGGGGATACGGTTATGATTCAGCGTGCTGGCGACGTGATCCCACAGATTGTATCTGTTGTGATTTCAAAGAGGCCAAGTCAGAGTGTTGTTTTTAAATTTCCAACCGTATGTCCTGATTGTGCGAGTAACCTGATTCGTGAAAAAAATGAAGCTGATTCCTATTGTACCGGTGGGCTAATATGTAGTGCTCAAGCAATTGAAAGGCTTAAGCACTTCGTGTCGCGCGATGCTTTTGATATTGAAGGGCTTGGTGAAAAAACTATTGTGGAGTTTTATTCTGAGGGGCGAATCCGATCCCCTCTTGATATTTTTAAATTAAAAGAGCTAAAGACTTTTGAGCCCTTGTTTAAAAAAACAGGCTGGGGGGTTGTTTCTGCATCTAAATTATTTGATTCAATTGATCAGGCCAGAAGAATTACTCTTGATCGATTTATTTATGCTTTAGGCATACATCAGATAGGTCAAGTTACCTCAAGGCTGCTGGCAAGCCACTATGTCCAGCTTGAAGTTTTTTTAAAAGCAATGCGGGAGGCTTCGACACCAAATTCACTATCATGGCAAGAGTTATTGTCTATTGATGGAATTGGTGAAGGAATGGCTATGGAGCTAGCAGCTTTTTTTGCCGAAAAACATAATTTATCGTTACTTGAATCTTTGATGAAAGAAATTACAATACTTGACTTCGAGTCTGCTTCTGAAGGGTCTTACTTTTCTGGAAAAACTGTTGTTTTTACAGGTGTTCTTCTTGGTATGACTAGAAGTGAAGCTAAGGCGCAGGCACAAGCGTTAGGGTTAAATGTCGCCGGATCCGTTTCTAAGAAAACGGATTATGTTGTGATCGGCGCTAATCCTGGTACAAAAGAAAAGCAGGCACGAATTTTTAATATTCCTGTTCTGAATGAACAAGAATGGCTCGCATTACTCCAAAATACGGACAGCAGGATGTTACAATAGATTTAATTTCATGTATGAGGGCAAATCAGTGAGTAGAATTACTAAAGCTGTGTTTCCGGTTGCTGGAATGGGCACTCGTTTCTTACCAGCAACCAAAGCCAGCCCAAAAGAAATGTTACCAATTGTCGATAAACCCCTTATTCAATATGCAGTTGAAGAGGCGATTGAAGCGGGTATAACCGAGCTTATTTTTGTTACGGGGCGGTCAAAACGGGCTATTGAGGATCATTTTGATAAAGCTTACGAAGTTGAAACGACCCTGGCTTCAAAAGGCAAGACAAAGCTTCTTGAACAGATTCAGGATATCTTGCCTTCAGAAGTAACCTGTATATATACCCGCCAGTCTGAGGCGCTTGGTTTGGGACATGCCATATTGTGTGCTCGTGCTGTTATTGGTGAGTCCCCTTTTGCTGTAGTCCTGGCTGATGATCTTATTGATGCATCTCCTTCTGTTTTAAGCCAGATGATTGAACATTATGCTCATTATCATAGCTCTATTATTGGTGTTCAGAATGTGGCGTCAAACGAGACTGATCAATATGGTATTGTTCAGTCACAAGTTATCCAGGATCGTATGCATCGTGTTGTTAATATTGTTGAAAAACCTAAGCCGGATGTGGCTCCTTCTACACTTGGAGTGGTGGGCCGTTATATTTTAACACCGCGTATTTTTGAGGAACTCGAAACAGTTTCATCTGGTGTGGGAAACGAGATTCAGCTTACTGATGCTATTGCCAAATTAGTTAATCGGGAAATGGTTCTTGCTTATGAGTTTTATGGAAAAAGGTATGATTGCGGAAGCAAGATCGGTTATTTAAAGGCGACTGTTGACTATGCCATGAAGCATCCGGATTTGGCAGATGAGTTTTCATTATGGCTAGATGAAAGGACACGTCAAGAATGAATCAGCAAGAGGCTAAAAGCTTGCTTGCTTCGGCACAATGTATTGCAACAATGGAAAATATAGAACTTGCCGTAGCCGAAATGGCGGTGAAAATTAATGCTAGGTTGCAGGATTCAAACCCTATAGTTTTAGTTATTATGACCGGTGGCCTAATTTTTTCCGGTCATTTATTGCCTAAGCTGAACTTTCCTTTAGAAATTGATTATTTGCAAGCCAATCGATACGAGAAAAATCTAGCTGGTGGTGACATAAACTGGCGTGTAGAACCGAAACTTGATGTTAGACAACGTTGTGTCTTGATTTTGGATGATATTTTGGATGAAGGTATAACCTTGGGTGCTGTATCAGAAAAAATATATGATCTTGGTGCATCTGAAGTTTTATCAGCCGTATTAATTAATAAGCAATTAAGCGTAACCAAGGTGATTCAAGCTGATTTCATTGGAATGGATTTGCCAGATCTTTTTTTATTTGGATTTGGTCTTGATGTATTTGGCTATTGGCGAAATTTACCCGATATTTATGCACTTTCCCCAATAATCGCTAAGGATTTTTGATGCTTGCAATTCTGGGCGGCACTGGCTTGACGAATCTTGCTAATTTGACTATTACTCATCGACAGGTCATTCGTACCCCTTATGGTGAGCCTTCCGGGGCTCTTCTTTTCGGCAATATTGCAGGGCACGAGGTGATGTTTATGGCCCGTCATGGATATGGGCATACCATTCCACCACACCTTGTGAATTATCGAGCTAATTTATGGGCATTATCCTCTCAGAAAGCAACGCACGTGATTTCAGTTTCAGCAGTCGGGAGCATTGATTCTAATCTTGCCCCCGGCACGCTGGTGATTCCAGATCAGCTAATTGATTACACGTCTAACCGGGAACATACTTATTTCGATACGCCTGATCATCGGGTTACGCATATGGATTTTACAGAGCCTTTTTCTCATGTACTACGAGCTATTTGTACTGCTGCGGCTAAAAAATCCTCCATTGATGTTAAATTGGGTGGTGTGTATGCAGTAACCCAGGGCCCCCGTTTAGACACGGCTGCAGAAGTCAAGCGATATCAAGGAGATGGTGCGAGCATGGTAGGGATGACAGGTATGCCTGAAGCAGCCTTAGCTAGAGAATTAGGACTGGAGTATCTGACTTTGGCTGTAGTTTCGAATTATGCTGCAGGTTGTGCTGGTAATTTACATCGTATTGAAGGGCAGGAAGTTTATGCTACGCTGGAACGTGCTATGTATTTAGTTCGGGGTTTCTTAGAGCAGGTTGTTATCTGCTTTCATGACTAGTCTCTAATCATCCTGGATATTTTCCCCGGGGAATAAGGCATCTGTATAGCCAAACAGGCGTAAATCCCGTATACGCATGGGATAGAGTATTCCCATTAGATGATCCGTTTCATGCTGTACGACACGCGCATGAAACCCTGCACATTCCCGTTCGATTAACTGACCACTGATATCGTAGCCCCTGTATCTAAGTTTTGTATATCGAGATACTATACCCCGCATGCCTGGTATGGATAAGCAGCCTTCCCAGCCATCCTCCATTTCGTCAGAAAGCGGAGTAAGCTCAGGATTGATTAGGATGGTATAAGGTACGGATTCAGCATCTGGATAGCGTGGATTGTGATCTACTCCAAAAATGACAACTTGGTACCCAACGCCAATCTGTGGGGCTGCAAGGCCTGCCCCATTAAGTGCGGCCATAGTATCGTTCATATCTGAAACAAGGTGGTGTAGAAACGGGGTGTTAAATTCAGTAATGGGTTCTGAAGGTTGGAAAAGCCTCGGATCGCCCATTTTTAGAACATCTTTTATCATTATATTACCTTTATATATAGCCAAGTATATCAGTGTATCTCATTGTGATTCTATTTTTGAAGATAAAATGAAGGATTCAAAAATCGGTAACTTCAATGTGAGACATGATCTTTTTAGGTATAATCTATACATTAAGCGGTTTATATATTTTAGGATTGGTAGATAGCTAAGCCAACAAACAATTGTATTTAAATTTATAGTAAGGAGAATAGTATGGAACATAAACTACCTGAGTTGCCCTATGCAATGGATGCCCTCGCGCCCTATATTTCTAAAGAAACACTCGAATATCATTATGGAAAACATCACAATGCTTATGTCGTTAATCTGAATAATTTAATCAAAAGTACGGAGTTTGAATCATTAAGCCTAGAAGAAATAATCCGTAAGTCAAGTGGTGGCATATTTAATAATGCAGCCCAAATATGGAACCATACATTTTATTGGCATTGCCTATCACCTAAAGGTGGACATGCTCCTTCAGGTGTTTTGGCTAAAGCAATTGATACTGCTTTTGGTTCTTTTGAAGAGTTTAAAAAGCAATTTACTCAAGCAGCAGTTACTACTTTCGGCTCAGGGTGGGCTTGGCTTGTAAAGAAACCAGACGGTCAACTGACGATTATTAGTACCAGTAATGCGGCTACACCTTTGACTGGAGAAAATATCCCCTTGTTAACATGCGATGTATGGGAACACGCATATTATATTGATTATCGTAACCGTCGTCCTGACTATGTCGCTGCTTTCTGGAATCTTGTTAATTGGGATTTTGCTTCTAAAAATTATTCCAAATAGTTTAATGCTTGCATTCTGGCCTTAAGCTGTTCTATTTTACTTGCTTAGTAATTAAAAAATTATTGTTCAATGTCTTGGTCTTGTGCATGGAATGATCTCTTGATGAATCTTGCCCCCCAGACTATTCTTTGGGTGGGTGAGGTTTATCCTTGTAAAAGGATATCTTCAACACAATATTTTTATGCAGACTTCGATTTGACTAATATAACTGGACATTTTGATCTTGTTATCGTTGCAGCGAATTTTGTTTCCCTCCCCAAGGATAAAGCCGAGAATATAATTGCTCGCTTAAGAGATTGGACCGGAGGTAATCTTTGGGTTATTCATCGAACTGAAGATAATTTATGGCAATTAAACGATTTTTTGGCACTTGGGTTACAACAACTCCTGTCTTGGGATGAATGTTTAGTAGGTTATCAACTTTATGGGTTTTCATTAAGTTCATATAAAGTTGTCCCTGAATGGCTAAATAATGATTTTTGGGCTCACCCTGAGCGTTTCAAGTCTAGCAATTAGCCTCCTTAGATTTTTTCCACGTAAACAGATTAGGTCTGGGTGCAAACCCAGAGCTTTCAGGCAGTGCTTTATTTCATGCCTTTTGACAGTATATAATGACGCGCAGAGCAATGCATGCTTGAGCTTTTCTTGTCTTAATAGCTATAGGTGTTTATTAAGGAAGGGAGGGGATGTGCCTCAAATTTTGGCACTTGATGTAGCCGGCTATCCAAGCAGATGGATCGATTGCGAACAGGCAGTTCGTTATTATGTGCGTGGAATGATTCTTTGGAGTTTGGGTGACACGACTTTTACTTATCGAGGTGGAATATCCCGGTTGACGGGATGCCAATCAATTATTTCTGCAAGCAGCATTATCGCAGTTGATGGCCCAGAGATGAGAGTGGCTACATTTGCTACGCCTCAGGTGATGAGCGATGCTTTGTTTGTTCGTGATCGACATATGTGTGCATATTGCGGTGAAATTTATCCCACCCGGCTGTTGACTCAGGATCATGTCCAACCAAGGGCACAAGGTGGTGAGCATACCTGGATGAATCTTGTTGCTTCTTGCCATGCTTGCAATCATAAAAAAGGTAACCGTACCCCTGAACAATCAGGCATGCCTCTATTATATGTACCTTATATCCCTAATAGATATGAGCATTTTATTTTGATCAACCGCCGTATTTTGGCTGATCAAATGGATTATTTAATGAGCCGGGTTCCGGCAAGCAGTCGCTTACATGCAGCCTAAAAAATAATTTTATTTTTATTCAACTAGGTATGTAATACAAATTAGCCACCATCTTAAATAGAAAATATGAATCTTAAAATCGGATTGTCTTCTAGCGTTGATATAAAAGTTTCTCAAGAACATACTGCTTCTCATGTAGGAAGTGGGGTCATTATGGTTCTTGCAACCCCTGTTCTGGTTAATTTTTTTGAAACTGCGGCATTGGGTGCAGTGGAAGCGTATCTGGAAGAGGGATATCAAACTGTTGGAACGCGTCTCCACATTTCCCATTTTAAAGCTACACCTGTTGGAATGCGTGTAAGGGCAAAAGCAGATCTGCTTGAGGTTGTTGATCGACGGCTGGTATTTCATTTAAGCGCAGAAGATGAAGTAGAAAAAATAGGGGAAGGGATACACGAACGTATTATTGTTAATGTTCACCGGTTTGATGAAAGGGTGCAGGAAAAGGTAAGAAGAATTATTAAATAAAAGACGAACTGTTGCTGATTTGAACTTGTGTCGTAATTGTAGGTGATGGCTTCTTGTTTATGTTTTATTAATAAGTTAGGTTTATATTCCGAATTGGTTGGGGTTGCCTGGGTTATTTTTGGTTATATTGAAAATTGCTGAGTTTTGATGCCATAGGGGAAGTTCCATGATAAAAAAGATTGTTCTGATATTAGTTAGTGCTGGGATATGTAATACAGCCATGGCAATAGGTATCCATGCTTTTTCTGAACGGGCAACAGTGATATCCAGCGAACCGGCTTATGTTGAAGTAAACCGCCCGGAACAGGTTTGTGGATATACACAACCAGAGGCATCTTCCTCACCAGGTACGGGAACTGCCGGTACACTGATTGGAGGTCTTGCAGGTGGCTTAATAGGCCACCAAGTAGGTAATGGGCGTGGAAATACGGCCGCCACTATTGCTGGTGCTATCGGAGGCGCCATGTTAGGCAACCATGTTGCCAATAATATGAACCAACCTCAGCAAAATTGCGTTATGCAGAATCATTGGGTACGCCAACCTCAGGGTTACCGCGTAACTTATCGTTTTAATGGGCATGTTTTTACAGATACGTTACCATATAATCCAGGTAATGAATTGAATATCCGTGTTAGTGTTGAACCAGCAGGCTAAGATCGGCCTGGTGCCCTTATTTCATCAATGACTTGCTTAACACCTATTACTTTCCCGGCAATTGCGTCTGCATCTAACGCTTGCCGGATTGATTGGCAATGTCCTCTTAATAAAACATTCCCGTTCTTTACAGATACGATAATATGGGCATCAATCATAATTGGATCATGATTGATGCCTGCAATTACTTGTCGCGCAATAACTTGATCCGGCCAAAAGAGAGGTGTCGACTGTCCTGCGCGTGGTGTATTTTCTGATGAAGATTTGTGCTGAGTTGTGTTTTGATGCGTAGCTATAAAGCTACATCCGGATAATAATAGCAGGATAAGCAGTTTGAACATATGATCACCTTATTTTGTTTCGAGCGCTTCCAAAAGCGCATTCTGTAACTCTTTCTTTTCTAAATCAGTAAGTTTTTTTGTCCGAACATAAAAACTGTCTTCTGCCCGATGACCTAAGGTATTAATCCGAGCACTTTGAATATTAATCTGCGCATTGTGCAATACTTGAGCTATAACAGATAATAGGCCGGGCCGATCTCCGGCAAGAAGCAATATAGTGTATTCTCCTGTCTTAATTCTGTTTTCGAGTTTTACTTCTGGTGTAATTGGAAAATGGCGTAGTTGTCTATTAATACGGGGATATAATGTAGGTTTTGAAAAAGGAATGTCTGAATTACATATGTTTTCATGAAGTTGATATTCAATAAAATTGATTAAATCACGATAACCTGAAGCTGTAAGATTTTCATTAAGCACGACAAAGCTATCAAGTGCGTAACCAGTTATAGTGGTATAGAGTCTTGCTTCAACAATATTGAACTGCAAATGTTCAAATGTTCGAGAAAGCTTAAGAAAAAGGGCAGGCTGGGTGGGGGTATAAACCAGAACTTTTATCCCTTGTTTATTGGGTAAAATTCTAGCTTTAACGATGGTTTTTTTTGTATTGGCTTGTTGATTAAGTATTTTGGCATGCCAGACAATGTCTTCAACTTCTTCCCCAATAAAGTAATCTTCATCTAGTGTTGCCCATAGTTGATGTTCAATTCCGCTGGGCAAAGTATGCTGAATCATTTTACGCCTTGCTTGATTCTGTTTTTCTGATATTCGTGCGGGACCTTTTGAAAGTTCGCCCCTTAAATATTTTTTTGTCTGTTCATAAAGAACTACAAGCAACCTGCCTTTCCAGGCATTCCAGATATCTGGATTCGTGCCTTGAATATCTGCAATTGTCAGAAGCATGAGTGCGTCGAGATGATATTCATCTTTGACGAGGTGAGCGAATGTTTTAATGACAACAGGATCGCTTAAATCTTTTTTCTGGGAAGTTGCAGACATAATGAGATGGTTTTCAACTAGCCATGAAGCAAGGAGGCATGTATTGCTATCAAGGTAATGTTTATTACAAAAACGTTTAATATCCTTCATCCCCAATCTGGAATGATCACCCCCCCGGCCTTTTGCAATATCATGAAATAATGCAGCTAAGAGTAATACTTCAGGCTTTCTGAAGTCGCGCATCAACTTGTAGGGTAAAGGATAACTGTCTTCCGGTGGCTCATTGAAAAAGCGCCCTAGATTGGCAAGTACAAATAAGATGTGTTCATCTACTGTATAGACATGAAATAAATCATGTTGCATTAACCCGATAATACGACCAAATGCTGGTATATATTTACCCAAAACGCGATAGTGATTCATAAGGCGTAATACTTTTGGGGCTGTCTGGATATAATTCAGAATAGTTATGAATTGTTGTTGATGCGTTGGATTATCTCGAAATTTTTTGTTAATGAGTATAGTGGACTGTTTAATTGCCCGGAGTGTATCAGGTGAAAAGCTTTCCAGTTTAGGGTTCATGGCTAATCTGACAAATCCATCAAGTAAGGCATCTGGATTGGTTTCAAACTGAACCCCTTTGTTTAATGAAAGGTTATGGCCTGTTCTGTGGTAGTAAATACCTTCCGGATGGGGTTGTTCAGATCCAGGTTCAATGGCTACCCTCATTTCCTGGAGTAATATTTCGTTATATAGGCTGACACTTCTGGCAATAAGAAAATAATATTGCATGAATTGTTCGCTGGCCAAACGATGTGAATTTTTAGTAAAACCTATCTGTTTGGCAAGAAGCTCCTGATATTCAAAAAGCAAACGATCTTCGCGCCTTCTGGCCAGGTAATGAAGGTGGATACGTAAATCTGCCAGCTTTCTTTCTAGAGAATGAAGGTCATTGACTTCCTGTCGGGTTAAAAAACCTGCTTCTGAAATAGTTTTATATGAGCTTCCGATTCCTAACCCGCTTGCTATCCATAATATGCTATGAAGATCACGCAATCCCCCGGGGCTTTCTTTTAAGTTGGGCTCGAGATTATATGCGGTATTATGATATCTTAAGTGTCGTTTAACTTGTTCATCATATTTACTTTTAGCATAACCAGTACGGTTAATATTCATGTTAATAGCTTGACGAAAGCGTTTGAATTGAATTTGAGAGCCGTAGAGTAAACGTGATTCAAGTAGGTTTGTCAGCACCGTTACATCGATTTCTGCCTGATGAATACAATCATCAATAGTACGAATACTATGGCCAACATTGAGGCCTATATCCCAAAGTATGCTAATAAAATATTCAAGTTTATCAGTTTGCTGGGACTGCTCATCCGGTAATAATATGAGTAAATCGATGTCTGAATAAGGGTAGAGCTCATTTCGGCCATAACCGCCAACGGCTATGAGTGACATATCAGATGGGATTTTTATCTGGTTCCATATTTCAACAAGATGTTTATCAACCAAGGCAGCCAAACCTGCAAGAAGAATTTTAGCAGATGTCCGGGTAAAATAGGCCTGTTTGAGACAAAACTGGCCCTGTGACAACGAATCACGCCAAGTTGTAACTTGAAGAGGTAATCCAGTGGTATTCATTCAAGCTAGAGTGGTTGCCTTTAAAAAGGCAGGTTTTGCTGGTGTACCTGAAGACTGAGTGAGGATCTCATAGGAATCTGCCGTGACTAAGACTGTATGTTCCCATTGTGCAGATAAAGAATGATCACGTGTAACGATAGTCCAGCCATCAGCAAGCTGACGGATATCGCGGCGGCCTGCATTGATCATGGGCTCTATAGTGAAGATCATTCCTTCTTTTAGTTTGAGACCAGTTCCTGGCTGACCATAATGTAATACTTGCGGGTCTTCATGAAAACGTTTGCCAATCCCATGCCCACAAAATTCACGAACCACGCTGAAGCCATTTTGTTCTGCATGTTTTTGAATTTGATAGCCAATATCACCTAAATAGGCACCAGGACGAACATGATCGATTCCAATCCACATACATTCATATGTAATATCACAGAGTCGCTTGGCCTGAATAGAGGGCTGGCCTACTGTAAACATTCTGGATGTGTCGCCATGATATCCATCTTTGATGACTGTGATATCCAGATTGATGATATCGCCATGTTTTAGAATTTTTTCTCCAGGAATACCATGGCAAATTACATGGTTAACTGATGTACATATTGATCGGGGATAAGGTGTATGGCCTGGTGGCGCGTAATTCAATGGGGCTGGTATTGTTTTTTGTTCATAAACCATAAAATCATGACATAGTCGGTCTAGCTCACCAGTGGTTACTCCGGGTTTGACATAAGGAGTTATGTAATCCAGAACTTCAGATGCGAGTCTTCCTGCCGTTCGCATTTTTTCAATTTCATCGGGGGTCTTTATTGTAACGGACATAATCATTCTATTCCAAAGCGGTTAGGGAATAGTTTAGACTTTAAAGGTATTTTTTGCAAAAGCATTAGACAATAAATTATTTAATCATTATTTTGCCTGCATTCACAGTTGCGTATACGTTTCTGTCGGTTTTACTTAAAGTGGGTATTCCATGGCAAACTTCAACAGTCGTTCCTAACCCAATCACAGATAATGAATTCTAGAGGTTGTTCACAAAGGTTGTGGATAACCATGTTGATAAGGATGCGCATGACGGAGTAAAGGGCTTGCTGGATAAGGATTTTTATTGAACTGTGTAGCATTTCGCCAATATTATTTTTATTTGTAATTCAATATGTTATTTGAAATAATTCTATGCATTTATCACTATTTGTCACAGCGTTGCAATTGAATATTTTTGTTGAGGCCAAGATTGTGTCGACCTAACTTGAGCATTAATGCTGACTTAAGCAACCCGGAAGCTTCAAATAAATATATTTATAGAAATAAATGAAAGGTTTGATGGGGCTAATCTTGCGAGGTAAGCCTTCATGCGTTATCATTTTTAATTTTCCGGCTAATAATATCCTAAAAATAATCTTGTTCATGATTGTAAGTGATTCTGGGATTCTGGTGGAATCAATTCATGAAGGGTTTTTGGCGCACTAATATGCGCGCAAATGGAATAGTTGCCTGTCAGCTTTACCGGGATTAAGGGATCGCAATAACCTCATAAATTTAGAGAGCTATAAAATGTTCAGCAAAAATCAGACAATCAAAAATGTGGATCCTGAATTGTGGGAGGCCATTTGTTCAGAAAACAAGCGTCAGCAGGATCATATTGAGCTTATCGCTTCAGAGAATTATGTTAGCCCGGCAGTTATGGAAGCGCAAGGGTCGCAGCTAACTAACAAATATGCAGAGGGCTATCCGGGCAAGCGTTATTATGGGGGGTGCGAATTTGTTGATATAGCAGAACAGTTGGCTATTGATCGGTTAAAAGAACTTTTTGGCGCTGAATATGTCAATGTTCAACCTCATTCTGGCTCGCAAGCGAATCAGGGTGTTTATTTGTCTGTTTTGAAACCTGGCGATACGATTTTAGGTATGTCTTTAGCCCATGGCGGACACTTGACGCATGGCGCATCTGTCAATATTTCAGGCAAATTGTTTAATGCAATTACGTATGGCTTGCACCCAACTTCAGAAGAAATTGATTATGATGAGGTACAGCGGCTTGCCAAAGAACATAAACCTAAAATGATTGTTGCGGGTGCTTCTGCGTATTCACGCGTGATTGACTGGAAAAGATTCCGTTCAATTGCTGATTCAGTCGGGGCTTATTTGTTCGTTGATATGGCGCATTATGCTGGCTTGATTGCAGCAGGGCTTTATCCTAGTCCGGTTGGGATTGCCGATTTTGTCACGTCTACTACACATAAAACATTACGAGGTCCCCGCGGTGGATTTATTCTTGCAAAGCAAGAGTATGATCGGGCTTTGAATTCAATTATTTTTCCGGGGATTCAGGGAGGGCCTTTAATGCATGTTATCGCTGCTAAGGCGGTAGCATTCAAAGAGGCACTACAGCCTTCTTTTAAAGAGTATCAGGCCCAGGTTCTTAAAAATGCAAAAACAATGGCAAAGGTTCTTACGGAACGTGGTTTGCGTATTGTTTCTGGTGGAACAGATTCACATGTTTTCCTTGTGGATCTACGGGCAAAAAAAATTACTGGGAAAGATGCCGAAGCCGCTTTGGGGCAGGCCAGTATCACTATTAATAAAAATGCCATTCCGAATGATCCTGAAAAGCCTTTTGTTACTTCCGGGTTGCGTTTTGGCTCACCAGCTATGACAACACGGGGTTTTAAAGAGGCTGAAGCTGAAAAATTAGCGCATTTATGTGCTGATGTACTTGATGCACATGGTGATGAATCGGTGATTCGGCGAGTTGCAGCAGAAGTTAAAAAGCTATGTGATGCTTTTCCTGTTTACGATAAATAACTGTAACGCGATGTTGCATTTGCGAACGATTAGCAATAGTTAAATGGCTCATGACGAAATGTTGGTCATATACCCTTTTATAAACGATAAGGACAATTATCATGGCAGGTCGTAATTTTCTTTTTGTTCCCGGACCTACAAATATTCCGGATAGTGTTTTACGTGCAATGCATGTTTCTATGGAAGATCATCGTTCGCCGATTTTTCCTGAATTAGTAAAGCCAATTTTTGCGGATTTACGTAAGATTTTTAAAACTAAAGATGGCCAGCCTTTTATTTTCCCCGCTTCGGGTACGGGGGGGTGGGAATCTGCTCTTCAAAATACTTTATCTCCAGGAGATAAAGTGCTGGCATCCCGGTTCGGTCAATTTTCACATTTGTGGATTGATATGTGTCAACGTTTAGGGTTGGATGTTGAAATTCTTGAAACAGAATGGGGTCAAGGAGCACCAGCAGATAGATATGAAGCTGCCCTGAAAGCTGATACACAACATAAAATTAAAGCTGTTCTGGTTTGCCAGAACGAAACGGCAACGGGAGTGACATCGGATATTGCAGCTGTGCGACAGGCTATGAATAATGTTAAGCATCCTGCTTTATTACTCGTGGATGGCGTTTCTTCTATTGCTTCAATCGATTTCCGTATGGATGAGTGGGGAGTTGATGTTGCTGTGTCGGGTTCACAAAAAGGATTTATGCTTCCAGCTGGATTGGCCATAATTTGTGTTAGTCAGAAAGCACTCGCCAAAAGCAAGGATGCTAAGCTTGTGCGTTGTTTTTTTGACTGGAATGATATGGTTACCACCAATGCGCAGGGATATTTCCCCTATACTCCGTCATTACCACTACTTTATGGATTACGCGAGTCGATCAAACTGCTTCTGGCTGAAGGGCTTGAGAACGTATTTTCCAGACATCATCGCTTGGCGGAAGGTGTTCGCGCTGCGGTTAAAGGTTGGGGTCTTAAATTATGTGCACAAGCACCACAATGGTATTCAGATACGGTATCGGCTGTGATGGTTCCTGATGGCTTTAATGGCCAGGACGTTATTGCTACTGCTTACCATAAATATAATTTGAGTTTGGGAGCCGGGTTGTCTAAAGTTTCAGGAAAGCTTTTTCGTATTGGGCATCTTGGTGATTTGAACGAGTGCATGGTTCTTGCTGGATTGGGTGGTGTAGAAATGGCCATGCGTGATGTGGGTATCCCTTTTAAGCCGGGCAGCGGTGTGGGTGCGGCAGTTGAATATTATTGTAGTTCTGTATCTCATTCAAAAGTAGCTGGTAAGCCAGTAGTGGCTTGATTATGACTTCCAGGCTGTTTTAACGGGACGGCTTTAGCCGTCCCGTTTATTTGAACTACATATAAATTAGCGAGGTTCTTATGGCAAAACATCATATCGTTTTTCTAGATCGTTCAACTTTGGATGCACGGGTTCGTAAGCCAAATTTTGATCATACTTATACTGAATATCAAGTCACGACAGTGGATCAAATTGTTGAACGGCTTAAAGATGCGACTATTGCAATTGTCAATAAAGTGCCTATGCGAGAGGAAGTGCTTAAGCAATTACCTAATCTTAAGATGATTGCGGTCGCTGCTACTGGAACTGACATTGTAGATAAAAAGTATTGCAAGGCACATGATATTATTATTTCAAATATTCGAAATTATGCCGTAAATACCGTTCCGGAACATACTTTTTCACTGATTTTTGCTTTAAGACGTGCGCTGATTGCATATCATGAAGATGTTCGTCGTGGACGATGGGCAGAGGTTGATCAATTCTGTTTTTTTGATCATAAGATACAGGATTTAGCAGGATCTGTTCTGGGAATTGTGGGATATGGCTCATTAGGGCGATCAGTTGCGAAGATCGCACGTGCACTTGATATGAAAGTCCTTTATACCGATCATTTTCCTGTTGAAGGCATGGTTGATCTGGACAGAATTTTAAATGAATCTGATATTGTAACGCTTCATTGTCCCTTGACAGAGACTACAAAAAATATGATTGGAGAGAGGCAGTTAAAGATGATGAAAAAATCATCTATTTTGATTAATACTGCCCGGGGTGGTCTGGTTGACGAGTTTGCTTTGGCTGAAGCTTTGAAAAACGGTGAAATAGCTGGAGCTGGCTTTGATGTCCTTACTGTTGAACCGCCAAAACAGGGGAATGTTCTTCTGGATTTAAAAATTCCTAATTTGATTATCACACCGCATGTTGCTTGGGCATCACAGCAGGCGATGCAAACCCTTTCAGATATGATGGTTGATAATATAGAGGCATATGCAGTCGGCAGCCCAATAAATGTGGTTGAATAATTAATAGCTGTAACCCCCTTCTTGTATATTGCTGTGTTGGCTTTATATCGGGAAGGGGGTGACTTGATTCAATGAATTAAGGCTAAAAATGGCCTTGTGAAACTGGCCGTGAGGGTTCACTACACCATTCGCTCCAAGAGCCCGGGTAAAGTAAAGCTCCATTTATCCCGGCGATTTCCATGGCAAGCAAGTTATTACATGCTGTCACTCCGGATCCACATTGACTGATTATTCTTTTTCTGGGATCGAAGGCGCCTAGCTTGTTAAAGATTTCCGCTAATTCTGCGGCGTTTTTGAACATGCCATTTTGAGATAGGTTGTCCATAAAAAAGTGGTTTATGGCACCTGGAATATGCCCTCCTACTGGATCTAATGTCTCATTTTCACCTTTAAATCGATCAGGTGAGCGGGCATCAATGATGAGCTGTGCCGGTTTTCCAAGTTCTTGAAGAATATCAGTAGCGGTGACGTAATCATCTGTTCGGCTTTTCGTTACAAATTGCTTTGGTTTAACCTCATGGGTTTGCGTTGTTAAGGGAAGATCGAGTTTCCTCCATCTACTGATTCCTCCATCAAGTACTGCTACTTTATAGTGGCCCAGATGACGTAAAAGCCACCATAATCTTGGAGACATTGCAGTGTTATCATCATATACAATAACTTGTGTGTGGTTGCCTATACCTAGTTTAGCTAGTTTTTTAGTTAAATTTCCCTCATCAGGTAAGGGATGACGTCCATTTTTGCCATTGGGCAATCCTGCTAAATCCTTTTCAAGCGATATAAATTGAGCTTGGGAAATATGACCTTGGATGTACGATTGATATCCATAATTGAGATTGGTTAAATTATAGCGGCAGTCCAATATGACTATATCAGGAGAGTTGGAAGCTAATAAACTTGCAAGAGTCTCCGCTTGAATTAGAGTCTGATATGTTTCCATGGTAAGTTTCTTTCATTATGACGTTATTTCTATTGGTTATTTCTATATGATCAGAATATCACTGATCATGTTCTTAACGATAGGCTGGTATTCATTGTAATCGCGAGCTAGAATAGAAGTGAAGTGTTGAAATTTTGCCGGGTTGGTTTTTTTGCAGATGAAAGTTTCCCCTTTATATATTGGCCTTTTTTTTGTTCTGGCCGTGATCTTGGCAGGTCATTTTGAACATACCGGGAAAAAAACTGAAACGGAATCAGGCAAAAATGTTCATCCCATATTGAATTCTAATCCGTCATTTCCATTAAAGTCTGATGCAACGTTAAAAGCTGCAGATAATTATATTAAGATAAATTATGGTTCGCAGGGATTATTTACCCAGGCATTGATGAATTATGCTCAGGCGAGCGAAAAATTTATGTCTGCCCAAACGCCGGATGAGGCGTATAAAGAAAACGTTGCGGAAGGGAGAGCAGTGGATTGTGTATTTTATATTGCTCGAACCATAATGCATGCAGACACTAACCTCCCGCTTAATGCTGTGGACAGGGTTCATGCCTTGCTAACTGATACGGATGATAGTGCACAATCATGGACCAACGCAATGCAACTAGTGGGCACTAATTTCTATCCTGGTGTTCCAGTAAATCAGGAGGCATCGACTTGTAGTTCTAATATTAGTCTGCCTACCCCTGGTATTGTTACAGCGCAGGAATCAAATTAAACATTCAGTAAATGTGAGATGGGTTCTTCGCGTTCTATTTTAAGATATGCACTTAAGGAGGGCGCATGAGTGTACTGAATGATGCGAATCGATTGGGCCAGGGTATCTGGCTGGATAATTTATCAAGAACCTTGCTGGAAGAAGGTGGCTTGGCAGCTTTGATTGCGCGGGGTTTGGCAGGTGTGACCTCCAATCCAAGCATTTTTTTAAATTCAATTACTCACTCACCTTATTATGCAGGTGACCTTAAAAAACTTAAGTCAACAAGTATCCCGCTAGAGGGTCGATTTGAAGCTCTGGCTGTTCCTGATATACAGGCTGCTTGCGATTTGTTCCTGCCAGTTTATTCTGCCAGTCAGGGTGAGGATGGGTATGTTAGCCTTGAAGTGTCGCCGAATCTTGCTCATGATGAAAAAGGCACTATAGCTTCAGCTAGAAGACTTTCGGCATTAGTGTCACGCAAGAATCTGTTGATTAAGATTCCTGCTACTTCTGCTGGAGTTAAAGCAATAGAACAGCTGATTTCAGAAGGTATTAGCATTAATGTAACACTTATGTTTTCTTTGGAGCATGTTTTTATTGTTGCTCAAGCTTATATTAACGGTCTTCAGCGGCGCCTTGCCGCAGGACAAGATATAACCCATATCAAGTCAGTTTCAAGTTTATTTTTGAGCCGTGTTGATACACTTGTAGACAAGAGGCTAGAAACGCTTAATACCGATGTTTGCTTATCTTTACGCGGTCAGGCTGCCGTGTCGATGGCCAAATTGGCCTATCAGCGTTACCTTGAAATATTCAATGGATCAGGCTTTACCCGTTTACGTGAAGCTGGAGCTAAGCCCCAATACCTGCTTTGGGCAAGCACCGGGACAAAGAACCCGTCCTATAGCCCTTTACTTTATGTTGAGCCGTTAATTGGACCACAGACAATTAATACTATGCCTGATGAGACATTGGGTATCTTTGAAAATAAAGGGAAGGTGGCTTCTACCCTGACACAGGATATAGAAAAAGCAGGAGAAACCTTTTCTGCCCTTGAGCATGCAGGGATTAACATGAAAGAAGTTGGTGAAATTTTGCAACAAGAGGGAGTGCAGAAATTCAAGGACTCTTTTGTAGACCTGTTGGCTTTTCTTGGTTGATGTGCTTTGAGCCAAGCGTCCATTATGCTATAATCCGCACGCAATATTTACATTATGGTTGTAGATGTTGGTATTGCAAAATTCGCACACTTGCCTTTTTGAGGGTGCCCGTATGGGTGTGAACATGGCAAAGTGGAGGTTTTAACCCTTAACTGGAGATAATCATGGCTGTTACTATGCGCCAGATGCTTGAGGCTGGCGTCCATTTTGGGCACCAGACCCGATATTGGAATCCGAAAATGGCGCCGTACATATTCGGCGATCGAAACAAAATCCATATCATTAATCTTGAAAAGACATTGCCGATGTTTGTTGAGGCAATGACATTTATTCGACGATTAATTGCAAATAAAGGAACGGTTCTTTTCGTTAGCACCAAACGCCAGGCTCGTGAAATTATTCGAGAAGAAGCTTTGCGTGCGGGTGCTCCTTTTGTAGATCATCGATGGCTTGGAGGAATGTTAACGAATTTTAAGACGGTAAAACAGTCAATTAAGCGTTTACATGAGATGCAAGCCGCTATGACTGATGGCAGTATTGAGCGAATGAGCAAGAAAGAGGCTCTGATGTTTCAAAGAGAGCTTGCAAAACTGGAGCGTTCTTTGGGTGGAATTAAGGATATGACCGGGTTGCCTGATGCTATTTTTGTTATTGATGTTGGCTATGAGTCTGGAGCGGTGACTGAAGCAAAAAAATTAGGTATCCCTGTTATTGGTGTGGTTGATACCAATCATTCTCCAACAGAAGTTGATTATGTAATTCCCGGGAACGACGATTCTTCGCGTGCTATACGGTTATATGCACGAGGTGTTGCTGATGCTATTTTGGAAGGTCGCAGTCAGTCATTGCAGGAAATAACAGGTGAAGAATTTGTCGAGGTACAAGAAAGCGAAACTGCTGAAAACTAGATGATTATGATAGAGGGGCGGATGCCGCCCCCTTTTTTTATCTGAGTTTTGTTGACGATGTCCTCAATGATTGGTAAGGAGTTAGATATGGTGGATATCACCGCATCAATGGTTAAACAATTGCGTGAACGAACTGACCTTGGCATGATGGAGTGCAAAAAAGCGCTCACGGAAACCAACGGTGATATGGATGCAGCAGAGAATTTACTTCGTATTAAATCAGGAGCAAAAGCAGGCAAGGCGGCTTCAAGGATAGCCGCGGAAGGCCTGATAGCCTGTTATATTAATCCAGCAGAATCAATAGGTGCTCTAATTGAAGTTAATTGTGAAACTGACTTTGTAGCTAAGAATGATGATTTTGTATTTTTTACCAAGAAACTTGCTGAATTAATTGTCTTAAATAATCCGGTTGATGCAGAAGCTCTTTTAGCTATATCAGCAGCTGGAGAGAGCATTGAGGATCGTCGTAAGGCATTAATCATGAAATTAGGCGAAAATATTAATATTCGTCGTTTTGTGCGTTTTGAAACTCAGCGCAAACTTGCAAGCTACATACATGGAACCAGAATCGGCGTTATGATGGAATACGAAGGCGAAGAATCGTTGGGTAAGGATGTGGCTATGCATATTGCCGCTTCCAAACCTGTTTGTGTTTCCGCTGACGAAGTTCCCGGTCATTTAATTGAACGGGAAAGGGAGATTTACTCCGCTCAAGCTGCTGAAACAGGAAAACCTGCTGATATTATTACGCGTATGGTTGAAGGAAGGATTGCCAAATATCTGGCTGAAGTTACTCTTCTTGGACAACCATTTGTTAAGAACCCAGATATGAGCATTGAGAAGTTGCTATTATCTAAAAAGGCTAAAATTTATCGTTTCGCCATGTACACTGTTGGTGAAGGTATTGAAAAGAAGGTGACAGACTTCGCTGCTGAGGTTGCTGCTCAAGTTGGCCAGGCTGGTTAATTTATGTTTTGGGGCTGACATAGGCTTGTTCTTCTGATAGGGATTTTATGTTGTGCTCTTAATTATTGGCGCAATAATATGAATATACCGCTTGGCTATAAACGAATCTTATTAAAATTAAGTGGTGAAGCCCTCATGGGCGATGATCCTTATGGCATCAATCGAGATACTATAGAAAGGATTGCACTTGAAATTAAGGACATAGTATGTCTTGGTGTACAAGTTGCAATAGTAATAGGCGGTGGTAATATTTTCAGGGGCGTTGCCCCGGCTGCAGCAGGCATGGACCGAGCGACAGCTGATTACATGGGCATGCTGGCGACAGTCATGAATGCACTTGCTTTGCAGGATGCGCTTCGCCGTGTTGATATAGTTTCACGTGTGCAGTCTGCGTTAACAATCCAGCAAGTGGCTGAGCCCTATGTTCGTGGCAAGGCCATGCGTTATTTAGAAGAGGGGCGCGTGGTTATTTTTGGTGCTGGTACTGGTAACCCGTTTTTTACGACTGATACTGCAGCTGCTTTACGTGGTATGGAAATGAATGTGAATATAGTTTTGAAGGCTACAAAAGTAGACGGCGTTTACACTTCAGACCCCATGCAAGATGAAAAAGCCGTTCGATACGATAAGCTCACGTTTGATGAAGCGATTTCTCGTAATCTTAAAGTGATGGATGCAACAGCGTTAACTTTGTGCCGGGACTACAATATGCCCTTATGTGTTTTTTCAATTTTTAAACCTGGCGCTCTTAAAAGAGTGGTCATGGGTGAGATGGAAGGAACATTGGTTCGAACCGTGTTATCTGCAACAGTTTGTTAAGGAATGGATTATGATTGCAGAGGTAAAAAAAACTGCTGAGCAGAAAATGCAAAAATCAATAGAATCCTTGCGTTCTGAATTGTCCAAAGTAAGAACGGGCAGGGCGCATACGGGATTACTTGATCATGTGACTATAGATTATTATGGCTCCCAGGTTCCGCTTAGCCAGGTTGCAAATTTATCGCTAGGTGATGCGAGAACAATTACCGTTCAGCCTTGGGAAAAAAAATTGGCGGGTGCAGTTGAAAAGGCGATTCGTGATGCTGGATTAGGGCTTAATCCGGTCACTTTTGGTGAAACTATTCGTGTTCCTATGCCGGCGCTAACAGAAGAAAGGCGTCGCGAGTTGATTAAGGTTGTTCGAAATGAAGGTGAAAATGCAAGAATTGCTGTGCGTAATATTCGCCGTGATGCTAATGCTTATTTAAAAGATTTGATGAAGTCCAAGCAGATTAACGAAGATGATGAACGACGTGGGCAAGATGAGATACAAAAGTTGACAGATCATTTTATCCAAGAAATTGATAAAGCGTTGCAGGTAAAGGAATCTGATCTTCTTGCCGTATAATGGACGGGGCATAATTTGACATTATTTGGTAGTTCTACCCAGCAAGTGCCTCAGGCCAGATGTATACCGCAACATATTGCAATTATTATGGACGGTAATGGGCGTTGGGCAAAAAAACGGTTTTTGCCAAGAGTGGCAGGTCACCGCCAAGGTGTAATAGCAGTGCGTGGGATTATTAAAGCCTGCGCTGAATTCGGTGTTGATTATTTAACCCTTTTTGCATTTAGTAGTGAAAACTGGCGACGCCCTAAGGAAGAAGTCAACCTATTAATGGAATTGTTTGTGCGCTCGCTTGAGGCTGAAATAGAGGCAATGCATGAAAACAATATTCGTTTAAAGGTAATTGGAGATATTTCCTCTTTTTCTACTAGACTGCAGAATCTGATCCGAGAGGGTGTGGATCAAACCCAGAATAACCTTGGCTTGACTTTGACTATAGCTGCTAATTACGGTGGGCGCTGGGATATTATGCAAGCAATAAAACAGATTGCTGATGTGAATCCACAGGCTCTTGTTGAACTTAACGAAGCAGATCTTTTACCATATCTTGCCATGCATTATGCTCCCGAGCCTGATTTGTTTATTAGAACGGGGGGGGAAATGCGAATTTCTAATTTTTTATTGTGGCAACTTGCCTATACAGAACTTTATTTCACTCCTATTTTATGGCCTGATTTTGATAAGGCGGCATTAAGTGCTGCGATTGATTCATATCAGGGCAGAGAAAGACGTTTTGGACGCACTAGTGAGCAGTTAGAAGAAAATGTCTGAGCGCATCTGGACTGCTTCTTTTGCAGCTTTGCTGTTTGTCGGTGCCTTGTTTTTTTCCCCTAATTTGTTTTGGCTGGTTATAGTCATTACCGGCTTCTCAGTGTGTGTTCAGGAATGGTTGAAGCTATCCGGGTATCTTCTGACACACCCGAATTTGTTTTTTTCGCTGACATTCATTGTCTCACTGGGCTTGGCATTTTTTATCAGGCACTCAAAATTAGAACATTGGCGCTGGCTAATTTATTTAGACGTGTTGTTCTGGATTTTCTTGGCTCCAATCTGGATTGCACGAGGCGTTCTTCTTCGTAGATGGGTTAAGGCATGTATTGGTATTACCCTTCTGCTTCCTTTTTCTGTAAGCCTTGTGCTGTTACGAGATCTTTCTCCTTGGATTCTTTTACGTTATATGGCAGTGTTTTGGGTTTCAGATACATTTGCATATTTTTCTGGCCGGATATTCGGCCACCATAAGCTTGCTCCTCAAACTAGTCCTGGTAAGACCTGGGAAGGGGTTGCCGGAGGCATGATAGCAGTTACAATTTATGCGATAATTGTAACTCCACAATTTTTGATGAATTTTCAATTTTACGGCATGCTTGCTATGGCTGTAATTGGAATCATTGGAGATCTGTTTGAGTCGATGATAAAAAGACAGGCCGGGGTTAAAGATAGCGGCCGGCTTCTTCCCGGTCATGGCGGTATACTTGATCGGCTTGATTCACAAATTGCAGCCCTGCCTTTGGCTCTTCTTTTAATCAGGTAAAGCGCATGCGGCATATTACTATTCTTGGAGCAACTGGTTCAATTGGTACAAATACACTGGATGTCATTAAGCAGCATCCAGAATCCTATACAGTTTTTGCATTAACAGCCTATAGCCAGATGGAGCGCTTAATTGCTTGTTGTCGGTATTATCATCCCTCCTTAGCGGTTGTTGCTAATGCTAAGCAGGCCGAAGAGGTCTCTAGAGGTTTAAAAGGCAAGATGCTAAAAACGGAAGTTTTATATGGGGAGCAAGGCCTGATTGCGGCTGCAACAGATGCTAGAGTAGATACAGTTATGGCAGCAATTGTAGGCGCTGCCGGATTAAAGCCGACCCTGGCAGCTGCCAGGGCAGGGAAAAGGATTTTGCTTGCAAATAAAGAAGCACTGGTAATGTCGGGGCAAATATTTATGGATGCAGTGCATCAATATCGTTCTGAACTTTTACCGATTGATTCTGAACATAATGCCGTCTTTCAGTCTTTGCCTATGGATTATGATCGTAATTTAGCAGATAGAGTGCGTCGTATTTTGTTAACTGCTTCTGGCGGGCCATTTTTGAATCATACTGAAACCATGTTGGCTCAAGTGACTCCAGAAGCCGCCATACGCCATCCAAATTGGGTGATGGGAAAAAAAATATCTGTTGATTCAGCCAGTTTGATGAATAAAGGCCTTGAAGTTATTGAGGCCTATTGGTTATTTGGTGTTCCAGCCAATAAAATCGAAGTTGTTGTGCATCCACAAAGTGTGATTCATTCCCTGGTAGAGTATATTGATGGTTCTGTCATAGCCCAATTAGGTAGCCCGGATATGCGCATTCCCATCGCTCATGCTTTGGCTTACCCAAAAAGAATGACCTCAGGAGCTAATTTTCTTGATTTAATTCGCCAAGGTAGCCTAACTTTTACTCAACCGGATTCTACAAGATTTCCTTGCCTTGATTTAGCCTACCGTGCACTTGATGCAGGGGCATCTGCACCAACGGTTTTAAATGCAGCAAATGAAGAGGCCGTTGCAGCATTCTTAGGAAACCGGCTCCGCTTCATGTCTATTTCCAATGTTATTGAAGAGGCACTTGAGACGGTAGCGGTTACTCAAGCTAAAAACATTGAGGATATATTAGAAATAGATGCGATGACTCGTCGGATAGCGAACAGGTTTATTAATCAAGAAACCATTCATTAAAGGAGGTTGGCTTGCAAATTTTTGTCACTCTAATCGCTTTTGTTGTTGCGATTAGCGTGTTGATTATATTTCATGAGCTAGGCCATTATTTAGCCGCGAAATTGTGTAACGTAAAAGTTTTACGGTTTTCGATCGGTTTTGGCAAACCGTTGTGGGCTCGGAAATATGGCCAGGATCTTACGGAATGGACGGTGTGTTTACTCCCCCTTGGTGGTTTTGTTCGTATGCTTGATGAACGTGAAGGGGACGTATTTCCTGAAGAGGCCCATCGAGCTTTTAACAGACAATCTGTTTGGCATAGAATTTTTATTGTATGTGCTGGTCCATTTTCAAACTTAATACTGGCCATTCTTATTTATACAAGCATGTTTATCTATGGTGTTCCAGGTGTCAGGCCAGTTATAGGATATGTTGCGCCTGGTAGCATTGCCACTAAAATTAATCTGGTTCCAGGTGATGTAATCTATTCGATTAATGGACATCCGATATTGACTTGGCAATCTATGGCTGTTCGTTTAACAGAAGCTGCAGCAACAGGTCATTCTATAAACCTTATAGTCAGTAAAAACAAAGCAAAAACTCATATTGTTTTAAATTCAAAGTTGCTCACCACTGTCTCTTTGGATCAGAATCTAGTGAAACAATTAGGGATATTTCCGCCAGAGCCTTTTGTGCCCGGGGTTTTAGGAACAGTTGAACCCGGTAGCCCGGCAGCTAAAGCAGGGCTTGTGGCCGGAGATAAAATTATGGCGATTGAGGGTCGCGCGTTTACTAATTGGGAGAATCTGGTTGCGGTGGTTCGTTCAGAACCAAACAAGCCGGTTCAATTAGTGGTGAGCCATGGGAAACAGACAAGCTACGCCACTGTTACTCCGAGGTTAATTTATGTTCATCATCAAAAGCGTGGATGGATTGGCGTAGGGCCTCTTGTTGATCCAGTGCAGGTAAATGCTCTTCGTATTATTGAGCATGATACTGTATTAACTGCTTTCATTCATGGCATCTCTCGCACAACTTCTATGTCATGGTTTACTTTGGAGATGATTGGAAAATTAATAATTGGTCATGCGGCCTTGAGTAATTTGTCCGGGCCGTTGACAATTGCTGATTATGCGGGGCAGTCTGCTAGAATGGGACTGATCCCCTATATGACTTTCCTGGCTCTTGTTAGTATTAGTTTGGGCATTTTAAATTTATTGCCTATTCCCTTATTGGATGGTGGGCATCTGTTGTATTATATGGCTGAGATAGTGAAAGGGGGGCCTGTTTCAGAAAAGGCCCAACTTATTGGGCAGCGTATTGGTGGGGTACTGTTAATTTGTTTAATGATATTTGCATTTTACAATGACATAAATCGGCTTTTTATAAGCTAGCCTGTTCAATTAAAACTGCTAAAGTTTTTCTTTTTGAATATTAATAAGCCCTGCATGGATCATTTTTACGTTGGGTCGTTTTGTGTGGTCAATCGGGAAATCATTTTGTTTTTAGCTTGACTGAATATAGAAGTTAATTACACAAGGGGTGCGACCAGATATACCTGTCGTATCGTTTTGAAGATCTGTAATTATTAAGGAAAGAGTCGTTTTCTTTGACTTAGATGGTTTTCTGGTCAGAGTTTACGCTGTATAACATGAAATTTAAATCACTTGCCTTTTTGTTATTGGGTACTCATGCCCTTTGTGCGTACGCATTCTCTGATTTTAAAATAAAGGATATTCGAGTAGTTGGTATCCAGCGAATCGAACCTGGGACTATCTTTAATTATTTGCCTGTCAAGGTGGGTCAAACCATGACAGCAGGTAAAGCTTCTGAAGCGATTCATAGTTTGTATGCAACAGGGTTTTTTACTAATGTTAATTTGGCAGATGATCATGGTGTTCTGGTAGTTCATGTTCATGAGCGACCGGCTATAGCTAATATTTCTTTCAGTGGTAATCATGCTTTTAATAAAAAAGTGTTGAATGGCCTGCTTAAGGATGATGGGCTGGTCAGGGCGCATATTTTTGATCAAAAACAATTAGATCAAGTTGTAACTGATATTCAGGAAGGTTATTTTTCGAAAGGAAAATATGGGGTTAAGGTTACACCAACGGTAACGTATTTGCCCCGAAATCGAGTTAGTATACATTTGCAGATTCTTGAAGGTAAAGTTGCCAAGATTGCTCACATTAACATTGTCGGAAATCACCGTTTCCCTACTTCAAAACTTCGTAGCGTAATGAAATTAAGCACTCCGGGCTATACCACATGGTTTACTGATGATGATCAATACTCCCGTGAAAAGTTTGGCGCTGATCTTGAAGCACTTCGCTCCTTTTATATGGATCAAGGCTATCTTGATTTTCGTATTCTTTCGACTCAGGTTGCAATGTCGCCGCAGAAAAACGGTGTTGATTTAACTATCAATCTACATGAGGGTCGCCGATATACTGTGAGCTCAATTAATTTTAGCGGTAATTTGCTCTTTCCAAAGAAAAAGCTGGAATCATTGCTTGCTCTTAAGCCAGGGGAGATTTTTTCCCGCAAAAAGCTTACAGAATCAACAAACAAGCTTACTAATCTTTATGGAGACAAAGGCTACGCTTATGCCAACATTCAGGCTGTACCTGATTTAAATAAGCAGAAAGGTACAGCAAGTTTTACAATTTTGATTGATCCCGGTCACCGGATTTATGTACGACGAATTAATATTCATGGCAATGTCCGCACTGAAGATGTAGTAATTCGACGTGAATTACGTCAACTTGAATCTTCATGGTATTCGCAACAAAAAATCAAACGATCTAAACAACGCTTGAATCGGTTGGGATTTTTTTCGCATGTTAACATGTCAACCAAACCAGTAACAGGCTCGCCAGATGAAGTGGATGTTGATGTTGGGGTAAAGGAACGTTCAACAGGAACAATTATGGCTGGTGTAGGATATTCTAACCAGTTAGGCGTGCTCTTAAATGGCTCGATTAGCCAAAACAATGTATTTGGTACAGGCAATGCGGTATCTATTCAGGCTACTACAAGCCAGATTGTTCGTGATTATGAATTGTCCTATAACAATCCATATTTTACTGATAATGGAATCAGTCGTGGCTTTGGTGTGTACAAACGACGTTATGACACAATAGGTCAAAGCTTTGGTGATTATAATTCAGATACAACAGGTGCAGATGTTACTTTTGGTATTCCATTAACTGAGGTTAGCAGCGCGACACTTGGTTTGGGTGCCGAAAGTACAAATATAGCAACTGATGTTAATTCGATTCAACCCTATATTGATTTTGTACATCAGTTTGGTGGAATTAATAGTGTTACTGTTACAGATGTGACTGCCACACTTGGATGGAGCCGTGATACCCGCGACTCTATCTTGTTTCCTACCAAAGGGAGTCTGGAAAGTTTAACGGCTCAGATTGGCTTGCCTGGGCCAGATTTAACTTATTATATGCTTAATTATAAACAACAATATCTGAAACCTTTATCTACTCACGTTTCCTTGATGCTGTCTGGCCAATTAGGTTATATCAACGGGTATATGAATAAGCCAATTCCATTTTTCAAGAATTTTTATGTGGGTGGCCCAGATAGCCTTCGTGGTTTTGCATATGGGGGAGTTGGGCCGCAAGAAGACGGATTTGGTTTAGGAGGAAATAAAGAAATATTGGCGAGTGCAGAACTGTTAATGCCTTTCCCAGGGTTTGAAAATAGCCAGGCATTGAGGATTTCTGCGTTTGTTGATTCTGGAGATGCGTATGCCCAGGATCAGAAAGTAAACTTAGGCCAATTGCGAGTTGCCACTGGCGTTGGCATTGATTGGCGTTCCCCTGTTGGCCCGATTACTTTTAGCTATGCGGTTCCCATCCGTAAATTTCCCGGAGATCAGATTCAGGAATTTCAGTTCAACATTGGTTCAAGCTTCTAGGCAGCTTAGGAGTTAAACATGAAGGTTCATCTGTTGTCTAAAGGAACTGCTTTCCGTAAAACTGCTTTTATAGTGTTATTATTGCTGGTGTTTTCTCCCATGCTGGCAGTGGCAAGCTCGTTTAAGAACCTGACTGTTGGTGTTGTGGATACTCAACGGGTTTTTCGTGAGTCAGCCCCCGCATTGAAGGCTGAAAAAGAACTTGAAAAGGAATTTGCCCCGCGTGACCGGGCGTTGCAAAAGTTAGCAAAGCAAGCTAAGGGGCTGCAATCAGAACTAGAGGCGCATGGAACAAACATGTCTGTAGCTGATAGGAATTCACGTGAGCAGGAGCTGGCCGCATTGAGTGAGCAATTTGAACGGCAACAAAGACAGTTTCGAGAGGATTTAAACATGCGCCGTGGTGAGGAGTTGGCCCGTTTACAGGATCAAGTCAAGCATGCAATCTTGAAAGTAGCTCAGAAAAATAAGCTAGACCTCGTTCTTTATGAAGGGGTTTTTTATGCCAACCCAAAGATTGATATTACCAATCAAGTCATTGCAGCCCTTGCGAGCAAGTAATGATTCATCCCTTACATTCTCCTTCCCGATTATCTGTAACGTTAAGTGAGCTGGCTAGATTGCTGAATGCGGAACTAGAAGGCGATGCTGAACTTAAAGTTTATAGGGTTGCCCCTATTCATGAAGCTAGAAATGGCGATTTGACCTTTTTGTCTAATTCACACTATCGCAGCCAGCTGGCTTCTTGTACTGCTAGTGCTGTCATTATTAACAAACTGGATAAGGATTGTACTTCTCTCGCGAAACTGGTTGTTTCAGATTCTTATGCAGCATTTAGGCAGGTAGCGCTTTATTTTTCTCCTGTTATACCTGTGACTCCTGGTATTAGCCCTCAAGCCTATATTCACCCGGCCGCAAAAATTGATGCCGGAGCTCAAATTGATGCATTTTCCTATATTGGCCAGGATGCCCGGGTTGGAACAGGTACAGTTATTGAAGCGTTCGCTGCAATTGGTGACGGGGCAGTAGTAGGCAAGGATTGCCGGATCGGTTCTCATTGTTTGATTGGACACTACTGTAATATTGGTGATCGTACTATTATTAACGGTGGAGCTATTATTGGTGGTGATGGGTTTGGTTTGGTTCCTGAACAGGGCGAGTGGAAAAAAATACCTCAAATGGGCCGTGTCGTAATAGGTTCTGATGTGGAGATAGGAGCCAACACAACAATTGATCGAGGAACACTCAGTGATACGATTATTGGAAATGGCGTTAAACTTGATAACCTGATCCAGATTGGCCATAACGTTGTAATAGGGGAGCACACAGCTATTGCAGGATGTGTAGGCATTGCGGGCAGTACAAAAATTGGCCGTCATTGTACAATTGGTGGGGCAGCCATGATTCATGGCCATATTGATATTTGCGATGGCGCGCAGATTTCAGCAGCAACAGCAATTACTAAATCAATTATAAAACCAGGCGTGTACACATCTATTATGCCTTTTCAGGAACATGAGACCTGGCGTCGTAATGCTGTGAATTTACGTCATTTAAATCATATGAATGAAAAAATTAAAGATCTTGAACAAAAATTGATGGCGATGGAAAGGAAAGACAAATGATTATGGATATTCATGAAATTAGAAAATATCTCCCGCATCGCTATCCATTTTTATTAGTTGATCGGGTTATTGATATGGAGCCAGGAAAATCAATCCTGGCACAAAAAAATGTAACCATTAACGAGCCATTTTTTAATGGGCATTTTCCTAACCATCCTGTTATGCCTGGAGTATTGATTATTGAAGCGCTTGCTCAGGCAGCTGCGATTCTATCATTTAGAACAATGGAGATTTATCCTGATCCTAACTCTGTTTATTATTTCGTTGGAATTGATAATGCCCGCTTTAAGAAACCGGTATCTGCAGGGGATGTGTTAAGGCTGTCTGTTACAATCAATCGCCAGATAAGGGGAGTCTGGAAATATACAGCACAGGCCATTGTTGAAAATCAGATTGTTGCTGAAGCAGAACTCATGTGCACCATCCGGGCTATTTAGCGTGAAAATACACCAGACTGCTATTATTGAAAAAGGGGCGAAAATTGCCTCAGATGTTGAAATTGGGGCTTATAGCATTATTGGTCCGCATGTAGAAATTGGACCAGGAAGTGTTATTGGGGCACATACCGTTATTACAGGGCATACATTAATTGGGCGCGATAATCGTATTTTCCAATTTGCTTCTGTGGGGGAAATACCCCAGGATAAAAAATATGGGCAAGAAGAAACCAAACTTGAAATAGGTGATCGTAATCTTATTCGCGAGTTCTGTACACTGAATACTGGCACTGTTCAAGGAGGTGGGGTTACCCGTATTGGCTCGGATAACTGGATTATGGCTTATGTTCATATTGCTCATGATTGTCAGGTTGGAAGTCATGTGACATTCTCCAATAATGCTTCGTTGGCTGGACATGCTGAAATCGGAGATTGGGCTGTTTTAGGTGGGTTTACCCTGATCCACCAGTTTTGCAGGATTGGTTCTCATGTCATGATAGGTATGGGATCAGGCGTAACACAGGATATTCCTCCATTTGTTACGGCTGCGGGCCACCCAGCAAAACCTTATGGTATTAATAGTGAAGGCCTGAAAAGGCGACAATTTTCTTCAGAGCAGCTGCTGCATCTAAAACACGCCTATAAAATATTATATAAATCCGGTTTGAGTCTTAAAGAAGCTGAGGCTGAATTACTTAAGCGAGGTATTCAAAACCAGGATATAAAAATACTGGCTGAGTTTATTGGTTCTAGTCAGCGCGGGATTATTCGTTAAATTATGCCGGCGATAAAAATAGGGATTGTTGCAGGAGAAGCTTCTGGAGATTTACTTGGATCAAATCTAATTGCTGCCATCCAGCAACGAATCCCCCACGTTACATTCATAGGGATATGCGGCCCTAAAATGCAGGCTTTGGGCGCAAAAACACTTTACCCTATGGATTGGCTGTCTGTTCGCGGTTATGTTGAAGTTCTTCGAAATTTAAAAAAGATACTTGGGATCCGTAAACATCTGGCCCGATATTTTCTAAATAACCCTCCAGATTTGTTTATTGGTATTGATGCACCAGATTTTAATCTCGCGCTTGAGACCCGGTTAAAGGCAAAAGGCATCCCTGTCTTGCATTATGTCAGCCCCAGTATCTGGGCATGGAGAAAGGAGCGGCTTGATAATATGAGAAGAGCTGTTGACCATGTCTTAACTCTTTTTCCATTTGAAAAACCGTTTTATGATGAGAAAGGCATAGCGGCGACTTATGTAGGCCACCCCTTAGCTGATATGCTTCCTTTAGCAGAAGGAATGTTGCAAACCAGAAAGAAATTACGTCTGGATACTGAATCACAGGTAGTCGCTATTTTGCCAGGTAGTCGATTGGCAGAAATTGATCATCTTGGCCCCCTATTTATTAAGGTTATGATACGTATTTCAGAGCAGTTACCCCAGGTTCAGTTTTTATTGCCTTTTATTAACAAGGAAACCCGCCAGAGGTTTGAAGAAAAAATTCCCCATTCTGGGGCTTTGCCCCGTATGGTTTTGATGTTTGGACACGCGCATGAAGCCATGACTGCTGCCAATGTGGTTTTACTGGCTTCTGGAACTGCAAGCCTGGAGGCGGCGCTTATTGGCAAACCGATGGTAATCGCCTATAAAATGCCCTGTCTTTCATGGCTTCTTTTGAGACGAAAGGCTTACCTTCCCTGGGTGGGTCTGCCTAATATTCTTGCAAATGAAACTTTGGTCCCTGAATTCTTGCAGAAAGCGGCTACACCTACAGCGGTTTCTGAAGCAGTGTTAAGCTATTTAAAAGATGCTGAAAAAGCAGACAAGATAAAATCAAGGTTCATTCAGATTCATCAGGAATTACGCCAGGACACGGCTAACCGTGCCGCTGGCGTCGTAGAAAAAATTTTGTCGTCTAAAAAGAAGGGTCACATTGCTATATAACGTTTGAGCATGGTGTTTTCATATTCTGCCTCATTCAGACAGGCACGAGCTACATCATGTAAGGAAATAACCCCAACCAACTTATCGCCTTCTAGAACGGGTAAATGTGAAACATGGTTATCAGTCATAACGGCGCGAACATATTCAACCGTACTATCTGGTGCCCCAATGACAGGATTTGTGCACATGATCTCGGAAATATGCATATCTGTAATTTCACGCCCATAACGATTGATGCCACGCAAGATCTCACGAAGGGTTACTAAGCCGGCCATTCGCCCCCCTTGCATGACAATAAGTGAGCCAATATCTAGCTTAACCATTTTATCTATGGCTACACTGATAGGTTCATCGGGATAAATGGCATGAATATCTGGAGATTTTGTGCCCAAGATATCGCGGATAAGCATATTTGCCTCCTATCGATTAAAATGGAACTGCACGATGTTATCTTAGCAGATTACCGCCTGATTTTCATAGCGCAATGCAGATAGGAGCATGAAATTTAAAACCTAATTATAAACAATATATTATCTGGATAGATTTTTAAAAATATTCTTAACTGGAGTAGTAATGTCTTCTTTATTGTTACGTTCTGTTCTTTATATGCCGGCCATTAATGAGCGTGCTTTAACAAAAGCCCGGACTTTGGATGTGGATGCCATTATCGCCGATCTTGAAGACGGGGTTGCGGTATCTAAGAAAGAAGAAGCCAGGTTTATTGTTGCAAATGCTTTCTCAAAAGATTATGGCCATCGTTTTAAGGTTCTTAGGGTGAATGGTTTAAGTTCTCCTTATACTGATGAAGATTTACAATTGGCGACTAAAATTAATCCTGATGCCGTATTGTTTACTAAGATTGATTCAATTGAACTGCTGAAAGCTGCGCTTGACAGGCTTGATGGTTTAGGGGGATCTGCTCTCCCGATCTGGTTGATGGTTGAAACACCATTTTCGGTTTTGAATATTGAAAAGCTGGCACAAAACAAACGGGTAACTTGTCTTGTTATGGGAACGAATGATTTAGGCTACGCACTTCGCTCTAAATATACAGTTAGTCGGAAACAATTTTTATATTCGTTTTCACGGGTTATTCTGGCTGCTCGTGCTAATGGGCAAACAGTGCTTGATGGAGTTTACCCTAATATTGGGGATAAAGAAGGATTCGTCTATTTTTGTAAACAGGGTAGGGAATTGGGTTTTGATGGTGTTACCTTGATTCACCCTTCTCAGATAGCGAGTGCGAATTTAGAGTATGGCATTTCATTACAAGAAGTTGAATGGGCTAGAAAGGTTAATTTAGCCTGGGATGAAGCCCGAAAAAAAGGCCTTGGAGTTGCAACAGTTGATGGTTGGTTTATTGAAAATCTGCATGTTGATGAGGCCAAACGCATACTTGAGTTGAATGACACCCTGAATGAACGGTCACATATATAAGGCTGATAAATCATACTTAAGTAAAAAGGTGTATAGATTTTAAAAACACATTATATTTAGTTTCAGAAATAATTTTCATGAACTTATCAGCCAAGCAAATTTCTTCATCAGATAATGCTTTTTATAAAAGCCTGCACAAACTTGTGGTTTCATCACGATTTCGTAAGCAAAGTGGAAAAACGGTACTTGATGGAGTTCATTTGATCAAGTCCGCACGAGAAAATGGTGTCAAGGTAGATACATATATAGTGACAAAACGTTCCATATGCGATCCAGAAATTAGGCAACTACTGAAGGGGGAGGAAACAGGTATTATTGAATTGCCAGATAACCTCTTTAAAGTGCTGTCTTTGACAAACCCTGAGGTTGGGCTTGTAGCGAGAGTTGATATACCTCGACCAAACCGTGAACTGCAATCATTTGTACTCATTCTGGAAAATATTCAGGATCCAGGTAATCTTGGCAGTATTTTGAGAAGTGCAGCAGCTTCTGCAGTAGAAACCGTTTATCTTTCTAGCGGATGCGCTGATGTCTACTCCCCTCGTGTACTTCGGGCGGCTCAAGGGGCTCATTTTCTTATGTCTATTTACGAGCATGCGGATATTTTGAATGTTGCCAGGGAGTTTAAAGGAGAAGTAATAACAACTTTTCCCAATAATGGAGTTCCGTATTTTGATGCATATTTTAGTTCTCCTTTAGCCCTTGTTCTGGGTAATGAGGGTTCGGGGGTTACCCCAGCTCTTGCAGCTTGCTCAACCCAGAAAGTAAAGATTCCTATGCCTGGTTCAATTGAATCTTTAAACGTTGCAGCAGCAGCAGCCATCTTACTTTTTGAACGAACCAGGCAGTGTTCCCTAACTAAGGGCGCATAAAAATCGGGTTAAGGCTATCAGTGCTTGTCTTGGTATCAAAATGATACCCCTCACTGTTAAAAAGCCTTAGCTCTTCAATTTGCCGGGGCTGATGATTTAATATCCATTTGGCCATAAGGCCGCGTGCCCGTTTTGCATAAAATGAAATCATTCGATATTGACCATTCTTTCCATCAAGAAATCGGGGTGTAATAATTTTACCGTTTATCTTCTTAGGGTTTATGACAGAAAAATACTCCTTGGAAGCTAGATTAACTATCAAGTTGTCTTCTTGTAGTAAAAGGTCCTCTTGCAAGATTCTGTTAATTATATCTTCCCAAAATATATAAAGGTTTTTACCCTTGGGGTTGTTTAACTTTATCCCCATTTCCAGTCGATAGGGTAAAATTAAATCAAGGGGTCTTAATACCCCGTATAATCCTGAAAGAATGCGAAAATTTTTCTGTGATGATTCAATGAGATGTAGCGGTATTGTCTGTACTTCAAGCCCCTCATAAACATCTCCTTTAAAAGCATAGATAGCAGGCTTGCAACGTTCCATTGTAAAAGGTAGCGACCAGTCTTTGTAGCGTGCATGATTTAATAAGGCCAATTTTTCGCTTATATTCATGAGAGTGGCAATATCTAAAACGGACAGTTTTCTTAATTCCTTTATTAGAATTAATGACTCCTCCAAATGACGCGGCTGGGTGGTTCCAAGGTTAATGGAAGGCCGGGAAAAATCTTGTGTTTTGGAAGGGGACAGTAGAATAAGCATGTTTTACTCTTAAAAATGTTAGGGCTTATTTTAAAAATGGGCCAATTAATTATTTGCTTTATAGTGAAAGCACTAAGCTGTCCTCACGGGAGATATCAAGGATTGTCGCTATGTCCTAAAGAACGCCCAGGGTCGACAATGTCCCGAACAAGCTGTTTGATTTCTCGTAATTCCGGAAAACGTCCTTTTTCTTTCCGGTTCCATATCATTTCTGTGTTAAGCCAAATTTCAAATAAGCCGCCAGTTGATGGGATAAGAGAAACCTCAGTCAATTTTCCTGGAAAAGTAGTTAATAGCTCTTGTGCTATCCAGGTTGATCGCAACATCCAGTTACATTGCGTGCAGTAAAGAATTTTAAGATGGTTAATGGGTGGAGACGCTGACATGTTTGCCCAATTCATATCCTGCAACTCCACCTGCTGCTACTGCGAGGCAACCGCTTAAAAGGGTAGGGATAACAATGAGGAAGAGGAGATATTTTATTATTCGGGCCATGTACGCTACCTTTAGTGGATGATTGTATCTAGTCTAAACAAGTCTATAAATCTCGGCAATATACCCTAATCAGTTGATATCAGGTTATGGCGTTTCATTGTGGGTGATGGGACTTTCGGATACAATTAACTCCCGTCTGTACCATATTCGAATGGAACGCAATGAAGTATATTTTTGTTACGGGCGGAGTCGTGTCCAGTCTTGGGAAAGGGATAGCTGCCGCCTCATTGGGAGCTATTTTAGAGTCGCGTGGGCTTAAGATCACAATGCTCAAGCTTGATCCTTACATCAACGTAGATCCAGGTACAATGAGCCCCTTCCAGCATGGTGAAGTTTTTGTGACTGAAGACGGAGCAGAAACTGATTTAGATCTTGGGCATTATGAACGGTTTGTTAGCGCCAGGATGGGCAAGGCTAATAACTTTACTACAGGCCGTATTTATGAAAGCGTTATTCGTAAGGAAAGACGGGGAGATTATCTCGGAGGTACGGTACAGGTCATTCCCCATATTACGGATGAAATAAAACATGCCATTAGCCATAATCGGGGCGATGTGGACGTGACTATTGTCGAGATAGGTGGAACAGTAGGTGATATTGAATCCTTACCTTTTCTTGAGGCAATCCGACAGATGGGGGTTGAACTTGGACGTCAGAATACCTGTTTTATTCATTTAACACTTGTTCCTTTTATTGCCTCAGCAGGCGAAATCAAGACAAAACCCACACAGCATTCAGTTAAGGAATTAAGGGAAATAGGGATTCAACCTGATATCTTGCTGTGTCGCGCTGATCGCGAGCTACCTGAAGATCAGCGTAATAAAATCGCGCTTTTCACCAATGTGCCATCCCAGGCAGTCATATCTGCTATTGATGTTGATTCCATTTATAAAATACCAGGCCTGCTTCATGCGCAACATCTTGATGATATTGTTTGCCAGAAATTAGAATTGGCTCCACCGCCGGCAAATTTAAGTATTTGGGAAAAACTGGTTGATGCTCTGGAACATCCCTCTCATACAATTGAAATCGCCCTAGTAGGAAAATATGTTGATTTAACTGAATCTTATAAGTCGTTGTCTGAGGCATTAACACATGCAGGGATTCATACCCGTTCTAAAATAAGTATCCACTACATTGATTCAGAGATAATTGAACAAGAAGGCACTGGCTGTCTGGATGCCATGGATGCAATTCTGGTTCCTGGCGGATTTGGCAAGCGAGGAGTAGAAGGCAAGATATCTGCAATTCGTTATGCCCGCGAAAATTTAATTCCTTATCTTGGTATTTGCCTTGGAATGCAGTTGGCGGTTATAGAATTTGCACGTCATCGGGCTGGATTGATGCAAGCACACAGCACAGAATTTGAGCCGGATACATCCTGTCCGGTTATTGGGCTTATTTCTGAATGGAAAGAAAGTGACGGGCACGTTGAACGTCGAGATAGCTTTTCAGGAATGGGTGGAACAATGCGTTTAGGCGGACAAGCCTGTACACTTGAAGCGGCAAGTAAAGTTCAGTCCATTTATGCCAAGAATACTATTATTGAGCGACATCGACACCGTTATGAAGTGAATAATGCGTATATTCCTAAATTGGAAGCAGCAGGATTACGGATCACAGGAAAATCGTCAGTTGAAGATTTATGTGAAGTCATTGAAATTCCAGAACACCCCTGGTTCTTAGCTAGCCAATTCCACCCCGAATTTACAAGCAATCCGCGTCATGGTCACCCACTTTTTATTTCGTTTATTAAGGCTGCAATTAACTATGCTCAGGAGAGGCAATGAAATTATGTGGTTTTGAGATAGGATTAGCTCACCCTTTTTTTCTGATTGCAGGTCCTTGTGTCATTGAATCTCGTGAACTGGCTTTTGAGACAGCAGGTACGCTCAAGGAAATTTGTTCAAAATTGAATATTCCTTTTATTTACAAATCTTCCTATGACAAGGCAAATCGTAGTTCCAGTCAATCCTTTCGTGGATTAGGGATGGAAGAAGGACTGCATATATTGGCAGATATCCGCACTAAACTGGATGTACCTGTTTTAACAGATGTCCATGCTATTCATGAAATCAATGAAGTGGCAGCAGTTGTTGATGTACTTCAAACCCCAGCCTTTCTTTGTAGGCAAACCGACTTTATACAGGCTGTTGCTGCCAGTGGTCGACCGGTCAATATAAAAAAAGGGCAATTTCTTGCTCCAGATGACATGATGAATGTGGTTCAGAAAGCCAAGGAAGCCAGCGGGGAAGATAACATTATGGTTTGTGAGCGTGGGGTTTCATTTGGATATAATAATCTGGTATCTGATATGCGTAGCTTGATGATTATGCGTAATACAGGCTGCCCAGTTGTTTTTGATGCTACACATTCAGTTCAATTACCAGGCGGACAAGGGAAAACAAGTGGCGGGCAGCGAGAGTTTGTGCCAGTTCTTGCCCGGGCAGCAGTTGCAACAGGGGTGGCTGGCATTTTTATGGAAACCCACCCTGATCCATCAAAAGCGTTATCAGATGGGCCTAACGCATGGCCCCTTCATAAAATGGCCCTCTTGCTGGAAACCCTTAAGGCCTTGGATAAGCTGGTTAAGAATGCGGGCTTTCTGGAAAATGCGCTATAATTGGTATCTGTAAATTTTAATTGAGCCCCCCAATTGGGCTAATCTTAAGGAAAAGATTGATGACTGCTATTGTAGATGTAGTAGCCCGTGAAATTCTCGATTCTCGAGGCAATCCTACGGTAGAAGCTGATGTACTGTTAGAAACAGGAGTGGTAGGGCGTGCCTCTGTACCTTCTGGCGCATCTACGGGGACTCGTGAGGCTGTTGAACTGCGTGATCTTGATAAAACACGATATGGTGGAAAAGGGGTCTTAAAAGCAGTTGAATTCGTCAATACTGAAATTGCGGAGTGCGTTATTGGGCTTGATGCAGAAGACCAGTCGGAAATTGATCAAAACCTGATTGAACTTGATGGTACAGAAAATAAGTCAAGACTCGGGGCAAATGCCATTCTTGCCGTTTCTCTGGCAACTGCTAAAGCAGCAGCTCTTGAAGCAGGTCTACCGCTTTACCGGTATTTAGGAGGCATTGGTCCTTTGTCTTTGCCTGTACCTATGATGAATATTATCAATGGTGGTGCTCATGCTAATAATGGGGTTGATATCCAAGAATTCATGATTATTCCACTTGGTGCAGGAAGCTTTTCTGATGCATTGCGTTGGGGATCTGAGATTTTTCATGTGCTTAAAAAGATTCTTGATAAAAGAGGCTTAACAACTACTGTAGGAGATGAAGGGGGATTTGCCCCTAGCTTGGCGAATAATGAATCGGCCATTCAATTGGTCGTTGAAGCGATTGAATCAGCGGGTTTTGTTCCTGGTATGGATGTGGCAATTGGCCTGGATTGTGCCAGTTCCGAGTTTTATCGTGATGGGAAGTATCAGCTCGCGGCAGATGGTTTAGCTTTAGAATCTGCTGCATTCGCAGAATATCTTGGTAAGTGGATAGAAAAATATCCTATTTTATCAGTTGAAGATGGCATGTCTGAGCTGGACTGGAGTGGCTGGAAGCTTCTAACCGATATGCTAGGAAAAAAAGTGCAACTTGTCGGAGACGATATCTTTGTTACTAATCCTCGTATCCTTCAAGAAGGGATTGATGCAGGTATTGCTAATTCGGTACTGATTAAGATTAACCAAATTGGCACACTGTCTGAGACTTTTACTGCCGTTGATATAGCCAAAAATGCAGCTTACACTTCTATTATCTCACATCGCTCAGGCGAAACAGAAGATACAACGATTGCGGATATTGCAGTAGCTTTAAATACTAAGCAAATTAAAACCGGTTCTTTGTCGAGAACGGACAGATTGTCTAAATATAACCAACTTTTGCGTATCGAAGAGGAATTAGGTAGTTCAGGTTACTATGCTGGCAGGGGTGTTTTTCATCACATTTAAATGCTGGTATGGGTTATAAGGAGCGGGAACCCATGCGCTGGTTAACCGTAATTTTAGTGTTGGTCCTGATTGCTACACAGTACCCATTGTGGTTTGGTCGGGGTGGAATGCTGCATGTTTATGCCCTGAAAAAACAAATTGCTCAGCAACGTAGCTTAAATGTTCAATTAGAGCATCGAAACGAGGCGCTGGCTGCTGAAGTTGTTGATCTTAAAACCGGATATTCAGCTATAGAGGAAAGAGCGCGTTACGAATTAGGTATGATTAAGGGAAATGAGCAATATATTCAGATTATTGGTGATCCCATCAATGCACCCCCTGAAGATGTTGCTGCCGTAGTAGCTAACTCTTTAAAAACAGACAGGCCAGTTCAGTAAATTTTTCAGTTATGCGTTCCAAGCCCATAGTATCATAGGCATTGTGCCAGTCTTTTTCATGTAGGGTCATAACGGTTTCGAATGCCTCGGAATCCTGGATACCCTCGTAGATTTCAAGCCAGGTTGTGGCGATATCACCTTTTTCTAGTAACCGCCCACTAATTCCTGTTTCCTCTTTAATTTTTTGCATCAGATTGAGGGTCAGATTAAATACTTCATCCTTATCTCGTGCCCCCAGAGTGTAATAAATAAAATAATGGCAAACCTGCTGTTTATCTTCCATGATTTGACCTCTATTCGTATATTTTAGTTTTCTGCCAGAATACAATGGATAAACATTAAAGCATCATCATTATTTATGTGTAAATTTTGATATATTCTATATTCTTGTTTAAGACAGACCAAACCCTGTTTTAGGTTATGTTGATAGTATCGACAGTATTAACATGCTTTATAGCATAACCGTTTACGGTTAAGTTAGTCCGCTCAGTATCATTTTGCATGACAGCAAGTGCAATGGAACCATTTTTATCAGGCTCTGCATTAACAATATGCCCGATTGATACATCGTGGTGCATAATGGGATCACCTGAATGAATTATTCCTTGAGGCTCCAGACGAATTTGATGCAGGGTTTTTTTAAGCATCCCTCTGTATTGCATTCGCGCAACAATCTCCTGGCCTGGATAACAGCCTTTTTTGAAACTAACTCCCCCCCATTTTTCAAGGTTGATCATTTGAGGGATAAATAAATCTTGTGTTTCGGGCATAATATTAGGCCATCCATCCTGAATATCAATTTTTCTCCATAAAGTTGCCATCAAGTTCTTATTATTTTTCTCAGGATCAAGTTGAAGATCTTTTCCAAAAATTTCAGCATCCCCGATTATTAGAGCTCTATTCTTGATATAATTTAGAACCTCAAACCCATCATGTTTGCATCGAGCATAAGGGGTTCTGGATAAACCGGTAAACGCCATCAATTTATCATTGGCATCAATGGTGCCATAACAGGCCATTTCCTCAGAGCGGTCCTGAATGTTGACCTTGTCACGTAGAATAAACATCTTAAGCCGGGCCATAGTGGGTTGAGCAAGTGCTTTTGGTAGTTGCATCAAAAATTCATCTCCAGAGCGCCAGATGAGGAATGTACATAACAGCCGTCCTTTAGCAGTTAGGTATCCTCCCGGACTTGCCTGTGTACTATCAAGGTTTTCAATATCGCAGGTTAGCTGATTATGAAGAAATTTTTCACTGTCAGAACCTGAAAAACTCAGTATCCCTAAGTGATCTAAATAAATTACAGACGCTTTACTTGAGGTATTGCATTCAATTGATTTAACGAATGATAGCCAGTTGGAATACATGGGCTTTCCTTTAGACAAAACCGGAGTGCTGAACCATATCAGACTGTGGATGCAGGATTGTAGGCAAGGCATTCGGTAAAAGGCGGGGATAATCCCGGCTATAGTGCAAGCCTCGACTTTCTTTCCTTGCTAAGGCAGAACGTATAATCAAGTCGGCCGTTACGACTAAATTACGTAATTCCAGCAAATCATGGCTAATTCTATAATTACTATAAAACTCATCAATTTCTTCACGTAATAAAGCAATCCTGTGCATAGCCCGGGTTAATCGTTTGGTCGTACGTACAATTCCCACATAATCCCACATGAATCTCCTGAGTTCTTCCCAGTTATGTGCAATGACAATTTCTTCATCGGCATCGGTTACACGACTTTCATCCCAAGGGGGAAGGGGATAACAAGGCGGCGAGACAGAAGAAAGGATGGCTTCTGTAGCTGCAAAGGCAAATACTATGCATTCAAGCAGTGAATTTGAAGCGAGGCGATTTGCACCATGTAAACCTGTACAAGCTACTTCACCCACCGCATATAAGTTAGGTACATTGGTTCGGGCATCGTGATCAGTTAGAAGCCCGCCACATGAATAATGTGCTGCAGGGACAACTGGAATGGGGGTATTTGTAATATCAATACCGAATGCAAGACAGCGCGAGTAAATCGTAGGAAAGTGTTTTTTTATAAAATCTGGCCCTTTATGCGAGATGTCAAGATAGACACAGTCAAGTCCCCGTTTTTTCATTTCAAAATCTATAGCCCGGGCAACTATATCTCGCGGGGCAAGCTCCCCTCGCTTGTCATGCCACAACATGAAGCGTTGACCATCCGGAAGCTGAAGGAGGCCGCCTTCTCCACGAACGGCTTCTGAAATTAGAAAAGATTTGGCATGTGGATGGTACAAACAGGTTGGATGAAACTGGATAAACTCCATATTAGCTACATCACATCCGGCTCGCCAGCCTATTGCAATTCCATCTCCTGTGGAGACATCAGGATTGGTTGTATAAAGATAGACCTTGCCAGTTCCTCCTGTAGCTAAAATAGTATGGTCTGCCCGGCATGTGATCACTTGATTTGTCTTGTTATTTAACAAATATACGCCGTAACAGCGGTTTTCAGGCAGGCCAAGTTTGTTACCCGTAATCAGATCAACTGCAATATGATGTTCAAGTACTTCAATATTGGGGTGACCAAGAACTTTTTTAGTTAATACCTGCTGGATAGCTTCACCAGTCGCATCAGCAGAATGAACGATCCTTCTTTGGCTATGCCCACCTTCACGCGTCAAGTGCAACATGGTATCTGCTGTATCTGATTCCATATCAAAAACAACCCCGTTTTTAATAAGCCATTCAATAGCTTTTGGAGCTTGCCTCGCCACCCGTTGAGCTATGGCCAGATCACTTAACCCTGCACCGGCAACAAGGGTATCGTGCACATGAGATTCAATGCTGTCATTTTCACCCAAAGCTGCTGCAATACCTCCTTGGGCCCAGCTGCTTGAGCCATCCATTAGTAACCGCTTGGTAACAATTGCAACGTTTTTGTGTTCAGCAAGGTTTAATGCGCTGGTTAAGCCTGCTAATCCACTTCCAATAATGACGACGTCAAAATGTTGCACTTGATTTCCCTGTTTGGAAATGAAAATTGAAATTCTAGCACGTCTAAATAGACTATATGGCAGTTAACCATGACAGGCAGGACAAATAGAACTATTCATAATTTAATTTACGACAGGGGTCTTAAAAAATCATCTTGGGTTACCCAGGTTACCCCAAATGCTGTAAAAATAAACTGAATCTGAAAACGAAGAATAAATATGCCTTATAATAACTAATAGGCCTATAAGGATTTAAAGAGTTTGGGCAGATACCCCGTTAATCCATGATGTATTAGAATGTCAGGAAGGCTGTTATGTCTGCCCCCTTGAGTCAGACAAATAATCCAATCATCCTTGAAAAACTGTTTGCTCGAATACAACAAGAAGGTGGAGTCATGTTGCAGAGCAAGATGGAAGGTTTTTCTGTGCCCATTCTGACTCATTCTTTTTGGACATCCAGGCAAAGACAAGCTTCAAGTTTGCATGAAGTCTCTTATCGTGCCTGCTTTAAACCTCAGCTCCCCGCTTTTTTTATTGAAGCCTTAAGTGAGATTGGACAGAGCGTTTATGATCCTTTTTCAGGGCGGGGGACGACGCCAATTGAAGCTGCACTTCGTTGTAGACATATTGTAGCCAATGACATCAATCCACTGTCACCTATTTTATATCGTCCCCGTCTATTCCCGCCGGTTTTGGAAGAATTAGAGATTAGGCTCAATCATATAAAATGGGATAACTCATTGAAAGCAGAGCTGGATCTGTCTATGTTCTATCATGAAAAAACATTAAGAGAGTTATTGAGTTTACGATGCTATCTTCAGGAAAAAAAGGCTTTAAATCAAGAGGACCATGTAGATCAATGGATTCGAATGGTTGCAAGTAACAGGTTAAGCGGGCATTCACCTGGATTTTTTTCAGTGTATTCTCTCCCCCCTAATCAGGCTGTTCTTCCAGAGCGTCAGCGTAAAATTAACCGGGAACGCAATCAAACTCCGACATATCGTCCGGTAGCTGAATTAATCCTGAAAAAATCACGTCAATTACTTCGGGATGTTAATGAGCAGGTAAGAAGAATACTGGCTCAAGCATCTGATGATGCATTAATTTTGTGTGGAAATGCGACTGCTACTCCTCAAATCTCGGATAATTCTATCCAACTTACCGTAACATCACCTCCTTTTCTTAATATTGTTGATTATGGCAGCGATAATTGGCTTCGGCTCTGGTTTAATCAACTCGATAAGGAAACAATAGTTTCTCAATTAACTGTTCCCCATTCCCTGGAAGCTTGGGCTACTACCATGAAACAGGTTTTTTCCGAACTGTTTCGGGTAACTTGGCAGGGTGGTTTTGTTGTGTTTGAAGTAGGAGAATTACAGCATGGTTCGATCAGGCTTGAGGAGACAGTATTGCCTATCGCGAATCAATCTGGTTTTATTCCCCGCGCGGTATTTTTAAATAAGCAACAATTCACTAAAACTGCAAATATTTGGGGTATTAAAAATAACCGGCACGGGACACTTACAAATCGCATAGTAATTCTTGAAAAGCCATGATATTGTTCAACATTTTTAATATTGATATATGATGTGACGCATAGGGTAAAAATAGGGAAATAACCCTATATGAAAAAGGGTGGCTTTCATCTGGATTAATTACAGGGCGAATTATGTATGGCGTTTGATTGAACTATTTCAAGCCTTCATTGTCGAACGGGGTATTGACCTGGACGAAAGCGCTAGTCGATATAAGGTATACTGATCGTACATTCGATTGGGGAGAGGAAGGGTCAATGGGGCAGCGTGAAGTCGATCATGGATTGGTCGAACGCGTCCAGCAAGGCGATAAGAAGGCTTTTGGTTTGCTGGTTGAAAAATACCAACATAAACTAGGTAGATTGATATCAAGATTTATTCCGGATGCTTCGGAAATTGAAGATATCACACAGGAGACATTTATTCGGGCATATCGGGCCTTGTCGACTTTTAGAAACGAGAGTGCTTTTTATACCTGGCTTTATCGAATCGGTATTAATACTGCCAAAAATTATCTGGCTGCCAGAAACCGGCGTGCGCCGACAGTGACTGAATTTGATGCAGAAGATGCTGAGGGATTCGAAAGTGGCAACCTCCTGAGAAGTTATTCTACCCCTGAAACAGAATTGATGAGTAAACAGGTAATGCAAACTGTTAATGCGGCAATGGAAAAATTACCGGAAGATCTTAGAACTGCCATTACATTACGTGAGATTGAAGGCATGACTTATGAGGATATTGCTCAAATGATGAATTGCCCCGTTGGAACTGTTCGCTCACGTATTTATCGGGCACGTGAAGTAATTGCAAATGAACTAAGACCAATTCTTGACACACATAAGAAAAAAAGATGGTAGCTTTTTTTCTTTGGTGATTTTTGTAGCTATCTGCAGGTAGAATTTTGTCATGGTTGATGGATGTATAGAATGGTGGAGTCAGTGAAATGAATGATGAGATTTCCTTGCTGGTAGATGGTGAAGTTTCAGCCAAAAGTGCATCCCGGTTAATAGAGAGGCTGGTTACGGACGAAGATTTACGGCAGGAGTGGAGAACCTATCTGCTTATTGGAAACGCACTTCGACAACATCTGAATTGTTCGTATGATATGACTGATAAAATTACCAGGCAAATCATGCACGAGCCAACGGTGCTTTCCCCTCGCAGATCTCGTTTTAGACAACCGTTCCTTTATCTTTCAGCAGCTGCATCATTATTAATGTTTGTGACAGGAACCTGGGTGGTTTTAGGTGGCTCGCCATTTACAGCATCGACCAGTTTATCTGGTGCATTACCTTCTGCTGCAGCAAATGCATCTGCTGATATCAGCCCTTATCTTTTAGCCCATGAAGAATTTTCACCTACCTCAGCAATACAAGGGGATGAAGCTTATGTTCGTTCTGTTTCTTTCCGGACGGGCACGACACGATGAGCTTGTGGTTAGGGTTTTTCATATGCTGGATTGCAGTTCCTATCCTGGCTTGGGGGGCTACTTCTAGAATGCAGCCGGAAAACGGCATAGCCTGGCTTAAAAGGAGCGCTTTAGCTGCACACCATCTTGATTACCAAGGAATATTTATTTATCAGCATGGGCGCTATATTGAGACTTCACGCATTATTCATAGCATGGGAACTTCAGGTGAGAGAGAAAGACTTGAATCGTTAGATCGGACACCAAGGGTTATCATTCGGACCAGTCAAAATATTCGTTACTATAACCTTAAGCAACATACCGAGATGATTGAACCTTTACCTTCAGCCGGTAATTTTCCATCAGTATTCGCAGATAAGTGGCTTCATCAGTCCCAATATTATCATATAACTTTAGGTCAAAAATCCCGCTATAGCGGATTGTCATGCCAAAGAGTTAACTTGACGCCAATCGATGACTTACGGTATACCCGTCATATGTGTATTGCTCTCAAAAGTGGCCTCCTTCTCCATGAAAGCGTTATTAATAACCAAAAAAAACCTATAGAGGAAATGACATTTACTGAGCTTAGGATTGGTGGTCCTATTAAACGTTCGATGATTTTTGATGGCCTGGGAGGTAACTGGCAGATCAAGCAGTCTTCACTTGAAAAAACAATGGCTGGTAGTGTGCCTTTTTCCTTAAATCCGCTACCGCCTGGCTTTCATAAGATTGCTCAGGTCATGCGAAATATCCCGGGGCGTTCCCAACCTGTTGAGCATCTTATTTATTCAGATGGTTTTACAGCAGTTTCACTTTTTATAGAACCGGCTGGTAGTGATCCTGTTTTTAGAATAGGTTTGTCTCATGCTGGAGTAATGCACGTATATACACGTTTAGACAAAGGGTACACTATTACTGCTTTAGGTGAGGTTCCAGCTGTAACTGTCACGAATTTTGCCAGGGCAGTTAGACTTTTTGTTTCTCATTAGAAAAAGTGAGGCGGTAAAAATGTAATAACTATTTTATGCCGTCATATAGTGCAAGAAAATACAGCAATCAATATCAAAACGCTGTATAACATTTAATGTATTAGTGGGTGGAACCCGCGAAAAAATCAATCCTCGAAGGAAGGACTTTACATCAATGAGAAAAGCTTTAAGCCAATATGTTCGTATTTTTTTGTTTGTGACTCTAGTTTTTCCAGCAGCTGCTTTCGCCCATTCGTTACCGGATTTTACATCCATAGTACAGAAGTATGGCAATGCAGTAGTTAATATCAGTACAACCCAGACGATTCATGAGCAAGGGTTCCCTAATTTTAATTTCCCTGAAGGCGATCCTTTCGCGCAGCTATTCAAGCAGTTAATGCCGCCTGAAATGCGCCAGCCTCACAATATTACGGAGCGTTCCCTTGGTTCAGGTTTTATCATTAGCTCTGATGGGTATATCTTGACAAATGCCCATGTTGTGGATGGGGCAGATTCTATTGTAGTGAAATTGACAGATAGACGCCAATTCAAGGGTAAATTGATTGGTGAAGACAAGCGAACTGATGTTGCACTGGTTAAGATTAATGCAAAAAACTTACCTACAGTCAAAATTGGAAACCCAGCAACATTAAAGCCGGGACAGTGGGTTGTAGCTATAGGTGCTCCATTTGGTTTTGATAATAGCGTGACTGCAGGTATAGTTAGTGCTCTGGGCCGCTCATTGCCAGATGATAACTATGTCCCATTTATTCAAACTGATGTACCAATTAATCCTGGTAATTCTGGCGGCCCCCTGTTTAACATGGATGGTGAAGTTGTAGGTATCAATTCACAGATTTACTCCAAAACAGGTGGTTACATGGGTTTAAGTTTCGCCATTCCAATTGATGTAGCATTGAATGTAAGCCAGCAGTTGCGCGAATTCGGAAAAGCAAGCCATGGAAGATTAGGTGTTGGTATTCAAGAGGTTACACCAGAGCTCGCCCAATCATTCGGCTTATCACAGGCACGCGGCGCACTGGTCTCCAGCGTAGATCCTCATGGGCCTGCCGCAAAAGCAGGTATCCGGGTCAGCGACATTATTCTTGCTTATGCAGGTCATACCATTCGTGATGCTACTGATTTACCTCGATATGTGGGTGAAACACGCCCGGGAACCCGTGTCAATGTTGAGTTGTGGAGACACGGCCATAAACTGACTGTATCCGTGGTGGTTGGCACATTGAGCTCTGGCTCCAAATCATCTACAGCAACACATAAACCACTCAAGCTTGACAAGCTTGGGCTTGCAGTTAGAAACCTGACTGAAGAAGAAAGGCACAAGCTTGGTATCAAGCATGGAGTCATTATCATTGGTGTCAAGGGAGCTGCAGCCAATCTCGGGCTTGAAGAAGGGGATGTAATCTTAGCTGTCAACAATACCCGTATTAGCAGTGCCGAAATGTTTGACAAAATTGTAAATAAGGCTGCGCCAGGGAAGAATATTGCTCTGCTCATTATGAGAGGAACTACCTCAATTTATGTGCCTTTGCAGATTCCAGCCCTTAAGTGAGTAGAAAGTTAACTGTTATTAGCAGGGAAGGCTGCCATTTGTGCGAGGAGATTATTTCATTCCTTTCGCAAATGGCAGTAACGCATATATTTACCATGGAAATTCAAAATGTAGATCAACATGAGGCTTTGCTCGAAGAATATGGCCTGCTTGTCCCTGTAGTGATGGATAAAGATGATGAATTATTCCGTTATGGATCAGATCCATTAAAACTTAATGCATGGCTTGCAAACTGCAAGAATAATTCTGTTTAAGCGTCTAATATGGTTTTTTGCAACAAGTGCAGCCAAACCTCATAAAAATGAAGTAAAATTGCACATTTTCCCCCAGGCTATAGTCAAGTTTTCATGAACCGAATCCGTAATTTTTCTATTATTGCCCACATTGATCATGGTAAATCCACTTTAGCTGATCGCTTTATTCAATCTTGTGGGGGGCTTAGCGATCGAGAGATGGCAACCCAAGTACTTGATTCAATGGAATTAGAACGTGAGCGCGGCATTACCATCAAGGCTCAGACAGCAGCTCTTGAATATAGGGCACGTGATGGTGAGCTATACCAGCTTAACCTGATCGATACGCCTGGACATGTTGATTTCTCATATGAAGTTTCCCGTTCTCTTGCTGCCTGTGAGGGCGCATTGCTTGTGGTTGATGCATCTCAGGGTGTTGAAGCACAAACTGTTGCCAATTGTTATACAGCGATTGAACAGAACATGGAAGTTATTCCAGTTTTAAATAAAATTGATTTACCTGCAGCAGATCCAAACCGTGTCATTGAGGAAATTGAGGATGTCATAGGTATTGATGCCCAAAATGCTCTACAATGTTCAGCGAAAACAGGACAGGGAGTTCTGGAGTTATTAGAAGCGGTTATTGCCAAAATTCCTCCGCCATCAGGAGATGCACAAGCTCCCCTTAAAGCCTTAATCATTGACTCTTGGTTTGATAATTATGTGGGTGTTGTTATGCTGGTCCGAGTATTTGATGGGACTCTTAAGCCTCGCGATAAAATCCGTCTAATGGCAGCAAAAGCTAATTATCTGTGTGAACAAGTGGGTGTTTTTACTCCAAAATCGGTTATGCGTGCGCAACTTGTTGCAGGTGAGGTTGGATTTATCATCGCAGGCATAAAAGAGCTTAAGGCTGCAAAAGTAGGCGATACAATTACTTTGGCTGATAAGCCGGCCCAAAAATCGCTTCCGGGATTTAAGGAGATCAAACCGCAGGTTTTTGCTGGCTTATATCCTGTTGAATCCAACCAATATGAAGCATTGCGCGATGCACTTGAAAAATTAAAGCTAAATGATGCTTCTCTTATGTATGAGCCCGAAGTCTCGCAGGCTTTAGGGTTTGGATTTCGGTGTGGGTTTTTAGGCTTGCTGCATATGGATATTGTACAAGAAAGATTGGAACGCGAATATGATATGGATTTGGTTACCACCGCACCAACGGTAGTTTATCAAGTTGAACTAAATGATGGCTCTGTCAATGAAATAGAAAATCCAGCGAAACTTCCAGACTTTTCTAAAATCAAAGAGATTCGAGAGCCTGTTATTATGGCCAGAATCCTTATGCCTCAGGAATATTTGGGTCCTGTTATCACACTTTGTGAATCTAAAAGGGGCACTCAAAATAACCTTCAATATTTGGGTCGTCAGGTTATGTTGACATATGAATTACCGCTTAATGAAGTAGTTCTGGATTTTTTTGACCGACTAAAATCTGTTTCCCGTGGATATGCGTCTTTGGATTATGAGCTGGCTAACTTTAGGGCAGGGGATCTTGTTAAGCTGGATATTCTTATTAATAGTGAAAAAGTCGATGCACTTTCACTTATCGTGCATCGGGCCAATGCTGCTTTTCGCGGTCGAGAAGTTGCGGCCAAAATGCGAGAGCTAATTCCACGGCAAATGTTCGACATAGCTATTCAGGCAGCAATTGGATCACATATTATCGCAAGAGAAAACATTAAGGCCTTACGAAAAAACGTATTGGCGAAATGCTATGGTGGTGATATTACACGAAAAAGAAAGTTACTTGAAAAACAAAAGGCCGGAAAAAAACGAATGAAGCAGGTTGGAAATGTAGAAATCCCCCAGGAAGCCTTTCTTGCCGTATTACAAGTTGATAAATAACAAAACTATGGAGTAGAGATGGATTTTGCCCTATTCATGATTATCGCGCTGATTGTCACTGGACTTGTTTGGCTTTATGACGCGAAAGTGGGTAAACATAAGCGAACCAGTAGTCAACGCGAGCCTGTTCTGGTTGAATATTCACGTAGCTTCTTTCCTGTGATCCTGGTTGTTTTTTTAATCCGCTCCTTTCTGGTAGAGCCCTTTAAAATTCCTTCAGGATCTATGATGCCTACGTTGATTCCGGGTGATTTTATTTTAGTCAATAAATTTGACTATGGGATTCGGGTGCCTGTATTAAATTGGAAAATTTTTAATGTAGAAAAGCCACAGCGGGGTGATGTGGTTGTTTTTCGTTATCCTGATAATACCAGTATTGATTATATAAAACGTCTTATTGGCTTGCCTGGAGATATTGTAAGTTATCATAACAAAAAGCTTTCAATTAATGGAGTACCGGTGCCTCTTGAAAAAGTGGGGGGATACAGCTATTCCACCCCCGGATATAATTATGTGACAACCGTACGCTATCATGAAAAACTCGGAAATGTAGTTCATGATATCATTCTGGATCCAACTGAACCTACTGTAAGGCCTGGCGATGTAGTTGATTTTCCTGATAAAAATCATTGCACTTATTCAGATGGTGGATTTACTTGCAAAGTGCCTCAACATGAATATTTTATGCTAGGAGATAATCGGGATGATAGTCGCGATTCCCGTTATTGGGGTTTTGTTCCAGATAGCGATCTGGTTGGAAAGGCTTTTTTAATCTGGTTTAATTTCAAGGAACCTAAGCGAATTGGAACCCTTATTCACTAAAAGAATAACCCGATCTCAGAAAGGTGGCGTATTAACCCTTGTTTGCTGGCTGATAGTATTGGTTGGAGGAGGGCTTATAACTATTCATGTAGTACCAGCATATGTTGAATATTATTCAGTCAAGACATCTATCAACGGTATTGTTTCTGATCCTGCTGAGGCAACAAAATCACCAGAAGAAATCCTTCTTGATTTAAGAAAACGACTTAATGTAAACAATGTAACAGATGTTTCAGATAGAGACATTGTTATTAAGAACTCTCAAGGCAACCTTGTCATTACCATTCATTACCATGTTAAGGCGCATCTTTTTGGTCGTTTTTCATTATTAATGGATTTTAAGGTTAAAGCTCCCCCTGGACATTCTTAAATGGATAGTAACGATCGACTCATTAAACTGTTAGGACATCAATTTAATGATTTAAGACTGTTTCAAACAGCTCTGACCCATCGCTCTTTCGGGATGCCCCATAACGAACGTATGGAATTTTTAGGCGATAGTATCTTAAATATGGTCATAGCTGACACGCTTTATCATCAATATCCGAAACTGTCAGAAGGCGAGTTAAGCCGATTCCGCTCCCATTTAGTGCGCGCGGAAACCCTATTTGAGATTGCTCAGAAACTAAATTTGGGAAACCATCTTAAATTGGGTGAAGGGGAACTTAAAAGTGGCGGGTTTCGTCGGCAATCTATTTTATCTGATACACTTGAAGCCTTAATTGGTGCCGTTTATCTTGATTCAGGATTTATTGCCGCACAGGAAATGATTCTGCGACTTTATGAATCATTAATAAACATGGTGGATCTGGAAAAATTAAGTAAAGATGCCAAAACAACTCTACAAGAATATTTGCAAAACAAACGGATAGGCTTACCAATTTATACTGTAATTGAAGTTAGTGGTAAGGCTCATGCGCAACATTTCGAGGTAGAGTGTCATGTGCCTGCCTTTGATCTTCGAACAAGAGGTGAAGGTCCGAGCAGAAGAACTGCTGAACAGGCAGCAGCTCAATTAGCCTATGAACAGGTTGTCCAGCCATGACTCAAGAACCACGCGCTTCAGTATCCAGAACCGGTTATATTAGTTTAATCGGACGCCCGAACGTGGGCAAATCGACCCTTCTTAATCATTTAATTGGTCAGAAGTTATCTATTACTTCAAGACGCGCACAAACTACCCGACATCGAATTCATGGTATTCTGACTAAAGGGGCTTCTCAATTCATATTTGTGGATACCCCTGGCTTTCAAAAAAATCATCTTAATGCATTAAACCGTAGTTTAAACCGGACTGTTCTTCAGGCTTTAAAAGATATTGACCTTATTCTTTGGGTGGTTGAGGCCTTAAAATACACACCTGCAGATGAGGAAATGCTCAATCTGCTATCAAAATCTACTCCGGTTATTCTGGCCATTAACAAAATTGACAAAATTACCGATAAATCCCGTTTATTACCATTTATAGAAGAAATAGCTCAAAAACATAGTTTTGCCGCAGTCGTTCCTGTGAGCGCTGTTTCTGGCATTCAATTAGAAGTGTTATTAAATGAGATTGAACCCTATCTTCCTGAAGGTGAAGCTTTTTTCTCTGCAGAGGATATAACAGACAGAAGCGAGCGGTTTCTAGCTGCTGAAATTATCCGCGAAAAAATCTTTCGTAGTCTGGGTGATGAGGTTCCTTATAGTACATTTGTTGAAATTGAATCTTTTGAAATAAGGACAAATTTCTACCATATCCATGCTGCCATTATCGTTGAAACAAATGGGCAGAAAGCCATGATGATAGGAAACAAAGGTACGCGACTTAAACAGATTGGAACTGATGCACGTCTGGGTATGGAAAAGCTGTTCGGCCACAAGGTCTATCTTAAGCTATGGGTTAAAATTAAAAGTGGATGGGCTGACAATGACCAGGCCATTAAAAGTTTGGGCTTTGATCTCTAGGAGGGAGACTTGGAGTCAATCAGGATCGAAAATGAACCTTCGTTTGTACTCCATGCCTATCCTTATCGTGAAACAAGCTATATTCTTGAAATTTTTGGACGGAATATCGGACGTGTCGGCATGGTGGCAAGAGGGGCAAGACGTCCAAAATCTGATCTTCGCGGTCTGTTAATGCCTTTTCAACCTTTACTTCTTTATGCTCAGGGTAAAGGCGAATTGCTGACTTTAACCAAAGCGGAATGGGTGGGCGGGCAAAAGCTACTTGTAGGGCAAGCTCTATTTTGCGGCTTTTATCTGAATGAAATCTTGCTAAAACTGCTTATGCGTCATGATGCTTATGATCAGCTCTTTGATGAGTACGAACTTACATTAAAATTATTAGGTGAGGCAGTTTATAACCAATCAGCACTTCTTCGGCGCTTCGAAATTAAACTTCTAAGTGCATTAGGGTATGGGCTTGTACTTGATAGCGAAGCTTTTACAAATCAACCCATTGATCCAAATGCACAATATGATTATTTTGTTGAGCAAGGCCCAGTTCGTAATGTAAATCAGCATAACTCGGGATTTTTGATCTCTGGTCAGACTCTTGTTGATATGAAGCAGGAATTGTATGAGCGCAACAAGACTCTTAAGGAATCACGTGAACTGATACGATACGTTATGAGCTATTATCTGAATGGCCAACCTTTAAAAACTGTGCAGTTGATGAATGATTTAAAAAAACATAAATAAAATTTATAAATTTTTATCTTTTTTTTCTCATTGATAAAATGTAATTTACAACGGAATTAAATATGTTAAAACTGGGTGTTAATATCGATCATGTCGCTACTTTACGCGAGACCAGAAAAACCAGTTATCCCAGCCCGTTGGCTGCAGCGCTCATAGCTGAACAAAATGGCGCGGATTTTATTACCCTGCATCTTAGAGAGGATAGACGACATATTCAAGATCGGGATGTAGCCTTGATTCGGGAAGCATTATCCACACACATGAATCTTGAGCTGGCGCTAACCGAAGAAATGATTGAACATGCTATGGGTATTTTGCCACAGGATGTCTGCATCGTGCCCGAACGACGCGAAGAGCGGACAACAGAGGGAGGATTAGATGTGGTCCGCTCTTTTGATCTGATCAAATCAACAGTTAACAGATTTTCAAATGCAGGAGTCAGGGTATCCTTGTTTGTTAATCCAGATACAGATCAAATTCATGCTTCTCATGAAGCAGGGGCACAGGTGATTGAAATTCATACAGGACATTATGCTGATGCTGTTGATGATATTTTCCGTCAAGCGGAGCTAAGGCAAATTCATAAGGCAGCCCTTTTGGCAAAAGATTTAGGCCTAAGAGTAAATGCTGGCCATGGCCTCAATTATCATAATGTTACTGCTATTGCCTCACTTGGACTTTTTTCTGAACTTAATATTGGCCATGCCCTTATTTCACAGGCCATTTTTTGCGGATTAGGGCAGGCAGTTCGTGATATGAAAAAACTTATAACGAATATTCAGCCATGATTCATGGAATCGGCACGGATCTGGTTTCCATAGAACGTATGGAAAACCTAATCCGCCACTATGGGCGCCGCATAGCCTGTAAGATTCTAACCCCAGCCGAATTGACAGAATATGATCTGGCTTTGAATCCTGCTTCATTTTTAGCGAAACATTTCGCAGCAAAAGAAGCATTTTCTAAAGCTATCGGGACTGGCTTACGTTCACCCGTAACCTTGCAAAACATTGCAATTGCACATAATACTCTTGGAAAACCAATGTTTATGCTTGAATTACACCTAACTCAATATCTTCATCATCTTGGTATTGGCAGCACATTTTTGTCTCTGGCGGACGAAACCCAATATGCTCTAGCCTTTGTTATTATGGAAAAATGATGAGTTCTGCTTCTTCCGGTTTCATTATGCTGGATATTGTTTCAACTTCTCTAAGCAAGGAGGATCAGCGCCGTCTAACGCACCCTATGACAGGAGGCGTCATTCTTTTTACACGTAATTTCATAGGCCCTGATGAGCTGGATACACTTATACGGAATATTCGAGAATTACGATCAAATTTGCTTGTGGCTGTGGATCATGAAGGAGGTAGAGTACAACGGTTTAGGGAAGGCTTTACACCTATACCGGCAATGAGCAGAATAGGCAGACTATCATTACCGCTTGCGAAAAAACTTGCCTTTTCTGCTGGATATGTAATGGGCTATGAGTTAGGACAACATGATATTGATTTCAGCTTTGCACCGGTGCTAGATATTGATTTTCGCCGCAGTAGTGTGATTGGAGATCGTTCTTTTTCTTCGAATCCCTTCCTTGTCAGTGAACTATCCCATTATCTGATTGAAGGCTTGCATGCAACTGGAATGAAGTGCTGTGGTAAGCATTTCCCAGGTCATGGCTATGCTGTTGCAGACTCACATTTAAGTCTGCCAGTTGACTCCCGTTCTCGCTCTCAGATTGAAAGCCAAGACCTGATCCCGTACCGTGATCTTATTGCTTTGGGTTTACTGGATTCTGTTATGCCGGCTCATGTGCTTTATACAGATGTGGATAGTCAACCTGCCGGTTTTTCAAAAACATGGCTTAAAGACATTTTACGTAATGGGATGAAGTTTGATGGGGTAATTTTTAGTGATGATCTTAGCATGGAAGGGGCAGCCATTGGAGGTAATATGGTTGAAAGGACCCAAATAGCCTTAGATGCTGGATGTGATATGGTTCTCATATGTAATTATCCGGAACAGGCAGATTTAGTTCTTGATTACGCTAATCAATTCAGGGTTGAAGAAAAAAGCACCCAACGTCTAATGACCATGTATCGTAAGATAAATTATGATCATAATGCAGCATTACGTTACCATGAGGCCAGGAAAGAACTATCCATATTGTCTGAAAGCTTAGAAAGAACACATTCTAATGACATTGTTGGTAATTTATGATGTGATGCTAATCTTCTTATATTAATTATGAATGGCTGAAGATTTATTGCCAAAAAACAATACGGGGGGATTGCGCAACATGATTCCTGTGAAAGCTGTTTTTAGTATAAAAAATTAAAATAATCTATTTTTCATAATGTTATGTTTGATTATAAATCTTATCTATTACAATTAACATCATTGCCTGGTGTATACCGGATGTTCAATGATAAAGAAGAAGTTATTTATGTAGGCAAGGCCAAAAATCTAAAAAAGCGTGTTTCTTCTTATTTTAAAAACTCAAACTTATCTCCTCGTACCCAATTGATGGTCAGCCATATCCATCAGATTGAAGTCACTGTAACACGTTCTGAGTCTGAAGCATTACTACTTGAAAATAATCTTATCAAGTCACTTAACCCACGTTTTAATATTTTATTCCGGGATGACAAGTCCTACCCCTATATCATTTTAAGTGGCCACCAATTTCCAAAGCTGGGACTATTTCGGGGAAATCAGGAACGACAGGGGCATTATTATGGCCCTTTCCCAAATGCTGGGGCAGTCAGGGAAAGCATTCATTTACTACAAAAAATTTTTCAATTAAGAACCTGTGAAGATTCAGTTTTTAATAATCGCTCTCGACCCTGCATGCTCTACCAGATTAAACGATGCTCTGCCCCGTGCACTGGATTAATTGATACAGTGTCTTATGCTGAAACGATTAAACATGCAGAACTTTTCCTTAGCGGAAAACATAATGAAGTTATTGAGTTACTTGAAAAAAAAATGCATATTGCAGCTCAGCAACAGCTTTTTGAAAGAGCGGCCCATCTACGAGACCAAATTTTCTCCTTAAGAAAGGTTCAAGAAAAACAGTTTGTTAGTTCAGGACAAGATCAGGATGTAGATGTAATTGCAGCAAGTTCTAGCAGCGAGAAATATTGCCTTAATCTCGTTATGATTCGAGGAGGGAGGCATTTGGGAGATCAATGTTTCTTTCCCAGACATGCCAGCGAGGCAATTGACACCTCAATTATTGAGACATTTATGGCGCAGCATTATCTATCAAAACCTATCCCTGGCTTAATTTTGGTAAACCAGGCATTTGATGTGAATCCCCTTGAAGAAGTTTTAAGTTTAAAAGCCGGTTACTCGGTGCGAATTATTTCTAAAACCAGAGGAGAGAAACAGGTTTGGCTCGATATGGCACAAAAAAATGCTGATCTTGCTTTAATTCATCATCATACTCAAATTTCTTCACAAAAAGAGCGCTTAGCTTCTCTCCAGTCAGCTTTGGGCCTTCCATCTGATACCCATAGAATTGAGTGTTTTGACATTAGCCATATGATGGGTGAAGCAACTATCGGGTCCTGCGTCGTCTATGACAAATTAACTATGCAGCCTTCCCAATACAGGCGTTTCAATATAACAGGAATTACACCTGGAGATGACTTTGCTGCCATGAATAATATTCTGTCAAGGCGGTATCGTAAAGTTGCTCTAGGCGAACAGTTAGGTCCTGATTTGATTCTAATTGATGGTGGAAGAGGGCAGGTTAATATCGCTGTGGAATTGTTAAAAGAATATGGATTAGAGCATATTCCAGTGATTGGGGTTTCAAAGGGGCCTGAAAGAAAAGCAGGTTATGAACAATTGATTTTTGCTGATCGAAAAAACCCGTTACAATTAGAAAAGAATCATCCCGGATTGTTTTTGATTCAAACCATCCGGGACGAAGCCCATCGTTTTGCTATAACTGGCCATAGATCAAAACGAGGCAAATCAAGAACTCATTCTGTACTAGAGAACATTACTGGAATCGGTGCTAAACGCAGGCAAAAACTGTTATCAACATTTGGGGGTATCAGGGGAGTTGAAGCGGCTAGCATAGATGATTTGATGCATATTGCAGGCATTAGCAAACTGCTGGCCGAAACCATATACAAGGAATTGCATTAACATTTATGCCCTTAAACATACCTAATATCCTGACCTACCTGCGCATCCTGCTGGTTCCAGTCTTTACTGCAGTATTTTATCTTCCAGATACCTGGCTGGCACCTCACTGGGTAAATACTCTGGGCGCAATTGCATTTATTCTTGCGGCCCTCACGGACTGGCTTGATGGATACCTGGCACGCAAGCTTAATCAAATGTCCCAATTTGGTGCTTTTCTTGATCCTGTTGCTGATAAATTGATGGTTGCAGCCGCATTAATTATTTTAGTTGCAATCAGTCGAGTAGGCGCTTTTATCGCTCTGATTATTATTGGGCGGGAAATTGCTATCTCTGCATTACGCGAATGGATGGCACAACTGGGGAAAAGAAAAAGCGTAGCCGTAAGCTATATCGGAAAAATAAAAACAGCATCTCAAATGATAGCCATCTCCCTTTTGTTATACCACGATAGAATTTTTGGTATTGATGCACAATGGTTTGGAACGTTATTAATTTATATTGCCGCGCTATTGACATTATGGTCAATGATTTATTATTTGCGTATTGCTCTACCAGAGTTAATCGGACGCCAATCAACCGGATAGTGGCTGCCAGCTTCAGGCAGTATATCTCATGTCTCTTAAACTGATAGACATTTATCGAACACCTCCTTTTCCTCAGCCAGCGCAACAGGACAGCTGCTTCACGTCCTTATCGGGGCCACCTCAAAAAACGGAAAATAAAGCACGCTAAGGCACAACCGAACCTGCCAGGCTTGCTCCGCCCTGTAGCGACGTGATCAGTGGGCACGGAACATTCTCTTTTCGTGCATGACAGGCGCACACCAATTCAGATAGCATGGCCTCCATGCGCGCCAAGTCGGCCATCTTCTCGCGTACGTCCTTGAGTTTGTGCGCAGCCAGGCCGCTGGCTTCCCCGCAGTGGGTGCCATCGTCAAGCCGCAACAGTTCAGCAATCTCGTCCAGGCTGAAACCTAGCCGCTGGGCCGATTTCACGAATCGCACTCGCGTTACATCCGTTTTACCATAGCGTCGAATGCTGCCGTAAGGCTTGTTTGGTTTCGTCAGCAAGCCCTTGCGCTGATAAAAACGGATGGTCTCCACGTTGACCCCGGCCGCCCTGGCAAAAACGCCAATGGTCAGGTTCCCCGAATTATTTTCCATATCGCTTGACTCCGTACATGACTACGGAAGTAATTTTACGCTATCCGATCCAAATTCAAAAGGGAAAACGCATGTCTAAACTGCGAAACGGACGTGGTACACTCCTCGCTGGCGGGCTGGCAGCTATCCTTGCATCGACCTGTTGTCTGGGGCCACTGGTTCTGGTTGCCCTGGATTTTTCCGGTGCCTGGATTGGCAACCTGACGGTACTGGAACCTTACCGGCCGATCTTCATTGGTGTGGCGCTGGTTGCGCTGTACTTTGCCTGGCGACGCATTTTCCGGCCAACCAGTGCCTGCAGTCCGGGCGAGGTCTGCGCGCTCCCGCAGGTACGCATGGCCTACAGGCTGCTTTTCTGGGTCGTGGCCACATTGATCCTGGTTGCACTCGTTTTTCCGTACATCCTGCCGCTGTTCTATTAAAAGGAAATTGTCATGAAAAAAATCGCGGCCCTTCTTGCCCTGTCTGCTGCCCTGAGCACATCCGCCTGGGCTGCAACCCGTTCCGTCACACTTTCGATTCCTGGCATGACCTGCGGCGCCTGTCCCATCACTGTACGCACCGCACTCAAGCGGGTAGCCGGTGTGGAAAAGGTTGGCATTGACGAGACCAAAAAACTGGTCACCGTCACCTACGACGACAGCAAGACCAATGTCCAGGCTCTGACACAGACAACCAGGGATGCTGGCTACCCTTCCAGTGTCAGGCCATGAGGACAAGATCATGACCAATACGATCACTCTTCAAATCAATGGCATGACCTGCGACTCATGCGCCGTTCACGTCAAGGACGCTCTGGTGAAAGTCCCCGGTGTGCATTCGGCGGACGTGTCCTATGCCAATGGCAGCGCCAAGCTCAACGTCAAGGCCGGCACGTCACCCGACGCGCTGACTGCTGCCGTGGCCGAACTGGGCTATAGGGCCACGCTCACCGATGCGTCCGTAGCTCCGGTGGGTGACATATTACTCGGCAAGATGCGCGAATGGCTGGGCACTGAGGGCAAGACTGGTGGGGACAGTGACAAACTCCATATCGCCGTGATCGGCAGCGGCGGAGCGGCGATGGCGGCGGCGCTGAAGGCCGTCGAACAAGGCGCGCGCGTCACGCTGATCGAGCGTGGCACCATTGGCGGCACCTGCGTCAATGTTGGTTGTGTGCCGTCCAAGATCATGATCCGCGCTGCCCACATTGTCCATATTCGCCACGAAAGCCCGTTTGACGGAGGGATCAAAGCAGCGGTGCCGACGATTGATCGCCACAAACTATTGGCTCAGCAGCAGGCTCGCGTCGATGAATTGCGCCACGCCAAGTACGAAGGCATCCTGGACGGCAATCCCGCTATCACTGTGCTGCATGGCGAAGCCCGCTTCAAAGACAGCCGGCACCTGGTCGTGCAACTCAACGGCGGCGGCGAGGAAGTAGTGATGTTCGACCGATGCCTGATCGCCACCGGCGCGAGTCCGGCCGTGCCGCCGATTCCTGGCTTGAAGGACACACCTTACTGGACTTCCACCGAAGCACTTGTCAGCGAAGCTATCCCCGGGCGGCTGGCCGTGATCGGCTCATCGGTCGTGGCGCTGGAACTAGCGCAGGCGTTCGCTCGTCTCGGGGCGAAGGTGACGATCCTGGCGCGCAGCACTCTGTTCTTCCGCGAAGATCCGGCCATTGGCGAAGCCGTCACGGCCGCATTCCGGGCAGAGGGCATCGAAGTGCTGGAAGACACGCAGGCCAGCCAGGTCGCTTATGCGGGCGGCGAATTCGTGCTTACCACGACACACGGCAAGCTGCGCGCCGACAAGCTTCTGGTCGCCACCGGCCGCTTGCCCAACACGCACAGCCTGGCGCTGGATGCGACGAACGTCACGCTTAATCCGCAAGGCGCGATCGTTATTGACTCCGGCATGCGTACCAGCGCGGCACATATCTACGCCGCTGGTGACTGCACCGACCAACCTCAGTTTGTCTATGTGGCAGCAGCTGCCGGCACTCGTGCCGCGATCAACATGACCGGCGGCGACGCAACTTTGAACCTGACCACGATGCCGGCCGTGGTGTTCACTGATCCGCAAGTGGCGACCGTGGGTTACAGCGAAGCAGAAGCGCGCCACAACGGCATCGAAACCGATAGCCGCACGCTGTCGCTGGATAACGTGCCGCGTGCACTCGCCAATTTCGACACGCGCGGCTTCATCAAGCTGGTGGCTGAAGTGGGCAGCGGACGCTTGATCGGCGTGCAGGCAGTCACACCGGAGGCGGGCGAACTGATCCAGACTGCCGCGTTGGCGATTCTTAACCGTATGACGGTGCAGGAACTGGCTGACCAGTTATTCCCTTACCTGACGATGGTTGAAGGGCTGAAGCTCGTGGCACAAACCTTCAACAAGGATATAAAACAGCTTTCTTGCTGTGCCGGGTAAGGGCAAGGATGTGTGCGGTGGGCACCTACACGGTATTGCAACTGGCGTATGACGATGGAGTGAGCGTGCATGTTGTGCGCACGGCTTTTGAAACGGGCATCGGCCTGGATGTTTTAGCGTGGCTGTGTCGGGCCCTCGATGCGGCGGGCGGCGACATCAACCTGGTGACGGCGGCCGTCGTATTATGGAATACGGTCTATCTGGAGCACACAATACATGCGCTGCGTGGCAATGGCCATGCCACCGATGACATGCTGTTGCAATACCTGTCGCCGTAGGGCTGGTGGGGTACATCAATCTGGCCGGTGATTACCTGTGGCTGCAGCAGCGCCAGTCGTCACGGGTAAGTTCAGGCCGTTACAACCACTACACCGGCTTAGCGCGCTGTGTTTCCCGTTTTCTGAGATGCTCTCCCCTACAAGCGCGACAAAGATCATTCTCCAAAATCTGTCTTGCCAGCACAAGAAACCAACTACAGCAAGTCAACACAACCCAAAACAAGACGGGATTGTGCGAGTCGCAAGGCGTAATAAAGGTGCTTTAATAGATGCCAGAAACTATTCTAGAAAAAGCAGTAGTGTAATTGGGCAAGTCCAAAGCCAAGCTGCAGTGGCAAACACTAAGTCCATTAACACACTACAGGTTGATAAAGCAATCGTACGGTACAATAAAGGACATAAAAATCGGCGCTGATCCCCTTTGGGGAAAATACCTGCCGGCAAATCCGCCCCCAACGTGCAGTGCGTTCCACTGTAGCGCAGCGGACAAGAAAAATTAGGCATTTATCTAGTGTTGACACAACTGGGTAGCGGCTTGACAGGGTAGGCAAGTCGGCTATAATGTCTGCCTTAACAGCGCGGGAATAGCTCAGTGGTAGAGCACAACCTTGCCAAGGTTGGGGTCGCGAGTTCGAACCTCGTTTCCCGCTCCAAATTACCCGGGGAAGCCAAAAGCTTTCCTTTTTTCTTATGATAATAAGTTTATGGCGGGGTGGCAGAGTGGTTATGCAGCGGCCTGCAAAGCCGTGGACGCCGGTTCGATTCCGACCCCCGCCTCCATAAAATAAATAAGCAATATTTTATAAAATATCCATGCCCAAAAAAGCAGAAAACTACTATGAGCCACAGCTATGCGACCATTAATATGGTTTTAATGGGATTAATTTAGGAAATGAGGGAAAATCTACCTGTGTTGAAGAAAGATTACTTTCAATACAAGTTCTTCTTTTTTTATAAGGGGTTAATATTAGAATCAGTTGGATTTCCCTCTGGTTTTTTTATCTGAATTGCAGCAAAGATGGCTGTCATGATCCTTCTGGGATCAGGGGGGCAACCCGGAATAAAGATATCTACTGGGATAACTTCAGATACACTGCCAATAGTTGCATAATTTTTTTTAAACAATCCCTCAGAAAAACTGCAATCTCCTATAGAAACAACCAGTTTTGGATCAGGAATGGCCTCATAGGTTCTACGTAATGCTACTTCCATATGCCGTGATACAGGGCCTGTAACCAAAAGCATATCAGCATGACGGGGGCTTGCTACAAAATGGATGCCTAATCCTTCTAGATTGTAGTAGGGGTTGTTTAAAGCGTGGATTTCTAGTTCACATGCATTGCATGAGCCAGTATCAATATGTCGAATAGCCAGCGAGCGACCGAACTGCTTTAATATGTTTTCGCCTAGTTTTTGGCAGGTTATTTTCAGAGCAGTATCAGACTCGAGTACCGGCTCGCTTCTGATACCGTTCTTGACAATTTGTTTCAGCAGTTTGTACATTGAACCCCCTGCTTTTTGATCCGATCATATTCAAAAAAAGTCATAAATCATGGCCACTGTAACTTAGGTTAAAAGATTTGTTAATGAGCGGAAAATCAGCAACCATATTACCCATAGCAGCATATTCAATTGCTGGCCAGTTCTGCCAGGAAGGATCATGCACGTGAATCCGGAAGGGTTTTTTTGAATTATCTGTATGAATGGCAAAAAAAATTTCTCCGCGCCATCCTTCTACCCAGCCTAATCCGATACTGTTTGAGGAGGTTTCGGGCAAATCAGATTGAACGCCTCCCAAAGGTAATTTCGCTAGAATTAATTCAATCAGACGTAATGATTCAAATATTTCTTCAAACCTCACAATAACCCTAGCAGCCACATCACCATTATGATGGGTTATCATGTTGATGTTTAAGGTATCATATGGCGCGCAGGGAAATTGCGTTCTTAAATCAAAAGCGACTCCACTAGAACGGCCTGCAAGCCCAATCATCCCCAATTCAGTAGCGAGTTTTGGTGGAATTCTGCCGGTCATCAAGAATCGATCCTGTAAGCCTGCATGTTCATCATAAATACGTTTAAGATTGCGGACCTCTTTTCGAATTACCTGAACTTCATGTTGGATCTGGATGGTTTGTAAATGAGTCACATCATGGGTTACACCGCCTGGAATGATAAAATCCATCAGGTAGCGGTGGCCGAAAATCAGATCATTTGTCCGGATCCAGTCTTCCTTTATTCTTGAAAACTGCGATAGCCCGAAAGCCAGACCCCCATCATTCCCCAATGCCCCCAGATCACCTAGATGATTGGCTATACGTTCTCGTTCAAGAGCAAGAGCGCGTAACCATAGGGAACGTATGGGAGCGGTGTGCCCATACAGACTTTCTACCGCCATGGCATAGGCCCAGCTATAGGCGGCTGCACTATCCCCACTGATTCTTCCGGCAAGTTTAACCCCTTCGGCCCATTTCATGGATTCGAAACGTTTTTCGATTCCTTTGTGCGTATATCCAAGCCGCTCTTCCAAACGAAGGATTTTTTCGCCAACGACCTGGAATCGGAAATGTCCCGGTTCAATGATTCCGGCATGGACCGGGCCAACAGCTATTTCATGAACCCCCTCACCAGTAACCTCTATGAATGGATACGGTTCGTGCTCATTTGGATAACACAGGGTTTGATCTGCATCCTTTCTGAGTGGAAACAGGGTCTCAGGCCAGGCCCCATGGCGTAGCCAGGGACGCTTGTCATGCGCCGTGAAATGAATACCCATCATGTCAAACAGGGCTCGTTGCATCCGCCTTGCCGGTAAAAAAATATCACCCAGATCAGGGCAGGATGGTGGATTATTGAGAATAGGATGAAAAAGGCACACAAGTCCTTGGGAAAACGCCAGAGCAACATGAAGGGTAAACCGGACTTTGGAGGTTTGATAACATGCATCGGTTGCCCAAATTGCTACAAGACGCCCACCATTTTCCTGACAGGTCCGACATGTTGTCAGGAGTGTTTCATCGTTTACCAAAGCAAAGGTGGCAGGAATTGCTCCAGGTAATGGATTAAGCTCAATGTTCAGTTCTTTAAGGTCAGTCATTTAGGAAAATGCACCCTCTTTAAAATCGGTGAAATTTATGCATCCGGGTCAATAACCGATGAGACCGGCTGCTTCCCGGTACCAGTTGGCTAAATACATGGGAATGAATAAACCCAGCATCAATACGAAGGACAAATGTAAAAATACAGGCAGTAATGCCGGGGGGTGTGGGGTTCTTTGAGCGGTAGTCTCACCAAAAACCATAGGTTGAACCTTGCCAAAAATTGCAGCAAATGCAACTGCCAGAGCTATAAGTAATAAAGGGGTTGCCCAGGGCTCCTGCTTCATGGCTGTGGTCAGGATGAGAAATTCACTTGCAAAAACTCCAAAAGGGGGCATTCCCAGAATAGCAAGACTGCCAAGCATCAGACCCCATCCTACTGTTGGACTTTGGACAAGCAGACCCCGGATATTTTCCATGATCTGTGTGCGTGTTTTTTGAGCAGCATGGCCTACAGTAAAAAATATTGCTGATTTGGTCAGTGAATGAACAGTCATATGAAGTAAGCCGGCAAAATTGGCAATTGGCCCTCCCATGCCAAATGCAAAGGTTATCAGCCCCATATGTTCAATAGAAGAATAGCCAAATAGGCGCTTGATATCTTTTTGGCGTGACAGAGAAAATACCGCCACGATCAGTGAGAGCAAACCAAACCCGATCATCAGATTTCCGGCAAAATGGTTGTGGAGGGCTCCATCGGTCAATATCTTACAGCGCACTACAGCGTACAGAGCAACATTGAGCAATAATCCTGAAAGAACTGCAGATATGGGGGTAGGGCCTTCAGCATGGGCATCAGGAAGCCAGTTATGCATTGGCGCGAGGCCGACTTTTGTACCATAGCCAACAAGCAGGAATACAAATGCTACCGACATGACCGTAGGATCAAGCCGGTTTTTGACTTCATCAAGATGGGTCCAGAGCAGACTTGAATGAATTCCTAGCAATTTTTCTGCTGCAAAATAGAACAGGATGGTTCCAAATAGCGCCTGGGCAATACCTACCCCGCAAAGAATAAAATATTTCCAGGCTGCTTCAAGGCTTGCAGGGGTCCGATAAAGACTGACGAGCAGAACGGTAGTTAAGGTTGCTGCTTCCATGGCGACCCAGAGAATACCCATGTTATTGGTCAACAATGCAAGAAGCATGGTGAAGGTAAAGAACTGATACATGCAGTGGTATAGGCGGAGCCGATTTTCGGTCAGTTTTCCGTGATGTTGTTCAATTCTCATATAAGGACGACTGAAAAGCGAAGTAGTAAAGGCAACCAGAGCTGTCAGGGCTACCAGGAAGATATTGAAAGGATCAACAAAAAACTGTTCATGAAAGACAACTATGGAGCCATATGAGATTATTCTTGCAGCCAAAAAACCTGCGTTAATCAAGGTCAGGAAACTGATGATCGAGTTTAGTTCTGCCGCCAGGCGGTGATTTCCAAAAAAGGCCAGGAGAAATCCGCCTAAAAGAGGTATAAAAAGCAATAGGAGGATTTCCATGGCTAGTTATCCTTGAGTTTTTCCATATGCTTGAGCTCGAGACTGTCAAACTGGTTGCGTATGTGAAAGAAAAAAACACCAAGAATAAATATCCCGACAAGGACATCCAGGGCAATCCCAAGCTCAACCATCATAGGCATCCCATAGGTAATGCTTGTTGCTGCAAAAATAAGGCTGTTTTCCAGGGCCAGAAAACCGATGACCTGAGAAACTGCTTTGCTACGGGTAATCATCATGAGAAAGGAAAGCAGCACACTGGCTAGGGCAATTCCCAGAGTGCTGCGATTGATTGTCCCTGCCAGATGCACGATTGGTAATGACAGATTGAAGGCAAAAATGACGAGTGCAAGACCCAGAAGCATGATTGTCGGAATATTGATCAGGGTTTCAACATCCCATTGCACGTTAAGCCGATGAATCAACCGATGGAGAATCCAGGGGACTATCAGGACTTTTAATGCAAAATTTAGAAACATTGAGTAGTACAGGTGAGATTGAGAGGTTGAATAGGCAACAATAAGTGCGCTTAAACTGAGCACCAGCCCCTGACAGGCATATAAGTGTATCAGGCTTAGTATCCGCCTTTGAGCAAGCATTGCAAAGGAAATGAGTAGAAACAATGCTGCAAGAAGGTTGAGCAGTTGACTTGACAAAGGGATCATGGTCATGCCTCTAGGAGAAAGTGGGTTAGTGTACCCAGTACAGCCAGCATGAATGCAGTACCTAGAAATTCGGGAACACGGAATATTCGCATTTTCGCAGAAAGGGCTTCAATTAAGGCCAGCCCGAATCCTGCAACTGCAAGTTTTATGAAAAGGGCAAGAAATGCGAGGAGCATGCTGCTTAAGTGGCTTCCAGAGGCGATCCCCCATGGAACAAAAAGAGCGAAACCGATCACGAAATAGTCATAAAGTTTGATACTGCTAGCCCATTCAAGCAGCGCAAGATGTCTTGCAGAGTATTCGAGCATCATGGCTTCATGGATCATGGTCAGTTCTAAATGGGTCGAAGGATTATCTACGGGAATACGTGAATTTTCAGCTAGAAGGACCATGAGATAGGCTGCCATGGCAAATGCCATGCTGGGATAAATGATAAATCTGGTATGGGAGAGGGTGTCCACAATGGTGGTCAGATTTGTTGAGTGGCTTATAAAAGCAAGGGTAAATAGCACCATCAATAATGCAGGTTCGGCAAGGAACCCTATCATCATTTCACGTCGCGCACCCAGATTACCAAAAGCGGTTCCAATATCCATGGCCGCCAATGCAAGAAATACCCTCGCTAGAGCAAAAATCCCCACCAAAACGATTACATCAGCTACAGAAGCAAATGGAAGGTTGGTTGCGAGCACCGGGACAATTGTTCCTGCAAGACACATGCATGCAAACAGGAAATAGGGTGTCATTCGGAACAAAGGCGAAGCATTCTCAGCGAGAACCGCATCTTTGTAAAAAAGCTTAACAAGTTGCCGATAGGGCTGGAAAACTCCCGGGCCCTTCCGGTTCTGGAGCCAGCAGCGGCACTGGTTAATCCAACCAAGAAACATCGGGCTCAAAACCAGCGCCATAATAAGCTGGATAAACTGAAAAATAAAGCCATATGGAATTGTCATATTAATAGCAGTAACAAAATCAGCGTTAGAAAACTGTAAAGTAAATAAATGGCAATACGTCCCTGCTGAAGGCGACCGAAGAGATTGGACAGGAAATGAAAAAATCTTCCAATCGGAAAATAAAGCAGATACCAGAACCGATCCTCAGTGATGTTGCGATAATGTGGTTCAAGATCTGATGGGGAAGGCAGTTCACTGTGCATACGGAAAAAGGGTGAAAATATGGTGCGTATTGGTTGACCAAAACTTTCCGCAGTCTCTTGCATTCTGGAGGTTTGCATTGGATAACCACAGTCCCAGGGTGAACTCCGCCGGACTCGCCCGTGATAGACCAGCCTGACTCCAAGGAAAGTAATCAGGATGATTATGGCTGCAGCGCCAAAGAAAAGCATGGGGCTGTAACTTGCCCTGTCAGGAGAAAGGGGTGTAAGGAAAAGCCAGTTTGCCTGGCTGGCTACTTTTTTAGTTGCCTGTCCTAGCAATAAGCCCGGTACTGTATTTAGGAGCTTGATGACTTCTACCGGGAACAGCCCTAGAAGTACACAGCAACTAGCCAGCCAGGACAAGCCCAGGCGTTCCCAGTAATTTGCATCCTTTGCCTCATGTTGCCTTACTTCACGGGGCTGGCCAAGAAAAATTAGGGCATAGAACTTGACCATGACATAAGCGGCAACCGCCGCCACGAGTACTAATCCTGCAGCGGCAACTGGTATCAGCATATTAAGATATGGTTGGGGAAAACCGGTAGTAAGCAGAAATGTCTGCAGTAACAGCCATTCAGAAACAAATCCATTTAAAGGAGGAAGCCCGGCAATGGCCAGAGTGCCAATAAGCGCAAGAAACGCTACCCAGGGCATCCGGTGTATTAATCCCCCGAGTTTCCCGAGATTTCTTTCTTCTGTGGCATGAAGCACTGAACCTGTTGAAAGAAAGAGCAAGCTTTTGAAACAGGCATGATTCAGGCAGTGATAAAGGGTTGCAATTAGCGCCAGTGCTGCGAGGGTCTGCATATGATAGGACTGGAAAGTAATTGTTAAACCTACACCTGACAGGATGATGCCGATGTTTTCAATTGATGAATAAGCAAGCAAACGCTTCATATCGTTCTGCACTGCAGAAAAAATGACTCCAAAGAAGGCAGTGACCAATCCGAGGGTAAGGACTAGAATACCCCACCACCATATTTGCAAATGTAAAAGATCGAAGGTAACGCGCAAGAGTCCATATATGGCTGTTTTTAGCATTACACCGCTCATCAGGGCAGATACTGGTGATGGAGCGGCTGGATGGGCTTCGGGCAACCATACATGTACTGGGAGCAGGCCTCCTTTTGCCCCGAAGCCGAATAATGCAAGCAGGAACGCAGCGGTTGCCCAGAAACTATCCGGGTTCAGATGACGCATCATTTCAAACGTATAGCTTCCACCAATGCCCTGAGGGCCAGCTTTCTGCAGCACTCCGAAACAGAGCAGAACTGCTGTTGCACTGATATGGGCCATCAAGAGGTAAATGTACCCTGCCTTGCGGATCTCAGGCACTTTATGATCCGTAACAACGAGGAAATAGGACGACAGGGCCATTGTTTCCCATGCAATCATGAACAAATAGGCATCATCGGCCAAAAATACGAATGCCATGCTGACTAAAAATAGGTGAAATTGCAAACATACAAGCCCTGGGGAAAAATTTCCATCTCGGCTAAAATAACCTGAAGAGAAAAAACAGATCCCAGTTGATGAGATGCCAAGTAAGAACAGAAAAAAAGCAGAAAGTGCATCAAGCCTGATATGAAATGGGAGATCTGGGAGACCAAGAGAAAGTATTGCCGACGAGGGAGAATGGGCAATGCTGGCAGCGGTTATGATTATCATTACGATTCCACCTGATGCCCCCAGAGGGAAAAGTATCTGGCTTACAATTTTACGGTTATGGATAAAGATTAAACCAGAGAAGCCTATTACAAGCCAATAAACTAGGATATCAAGAATAATTGATAGCGGTAGGCCTTGTATGCTGGAATTAAATAAGCTCATTGATGCAAGCAGATCGGAGAAGGGCTAAATTAAAAGTAATGGCTATGGGCACAATCTCCACCATATAACACCCTAATTTTGATACTTAATTTTTTAAAGGAATAGTAATCAGAACCGGCAGTAATTGAGATTATTTATATTAATAAAATGTAATATAACATAATAAATGAAATGGGGCTCACGCGCGGGGAAAAATAAATGCCAAGAACTGGGATAACAAGAGAACAGGTTTTTGAAATTGCAGATCGACTATCCAATAGTGGAATTTCTCCTACATCACAAGTAGTACGCAATGGATTAGGCAAAGGTAGTTTTACAACGATTAACCGGCATCTTTCAGAGTGGAAAGAGCTCAAATGGAAATTAGAATCAGATTTGCCCCCAATTTCTCAAGCCCTTGAATCCAGGGCATCCAGCCTGATTAAAGAAATATGGAATCTTGCTTCTGAAGAAGCCAAAAAACAAGTTGAGCAAATCAGACAAGCAGCATTGGATGATATTTCTGAATTACAGGATCAGATACAAGAAGCCATGCTTCGATTAAAATTGTCAAATGAGGAAAAATTGAAATTATCTTATGAGTATGGGGAAGCAAAAAAAGTAATCCAGCAGCTTATAAATGAAATTTCAGGGCTTGATAAGGCTCTGAAAGAAACTCGCCGGGAATTATGTCTGCTTCAAAATAGCATGGCCGCAGGAAAGGAACGTTATTAAAGAAAGACTGGCCGGAATTGAATGCAAAATTTAATTAAAATAGCATCAAACTGCCTTTTCAGATGGAAAAAGAATATCTATTGGCTGTTTGATAGGAGTGGGAGCATCTTGTAGTAAACCAGGCTATTCCTGGCATGGCTACAGATATTGAGTATCTTAAGTCACCTGAAGTCGTGGATACCTTTTCGGTTTTAACCTTTATCTTTTAAAAAACAGTTTTATTATATAAAAGGGGGCAACAGAGTTGCCCCCTTTAGCTTTATTAATCTGCCTATCAAAAAATTAATTAAAGATAAAAGGTAGGTTAATTACATCTGGTCATTTTTTACCGATTTGGCTGACTACATTAAGGTTACCAATACGGCCAGATTCAACGCCAGCTGCAGGATCAATAATAGCATCAATCAGAGTAGGGCGCCCAGAGGCTAAAGATTCTTCAAGTGCTTTAGTCAATTCTTCTGGAGTGGTAACGCGAACGCCATAGCCTCCTACTGCCTGCATCAATAAATCATATCGCGTGTTAGGATTAAACTGCATACAAGAAATCTGATGCTTCGGACTAGGTTCATCACCACGATAAACACCACCATTATTCATAATAATGACTGTTACGGGCAGGTTGTAACGTGTAATAGTTTCAATTTCCATGCCGCTAAAACCAAATGCACTGTCACCACTAATAGCTACAACACGTTCGCCTGTTTCTACTGCAGCAGCAACTGCTGATCCCATACCAACACCCATAACACCCCAAGTTCCTGTATCGACACGATGACGAGGTAGATATTGATCAATAATCATCCTTGCGTTATCTAGTGCATTAGCCCCTTCGTTAACCAACATCGTATTGGGATGAGTCTGCAGAACTTCACGAATAGCTCCTAATGAATTGAAGTAATTCATTGCAGGAGTAGGGGTTTTCAACTTAATGGCAAGCTTGGCTCGGCTGGCAGATGCTTTTTCACTTACTGCTTTTAGCCATTCAACAGGCTTTGTCATGCCTTTAAGACCAGCGCGTAACGCATTTACGCAGGATTGGATATCACCGACAAGAGGGGCAGCGATAGGCACATTGCTATCCATCTCATTCGCCTGAATGTCAATTTGCACAAATTTTTTCAGGGTATTGCCCCAGGTTTTACCCTTGCCGTGAGCCAACAGCCAATTTAGACGCGCTCCAACTAGAACCACAACATCAGATTCCTGCAGCACCATAGAACGAGCAGCCGCCCCACATTGTGGATGTGTATCGGAAACCAGGCCCTTGGCCATAGACATTGGCGTAAAGGGGATTCCGGTTTCTTCAATAAGAGCCTTTATATCATTATCACATTGAGCATAAGCGGCGCCTTTTCCTAAGAGGATCAAAGGCTTCTTTGCACCCTTTATTAGATCAACGGCACGCTTTACAGCCTCAGCCGCAGGGATCTGAGCCGGAGCAGGATCAATAGGTGCAAAAACAGATTTCCGGCCTTCTTCCGCTGAAAAGGTTTGAGCAAATAATCTTGCAGGAATATCCAAATAAACACCACCAGGGCGCCCCGAGACAGCTGTCCGTACAGCGCGGGCAACAGCAACGCCAATATCTTCAGGTCGGTTAATTCGGAAGGAGGCTTTACAGAATGGGCGGGCGATATTGAGTTGATCCATTTCTTCATAATCACCTTGCTGTAGATCAACAATCTCACGTTCACTTGAACCGCTTATAAGAATCATCGGAAAACAATTTGTAGTAGCATTGGAAAGCGCAGTCAGGCCATTCAAAAATCCAGGTGCAGATACAGTCAGGCAGACACCAGGCTTTTTAGTTAGATACCCTGCAACTGAGGCGGCATAACCAGCATTTTGTTCATTACGAAAGCTAAAAAAGTTGTTACCTCTGGCTTGCCACATACGCCCCACTTCTGTGACCGGAATACCCAGCAGCCCATATATATTTTTGATGCCGTTTAGCTCCAACGCATCCATTAGAAGGTGGAAACCGTCGGTTAGTTCCGTTGCCCGACCCTGAAGCTCTTCTACTGCTGCACCCACCTGGTTATTTGACATGGAACCCATGCTGACTCTCCCGTTCAATTAGGCAATCCATCAATAAAAAAATAATCAATCCGGAGTGCTGCATCATCTTCTATAATCTGCCCATGGAATAATAAGCTTTCCTTTAGGCATGCTCCGCACAATACTGTCCCGGGATTGTTTACATCCTGTTCCAATTTAGGAACAATTCATGTAATTATCAGTGCCGTTTAAGACATAGTTCCTTGACCTTGGTCAATTATTTATTGTTTCTGTAAACAAATTTGAATGTATTTACGATATTTTGGAAAATTCTGGCAAGCAACTGCGGTTTTTGAAGATAACCATTGAAGAATAATCATAATTTTAAGAAGACATTATCTTTTTTACTCTAAAATTCATACTAGAAAAAAACTGGTTATTTAACCTAAAAGAATATTTAGATAAGTTGTATTTCCAGCTTATTAAATTGTATTTCCAGCTTATCGATATGAATAAAGAGAATAAATAATTGAGAGGGTACAAATCATCCTCTATTATATTGGCTTAAATACACTATTTCGCTCCCTGGAGAAAGCTGTGAGTCCCATCAATAATTGGTCAGCCGAAGATAGAGATCAACTGTTTCGATACCTCATATTCAATAGCTATCGTTCAAAACAGCACAAGTTATTTTACGTGGCCACACCTAAAGTAGCCTGCACCTCAATTAAATGGTGGTTCGCACAGCTGGAAGGTTTTGAAGAAGCTTTACATCAAACTAATGAAAGCGCTGAAACCGATCCTGACCTGACAATCCATGATACCTTTCATAAGATTGCACCGCAGGTTACAGGACTTGAACCGAATGAACTTTGTGAAGTCCTGACTTCAGATGACTATTTTCGTTTTGCCATTGTACGTAATCCCTATAAGCGTATTTTTTCAGCATGGCAGTCAAAGTTATTACTACAGGAGCCATTACAAACCGCACCCTATCTGACGTATAGCTTTTTTCATCTTCCCCTTAATACCCCTAGTGACATCGCCTTGATCTTTGAGGCGTTTCTTGAACACTTAATCAGCCATGAATCACCTTCTTTTTGGGATGTGCACTGGACACCCCAAACTACTTTATTACGTCCTGATTTAGTGGATTACACTCAACTGGTACAAATTGAGAATAGTCATCAACTAGATAAAATTCTTGCCAATCGACTTGGATCTGCTTTTCCGCATCCTTTAACAAAGCGTAAAACCAATGAAAGCCTTATTCCTTATTTCCCGGAATTAATTACCCCTAGGGCAGACGAGTTAATACGCGAGCTTTATTATGATGATTTTAAAACTTTCGGATATGATCTGAATATGCCTGCAAGTCAAACCGGAATTTCCGGGTTTCAGTTTGAGTTGGCTATCCAAGCCATTAAAAAAATCCGGGCCCGTCATACACGTATTGCTGAAGCACGTACAGCAAGTCTTGATAAGATTAGTATATTAGAATGCTCTCTTATGGAAGCGCGGCTATCCTATAACCAGGCACTTGAAAAATTGGCTTCCATGGAACATTCCATCAATGAGAGCAATCGGCTTTGTAGCACAGCATTAAATATCGTAACAACTTTGGAGCAGTCCCTGGAAGCTAGCGCGGCCCAACAAAAACGGCTTGAACAAGAAATTCTGGCGCGAGAAAAGAAAATTCAAGAACTAAGCCAAGCAACTTCTACACAGCAGGTTCGCTAACCAGTTCTGATTTAACTGCCTTTATTTAAAAATAGGGTGCTAATTCAATTATGGACCCTCCTTGAGGGTCAGCTGCCATCAATTAAACCAGAACACAGCGGCTTTTTAGCTAAAAAGTAAGCAAGGAAACAGGATTCCAGAAACATTTTGATCCAGGTCAAATAAAATTGAGCCAATTATGGCATCATAGAGCACAGGTTTTTATGTTATCGAAATAGCATAGCTGAATCTCTTCACTGGTTTTAAAACTATTAAGCTGCCAGAAATTTAAGTATTAAATGTTCTTTAATCAAAAAGTTATTTACCATAACCCACATTAAGTAAGCCTACCCCGACAGGGTAACTCCCTGGGGCCATTATATTGTTGAGGGAAATGTCTTGCATAATTCATTGGCCGTAATCGATCTGTCCCGTTGGCAATTTGCAACTACTGCGCTATATCACTTTTTATTTGTTCCCCTTACTTTGGGATTAAGCTTTTTACTTGCTGCCATGGAAACTGCCTATGTCACAACAGGTAAACAGATCTATAAGGATATGGTCTTATTCTGGAGCAAGCTGTTTGCTATCAATTTTGCTTTAGGAGTAGCAACAGGATTGACCATGGAATTTGAATTTGGAACTAATTGGTCTGAATATTCCCGCTTTGTTGGCGATGTATTTGGAGCACCCCTTGCCCTGGAAGGCATAATCGCTTTCTTTCTAGAATCCACATTTGTTGGATTGATGTTATTTGGTTGGGATCGCATGTCCCGGGGCAAACATCTGCTTGTTACTTACATGGTAGCGCTTGGATCCAACCTGTCAGCTTTATGGATTCTAATTGCCAATGGTTTTATGCAGTCTCCTCATGGCGCCACTTTTAACCCCTTGACCATGCGATTGGAGCTTACCAGTTTTACCCAGCTAATCTTTAACCATGATGCACAGGCAAAATTCGTTCATACCAGCATTGCTGGTTATGTAACTGCGGCAGTATTTGTAGCAGGTATCAGTGGCTGGTACATGTTACATAATCGCCATATGGAATTAGCCAAGCGTTCCTTTCGCATGGCTGTGCTTTATGGAGTGTTTGCAAGCATTGGCGTCATTAGCCTTGGTGATGCCCTGGGTTTTATTGATGGCTCGACAGAACCTGCAAAAATCGTAGCCATGGAAGCTCAGTGGAAAACAGAAACTCCACCGGCAGGGTTTAACCTGATTGCCTTTCCATCCCAGAAGGAACAGCGAAACCTGTTCAAGATTCAAATACCTATGCTGCTTACACCTTTAGTTACTCATACCTTAACACAACCTATTCCAGGTGCCGATGAGATTGAAAATCAAGCCATAACCAGAATGAAAGAAGGGATTCCGGCTGTTGAAGCACTTAAGACGCTGGCAACAGATCCAACAAACCAGGCTGCCATGAAACAATTCAAGGCACATGAACAGTCATTGGGGTATGCCTTTTTACTTCAAAAGTATGCCCCTCATCTTAGCCATGCTACGCCTGCTGATTTCCAAAAAGCAGCACGAGATGTCATTCCTGACGTACCTATCATATTCTGGGCCTTTAGGATTATGGTACTAACCGGATTTGCCATGTTGGTGTATCTGGGAGTCGCAACCTTTTTCTCATTAAACAATCATATCCAGGATAAAAAATGGCTTTTAAAACTCGCTGTCTGGTTTATTCCAGTTCCCTATGTTGCGTGTGAAACAGGCTGGATTGTTGCTGAGGTTGGGCGCCAACCATGGACTGTATACGGAATACTGCCCACTTGGATGTCCGCTTCTAATCACAGCCTAGGCTACATGATATTTTCTCTGGGTGGGTTTATATTGCTTTACACGATTTTTATCATTGTCGAAATGTATTTAATGCTGAGATTCATCCGTCAAGGTCCCACAACTGGCCATATGGGGCACCATATTCCTTCGCCCCTCACCCCGGAGAAATAAGATATGGAACTGTACGCAATTCTAAAATTAACCTGGTGGCTTATTCTGGGCGTACTACTGTCTGGCCTTGGGATCATGGTGGGAATGGACATGGGAATTGGTGCAGTGCTTCGCTATTTTGGGCGAACTGACGGAGAGCGCAGAGCTGTATTAAATATGATAGGGCCTCATTGGGATGGCAATCAAGTCTGGTTCGTCCTTGGTGGTGGAGCCATATTTGCGGCATGGCCAACAATTTATGCTACAGCCTTTTCAGGGTTATATATTGTCATGCTTTTTTTACTCTGGAGTATGATTATTAGGCCGTTAGGCTTTGAATACCGAAGTAAACTTTTATCACAAACTTGGCGCAATATATGGGACTGGGGATTGTTTGTCAGTGGTTTTTTCCCAATGATTATTTTTGGCGCTGCAATAGGCAATATGCTTTTAGGTGTTCCTTTTTATTTTAGCTGGGATCTTCAATCCTGGTATACAGGAAGTTTTATCTCTCTTTTTAATCCGTTTGCCATTTTGTGTGGGATGATGTCCTTATCCTTAGCTATTTATCAGGGCTCTGCGATGGTTCTGACACGCAGCGAAGGGGAAATATGGGAACGTGCTCGTAAAATGGGTTCTTGGGCAGGTAGTCTTGCTTTAATCCTTTTTACAATAGGCGGTTACTGGGTAACCCGTATTCAAGGTTATGTTGTAACAGCCGGAGACGCACCGGCTGGCCCAGCCATGCCCTTACATAAAACTGTCATTCAAATGACAGGGGCATGGATGCATAATTTCCATGCTCACCCGGTTTTATGGCTTATTCCTATTTCAACCTATATTGCACTTTTTCTTGGAATCCGGGCAATGCGTCGGGGTAGGGCCACTCTTTCATGGTGGCTAGGCGCGCTCAGCTGGATTGCAACAATCAGCACAGTTGGCGTAGCCATGTTCCCGTTCATGATGCCTTCCAGCATTGATCCCTCCCAAAGCCTGACAGTATGGGACGCCTCCTCTAGCAAGACCACGCTACTATGGATGCTCGGCTGGACCATCGTATTTATGCCAATCGTTATTACCTACACTAGCTGGGCTTTCTGGGTTATGCGTGGCAAGGTCACGCCATTACAAGTTGAGAACGATGACCATGCTTATTAAAAAAGGCCTAACATGATTATCTTACGTTTACTGTTTTATTTTATCTTATCCCTTATCATGCTTTTTTTGGCCATACTTCTTGGACAAGAGGGCGCTTGGTATTTTGCATGGGTGCTAGGGACTGTCATGATAGTATTGATTTCCGCTTCAGGGGGTGTACTTCTTGATGCCCAAGAAGAGCATAATAAAACTTTAAGTTAGTTTTTATTGATATACGGGATTAATAAATGAGTCTAGACAGATGAGTCTAGACAGATAAAAGTGTACGGAACATTGTATGCATTTCACGAAAGCGACTATCGGTAGACATCAATAATTCCGGTGATCCTTGCTCAATGATTGAACCCGCTTCTAGCATAAGAATGCTGTCCATCTGCTGTAATCCAGTAAATTTATGTGTAATAAGCAAGATGCTACGATTTTTATAGGCCTCAAAAATATTCTTAATTACCCGCGACTCTAGCTCAGGATCCAGCCCCTCGCTTGGTTCATCCAAAATTAAGATAGGTGAATTTTTCAGGAGCGCTCGAGCTATCATCAAACGCTTGATTTGTCCTCCTGAAAGTTTCAGCCCACCTTCTCCTACATAACTATCATAGCCATCTGGCAAAAGACGAATATCCTGTTCCAGGCACACCAGGCACAAAACTTCTTCAAGTTTGAACTCGTCAGCCTCAGGGTTACCCAGAAGAAGATTGTCGCGCACAGATGCATTAAACAGATGTAATTTTTGAGGCACAACACTGATTTTTCGCCTGAGATCCTCAAACCTAAAAGTTCGAAGACTGTGCCCCCCCAGAAGTATATCCCCATCCTGGTATTCCCAAAGACGCGTCAATAAATTGATAAAAGTGCTTTTACCACTTCCTGTGGGTCCAATTAAAGCTACGTGTTGTCCTTGAGATAATTTTAAATCAAGATGTTTTAAAATCCAGGGACCAGCATCACTATAACGAAAGCTAAGACTCCTGAATTCAAGGCTGTTATCTTGAATAATTGGAGATAAATCTGGTTCATGAAGTGTTATTGGTGTATCTATTATCTCGAAAATACGTCGGGCTGCCATCAAAGTATGGCCCAAATACTGATAAGCCTTGGGTAATTTGTTAACTGCTTCAAAACTGCCCATAACAACCAAAGTAATCATGGGCAGATCAACTGGAGCCAACCTTTTTTCACCAATCAGGATAATACCTATTCCTGTAACTAAAAGAGTAGTGCAATAAGTGAGAAAGGTTGCCACCGCACCGGAAAATCCGCTTATGGAACTCATATCAGTTTGTGAGTGAATCAAATTCTGGCTAAGCTTCTGAAACTGCTTTATATGCCAGGAAGAAGCACCATAAACCATGAGATCAGACATACCCTGAGTCCCATCAATAACCGATGTTCTTAATTGGGATGAACAAGTCAGCATATGTCTTCCGGGTTTTCTTGCAAGATACTGGGTAAGAACGGGGATAGCGGCTCCGACTAGAATGAGGGAAAAGGTATCAACTAGTGCAATGTGCAAACTATATTTATCCAGAAAAAAGAAAGCTACCAGCATAGCAACAAATGCCACAAATATCGGGACCAGGATTTGTAAATAAAAATTATCCAAAGCATCAATATCAGCCCCAATCCGGCTAAATAAATCTGCCCCCCTGTAAGGCTGCATGCCAGCAGGAGCCAATGGTTCCAGATGATCGTAAAACCAAACGCGCAGACCGGAAAGAAACCTTAAAGTAGCTTCATGAGTAACCAAGCGTTCAAAATAACGCCCAGCTGTTCGTATGATTGCAAATCCTCGTATAGCAGCAGCCGGTAAAAAATAATTCATGCTTGCCCCTGCGCTGCCAGCCACAGCCATGGAAGCAAGAAACCAGCCTGCAGTACCTAAAAGGGCCATGTTTGACAAAACCACCAGCAATGAAATGAATGCCCCCAAACTCATCCATAGCCAATAGGATTTAGCCAAGCGAACAAGACGAACAAAGGGGTTCATCTGGCCTCCTGATAATCCTGAACGAAACTATAATACATACCTTGCTGTTCGATAAGCTGCTTATGGGAACCAACTTCAACAATATGCCCCCTGTTTATCACGAGAATGCGATCGGCATGTTGAACAGTATGAAGCCTGTGAGCAATAACAAGCGTAGTACGCTGACAGGTTAAGCGATTAAAGGCCAGAATCAATTTCTGCTCATTTTCCAGATCCAGGTTGGCTGTAGGTTCATCCATGAGTAACAAGGGGGCATTCTTAAAAAATGCACGGGCTAGTGCAATTCGCTGAATCTGCCCCCCTGACAAACCATGTCCGCCATCGCCAACATACGTATCATAGCCAGAGGGAAGATGTTCAATGAATTCATCTGCCATAGCTTGGTGAGCGGCATGCCTTATCTGTTCCAGATCAACACCAGATTGCTGGCCCACGGCAATATTTTCTATAATACTCCCTGAAAAGATATGGGGATGCTGAGGAACCCAACTGACTTGCTGCAGCCAGTCCTCCCGATCGTAATCAAGCAAATTTATGCCATTTACCTTAATTTGACCATTTTGTGGGTGAATAAACTTCAAAAGCAGGTTAAAAATTGTGCTTTTACCTGCCCCGGATGGGCCAACAATTGCCATACGTTCGCCCGGGATAATTTTAAGCGACACTTTATCCAGAACAATCCGTCCTGGCTCATAAGCATAAGTCACATTTTCCAGTTGAATGGATAACGCCCTAGTTTTATTTATTCTATGTGGATTAATAACAATAGGCATACTTTCCATCTCAAGCAATTCGATAATACGCTCTGCAGCTCCAATTGCATTCATTCGGGTATGATAATGCGTACCCATAGAACGTAGCGGCAAATAAAATTCTGGGGCAAGCAACAAAACTAGAAATCCAGATTCAAAATGAAGATCCCCCCATAACAGCCTGAATCCAATTAACACAGCAACCAGTGCAATACTTACCGTTGCCAAAAATTCAAGCACCAAAGAAGACAAAAATGCAATTCGAAGTACTGACATGGTGGTTAGACGATATTCATCGGACATACGGGCAATAACCTTAGACTCAGCACGGCTGGCATTAAATAATTTAAGGGTTGTAATTCCTTGAATTACGTCTAGAAAATGAGCACTCAGGCGCGCTAGTCGATGCCATTGTTTCTGGTTTAGCAATTCTGCATTTTTTCCGATAAAAATCATCATGAACGGAATAATAGGTGCAGTAAACAACAACACTAGCCCAGACATCCAGTCAACAGGGAAAACTATCGCTAAAATGGTTAAGGGTAGGAGGGCGGCAAGAGCCGTCTGCGGGAGGTATTGAGAGAAATAGCCCTCTAACGCTTCTACTCCATCAGTCAGAATATTAGCCAACTCACCACTGTGCTCTCCTACTAATTGTACTGGCCCAAGTTTTAAAAGTTGCTCCATTAATTGCTTGCGAACATTTAATTTAACCTGGGACGCAGCACGAAAAGCCACTTTCTCACTAAACCAAGCTAATCCTGCGCGAATCATCAATATTACAAGCATGCCCTCAAACGCGGGTACAAATAGAGCAAATGGTTTATGACTGAATATGGCGCCATTAATTACCCATGCTAATAGCCAGGCCTGTCCAATAAGCAACACCCCGCTGGATAGGCCTAATACTATTGTTATCCACACCAGGGTAGTGACAGAAGAACTGATATTTCGTAACCAGGATTTGGCGGTCATCTTATAGGGTTGCATACTAATCGAGTCAGGGATGTTTTATCCACACAGCCTTTTTATATTTGTCAAATAATTAAGACAAAAAGGATCTGTTCTCATTTAGAGAAGATATTTTTTAATGAGATGATTTTCTTTCGCCATATTTACCTGAAATATTGTACAATCCGGCATTCCTGATCCGGGTTTGACGTAAGCTAAGTTAGTCTGGCCAGGAATTTGCCCAGCATCAAGACCACGTTGATACACTAGCATGATGCTGTGCGAATTTTACCATTAAAGTTAAGTGAGTCAGGCCAAATAATTTTGAGGCATAAAGCCCCGATGGTGGAATAGGTAGACACAAGGGACTTAAAATTTTGAGCGCCCCAATCGGAAACGCTGGGTGCGAATCTCGTCAAATTCGGCGAACTCCCTGCCAGATTAACTGGCGAGACAACGCCGAGCCAAGGCCAAATTTAAAACATTTGGACAGGTGTAGAGAGCAGACGGCGAGGGCCTAAGGTCACATGACTAAGGTCAAGGCGTGCTCCAGACTCCAAACCTGTTTTCAGGGCGGTGAAAACCGTAGCGGGTAAGAAAATCCCTCGACCTAACGGTCGTGCCGGTTCGACTCCGGCTCGGGGCACCACCAGCCTCATAAAAAACGCACTTATTTATTTTCTGATGCATCGACTCCTCGTATCAGCCTGACCATAGAAAATGCTATGCAAATTAATCAATCAGATATAATTGAATTATCACATCAACATAATATAGAAATTTATATAGAATTTGATCCATGCGTAGCAGGGCTTGCCATTGCACTTATCTATAAACCTGTAAACGAAACCACGTATATGGGTTATTGCATCCTAAATAATGGGGAGTATCATCGACTTTTCCTGCTCAATGTTGATGAAGATTTTGAGCCTTTAAGCCTATTCTCCACTGACTCAGCTAACCCATGGGAAGGATTCACCCAGAACCTATTAAATATTCAGCCTGATATTGATATACCTGTCGACATGGAAGCTAATCTGGCAGAAGAATATGAGAAGATGGTTTATTACTTGATGCAAGAATGGTTATTTAAATCCGATTCAAATCGCGAATCAATGGCCATCCAGTATGGAATATTGGGTTATGAACTATTTCCTATCAATGTTTATCCATGGCGTTTTAGGGAGATGCATTACCGAGAGGAAAGAGAACTGTCCTGGTTTGAATATGACAGCAGAAAAAGTGATGTGGTATACCATATACTTGAAGAGTATATCTAAATCTTAGATAGCAATTGAGCAAGAACAACTGCATTATTATGTTGCTTATCTCGCGCCGCATAGACAAGAATCAGCTCTTTTTCGGCCATCATGACTTTAATTTGCTCTAGAACAGGATTACTCAATATTTCCTGTTCATATTTTAACCTAAAAACTTCAAAGCGTTCCGGATTATGGGCAAACCATCGCCTTAACTCATTACTGGGCGCAATATCTCGAAGCCATAAATCGATCTTTGCAGTACCTTTCTTAATACCACGCGGCCATAACCGATCAACCAGTACACGAAAACCCTGTTCGGTAGATTCATCATAGATTCGTTCAGTGGCAATGGACATGAATATTCTTATCAACCAAATAAAATATGGGGTCTAGGTCATTTATATAAGCGCCAAATTGAGTATGTTATAATAAAAGCCTGTTTTATGAAGAGTCTAATCATGTTTTATTGGCTAAAAATTATCTGGTTTGTATTAATTATCGCCAAAATCAGTAAAATTGGATTTTTGGCACATATTTCCTGGGTGATTTTATTCCTGCCCTTTTTTGCCTATCTTGGAGTGCGTCTTGCTCCTGCCCTTGTTGCCATCTATCTCATGGGTCGAACCCTACGAATGGCAAAAAACCAAATGGATGCCATGCAATCGCCCATTTATGAAAATGGTGCAAACTATAATACTCATCAAGACGGGCGAACCATTGATGGTGAATCCCGTCATGTCGATACACCATAAATCCAGAAAATTAAGGCCGCACAAAAATCCTTATTGATATAAATGTGCCCGGGTTAAGGGGTAAGGCAGTTCGCCATTATCAAAAGGTCGTCCTGCTACAACCTGGAATAAAGAAATCCAATTCTGCTCAAAGGAAAAAGCAGATCCCGCCATATAGATTCTCCAAATTCTATAACGTTCCTCATTTACAAGGCGAACCGCTTCGTCTTTATTCGCCTCCAATCGCTCAACCCAATTCCATAAGGTCTTCGCATAATGAGGTCGTAAACTTTCAATATCACGACACTCAAGACCGTGATTACTCATGACTTCAATCACATGTGAAATATGCACTAACTCGCCATTAGGAAAAACATACTCATCAACAAAATCAGAAATATCGCTGCCTAAACCCTTACGCTTGGTATCAGTTGTCGTAATGCCATGATTCATAACCAGCCCACCCGGAACAAGAAGGTTATATATTTTCTTGAAATAGATTGGCAAATTTTTTCTACCTACATGCTCAAACATACCAACAGAGGCAATTTTGTCAAAAGGCTCATTTTCTGGTAAATCACGGTAATCCATAAGCTTAACTGTCACTTTTCCAGCTAAACCTCTGTGCTCGATTTGTTGGCTTACATAATCAAATTGATTCTGGCTAAGAGTAATACCAGTTGCATCCACTCCATAATGTTCCGCAGCCCACATAATGAGCCCACCCCAACCGCATCCAATATCCAAGAATCGATCTTCAGGCTTCAAAAGTAATTTTTTACAGATATGATCTAACTTGTTTTCCTGTGCCTGGTCTAAAGTATCGTGTTCAGTTTTGAAATATGCACAGGAATAGACCCTGTTTGTATCTAGCCATAACCCATAAAAAGTATTGGAGACATCATAATGATACTGGATATCACGTTTATCACTTGAACGTGTATGTAAAAAACGGCCCCATTTGAACCTTCCAGTCCGATTAATATTTTTTTCAGCCTGACATAAGGTGGCACCTAATGTAAGAATATCTTGACTTTTTCCATTTAAATCAATCTCCTGCCTGACATATTTCCGCGCCAATTCCCCAAGGCTTGGGTTGATTAATGCCTTAAGTGCAGTTAAGGTAAGTACTTTTACAGTGACACTTGGCGCCATTGCAGTATTTAATTTTTTCCCGTTCCATAATTCAACCACAATTGGTAAATGTAATTTCTGCAAAGTTTGTTCAAATTGCTCCAGTAAAACATTTTCCAGTACCATAAGCTCTACCTTTAAACAGGCGTTAACAGGGAAGTAAATAAATGTGCATTCTATTATTCAGCACCTGCCCAGACTCAATCAAGGTTTTTTTCTTTTCAATTCTCCCTAAAATTTGCAAAAATAAAAGAATAGTTCACTTTCAGGCAATCACTCGGATCCACAATAAGTCATGGAAAATCTCAATACACAACCTAATCCAAACAGAGTGAATAACCTGCAAAAGCCAGGCAGTGTCACCCTTTCATCTTTTCTCAGTGACATTTCCAGTCTTATTCAACAAACAACCAAGCCGGAATGGATCCGAGTGGAAATCTCACGAATTCAGGAGCGCAGACATATCTATTTGGAATTAGTTGAGCACAATATCGAAGGTCAGGAAATTGCCAAATGTTCAGCCCGAATCTGGCAAGGTAGAAAACAGCTCATTTTAGATAAATTTCATATGGGGGCCGGGTCAACTTTAGAGGCTGGAATCCAGATTCTGATACGCGTAGAGGCATCCTTTCATCCGCAGTATGGATTTGCTTTAACAATCCTTGACATCGATCCGACCTATACCCTTGGAGGCATGGAACTTAAGCTGGCTGAAATCCGGGCCCGCCTGCAACAAGAAAATCTATACTGGAACAATCAGGCCTTGCCAAACCCAATCGATTTTACACGTGTAGCAGTGCTATCTCCTGAAGGGGCGGCAGGATTAGGGGATTTCTCCATTTTGGCCAGCAAGCTTGAAACTGCCAAACTATGCACGTTTGATTATTTTACGGCAGTATTTCAAGGCATTAATGCGCCCCAATTCATTCTTGCCTGCCTTAACGAAATTGATTCCAGGCAGAATATGGCCCTAGATGGAGGGTATGACGCACTCGTCATTATTAGGGGAGGGGGAGCTGCAACTGATTTGGCGTGGCTTAACGATTACGTGTTAGCAGCCTCAATCTGTACCTTGAATTTACCTGTTTTTACAGGTATTGGCCATCAACAGGACAATACCATTCTTGATGAAGTCGCTCATACCCGATTTGATACACCTTCCAAAGTTATTGGGTATATTAGCAACCAGATTAGGGAATCAGCCCTATTAGCCCGGCACAACTGGGAAACCATCAATCTTTTATCGCGTCAATCTCTTACCGAAACTGAACAACGCCTTCAAACTGCCTGTGATTGGCTTAGCAGTAAAATGCGAAATCAAGTTCATTTGGCCAGCATATCAATCCAGGCTGATTTATCCATAATCAACTCCAAGGTTCGAGATAACCTGCATCTTGCAAAGACAACGCTTGCTACATCATCCTCAACACTACGAATGGGAGCTGAAAATCAAGTTTACATGGCTAAAAATTCTTATACGACTTCCTATAGGACTGTATTATCACTGTCACAGGAAAAAACAAATTCCCTTTATCATGAATTATATGTTTATAAGCAGACTATTGGAAATTTATCCCGGCATTCAATTACCATAATCCAGTCTCATATCCAGGCATTTTTAAACACTATTGAGCAACAAACCTATAATAACATTGATGTTATACGGCACCAGATTCAAAATTACATTGAGATAATACTTGGCCTTGGGCCACAAGAAACTCTTAAACGAGGCTATGTTTTGGCCTGGAAAGATAATACTGTGGTAACCCGCGCCAGTGAAGCCTTAAAACATGGCGCGCTCACCCTTGAATTTTCTGATGGACGAGTGCATGCTTTGCACATTATGGAGAAATGACATATGAACGAAAAAACGTTACTGTTCAATGAAAATTATGCAAAATTAAGAGAAATTGCTGAGGCAATGAAAAATCAGCGCGAACCAGATATTGACGGTCTAGTAAAACAGGTTTCGGATGCGACCCAGGCGTACAGAATCTGTTCCGAGCGCCTTGACGCAGTTTCAAAACTCATTGATGACATGCTCGGACAAGACAGCACAGTACAAAAAACATGAACCAATACCATCAACGTATTGAGTCTTGGCTAGACAATCTGTCCGAAGAAGCCCTTGAAAAAATAATTCAGGATTACTTAAAATCAATGCGAACCGGTGGAAGAATCCATTACCTGTACCTTCTAAATGGTTTCAAAAACCCTTACGTCAAAAAAGATTTTGATATGTTTATATTTGGGCACATCATTGACGAATCAGTCAATTCCAAGTCCTTTAAGACTTAATTGCATTTAAAAACCATGTTTACTTTCAGTTCGGGGGAATACCTTCCATCCAGGCTTTACGCTGGCTTATAACCTTTTCGTCGATAACTGATTCATCAATCAATAAACTCCAGTTAGAATAGGGTAGAGGCTTAAGTTTTACCTCAAACACTCTTAATTCATCATTACGAAAGGCATGAACGGTAATAACGCTATCAGGTAAATAGCTTTCTATATGCCTGGAAAAATAATTAACAGGGATACGAAGCTGATTAATACTCACAATTTCATCTCCAGCAGACAAACCACTTTCATGTGCACAGCTTCCAGTTAGAACCGAAGCAATTTTAAGGCTATTGTTCTCAAAGCGCACCCCCAAAGCCGATTTCTTGGGGAGATCTTCCTTTAGCATTAGTCCAAATTGGGTAACAAAATCTCCCAAAGGCAAATCTTCAGTACCTCGAATATACTGATTAAAGAAATAAGACAAATCCTTACCACATAAACCTGACGCCAGAACTTCAACTTCCCCTTCAATTAAAGGCCGGTTTATTGAACCATATTGCTGCCATAATTGTCTCATAAGATGATCGAGACTCTTTTCACCCTGCGTTTCATGACGTAAAACCATATCCAGCGCAAATGCAACTAGAGCCCCTTTTGCATAATAACTGACTTGTGAATTAACGGCATTTTCATCTTGCCTATAGAACTTGATCCAGGCATCAAAACTAGCTTCACTAACACTTTGAATTAAACGACCTGGTCCGGATAACACACGGTTAATTGTCTTGGAAACGATGTCACACCATGTCTTAAGTGATATTAGTTTACAACGTAACAATGCCAAATCATCATAATAACTGGTCACACCTTCATACAGCCAAAGTTCTCGGGTATAGTTTTCTCGACGAAGCTCATAAGGTGAAAAAACCGCAGGTTTAATTCGCTTCACATTCCAAGTATGAAAATATTCATGGCTGATAAGCCCCAATAAATTTACATAATCTTCTTTGGCTTGCTCTTCACCGATAACGGGAAGTGCTTCCCTAGAAATGTATAAGGCAGCTGAATTTCGATGCTCAAGTCCCCCATATCCATTTCCAGTCACTTGCATAAGAAATACGTAGCGATCAATAGGAATAGGCATCCCAAAAAATTGCATATGATATTGGCAAATCCGAATAATATCTTTGGTAAATCTTGCCGTATCACAGCGATGCTGGCCTGTTAATATGACCTCATGAGGCACTTTTAAGACTTCAAAACTAAAGCGTTGAAATTCTCCCCATTGTACCGGATGGTCAATTAACTCATCGTAATTGTCAGCGCCATAATTACCAAGCCCTGCCGAATTTACTTTGATTGATCGTAAAGTAGTGCCAACCTTCCAGGTGCTGCAGGCTGGTAAAGAGTTGTGAATCTTAATCTCAACAGGAGCTGATTCATGGCCTACCGGGCACAAAAATACAGATGCTCCATTAAAAAATCCTGATTTATCATCAAGATAGCTTCCCCTTACTGAAAGATCGCAAGCATAAATCCTGTAAGAGACAACCAAAGAACCCGATACCGGCTCAGTTACCATCCAGGCTTGTTTGTCCAACTTAGCCAATGGAATGGGCAAACCTTCACTTGTGCACTGGATTGATAAAATATGACGTGAAAAATCACGAATCATATAGCTTCCAGGAACCCAGGCCGGAAGAAAAAAAGCTTGTTGGGGACTAGGGTGTTCCAATCTCATTGATATCTGAAAGATATGGGCCTTTGGATCAAAAGGCTCTATAACATAGGTAATAAGGGGCATAAAAGAACCAAGATTATCCAGCTGCGCTTAAAAGACATTAGCCCTGATTAAAAAAACCAGAAACACCCTTTTGCAACTCAAGGAGACAATACAATAGATTATGAAAGGCTTTTTAGAATTTCTTTGACCTTGTCAAATCCATTTTTGGATTTTAATAAAGATAATGGCGGCAGGTCATCGATTAAGGGGTTGGGTGTCTGCATCCATTGGGCACACTCGGCATAATTACCAAATTTACTTGAAAGTAAGGGCTGTAATTCAACTAAGCGGGTTTGGGCATTTAAATTCATGAAAGGTTTCTCCTTTTGTCAGTCAAATTTTTATTTTAGCAGAATTGCGCCAAATTTAGCGGCTAACTCAACCTGGAAAAATAATGGTCCATAACTCCTAATTTAAAAAAAGAAACGCATTAATTGTGGAAAATTATCTCATATATCATATAACCCATTAATAATATATTGAATTTTCTCGTATATAAAAATTATAAACAAAAAAATAGCAATAGTTCTAACTTTAACAAGTATCAGGTTGATATAACTTAAGCAATCGGGTCAAGTTGACAACTATGACCCTGGTTGCGATCATGGCTTGTGTTGGTTTTTTAAGATTTTATATCATAATCATAAATCAAAAATTTGACGCTAGTCTTAATTATTCGGATTCAAACAGCAGTTCTGGATTAATCGAAAATGAATGCACAAGAAAGTAATCTCAAAGTTTTTTTAGCAAATGTTGGATCACTTTACCAACAAACTGGCGCTAATCAACTGCGTTGGGGATACTTATCGATGGTCATGGGTTCTTTACTGTGCAAGCTTACTTTCGCTGCTCTTGTTCCAGTTGCTGCCCTGACTGTATTTTTTCATGACAAGTTTTTTTCCGTCATTTTGACCATTGATATCAGCCTGCTGTTTCTTTCAATACTAATCGGATTCATAGCTTATTTCTTTTTACAAAAAACTGTTGTTCGGGTTCTGGGTAAATCACATCAACTTTCACCATGACCAATACTCAAAAATATTGGAATTTGTTTCAACTTTTAAAAGATGAATTCAATATAATCAATCTATATTTTATCATTCAAAAATACAAAGCAGAGGATAAAAGCGGGATATGCCTAGCGTCATTATAACAGGTTGTTCCAGTGGCATTGGCCTTTGTCTTGCCCAGGGATTATTTGCAAGAGGTTGGGTTGTTATTGCAACAGCTCGCCAACAAGAAGATGTAGAACAGCTTACTGCTTTAGGACTCTATAGTGTAAAACTGGATGTCAGCCAAGAAACATCAATTAAGACCGCTCTGGATAATATTTTACATATCACTGACGGTCGAATTGATGCGTTAGTTAATAACGCGGGGTATGGACAGCCAGGAGCGATTGAGGACTTGAGTAGAAAATGTCTTCAACAACAATTTGAAACCAATTTTTTTGGACCTTTCTCTCTTACAAATCATATTCTTCCATATATGCGCCAGCAAGGACAAGGAAGAATTATTAACATAAGTTCAATATTAGGTCTTGTAGCCATGCCTTATCGAGGCGCCTACAATGCAAGCAAGTTCGCCATAGAAGCATGGTCTGATACATTAAGAATGGAGTTGGCCGGGACGGGGATTGAAGTTTCACTGATTGAACCAGGACCAATCCTGTCTAATTTTCGTTCCAATTCCTTGTTGGCTTTTGAAGCTAATATTAATGCCACTCATTCTTTTCATCGGAATAAATATCAAATAATGCTTGAACGACTTAAAAAAAAGGGCGCTAGCCAACCGTTTACCCTTTCTCCAAATTCAGTTTTAAAAAAAACCATACATGCTCTAGAAGCTTCTACGCCCAAAACACGGTATTATGTTACATTCCCAACTTATATATTTTCGTTTTTACGACATATCCTACCAACAAGCATACTTGATAAATGCTTACGTCTTGCAGGCCAAAGTTAGGTAAAATCTAATAAATTACCCTTTGCAACATGCGAATTGCATCATATTAAGTCATTATTGAGATCTAAGACGTTAAATAATCATCTTAACTTATTCATAACAAGAAAATAGGGCAGGTATGTTTTTTGTTAATTTTTCGCAACTCTTGAAACTCAAAAGAGAAAAAACTCCGAGCTTTAAATGAAGCTATAGTCAGACTATAATGTTATTTTGCTTATTTCAAAATCAAATAAGCTTATTCACTTTAAAATAGATTTAGATTGTAGAACATGGAAATATCACCAAAAACGAGCATGTTACAGCGTTTAATGCTCGAATCTCCCCCGCTTAGATTCTTTTCTGAAAAACCTTCATGGCATTGGATTATTGTAGCAACTGTATGTATTGGTGCTTTTCTGGGACAACTAGATGCAAGTATTGTCAGCCTTGTTCTCCCAACCTTGCAGGACACTTTTCATGTTCCTTTTTCCCAAGTGCAATGGGTTGCCATTTTGTATTTACTGGTCCTAACCAGCCTCATTACACCTTTGGGACGCATTGCTGACAAATTTGGAAGAAAATCTCTTTATGTCAATGGGTTTATTGTATTCATTGTTGGTTCTGGATTATGTGGTTTGGCACCGAACCTTGATATTCTGATTATTGCGAGAGCTTTACAGGGAATAGGGGCCGCTATGCTGCAGGCAAATAGTGTTGCAATTATTACTGCAGCCTCACCCAAAAAGGCATTGGGCCGGGCTATTGGTGTTCAAGCAACGGCTCAGGCACTAGGTTTGGCAATTGGGCCAAGCTTGGGCGGATTATTAATCGAGATATTAGGCTGGCGATGGGTTTTCTTATTAAATTTACCAATTGGCCTCGCCGGCGCTTTATTAGCACGATTTACTTTACCTCAAACACATCATCAAGAGGGATCTGCCAGTTTAAATATCCCGGGTGCGATTTGGTTAACAATTGCGATTGCAAGCCTACTCATGGCCTTATCCTGGTTACATCTGGTTATCTATTATTTACCAGCTTTTTTTCTTTCACTTTATCTTTTCTGGCGAAGCGAAAAAAAAGCCGAAAAACCTCTTTTAGGCCCAACTCTACTATCCATAAAAGGGTTCAAACCAGGAATTACAGCAGGTTTGTTATCTTATAGTGTTCTTTTCTCAGGTCTTTTTGCCATCCCTATCTTATTAGAACGAGTATTCTTAATTCACCCCGCTAAAGCTGGACTGTTGTTAACGCTTATTCCCGTTTGCCTGACATTAATTGCCCAGTTAGGCGGATGGCTTACAGATCGAACTGGGCCTAAATTCCCTACTGTCACTGGAATGCTAATTTCTGCTGTTGGTACATTGGTACTTTATTTAGGCGCAAATCATAACATGCCAGTTCTAATTGCCGGCCTCATTGGGCTTGGAGCAGGCATGGGGCTTTTCATACCAGCCAATAACGCTAGTGTTATGGGTCTTGCGCCAACTACTCACTTAGGCTTAGCAGGTGGTTTACTAAATATGATGCGAGGTCTAGGTGGAAGCCTTGGGGTAGCACTTGTCAGTCTTATTCTGATGCTTAATGGTAGCAATGGAATGAATACAGTGACTGGTCGTCACAATACACTTGTCGGAATAAAAATGACCATGGTAATTTGTATGGTTCTGGCATTGATTGCAGCTTTTCTCTCTTTTGAACGTGACTCAGTAAAATCAATGCCAGTAGACCATCACGATAAAGCTGATTTGCTTTAATTTTTATGCTTATAGCTAATTTTCTTGTTTATTCGTTTATAAAGCCTGAGCGATTTTTGGCGGTTGCGTTGCATGCGAATATTAAGCATTTCAACCCCCAATGAGAAAAATATGGCGAAATAGATATATCCCTTTGGCACATTTATTCCGATAGACTCCAAAATAAGCGTTAAACCAATCACAATTAAAAATGCCAAAGCTAACATTCTAATAGTAGGATGTTGATCAACAAATTCACCAATCGATTTGGCTGCTTTAAGCATCACAACTACTGAAGCAATAATTGCACATGCCATAATAAGAATATCATTGACGACTCCAAAAGCGGTAATGACGGAATCTAAGGAAAAAACAATATCTAACAAGGCAATTTGAATAATAACAGTTTTAAAAGTTGCTTCAGCTAAAGAATGTCTTTCTGGGGTAATCTTTCCTTCCAGTCCAATATGAATTTCCTGGGTAGCTTTATAGAGTAAAAACAAGCCTCCAAACATCAATATCGCACAGCGAATTGTGACAGGGTAATCAAAAATTACCCCTATTACAAATGAAACATTCAATAGCTCGAATAGAACTAAAAGCAATAAAAGACGTGTCACCATAGCGGCCAGGAGTCCAAGCCTTCGTGCTAAATCTCGCTGTCCAGTTGGCAAGCCGCCAACGAGAATTGATATAAAAATTATATTATCTACACCTAATATAATCTCTAGCAGAGTCAAGATTAAAAAAGCTAGCCATGAAGTCGGGTGCCCCGCCCAAAGCATAAAATACTCCAGAAGCACATAAATTTTTTAGTGATTAACTTATTTTAATTAATTTAATCTCTTTATAAGGAATAACCAGATTCAAACTGGTAGCTAAAATTTTTCCTTACTTGATACGTTACAATAATACACATAGGTTCGATTAACCTCTTAATTATTAATTAAACCCGGTTAACCATTGTTCATAAAGATTTTGTGCAAGCATTGTTTGCAATGGAAGATAATGTTTTATTTGGTTAAGAATAATATCAGCAGACTGAACACTTGCACCAAGATTAGGCCATTTCAATGTTTCATGAATCCACTGCAGAATCATCTCCTCGTTAATTTCTACATGAAATTGCATGGCAAGATTAAGCCCATGTACAAAAGCTTGATTCTGGCAATACTCACCCCACAATATAGGGGTGGCCCCTTCCGGAATGGAAAACGTCTGATAATGCCATTGAAATACTTGAACTGTTTGAATATTTCTTAGCCATAAATGAGCAAGACTGTTATTTTTAGCTCTAATTTCAGACCACCCAATCTCCCAAACAGGATTATTAGTGACTGTTGCTCCTAATGCACATGCCAATAACTGCCCTCCCAAGCAATGACCAATAACTGGTCGTTGCCAATAAATTGCATCTTCAATAAGAGAGATTTCCCGAGCAAGAAAAGGCAAATTATCATTGACGCTCATAGAACCGCCCAGAGAAATCAAGCCTGAATAGGGTAGTATCGTTTTAGGTAGAGTTCCCTTTGAATCATTCTGGATAAGTTTCCATGGAATCGAACGTTCTTCTAGAATTGAAGTGATAATTCCGGGGCCAACATTATCTTCATGTTGAATGATCAGGACAGGCGTTCTCATGCCTGTATAATATCAGATTATGTCTAGTATATTGAATTGTTTGTAATATTTTGGATAAATATTATTCACGATTTCAATGTGGTTTGTTATGTTGCTCTATCTCATCAAGACTAGATGGTAATACTAGATTTAGATATTGAGGCTTTTTTACATCAATCCGGATTAATTGGTAGCCCTGTTTATGCCAATACCGACCACCAATAACCCTGGCCCAGCGAGCAGCCCATATACGCGTCCGCCACAAGGATATATCTAGATTACCTTGCGGATCCCGGATAACCCATGCCACAGTTTTTTTATCTTGCATTAAAGAGGCCATATTTAATTGGCTTACTATAGTAATATGCCCTTGTTGAATGGTGGAGCTAAAAACTTAATTGCTCTTTCTCAACGTCTGCACAGGAGTTTCTCCAAACACTCTTTTATAATGATTGGCGAAATGTCCTAGATGATGAAACCCCCAACGTAGAGCAATTTCACCAATCGAAATCTTTCTGGTTTGCATGTGGGTCAGTTCATCATGAACATAATTTAAGCGGGTATGTTTTAGGTATTGCATCGGTGTAATTTCACGGAAATCGCGAAATGAACGTTGTAATGAACGAACGCTAATACCTATTTCTTTAGCAATAGTGCCAATCGTTAGAGGAAGATGTGCATTGCTTCGAATAAACTCTTCTGCACGTTTCACATAGTAAGGAGCAATAGAAGGAAGATTATGGTTATTCATGTTGTCACCTAAATGTGTTATCAGAATAAAAACGAAAGAAAGAAAAATATATCTAAACTTATAAAAGTTCTTCCGTTACCATATAAAAGCATAATCTGTGCCATACCAGATACAAATAGGGCGATAAAATAGTTAATAATTTGATTTTTATATATTATTTTATTTTCTATGTTATAAAAAATCCTTCATATAAATCTTAACAGCACCCAGTATCACAGTTATTTAACCCACTTTTATTAAAGCCATAGAAACCTAGATTAACTATTCTAATAATTAAGTTAAATAAAACATGGGGTTAAACTTAATAAAATCAGGGCCGCATTGGGTCGCCAATTAGCGACTATAATTTTTCTATAGGTTTCAATCTATTATTTGTTGTTGCTAGTATTAGTGTCGCTATATGGTGACATATTTTTACTAAACCGCACCCTAAAAAAAGCGCGAGACTAAATAATTTAGCCCCGCGCTTTTCCATAACCATAACTTTTATTTTCTAACCGTACCAAAAACTAACTGGCTACTCTATATAGCGTACTGTACACATTTCAATACTTACATCATGCGCGAATGAAGATCAATCATGATCCAAAGTGCTCCTGCTAAAATAATTGCAATAATCAAGAGGGTAAATAATAGAGCTAGCACATTCCAGCTTTGATCAGATGAACGATCTAGATGTAAAAAATAATGCAGTTGCACAAAAACCTGAATAACAGCAGCTATAGCAATACTGACAAGAATATCATATTCAGACAAAGAACCATGCCCATAGTAAACCAGACCAAACGGTATAATGGTCAACACAATGGATAAAATAAACCCAATCAGATATGCCCTGAAATTTGCATGACTGATCCCAGGAATATTAATCATGTCATTTTTCATAATTACATGACCCCCATCAGATAAACAACAGTAAAGACACCAATCCACACAATATCAAGAAAGTGCCAAAACATACTTAACCGAATCAAACGAGAACGAACAGGAACACTTAATCCTTTACGAGCAACCTGGTACATCATGACTAGCATCCAAATCAAACCAAAAGAAACATGGGTTCCATGGGTGCCAACAAGTGTAAAGAACGCAGACAGGAAACCACTTCGATCCGGCCCATGCCCAGCAAGAATCAAATGATGAAACTCATTAACCTCCATTATGATAAAACCAAGGCCCAGTAAAAAAGTAATAGCAAGCCAAGTTAAAACCATTTTTCGGCTATTGGCATTCATAGCAAGCACGGAAAATCCATATGTCACGCTACTACACAACAAAAGCATGGTCTCACCAAATACATAGGGTAAATCAAACAAATCTTTCCCTGTTGGCCCGCCTGCGTAGTTATGGCTCATGACAGCGAATGTTGCGAACACACATGCAAACAAAACGCAGTCACTCATAATATAAATCCAGAAACCATAGACTGCATTCGACACGCTGTCAGAATGGCCATGCTCAGATAATATGTGTTTATTCCTATTTGCTGCTACATCTGTTGTCATAGTTGTCATGATTACACCTGGTGGGAAAGGGGAGTCACAGTATCCGGGCTCGCATTTATACTCCCAGAACGTTCTGAATTAGCAAGCTGTTCAAAACGCAAGCTTTCAACATGTTTAACTTCCTCAGATTGAACATAATAATCCGTATGATCATTTGCAGACCGTAAAATAAGTGTAACAAGTATCCCTAGAGCCCCAAAAGCTGCCATCCACCAGATATGCCAAATCATCGCAAAACCAAAAATAAACGCAAACATGCCAATGATAAACCCTGCTGAAGTATTCTTTGGCATGTGAATGTCTTGATAATGAGCAGGGCGCTGATAAGCAGTACCCTGTTCTTTCATGTGATCAAAACTATCACGTTCATGCACCTCAGGAATTTGGGCAAAATTATAAAAAGGGGCTGGCGAAGAGGTTGACCACTCCATGGTGCGACCATTACTCCAATAATCACCAGTCAAATCACGATTCTTTTCGCGATCCCGGATACTTACGACTAGCTGTATTCCCTGGCATATAATACCGAAAAGCACAAAAGCGGCACCAACTGCAGCGATTTCAAGCCATGGATGCCAAGCTGGGTTAGTGTAATAATCCAAGCGCCTTGGCATACCTAGAAAACCAAGCACATAAAGAGGTATAAAAGCCAGATAAAAACCAAAAAACCAGAACCAAAATGCTCGTTTGCCCCACTTCTCATTAAGTGGAAACCCAAAGGCTTTAGGAAACCAATAGCTATAACCGGCAAAATACCCAAATAGCGCGCCAGGTAAAAGTACATTATGGAAATGTGCAACGAGAAATTCAGTATTATGTAAAACATAATCTGCACCAGGAATGGCTAGCATAACGCCCGACATACCGCCAATAACAAACGTGATGATAAACCCTATGGTCCACAACATGGGGGTATCAAAGCGAACACGTCCTCTGTACATGGTAAACAGCCAGTTAAAAATTTTAACGCCTGTAGGCACAGCAATAATCATTGTCGCAATGCCAAAAAAGGCATTAACATCAGAGCTAGCACCCATTGTAAAAAAATGATGTAGCCAGACTGTAAATGACAATACAGTAATGGCCAAAGTAGCCCAAACCATTGATGTATAACCGAATAGACGTTTGCCACATAATGTTGGCACAACCTCAGAAAATACACCAAACGCAGGAAGGACAAGAATGTAAACTTCAGGGTGTCCCCAAATCCAGAAAAGATTGGGGTACATCATCATGTTTCCGCCAAAGCCATTCGTGAAGAAGTGGGTCCCCAAATAACGATCAAGCGTTAAAAGGGCCAATGTTGCGGTCAGGGCAGGAAAAGCAAGAATCATAAGCGCATTAGTGCAAAGCGTAGCCCAAGTAAAAACCGGCATACGCATAAGACTCATGCCGGGAGCACGCATTTTCAGAATCGTTACAAGAAAATTGATCCCTGTCATCAAGGTTCCAATACCGCTTAACTGGATACTCCAGATCCAGTAGTCCACCCCGCTATCCGGGCTATAAGTCAGACCACTCAATGGAGGATAGCCTGTCCAGCCAGCACGAGAAAAATCACCTACGCCCAAAGATACCATCACTAAGCCGGCACTAATTATTGTCAACCATAAGCTAACCGAATTCATGAAAGGGAAAGCAACATCACGTGCGCCAATTTGCAAAGGGACCACAACATTCATCAAGCCAGTAAGAAATGGCATGGCCATGAAGAAAACCATAATTGTTCCGTGAGCACTAAATATTTGATCGTAATGTTCAGGAGGCAAAAAACCATGGTTTGATCCAAATGCAACTGCTTGCTGCGACCGCATGAGAATTGCGTCTGAGAAACCTCTTAATAACATGATCAAGGCAAGAATAATGTACATGACGCCAATTTTCTTGTGATCAACGCTAGTAAGCCACTCTTTCCACAAATAAGTCCATTTACCATAATAGGTAATCAATCCCAGGACGATCAAGGCGCCCAACAAAGTAAACCCAACTGCACCCATGATAATAGGCACATGATAGGGGATATCCGACAGCGTCAATTTCCCGAACATGCCTTATTTCTCCTCACTCACTGGATAGAATAACCAGTTATCATTAACTAATTAATAAAAAATACTGACTGTTATTTAATGTGCATTCATTTCAGTCATGCCACTGCTAGCCATAGTACTGCCGCCAGCTACATTGCTGCTATTAGCCATTTTCATGCCTTGCCTATATTTATCAAGCACATCAGTAAACATATTTTCAGGGTTAACTGAAGAGTAATAAGTCACAGGGGTATTGGAACTAGGCTTTTCCAATGCAGTAAATGTTGCCTCGTCCAGCTTGGCAGGAGCATTTTTTACTTTTGTTAACCACTGATCATATTTTTTTCTGGATGTTGCAATAACTTTAAAATGCATCCCGGCAAAACCATTTCCACTGAACTGTGAATTCATACCTTCGTAAGTTCCAGGCTTGCTTGCCATTAGATTCAAATGTGTGTTCATTCCAGCCATGGCGTATATCTGGCTTCCAAGCCGGGGGATAAAGAAAGAGGTCATCACAGTATCTGAAGTAATCCGAAAGCTGACAGGTACATTAACTGGTAGAACCAACTGGTTAATCGTAGCGATATGTTGATCGGGGTATATAAAAAGCCACTTCCAATTTAAAGCGACAGCTTCAATACGAATTGCTTTATGTGTCGACGCAATCGGCTTATAGGGGTTAAGTTCGTGGGTTGTTACCCATGTTAAAATCCCTAAGACAAGTATAATAATCGCAGGCACGGACCAGACCACAAATTCAATCTTATTAGAGTGCCCCCATTTAGGAGCATATGTCGCTTTTTTATTAGTGGATCGGTAATGCCAGGCAAACCAAACAGTCATGATAAAAACAGGTATAGCCGGGATAAGCATAATCAAGAATGCAGTAATAATAAGGCTTCTTTCGCTCATCCCAATTGGCCCACTTGGATCAAGCAGGGGCATTTTTTGCATACTGCAACCACCAAACAGTATAAATAGTGAAAGTGAAGCCCGCCCTATAAATTTCAAAAAATTCTTTTGCTGCACTACACACCCCCATCATTGTCTGCAGTCTTGTATAAAATCGACGTATTATACAGTGAAGGATAAAAAAAATAATAAAAACAATCAAAGCATCCACAAGCCTAATAATATAAAAAGAGCTTCATGAATAGACGGCTGAAAGCAAGCTACAATATTTATTACCAAATCGCCAGCAAAATGATAAAACGCCTGTTTTTGCTTTATCATAAAAAAACCAACAGCAAAAAAACTGTGCATGAAATCTATTCTGTGTGAATTCGCTGTGAAAATAGGCGATCTGTTACATAAGAAAATAACAGCAATCGCTACGTAAATCTGGATGTGCCGCGCTTTATTACTAACGATTTGCGAGGATACAACAAATTCCAAGATACGATACCAACACTACCTTCCCACACTTCACAAGACCCTTGCTCATGCACGCAATTCTTCAAAATCAATTGGCAAATACTACATTATCTTCGTAGACAGTAACCGTTCATACCCTAAAAACTTGCAGTCTTCTGCAATCAATATGGCACACTAAATTTCTGCCTAATAAACCGGAAATAGTTTAGCACAATCCTATTAATGTCTGTTTAAAAAATTGCAGGTTTTTTTATATTTTTTTGGAAGTTTATTTACATGCGAAGAAGGTGACATATGCAGAGCTCATTCCTATCCCCGCAGCCGATAAGTTAGAATCAAGCATATTCTTTCTGTGCAGAGGTGAATGTTTCCATCCAGATAAAAGTTGAGCAGGTGTAGGGTAATTCCAGGCTATATTTTCCACACAATGATAACTCTGGGCCAAAACAAACCTTCTTTTAAATCCTTTATGATCCAAAGAATGTCGCAGGGCCATATCCTGGCTGTGATCTTCGGCAATCTCAGTATAGAGCCTACTGTAATATAAAGGCTTCAACCCATGCGTACGACGAAATTCATTAATATCTCTAAATAAGGTATAAATAAATTTATCCTTATTTTGAATTTTTTCATGAGTTGAACCCTCTTTATTATTTTTTATATTCTGGGTGGCTTTTCCGGGTAAAGGGGTAATAAGCATTCCTAGAACCAATAGGCCGAGAACCTGATTTTTCATATCATCCTCCGAAAGCACTTAGACAGAACTCTTTCAAAGAGCACCCTGTACTTCTAATAAAACAAGTAAAATCAATTAGATTTAAAATAAAACTTCTATCTTTTCAAAAAAAGTTACTGTAAAATTACTCGTTTTGTTATTTTAACTATAAGCTTTAAACTCAAAATAAGTCTAACTCTATGTAATGCAAACAAAAAACAATGACATTATTAGACATCAAGACTGTTTTGTTTCTTTCGACTATCAGCGCCTTGGCTATTTCAATGGCCATGCTGGCAGTTGCACATAGATTTCCAGGGTATGTCGGCCACGCTTTCAAACTATGGGGAATCGGACTCGGATTATCCGGGATAAACCACCTCCTGCTTCTTTATCGAGAAAACCTTCCCGGTTTTTTGATTGTCATTGTTGCAAACACATTAATCATAATTACACTCAGCCTATATTATTTTGCAATAAAAGAATTGAGACAGGAAATTGCACACAAGACCTTGCCTGTCATATTAACCCTTTTTCAGATATTGGCTTTTTGTTATTTCTACTATGTAGATAACAATACTAATATGCGTTTTCTTGTCTTGGCCATTACAAGTATCACCATGATTTTCATGATTAGTAAATGCTTTATAACTTCAAAAAGTTTATCTAGAAGACTTATTTCATGGATAGTTGTTGCAATTACTTCCCTAATTATGGCTTCTATTATTTATATGGTAGTTGAAGTTTTATTTACTAATAATCCAATCGTCCTACCTATTTCAAATAATACGCCGCAGGCATTCTTATTTGTTGGAGAGTTTTTAGGCACGTCAGTCGTACCTTTATTGTTTGTTCTCATAGCAGGCGACGAATTTATTGTAGAAATCTCCAAACTTGCAAGCCATGATTCTTTAACAGGAATATATAACCGCCGCGCGTTTCATGAGCTCACCCGTAAAATTTTATTACGCCTACTCAAGAACAAACAGCAAAACTCTTTGCTAGCACTTGACCTGGACTACTTTAAAACAATCAATGATCAATTTGGTCACGAAAAGGGGGATGAAGTTTTACTATGCTCAACAAAAGCCATCCAGTCCTGCCTAAGAGAAACCGATATCTTTGCCCGATATGGCGGAGAGGAATTCAGTGTTTTCTTACCAGGGGCAAATGAAATTGAAGCTAAGAGAATCGCTGAACGCTTAAGAAAAGCCATTTCTGAAATGAAAGTTTCAACTCCAAATGGATATATAACTTTAACTATAAGCATCGGGATAGTTACCTGCTCAGCAACTCAAAACAACTTGGAAGCTATGATGCATGCAGCAGATAAAGCATTGTACCAAGCCAAAACCAATGGGCGAAATCAGGTATGCATTACCAACTAAAAACAGATCCCTATAAATCTAAACATAAATTTTTCTAAATTCTATTTTAATATAGCCAAAACCTTTGCTTACTAAAGTAAAAAGTTAAAAAAATAATGGGATAGGGGAGACCCCCCCTTAAAACCAGAGAAGATCGTGCACTAAACCCCAATTGCAACTACCAGAAAAACCTGAAATCTACCCACACCGGTTTGGTGCCATTGAGCTAAAAGTCAGCCACCGGCCAACCGGGAGAATACATCGAGTTGGTTTAAAAATCGGTTGGAACCTATAACTTAATCAAAAAAAAACAAAATAATAAATTATTTTTGATCAATAAATTAACCATCAGGCTATAATAAACTGCTAGGTATTGCTAGGTGGGTTAAAATAATAGTAGGAGGTCAACATGGCTGAGAAACAATTAAAACCAAAAACCACTCGCAAAACAGTAACGAAAAAACCGGCAGTCACATCCAACCCTAAAAGGGTATCCGCTAAAACTTCATCAGAACAAAAAAAATCACCAATGGGCCAAAAAGAATTTAAAAAAATGGTCTCTGAAGCAGCTTACTATCGTGCGGAAAAACGAGGGTTTGTAGGCGGGGATCAGAACGAAGACTGGCTGATAGCAGAAATTGAAGTTAAACGCCTATTAAATTTATAGGGACGATGCAAGTAATCCTAGTTATAGGCTGTAAATTATTTATTTAACATAATATACATTTAGCGAATACTAAAATAAATAATACCTAAATAATTATGGCCTTACCAAAACTTAATAAACATTCAAAGGATACTACTGCTTAATTAACAGCAGTATCCCCTGGATAACGGCATTAAATTATATTTTTCTTTCGTTCTTCTTTTTTCTCATGTTTTGCAACCCGTTTTTCCTTTAATGTCTTGGTAGGTTCCTTTTTGCTGCTTTTTTTTGCGTCATGATTTTTACTCATTTTTTGCCCCTTTCAGAAAAGACTATGAGTTAGCGCATATAAGCTATCACGTTGAGCACATTCAATACAGATTAGCGAAAAAATTTTCTTTAGGCTATGATAAACAGTACCAAAATAAAGTAAATCAATCATGTCTTATTTTACTTCTATTGAACTCAATATACCCTTTAAAGAAGCCTGCATAAAAGTTCGAGAAGCCTTGATTTCAGAGGGTTTTGGAATTGTATCCTTACTTGACATACAAGCAATATTAAAAGAAAAAATTGAAAAGACCATGCCTGCGTATCAAATTTTTGGTGCATGCAACCCTACTCTAGCCAGCATGGCAATTGACTCTGAACCTAATGTCGGCCTTTTATTGCCCTGCAACATTTTAGTGAGGGAAATTGAATTTAATATAACTGCCGTTTCATTTCAAAATATACATGAGCTTATGAAGCTGGTTCAATCTGATACAATCGCTAAGATTGCTACAGAGATTGATAAAAAGCTTTCCAGAATAGCAGAAGGCCTCAAAAGCGTTAGCCAGCTAAAATAATGGGAATAAAATCTATTACTCTAAACAACCTTACTATGACAAGCATTACATAAAGCTTTAATTTCAACTTCCTTCCCATTGAAAGAAAAGCCTTTTCCATGGAGTCTATCCATAAGAATTTGACTAACCTCCTCATCATCAATCTCAGTAAAACTATTGCATGACGAACAAACCACTAAAAGACTATGTTGATGATCTTTAAAATCATGGCAAGCGGCAAAAGTATTCAAAGAATCAATACGGTGAGCCAACCCCTCAGCCAATAAGAAATCAAGTGCACGATAAACCGTTGGTGGTGCAGTCCCACCATTTTTTCGGCTAATTTCTTCTAAAAGATCATAGGCTTTAACACAACCATCATGGCTCATTAGCAATGTAAGAACCTCTTTGCGTAAAGGGGTTAGTCGGCTGCCCCGCTTACGGCAGTGATCTTCAGCTAAAGCCAGCCTCTCCTCAAGAGTCAACTTCATAAATAGGCTCTTTCTTAATTCAACAATCTGGGTATCATTTCTTTTTTACATGGCATTTTTATTTTACCCAGTACCAATTTTAAGCTTCTTTAAGACACATTGTTTGCATTCTATAATGTAATATTATAACATTTCAAGGATTGCCCCACCCAACTCAACAATACCAATATGAAGAAATTGCTAATCAGTTTTTCCATAGGTTGTCTTTTACTGCCACTATCAGCCTATGCAGCGAAAATTAACGTTATTGCAGCCGAAAATTTTTATGGGGATATCGCCCAGCAAATTGGCGGGCATACTGTTCAAGTAACCAGTGTCCTATCTAACCCGGATCAAGATCCCCATTTATTTGAAACCGACCCCTCTACGGCAATTGCTTTAAATCATGCCCAGGTCGTGATCTTTAACGGAATAAACTATGACCCATGGATACAAAGAATTCTATCAGTTACAGACAATCCTTATAGAGTCACAATCCAGGTAAGCCAGTTACTCCACAAAAAAAACAATGCGAACCCTCATATCTGGTACAACCCTGCAACCATGTCCTTGCTAGCAATGAAACTTGATAAGGTGTTTTCAAACATTGCTCCTGATAACAAGCAGCTATATCAGAAAAACCTTTCCAAATTTATTAATTCCATGGCCTCTCTTAACAAAACAATTGTCCAGATTCGTAACCAATATCAGAATACCCCTGTTAGCGCTACTGAACCAGTTGCAAATGACCTATGTCAGCTTATTGGTTTTAAAATACACGATCTAGATTTTCAGTTAGCCATCATGAACAATACTGAACCATCATTTTCTGCAGTTGCCCAATTTCATGAAAATCTTCAAAAACACCGGGTAAAAATCCTGCTTTACAACAAACAAGCTTCAAGCCCTATCGCACAAGAAATGATGCACACAGCAAAGAAATATGGCATTCCAGTAATAGGCGTAACTGAAACGGAACCCGCTGGAGAAACTTACCAGAACTGGATGCTAACCCAAATCAATATGATCAAAAAGGCTCTGCATAATTAAAAATTATGGATGTCATCTCATTTAATGATGTAAACATTACTCTATCTAAGAGGCCTATCCTCTCCCGACTTTCGTTCGATATTAAAGAAAACAGATTTATTGGATTGCTAGGCCCTAATGGATCCGGGAAAACCACATTATTTAAAACTATATTGGGTTTAGTAACACCAGATACCGGAACCGTCTCGATTTTTGGCTTACCTGCCAAAAAGGGAAATCCAATAATAGGATATATTCCGCAATTCCGTACAACAGCCTATAACCTAAGGCTATGTGGTTGGGATTACATAGCAAGTGCCGTCAATGGGCATAAATTTGGCTTGCCTCTAATTAATGCGATCACTCATCAAGAAATCGCCCATTTTATTAATCTTGTGCAGGCAACTAATCTGGCGCATCGCCCTCTTTCCAGCTTATCTGGCGGTGAAAGACAACGACTCCTACTTGCACAGGCCTTAATTGGAAAACCGTCTTTACTTTTACTTGATGAACCATTAACCAATCTTGATCCAGGTAACCAGCAATCCATGATTAGCTTAATCCGAGAAATCCAGCAAGAACTGGGAATTACAGTTCTTTTAAGCGCCCATGAATTAAATCCTTTACTTCCAGTAATGGATGAAGTCCTATATCTGGGTCATGGCCAGGCTGTTTTGGGACAAGTTAACGAAGTTATCAATTCAGCCATATTATCCAAATTGTACGGTTCAAAAATTGAAGTTGTGCAAGTTAATAACCAGATATTTGTCATGTCTGAGAACATCAATATTGAGCATAACGCTCATCAGCATGGGGAAGCCTGACTTGTTTGCCTACGATTTCATGATCAATGCATTTATCGCTGGAGGGATTGTTGCAGTTATGGCAGCTATAGTTGGCTTTTTTCTCGTCATGAGAGAACAGACATTTGCAGGGCATGCCTTATCCCATATTGGATTTGCTGGAGCAACCGGATCAGTATTACTAGGTGCTTCTCCCATGAGTGGCATGATCCTCATTACACTCTGTGGCGGAGCTACTATAGGAGCCCTGGGCGAAAAAGTCAGCGGAAGAGATGTGGCAATTGGTATGGTTTTATCTATTGCACTAGGATTTGGCATTCTTTTTCTACATTTTTATACAGCCTACGCCACTCAAATCAATACGCTATTATTCGGCAACATACTAGGAGTGAGTTACTCCATGCTATGGACGCTTGCAAGTCTTGCAATTATTAGTTTAACACTACTATCCATAGTCTCTCGCCCCTTAATTTTTGTAAGCCTTCAGCCAGAACTGGCTGAAGCAAAAGGAGTTTCTTCAAAATTTATGGGAATTATTTTTTTAACTATAGTTGCTTTTGCAACTTCAGGCTGTATTCAAATCGTAGGTGTATTATTCGTTTTTACACTGATGATTGGCCCTGCCGCAGCAGCCCAACAAATAAGCACACGACTCTTATCCGGGATCAGTTTGGCCGTTTTGTTCGCCCTAAGTGAGACTTGGGGAGGGTTAGCTTTATCTTACTTGACAAACTGGCCTTCTAGCTTCTGGATTGCAACTCTTAGTGGAAGTGTTTATCTTATCTCATTAACAACAAAATACTTTTTAAATCATAAATAAAAAAGCCCGGTCTTGCTAAAAACCGGGCTTTCTAGTCAGGCAAAAAATCAAAAAGCGCCCTCTAAAGCTTCATATTCAATGGGTGACTTGGTATAAAAAACATTTAGTTTTTCATCAACCAGAAGTTTCACAATCCGCTGAATTTCTAATTCAGTACCAACAAACTGAACAACTACTGAGATATTGGAGGTCAATTCGTGGAAAATTTTTCGTTGTACATGATCCCGTCCAAAACCAGCAAGGGTTTTAAATGCTGTACCACCCTTCAAGCCCATGCGTCCTACAGTCTCAAGGAGCCACTGATACTGGCTACTATCCTTGCGAGTTGAAAATTCAGACATATACACTTCCAAACAAACACCTTTCATATCTCCTCCAAATTTTTATAATTAAATATTTTTTATCCGCTCAACATATCCAAATATAATGTTGAGTAAAGCATCGTCATTGCTACTTAATTACCCTACCTCATTTTTATATTAATGATAATGATAGCAAATTATTTTCGCCATATTTAAATTAAAAACATGTTAAGAACATCACAAAATAACAATAACATTATTGCATTAAAATAATTTACCAAATTAATTTAATATTAACTCCCAATTACTACACCAATAAAATGGCCAATGCCGAAGGTAATAAGTGCAGCAATAAAACCCAAACACAATTGTCTAAGGCCAGAAAATAAAACATGACGACCTGTAAAGAGGGTAATTAAAGCACCGATTATAAAAAGGGCCAAGCCACTGACTATTATACTCCAGCTTACAGCTTGCATGCCTTGTGTAAAAATAAAAGGAATCAAAGGGATAATAGCACCAACTATAAACAATAAAAATGAAGAAGCTGCAGCGCTCCAAGGGGATCCACCCAAATTTTCTGGGTTGATTCCCAGCTCTTCTCGAGCTAGCGTATCCAAAGCGCTATTTTTATCAGATAAAACCTGGTTTGCCAAAATATGTGCCTTGTCTGGCGGCAACCCTTTGGCCTCATAAATCAACTCCAACTCTTTCATTTCTTCTTCTGGGGCCTCCGTTAATTCCTGCTCCTCAATTGCCAGCTGCCTTTCTTGAAGTTCACGTGCACTTTTTACGGACACCCACTCACCGATAGCCATTGAACACGATCCAGCCATAAGACCTGCCACACCAGCCAAAAGAATTGCGTGTCTGGATTGAGAAGCTCCTGCCACACCCATAATTAGGCTTAAATTTGAAACCAATCCATCATTTGTTCCTAAAACAGCAGCCCGCAATGCATTGCCCACCCCTACCCCTTGATGCCTTCCTTCAAGTTGTGCAAGAAGCCCGCCTGCCATTCCAGTATGATTTTTATCTTGTATCAAACCTAAAATACGAGCATGTGAACGTTCAGCTGATGGTAGCTCAGCTGCAACTGCATCGGGCTGGCTATCATACAAAAACTGATCTTGCTCTTCTAAAGACACCATTGTCGGCAAAATAAAATTTCTACCAAAGCGCCTAGCCAAAAACTGCAATATTTTAGAGCGCCAATCTGGCTGAACCTGCTTAAATTGAATACCTGAATGTTCCAGTTTTTTACGCCAGAATGCAGCATGATGCTCTTCACTTTTAGCTAAACGGGAAAAGATCTCGGCAAGCTTGGACTGTTTCTCAATTTCTGCTAGCGTGCGGTACAGCGCTGCACTATTGATTTCATTTTGCAAATTCAATAACAATCTTTTTTTATCACGAAAATTTTTCATCATTAAAATATCAAACTGAATGAGTTAATTTTAGGATAACATTAATCCCACAGGCTATTTGACAAAAATGTCATCATAATAAGATACTCAAATTAAACTATTACCGAAGTGGCTAAAACATGACATATGAAACAAATCCAGATTCACTTGCCTCCCCTATTTCTGATTTAAGTTCAAACCACCCTATCGATGCAATAATTCAGTTAAAAAATATTCTACTACAACAGCTTAAGAATATAACAAATAAAATTTACGAGGAAAATACAGAGAATAATATATATAATATTGCGGATCTTATCCAAACCTTGTGTATTAAAGATAAAGATGCGATTGTAGGAAGTATTTTACTGGTTCCGCCCGTGCCCTATTCGATCAAGCATATGATCGATACTGCCTCCATTACAGCTATAATCCTTCACGCTATTGAAATAAACCCGCAAGCTAAACGGAGCATCATTGCTGCTGCACTCACCATGAATATCGCAATGATGAATCTTCAAGATTCAGTTCAGGAAAAACTAGGTTCACTAATGCGTGAAGAACAACAAATCATCCTTAATCATCCTAAAGCGGGGCGGATTCAGCTTGAGCAAGCGAAAATCACTGACTCAGTCTGGCTTGAAGCAGTTGCGAATCATCATGAAAATTTAAATGCGACTGGCTACCCATCCAGGCTTGAAGCCAATAAAATTGATCTGGGAGCCAAAATCCTTGCAGTAGCCGATAGTTATTGCTCTCGAGTATGCCCAAGAGGGGACAGGGGAAACAGAAGCCCAACAGAAGTTCTCCGCGAACTGTACCAAGAACGAGGAAAAACATTGGATGAACTGGCTGTAGACCATCTCATCAAACAAATTGGTCTTTTCCCTCCTGGAACCAGTGTCGAACTCAATAGTGGAGAAGATGCCATCATCATTCGACAGTCAAACAACTTATACCGACCTATAGCTCGCCGAATCCTGAAAGGAAAGCCTGAGTCCAGCAATATTGAAGTTGACATGAAATCTGTAAAGATGCATCCGGCCTTTCATATCAATTTTGACTTTGACCCGCGTAGCTTATGGTAGTCATTTACGTCCATAGTAAGCAGTAAAACTAATTGAATCAATACTATCCTTTTTTATAAGAGGAATAATATCTTCTATTTTAGATTCAGAAGGTAAAGGTAGCTTTTTAATACCCAGTGCATACAATGTAAAAAGATAGTGATGAGGTAGATCACCAGCTGGGGGACAAGGACCACCCCAGCCATATGTTCCATAATCATTGATACCCTCATGTGTACCAAATGGTCCAATTCCATTCTCTGAGTAACCAGAATTTACAGGAAGCCGTGTAACATTTGCCGGGATATCATAAATCAACCAATGCCACCATCCACCTGGTGCATCAAGATCATAAACTGAAACTGCATAACTTTTTACTCCAGCCGGAGGAGTATTCCATCGAAGCTCAGGAGAAAGATTTTTTCCTTTACAGCCGTCATGATTCATGACGTAATCTTTCCTAATCTTTGTACCTGAAGGAATGCCAGGGCTAAAAAAATCTAATGAATAAGCAGGGCCAGAAAGCATAAATAAAATCAATATAATCAAAACTTTTATCATATTGTATTTCTGCGCATTTTTATTAAAAATAAGAGCCTTAGGAAGCTGAAGCGAGTGACTTCATGAAAGCTTGACTACAACATATTTAATAAAGGAATCACGGCGCTGATTAAATCGAAATGCGCCTACTTCATCCCCGGAATGATGTAAACACAAAAAGAAGTATCAAACCCAATGTCTACCAACCCATCATAACCTCCTGGCATTCACTGTGGGATACCGTTTCACATATCTCCAGATAATGATTTGTAACGTGCATCCGGGGTACTCAGGCACAATTTATAAAAACTTGCTTTACAGTTAAGCAGACCGAACACTACAGTCTTGCCAAAAACTTCGCGACTCCTCAACCTTGAACACGCAAGTGCCACAATAAAAGCTTATCAACTTCTAATATGTCTTAAGACGCAAGCCCCGTTCACAGGATTACAATAGAGATACATGCTTAACATATTGAAAATATTATATATAAAATTTTTACCAAGAGTACAAAAAACGAGAAAATAAGCTCAAAACTGAAAATAAATAGCCGTACGATTGAAATTAGCAGAGTACTCATAATTCAAGAAAATAAAACCACTGTCCTTACCCGATTTAACCCGGGTCCTCTTTAATTATATGAGCAACAACAAGAATCAGATTCAATCATCATGAAAAAAAACCCAGAAATACAGATGCAATCAAACCTGCAATAATTCCAGCCAATAAAATACTTCCTGCAATCAGCAAACGTAATCTCAAGGAAAATACTTTTCGCATCATTACCAACGAAGGTAAGCTTACAGCAGGCAAAGTCAAAAGCAAGGCAACAGCAGGCCCTACACCCAAACCGAAACTAAGCATTGTCTGGAGTATGGGTATTTCTCCTGCCGTTGGCACAACAAAAATCGTTCCTGCCAGAGCCATCATAACTATCCAAAAGATACCGTCATGTACACTTTGAACCGGAAACAACCAAGAACGACTTATTCCTAACAGAAGCACGATAACCAGATATTCCGGGATAAGCCCTAACGCTAGAGTCTTAAATTCATGCCACCATTTCGCGAGTATTCCTGTCTCACTCCTATCTTCGTATGGAAGCGAGATCCTTGCGGTGTATTTTTTAGAAGGTGGCCATTTTTCAGCCATAAAAGCTACAGAAACCACCATTAGGCTACCTAAGATTAACCTGAAAAATAACCACTTCCATCCAAGAACAAATCCAATTAGAACTAAAGTTGCAGGATTTAACACAGGATTTGCAAGCCACCATGAAACAACGCTACCAACAGAAGCTCGTTTTTGGCGCATACCTATTGCTACAGGAGTTGAACAACAGGTACACATCATGCATGGCAAAGAAAAAACACTTCCCAAGAGTATATTTTTCAAGCCTGGTTTCTGTAATTTATCAATAACCAGGCGGTCGGGTATAACTGCCTTAATACCAGAACCAGCTATCAGGCCCAGTATCAAGGCCTGCCATATTGACTTCACATAATTAAAAACATACTGGAACGCCGAACTAATTGACGCATGAGGTATTACACCTGATTGCCCAAATAAAAAAGAGGTGCCAATTGTATGGTTATTTTTAGCAAAAAATATTTTTTCAAAATAAGGCATCCACTTTACATAATACAAACCAACAACTATCAATACCGCAAAAATCCCCATCCACAAAATAGAGGAGTAAGATTTTGTATGATTTTTATCTTCCATCATGAAATAACCCTTGCGACTTCAAATATAAGGCTATCAGCTAATCTCTATAGATACTTGCATTAACTTAATACATCGCAACCAGTGAAATCCAAAATTCACTATAAGCCAATTTAACCAGCTTAATCTGTTATGATAATTTGCGTTAATCGTATTATTTTAAACAATTCAAACAATAAAATGCCCATATTTCATTTAAAACAAACATAACCTAGAATATCAGGTAAAATCTAGTTTCAGCATATCGGTAAATAAACAAAACCTGGCCACTTTAATCTTTAAATTTCAAGTAATTCTATCTGAAAGCAAAAGATTAATCATATTCAAAATGTAAGCTTCCATGCGCCAACCCCTTAAAAAAGATGCAGGAATCTCTGCCCTCATCTCAGCATGCCTGGGAAGCATTGTTGGTTCAGGATGGTTATTTGGTCCCTTTCATGCAGCTCAGATAGCTGGCCCTTATAGCCTTATTGCATGGGTTATTGGAGCGCTTGCAATATCACTCCTTGCCATGGTATATGCCGAATTATCAACAATTATGCCCTTAAGTGGGGCTGTAATTCACTTTCCACGAATCAGCCATGGCGAACTAACAGCCCGAATTTACGGCTGGATTAACTTTCTCGGCTACGTTTGCATTGCGCCCGTCGAAACCATAGCTATTCTAGCTTATTCCAATAATTTCTGGCCTGGATTAACCACTAGTTCAGGCCTGCTTACACCTAAAGGACTGGCTTGTGCCATTATCTTACTAGCTGCTTTTACCTCGCTTAATTTCCTCTCAATCCGTTGGGTATTAAGAATTAACAACTGGTCAATTTGGTGGAAACTGGCTATTCCCATAATCACAATTATTACGCTTACACTTTGGTCTGGACATACCAGCAATTTATTCATCGATCACCAACCAATCAAAAAAAGCTGGCCAAGAATTCTGCATGCCATTGCAGATTCCGGGATCATTTTCAGCTTTCTGGGGTTCCGCCAAGCCGTTGAACTAAGTGGCGAAAGCCAAAATCCTTCTCGCTCCCTACCGTTAAGTATCATTGGCTCAGTTGGTATAGGACTTATTTTATATCTCGGGCTACAATTTGCCTTTTTAATCAGTATCCCCCCATCCTCCTTATCAAACGGCTGGACAGAACTGAAATTTTCCGGCATGGCTGGTCCATTTGCAGGGCTTGCAGCCATCGCAGGATTAAGCTGGCTAGTCAAATTACTCTACATAGACGCCATCATATCTCCTGGAGGAACCAGCTATATCTATCTGACCACTTCGGCACGAGTAACTTTAGCCATGGCTGATGCCGGATGGCTTCCCCGATTTGTTCAAAAAATTAACAAGGCAGGAACACCATGGCTAGCTACCTTAATCAGTTTCTTGGCAGGAATCATTTTTTTATTTCCATTTCCATCATGGCAAAAAATGGTTGAAGCCATTTCATCCATAGCACTATTAGCTTATGCCATTGGTCCCATCACCCTGCTAACTTTACGCAAAAAAATGCCCCATCTTGAGCGTCCTTTCCGACTACCACTTTTTCGAGTTAGCTCATCATTAAGTTTTATTATTTCTAATTTTATTATCTATTGGGCGGGATACCACACTTTAACTATCCTGTTAGGGCTTATTGCATTATTTTTCTTCATATACCTACTTCATTTTATTGCAATTAAGCATCAATCTTTCCGAAGCCTTTCATGGAAAGAAAGTCTATGGATATTTCCCTATTTCTCAGGCCTGTGGGGAATAAGTTACGCCAATAAAGTACATATGGTTAAATTCCCGCTGGATCTGGTCTATATTTCTATCTTAAGTCTCGCCATACTCATACTGGCTATCTACTGTTCATCCAATGAACTGGAAATTAGTCAGTCTTTAACAGAACTTGATATAATTCAGATGAAGCCTGAGCAAGCTAAAATAGAATAAGTGGGCCATCAAGCCACTTGAGCATGATTCATCAGAACCTTATTGATTCAGGTAGGTATTTATACAAAACAAGGGAAAGCTTCGGAAATAGTGACACATAAGCTTTCTTGTTGATTCAAGGCTAACATCATATTATAAGATAGTAACTCATAAAGGATCTTTATTTTGAATCAAATTCTGCGCGTTATCATTACGATTCTTTGCCTGGCTGTGATTGTTTATTCAGGATATACCACTTTTAACAAAACACCCCCCAAAACCCACTCTACTACAGACACACAATCTAATTCAATTAAGAATTCCCAAAAAAATTAACTTTTTCTTATATAATTTCATTGGCTTAATTTCAAAATTTCATCAACTTAAAAATTGATTCTATAATAAGGCCCAGATAGAAGCTGTAACATAAACTCATAAATCATGGTTATTTTAAATGAAACATCTTTGAAATTGACTTATCGCCTGTCAATTCATGCCAAATTGCCATTAGGCCATGCCCATAAAGATATACCCACATAAAATTAGCAATAAATGAATGCAGATGAAGGATAAAATGAGTCGCAGAAAAAATTGGCTGGTTAGGATAAAGCTCTACAAATAAAATACTTCCTGTCAACGCCATAGCCGTTGCTGCTAACAAGCCCAGGCCATGTATAGTTCCCGCTAAAACCCCATCCTCTGGAATTTGTTTCCAGCGGAACCTTAAAAAATTAAGCCCTTCAGCTTTCAAGCTATTTATTCCTGATCCTGACAGCCAAGGAAAAAGGCGACCTTGATTTTCACGCTTCCAGTAGATCAAACGATATGCCCAGCTCACGAATAAAACTATTACAACAAATAACCCGACCCACTTATGAGAAGAAAATAAAAATAAGGCACTTTGGGATACTGGATGATCTCGTTGTGGTGCACGCATTAATAAACTAACAATCAGTTGATACAGCACCCCCAGAGCAACTAATGCATGTAAAATACGAATTGGGCGACTATACATAACATTTCACTTCCATCAAAAATGCTGCTTATTTTATCTGACGAATATTAATGAAATCTTAACTACAGAAACAAATCACAAAGAATTGCCCATCCTCCCAAAAAAGGAGATGAAAGCAGATTCACTAATATTTGATTTAAGAAAATGAAATAACTAAGGCAGTACTACATTAGAACTATGGCATACTTTAAACAGGGTTAAAAAAAGCCCCCTGATAGCAGGGAGCTTCTTAAGCAACATTTACTCGCTAATATATTTTGTCTAAAGACATTCTCATTTACTAGTGATGGCGTGAGTGACGCATATGATCCTTATATTGATCAGCAAGCGAATAATAATAATTAGAACCATTTAAATAGATGCGTTCACTATCGTGATCCTTTAACGAAGAATATAACGTGGCATCTGTTAATAATAATTGTCCAATCATACTGGTCCAAAAATAATTATCATGAGAAAGCTGGTCTTCAAGCTGTTTTTTTTCGCTTTGCAAGCAACGAATTTTCTTTCTGGCCTCAGCCAGTTCATGCTTCAATTCACGCAATGACTTGTCATGATCAGAATTTGGCACAGGATGTTTCATTTGCGACATTTTGCTCTCCTTTGTGAAAACATTCATCGCCTACCAGACAATTTTGCGCTTATATCAATAAAATTCAAGTTTTTTTAAGGGTTGATTAATTACCTCAGAAGAGGAATCCGCCGCTGTCCTTCACTTCTATTTAACCATATAATGAAACACGCTATCTAAAAAAACGGGGATCGTTCCATGTTGTTTATGCGTTTTATTTGGGGTATTTTTTTATTTGCAGTGACTTTTCTTCCAGCTTCAGCTGTTCCTGTTTATCCAAAACCTATTGCACTGCTATTAAAAAGTGGATTTTCATCTATCCGTTCCTTCCCTGCAAAATCTAATCTAACAGGCTACATTCTTAAACATAACGGCCAGTATCTCATTGTATATGTTACGCCTGACCAACAATCCCTGTTAACAGGGGAACTGATTGATGCCAACGGTAATGACCTTAATATTAGCTATGCCAAACAATACCTGCCAAATTCCAGTCTAAACCAGCAGTTTTTACATTTGAAACAGACTAAAACAATCAATGAAGGTGACAATATTCATCCTAAAAAAACCTTATTTGTGTTTTTTGATCCCAACTGTGTTTTCTGTCATCTCTTGTGGAAAGCACTTCAACCATACGAAAAAATTGGACTGCAAGTTCGATGGGTGCCTGTTGCATTTTTAAAGCAAAGTTCTTTTGGTCGGGCTGATGCCATTATGACGGCACATAATCCTCTATTAGCCTTTAGACAAAATGAAACAAAATATGCCCATGATTCAGGCGGCATTGCCCCTTCAACTCATGTATCCACACAATTTAAATCAATGATGGCCTCAAATAATGAATTAATGAACGCATTTGGAGGGAATGGAACTCCAACACTGGTCTGGCAGGATAAAAAAGGGCATATTCAGGCCCTTTCAGGCATGCCCTCCTTATCTGATCTTCCAGCCATCACCGGTTTACCCAAACAGGTTAATCATGATCCAGAATTAAACCGGTTTCAATAGCCAGGCTTCACTTATGTAATTAAACGGACAAATAATCAGGGAATAACTTTAAATTTAGAATACCAATCCCGCTTTAAAATGCATCCCGTTCTAACTTAAATATAAAAACGTATCCTCCAATGTTTAAACCTTATAACAACATCACCAGTTGACTACTTTCACATTTTCAAGACTTCGACCTAAGAAACGTTCGCCAACAGATTGGAAACGTAATGGGACATCTGTCACAAAATACAAATAATTGGGTTCCCTGCTGCTTAGTTGAGCCATTCCATTGGCCAGTAGCAAATCAGCAGTTTCATGAGCCACCGTAATTGCAGAATCAACCAAACGAATGGATTCACCTGCTATTTCACTTAAAATGGGTTTCAATAAGGGATAGTGAGTGCAGCCCAGCACAAGCGTATCAATTTTTTCTGCCAATACCGGCTTAAGATATTCTTGCGCCGTAAGGCGAGTTACAGGGTGATCCAGCCACCCTTCTTCAACCAGGGGAACAAATAGTGGGCAGGCCTGTGTAGTGACATGAATGTGATTGTCTGCTTCATGAATTGCCCGAACATAGGCATTGCTGTTAATTGTTGCAGGAGTACCGAGTATTCCTACCTGTTTATTTCTGGTAATTTTGGCTGCAGTTTGAGCTCCTGCATTAATTACATTCAAAACCGGCACAGAAGATAAATCCTGAACGACTTGTGAAGCCACTGCAGCGATAGTGTTACAGGCAATAATTAGCATTTTTACCTGGTGTTGCAAAAGGAATTCAGTTATTTGTGTCGCGAATGAGGAGATAGTCGATACCGACTTAACTCCATATGGCACTCTTGCTGTGTCACCAAAATAAATAATATCCTCAAACGGTAACCGCTCCATAAGCGCCCTTACAACCGTAAGCCCTCCTATACCTGAATCAAAAACACCAATTGGATTTTCTGATATAACTCGCATTCAATTTTTTTCCAGAATAAGACTTGCAGAATTCATACAGTAACGCTCATGGGTGGGTGCCGGTCCATCTGGGAAAACATGCCCAAGATGTGAGCCACAATGACTGCAAGTCACCTCAATACGATTCATGCCATATGAAAAATCTTCAGACAAGGAAATATTCTTAGAATCAATTAAGTTATAAAAACTCGGCCATCCACAACCTGCATCAAATTTTGTTTCCGAAGAAAAAAGAGGTGTATTACACCCCACACATCGATAAATCCCTTTCTCAAAGCAATTCCAATACAAGCCAGTAAAGGGTTTTTCGGTGCCCCTGTTACGACATATTTCATATTGTTCTGGTGTTAGTTTCTGTTTCCAGTAAGTATCATCTTTATCAGATTGGTCCATATGACTTGTCCTTCCGGTTAACAAAACCCACCGCCCGCTCTTTTTAAGCATGGTAAAAATAATTAAATAGGAATATCCAGTAATCCATAATTCTGGCTATCTGGCCCATCAAAATGCCACCATTCACTTTCTAACGGTAAAAAACCTTCAGCCATCATAACGTATCTAAGGTAATCCCTGTTTTTTCGTGACGTGTTACTCCCGCCTTGAAAATTACTCCACGCTCGCTCGGAAAATTCATCAAAAGGGGTAGGTAATTCAAGTTCAATCCCTTTTTGATCTACCAAAGTCAAATCAACAGCAGCTCCTCTGTTATGATTTGATCCATCAACAGGTTTGCCATTTACCCGAATCGGCTGCTTAATAAATACGGGATTAGGAGCAAACTTGAAAAATAACTCCTGAACACTAAAAGGCCGATAGGCATCAAATATCTTAAGACCAAAGCCTTGTTGCTCAAGAAAATTTTGAACACGCCCGAGAGCCAAGGCAACAGGTTCTCGAAGGTAAGCCACAGGGCTGGAATAAACAGACTGATTGTAAAAATTATAAGAAGTGGCATAACGAATATCCAATATCAGTCTGGGGGCAATATCTAAAACATTGACCAGGCCTAGTTGCTTTAATTTACTCATTTAACTAATTCAAACATCAAATAGATTGGATATCTGGGAAAGCAGACAGTAAATAGCTGTATGTACCAATATTTTTGTTCAGACCAATTTGCCAACCATTTGCAGCAAGAAAGGCTACAACCTGATTAGCGCTAATTCTATGTTCAATGGCTGGTCCTGGTGGTCGTTCAACATCAGGTCGCCAATCCAGAATAAACAATCGGCCATTAGGCTTTAACAATCGACCGGCTTCTTCTAGCGTTGCCATATGGTCATCAATTTCATGCCATAAATTTGCCATAAGTATAATATGAGCACATTCTCCAGGTAGAGAGGTATCTTCAGCAGGAGCTTCAATAATTTCGAAAATCGAAGACAAAGATTCATGAACAATTTTTTTTTCCAGATACTCCAACATAGCCGTCTGTACATCGACTGCATAAACTGTCCCGGTTTCTCCAACCATTCTGGCTATGGGTATGGCAAAATAACCCGTTCCAACCCCAATATCTATAACAGTCATACCAGGCAAAATTTCCATCTCGTCAAGAACATCTGCAAACGGGAGAAAACCCAACCGTACCGGATCATCCAGCCGAGCAGCATTTTCTGGATTAAACAATTTTTCTTTCATAATGTCCTCAGAGCTTAATCTGTCTCAAGTTTAACAGGACTGTATATCAAAAAAAACCATTCGTACTTCAAATCACGCTATATAGCCTTATTTGATATACTGCCATTCCAAAAAACAAAGCCAGCAATAATCTTCTCAATTTTATATTTAAGTGGATAAAATTTATGGAACAACAGATTAATGAAAAAACGTACCTAAATCTAAGCACCCAACAAATGGATAAAATCAAGGCAATTATTGAGAACCGTATTCGTATTAGTCTTGATCAGGAAGCCATAAAAGAAGATATTTCATCTGTAGCGTTGGAACTGAACATGAAAAGTTCCAAGCTTAACCGGTTAATTCATATCATTATGAAAGAACAGGCCAAGGGTGGAATTATTAACGAAGAAACCCAGTTACTTGATATGGCAGAGGCAATCCTTAATCAAGGCAAAACAAACTGATTCCTGGATTCATGCTATAGGGGGCATATGTTCTGCAAATAAACGTGCAGATGCCCTCTTGCCTTCCTAACAATAACCCCTTACTTTCCCTCTTTTTAATATCTGTTTCCAGATAGCATGATAAGCATGTAACTATATATTCTTATCAATGGTTCATATATACTGAATATTCCTCGATGGCTATCAGTGTCAACCTGCTAAGTTAAATGAAGGGGAAAAAATGAGTGGGAAGGGGAAAAAAACAATAGCAATAGAAAATCCTGCTTTACCTCATGATGGTAATTCTGGTGGCTCAAAAAATGCCTCGGCTAACCAAAATAGCCCAGCCCTGACAAATATCGAAGCTGAAAATCCAGCCAGTCTCGTCATCCTAAATAAGCAAACAAAAAGCCCATCAAAAACAAACAAAAAATCAAAAAAAGAATCACAAAAAAACCTAATGGATTCCATTAAGGGGAAAATAAATAAACATGGTAAAAATAAATTGATGTATGCTAATTTTAGCATCCCTGATGAAGATCGCCACAAAATATCCCTTCTCAAGGAAACGCTTCTCTCTTTGGGAATAAAAGCAAAAAAAAACGAGATACTCAGAGCAGGTCTATATGCGCTCGAAACTTTAACCCAACAAAATTTAAAAAAAATATTTGGCAAAATGGAACAAACAAGAATAAGAAAAGCCAAATAACTTATCTCTACTTTTGACCTATTCACCTAATTCTTAATAATGAACCCAGAACAGTTCTATCCAATAACAGTACTTTGCTTATTGAAATAATAAACAAAACAGCTTTCGTAAGCTCTAAACAATATAAATTTAATCATGCAAAACTCCTTATATTTATGATGGGAGACCAGATCAATTCAAATTAATCTTTATTTCTAACAGAATAAACCCAATCAGAACCAGCAATTTCATGCTACTAGCCGTATTTACATAAATTTATTCACTTTCCAGAATGATCTCATATACAACACGGCACATTCCCCGAACAAATCAAATTGATATAAAGTTCAAATTCTGTAAAACTAATACTTGGGAAAGCAAGATTGCAGTCTTTTTTTATTACCCTGATAGCTGATTCAATATTCAAGCGTTATATTTAGAACTAAAGCTATCTCACCTGTATAACTAACTTCTGCCTAGCTATAAACAATATCAGGGGAAAACCATGGAACTAATCCTTTGGCGTCATGCTGATGCCCATGATGGTATCCCGGATTTTTATCGTCCCTTAAGTGGCAAAGGAAAACAGCAGGCTTCAGAAGCAGCAACTTGGCTTTTACCGCAATTAGACCCCACAGCCCGACTTTGGGTTAGCCCCTCCCTAAGAACACAACAGACTGCAGATACACTAAACCTTTCCTATCAGATCATCGACGATCTTTACTTTAAGCAACATCCTGAAAAAATCATTCAACTTACCGGGTGGCCAGATGAACCAGGGCAAACATTGATAGTTGGACACCAGCCTACACTAGGTCAGATTATCTTGCGACTCACTCAACAAGCCAACATTGAAGTCAAAAAAAACAGTATTTGGTGGATTAGCTCAAACTATTCTTCTCCCGCAATCATTCAGAACGTCTATCCTGGCAAGCTTAAACCCGTCTGACTCGAAAAAACCATCCGGCTTCTTTCCATTCATTCAATTCTTGATCAAGAGTAGCCAAAGTAAGGGGATGCGCTTCCAGCCATGTACTATCCAGCTTCAATACCAAGACACCAGATTCCTCCTCTAAAGAACAACACATTGGTAAGGAACCAGTCCGGTTTCGGCATATCAATGCTGCAAACCGCAAACAAACCGCCATCAAGCGATCAGTTTTTGAACTTAGTCCTTCTCGTACCTTTGTAAGCCTACCTCGATGTGCCAGAATAATTTGTGCCATCAAGATTTGCTCAATACGTGAAAAACCAGGCATATCAGCCTTCTCAACTATATATGCAGAATGTTTATGATATCCAGAATGAGCAATATCAATTCCTACTTCATGCAATAATCCTGCCCATTCTAATTGTTTTCTACACAAAGTGGATTCATCATCCATTGGTGGTAAATGGCCTGTATATAAAGCTACAGCGAGTTGTGCGACTCTTCTTGCCTGCTGATGATCCACATGATAACGACGCATCATCTGTCGTACAGTTTGTTCGCGCATGTCTGCATGATGATGGCGGCCAGCCAAATCAAAAAGCACCCCTTCACGCAAAGCGCCTTCAGCAAAGAACAACTGCTCAATTCCAAACGCTTCAATAATGGCATCCATAATAACAAACCCGCCTGGCAGAACCATTAACCTGTCTGTCTTAAGCCCTGCCAGGGCAATATTAGCAACATGGCCAGCTTCAATAAACATTTGCCTTAATTTACATAAAGCAGACAGAGTAAGGCTTCCCCTCGTAATACCATTTAACTCGAGGATTGAAGAAATAGCACGCGCGGTTCCTGAAGAACCATAAACTTCATCCCATCCCGTTTGACGATAAATAGCCGTGATACTTTCAAGCTCAGCTAAAGCCGCAATCTTGGCATCTAAAAAACGTTGCTCTGTTAACACCCCATCCGGGAAAAACCGCATGCTATAACTTACACACCCCATGTAGAGACTTTCCATAAGATGAGGTCTTGTACCATTTCCAATGATAAACTCTGTTGACCCGCCACCGATATCAATGACTAAACGCCTTGCACTGGAAGCAGAAAGAAGTTGCGTGACTCCTTGATAAATTAAACGGGCCTCTTCTCGCCCAGCAATAACTTCGATGGGATAACCCAGTACCGATTGAGCTTCAAGAATAAATTCGCGGGCATTCTTAGCTGCACGTAATGCATTCGTTCCTACAGCCCTAACGGCATCACGTGGAAAACCCCTTAATCGCTCGCCAAAACGCGAAAGAGCCACTAAAGCTCTTTGTCTTGAAGCAGAATCAAGCATTCGATCAACTGTTAAACCTGCAGCAAGGCGTACTGTTTCACGATATGAGTCAAGAGGATAAAATATATCATCCACAACCCTGGCAATCTGCAGCCTGAAGCTATTTGAACCAAGATCAACAGCAGCGAGTTGCTCAAATTCAATTTCTTTAATCGTTTTCAATCAAAAGGTATCCAAAAAAACATCGGTCAACATGGATTATAGCCCAGAAGGAGGTCAACATAACTTTTCAGGGTGCACATAAATCTGTAACCTAACCATGTTAAAGTTAAAAAAACAAATATGGCTAAAAATACCATGTTTCAAGGCGAAATGCAGAATCAGCGTAACCTTTCCAGTTTGTATCTAAACCGTGAAATCGCTGCACTTGAATTTGACCGGCGTGTATTGGCCAATGCTGCCAATCACGATATACCTTTACTCGAACGACTTCGTTATTTATGCATTGTCTCAAACAATCTGGATGAGTTCTTTGAAATTCGCGTTGCGGGCCTAAAAGAGCAGATAAAGCTTAATGTGCCTGGTAAAAGCCCAGATGGATGGTCATCCACCGAAACCTATCACCACGTCAGTACGAGAGCACACGAAATTGTTAAAACGCAGTATCACTTACTCAATAACAACCTACTGCCTGAACTTGCACAGCACGGCATCCATTTTTTACAATCTGACGAGTGGACACCTTCACAACAGCAATGGATTGCCCACTATTTCAGTGAGGAAATCTTACCCTTATTAACACCGATCGGGTTAGATCCGGCCCATCCCTTCCCCCGCTTGCTCAACAAAAGCCTAAATTTTGCCATAGCCTTAAGCGGCAAAGATGCTTTTGGGCGTAGCTCAGGTATTGCCATTGTTCAGGCCCCACGACTTTTACCCCGTTATATACAACTTCCTCAAAACCTAACAGAAAATCCCTGGGATTTTATTTTCTTATCTACCATTTTACATGCATGGGTACACACACTCTTTCCAGGCATGAACGTAGAAGGGTGCTACCAATTTCGCGTTACGCGCAACAGCGATCTCTTTGTTGACGAAGAGGAGGTTAAAAATCTTCGCCTCGCTTTACAAGGGGAATTACCTCAACGCCATTTTGGCGATGCAGTACGGCTCGAAGTTGCTGACAACTGTTCAAATGAAATGGCAGATTTTCTGCTTAAGCAGTTTGAACTAAATGAAGCGGATCTATATCGTGTCAATGGACCCGTTAACCTGGCAAGATTACAAGATATTGTTGATCTCATTAACCAACCCCTGCTCAAATTTCCTCCTTTTGTACCCGGAATACCTGCGCCATTAGCTAAGTTTAACGATATTTTTAAAGCTATCCGTAAAAACGATATTCTTTTGCATCACCCCTATCAATCATTCAAACCAATTATTCAATTTATCGAAACGGCTGCCACTGATCCTGAAGTAGTGGCTATCAAGCAAACCATTTACCGCACTGGGCTAGATTCTGATTTAATGGAAGCCTTAATCCTTGCAGCACGTAATGGAAAGGAAGTCACAGTTGTCCTCGAACTTATGGCAAGGTTTGATGAAGAAGCGAACCTAAAATGGTCAACTAAACTCGAAACAGTTGGCGCTCATGTAGTGTACGGAGTAGTAGGTTACAAGACCCATGCCAAAATGGCTATGGTAGTTCGACGGGAGAATGGTGTACTTAATCGGTATGCCCATCTTGGAACAGGGAACTACCATTCACATACTGCAACACGTTATACCGATTTTGGGCTTTTGACTGCAAATCAGGCAATATGTGAGGACGTGAATAATGTATTTATCCAATTAACCGGCTTAGGTCGCCAGGGAAACCTGAATTATCTCTGGCAAGCTCCTTTTACTCTGCATAAAAGAATACTTGAAGCGATTCAGCGAGAAACCAGCATTGCTCGAGCGAACCGGCCTGCAAAAATTATTGCGAAAATGAATGCCCTGCTAGATCCGGAAGTAATCTCAGGGCTATATGAGGCATCACAGGCAGGAGTAAAAATTGATCTTATCGTGCGCGGCATGTGTGCATTAAAACCAGGTGTTGCCGGACTATCTGAGCATATACAGGTTCGCTCAATTGTGGGCCGATTTCTAGAACATAGCCGTATCTTCTATTTTTATAATGATCATCGTGAAGAAGTTCTACTGTCCAGCGCGGATTGGATGGAACGTAATTTTTATCGTCGAATTGAGCTCGCTTTCCCAATACTTGATCCAAAGCTTAAAAAACGTATTCTACGTGAAGGACTAAAATATTATTTCAATGATAACCACGATGCATGGGAAATGGATTCATCCGGTACTTATCGACATCGTAAAAAAAGGGGCAAACCTCATCATGCCCAGGCAAGCCTCATTGAATTACTGAAAAAAGAAAATCCCGCTACGATTATTTAAGAACCACATTAATCTTACCTAATTTTTTATAATACTTTTTACAAGTAGAGGTAGCTTTGAAAGTCATTAATTTTTTTGGTGCACCTTGTAGCGGCAAAAGTCGCAACGCAGCTGCACTTTTCACACTAATGAAGGATTCAGGTTATAATGTCGAGCTTATTCAAGAAATTGCAAAACATTTGGTTTGGGCAAAACGATACAAATCACTTGATGATCAGCTCTATATTTTTGCCAAGCAAAATGACAGGCTTCACACCTTGGATGGGGAAATCGACTATGCAATTAGTGACTCTCCCTTAATTCTTTCCTCACTATACATGCCCGAAAACTACCCTCCTTCTTTTCCACCATTTGTACGAGACATATTTGACCGTTACGACAACCTCAACATTTTTCTCAAACGCACCTATCCTTACCAGGAAAAAGGCCGTATTCACACTGAGGTTGAATCTATGACAATAGAAAACAGATTATATAACTACTTACAAGACGAACACATTCCTTTTATAGAGTTAAACAGTGATTCTGAAACATCAACAAAAGTATTTGATATAATTAACAACACTTACAAAGTCGTTCAAAGGGAAATAAATTAAGGCCATAAAGAAATAGAGCTACATTAACTTAATCCCATGGTTTCTTGTTATGCTTCTCTGCAAAAACAACACTGGCTATCAATAAAAAAACACGCTCATTTATACTGGTTATATGAATAAGGTATAAATTATTTCAATATTATTCTTTATAATTATAGATATTCACTGTTATATTCTAGGATGACCGGATTTATTGTAAACAAACAGCAATAAGGAGGAAACATATGGCAACCTTACATCTTGGTGATATAGTTCCAGATTTCGAAACCGAAACGACATCTGGAACAATCAGGTTTCATGATTGGCTTGGTTCTTCTTGGGGTTTGCTTTTTTCTCACCCTGCAGATTTTACCCCAGTTTGTACAACTGAACTGGGTCGTGTTGCCAATCTAAACGAAGAATTTAAAAAACGAAATGTCAAATGCCTGGCCATTTCAGTCGACCCATTGGACTCCCATAAAAAATGGATTAATGATATCAATGAAACACAGAACGCAAATGTACAATTTCCCATTATTGCCGATCCTGAACGAAAAGTTGCTGAGCTTTATGACATGATTCATCCAAATGCACTTGCAACACAAACCGTTCGTTCAGTCTATTTTATTGACCCAAACAAGAAACTCCGCGCCCAGATTACCTACCCTGCCTCTACTGGGAGAAACTTTGCTGAAATATTACGCGTAATTGATTCTCTACAGTTAACCGACAACTATCAGGTTGCAACCCCAGCTGACTGGCAACAGGGCGATGAATGCGTTATTGTTCCCTCAATTAAAGATCCAGAAGAAATTCAAACCAAGTTCCCGCAAGGTTATCGCCAACTCAAACCCTATCTGCGCATGACTCCCCAACCCAATCTTAAGAAAAAATAGACTTCCCGCCCACTAAGATGAAAGTCCGGCAATTCAGGCTTTCATCTTAGTATGGGTATCATCTACTCCAGCTTAGGCAAATCAACAAACCAAACCAGTTCTTATTCTTGCCTGATTCCTAGACGATCCAGTCAAGAAAATCAACAAGCCTATCTCTGGCAGTCTAACCGGAACAAAATTCGCTGAAGAAAACTAGAAATACGGTCAATATGCCACAAATCCAATTACAGACAGCTAACGCAAGATTTTATGTGGGTTCATCAAGTTTTTTGGATCTAAAGCCTGTTTAATTGATTTCATGATAGACAAGGCCACAGAATCCTTATAGGTAGCCAGCCAATCCATTTTAAGCTGTCCAATACCATGTTCTGCTGCCAAGGTTCCACCGTATAGATAGACTAAATCATAGACTATCTGATTAACCCTGTACTCATCTTCAAATAAATCGATATTTCCAGGACGAGTCCAGGAAATATTATAATGCAGGTTCCCATCCCCAACATGTCCAAAAACGATAATACGACATTCTGGAAATTCGTGGCGAAGCCTTTTTTCTGCATCTGCCAGAAACTGTGGAATAGCACTTGTCGGAACACCAATATCATGTTTTATACTAATACCATCCTTCGCCTGAGCCTCAGATATGGATTCACGAAGAAGCCACAAATCCTTGCGATCTTGAGTACTTTGAGCAATCACAACTTCATGACCAATCTCAGTCATAAACCAGTCTTCCACTTCTTCCTGGAAACGGGATATTTCTCCTTGATGAGTTAATTCAACCAAAACAGTCCATGGAGCAACAAAAGGTCGCCGGGCATGGGGGATATGTAAATCAACCAGGTCCAAACAGTTTTTCCCAATCATCTCAAAAGTGCTCAAATAGGCACTAAAAGATGTCCTGATTTTGGTAAGACACTCTATGACTTCTTCCGGGCTATTCAACCCAATAAATAATGTAACTATTTCAGCCGGTCTCGAAAAAAGCTTTAAACTGGCCGCAGTAATCAATCCTAATGTACCTTCTGCGCCCATAAAAAGCTGTTTCACATCAAAACCGGATGTATCCTTTCTCAAACCGCTCAAACCACAAAATACGCGACCATGAGCTAAAACCACCTCAAGGCCAAGCGTGAGTTCACGCATTGTGCCATAACGTAAAACACATAACCCGCCTGCATTAGTCGAAAGAGCCCCCCCAATCTGGCAAGTGCCTTCAGAAGCAAGAGATAAAGGAAATAATCGGTTCACACGTTCCGCACAAATCTGCGCATCGGCAAGGGTCATTCCTGCTTCAACTATCATCGTGTTGTTTGCAGTATCAATCTGTCTTAGCCGATTCATTCTTCTCAGTGAAACAATAAGCTCAGTTCCACTAGAGTCAGGTGTTGCCCCACCCACTAAACCAGTATTTCCTCCTTGAGGGACAACAGGAATATCTTTTTCATGGCAAAAAGAAACGAGCCGGGCCGCTTCATCCGTACTACCCGGGCAAGCTACTGCCAAAGGTCGACCATGGTATCTCTTGCGCCAGTCCAAGCAAAATGGAGCCATATCTTCTTCGGATCTCAATAGGTTTTCAGGACCTATGATACTGGCAATACGAGCTAAGGTTTTATCCATACCAATACCCCGATTCCAATTTTTTATATATCATCATCACAAAAAGACAACCCGATTCATTTCTGCCAAAACGTCTTAACGTTAACGAATTCAAGTAAGCCAAACTCTGAAAGTTCTCTGCCATAACCGGAAGCCTTGATTCCACCAAAAGGCAATCTTAAATCAGAGATTGGATGTCGATTAATAAAGACACTGCCAGCGTCAATTTGTTTCGCAATAGCCCACCCCTTCTCCCGATTACGGGTATAAATACTCGCACCTAAACCAAAAACCGTATCATTGGCCATACGAATGGCATCCTGCTCGTTATCCGCCCTCAGAATACTGGCTACGGGTCCAAATATTTCTTCATGATAGACACGACAGGCTGGCGTAACCGTATCGAGTATGGTTGCAGGATAAAAAAATCCTGGCCCTTCGGGCATAAACCCTCCCAATAGAAGTTTAGCGCCATGCGTCGTGGCGTCCAGCACCTGAGCATGCAGTGTTTCTCTCAAATCAGCCCGCGCCAAGGGAGGAAGGCTGGCATTCGGATCATCCTGAATGCCCATCTTGAGTTTCGAGGCCTCAGCTATAAGTTCAGCAATAAATGCCTCAGCAATTTCTGGAACAACTATCATCCTTTTTACTGCATTACAGGATTGTCCTGCATCACGAAAACGTGAGTAACACGCATCTCTCGCCGCAACATGGATATCAGCATCCTTTAGAACAACTAAAGGATTGCTTCCTCCAAGCTCTAACACTGTTTTTTTAATGTGTTTACCCGCAGCTGCAGCAACGATACGACCTACATCAGTCGAGCCTGTAAATGCAACAGCATCAGCAGCACGTATCGCTTCTTCAACATGCTCCTCGTTTATCCATGCAACATCCATGGCCTGAATTCCCGTCGAATGTACTATATCCAACAATAATGCAGTCGATTGTGGGACAGAAGGTGCTGGCTTGACCAGACAGGCATTTCCTGCAACCAAAGCCGGTACGGCAAAACGCAAAACCTGCCATACCGGGTAGTTCCAGGGCATAATAGCCAATACCAAGCCCAACGGCTCAAAAAAAAGCTCGCTACGGGTTGCTTCTGTTTTCACCTTTTTAGGCATCAGTGTCATGGGGGCTGAACGAGCATAATAATGTAAGAGATCAATGGAACGATCAATTTCACTTTTACATTCAAGTGTTCGTCGCCCAACTTCTTGGCTTATTTTTCCAGCCAATTGATTCTTGGCAGCACTCAAAGCCGATGCCAATCTTTTCAATGCATCAGAACGAGCGTCTATCCCCGATTCCGACCAACCCTTCTGAAAATGTTTCAAGGATGCAATACGCGCCAAAAGTTCTGCTTCAGACCATGATGGGCGGGTAAAGTAAATTTCACCGGTTCCCGGATTACAACTTGTGAAAGCACGAATAAAACTCATTAAGACCCCAGAAAATAAACCATAAGTAAATTATAAGGTTGTGAGACATTCCATACAAAAAGACAGGCTGAGCTTGCCAAATCCGCAATATGGCAATCAACAGCCAGGAAAATGGTTTAAAAGAACCAATTAAACATTTCCAGTCTGGGCCAAGACAATCCTGGGCTTCTGCCCTACATACCTAACAATCATTTATCTTTTCAAGGAATTCAACACAAAATCAACCTATGCCCTATAGCAGAGCACCAGAAATGACAGGCCAAAACCTGAACCGTTCTCTCTTATCCTTTCAATCAAACGATCACCTTATATTTCAATATCCGACTTCAATAACTGCATTGACTATCAACATATCATCCGTTTTGTCTCCCTTCTCTGCAAGCATGAGAACATTAGAGCTCACCATCCCACCTTGGCATACTTCAAATGTCACATTCCCATATGGAAAAATAGCCTCAAGCAAAGAAAAATCTAATTTATCCTGATTACAGGGCACGCCAAGGCGCACATTAACAGACATTTCAGAAGCACCATATTTTTTAATGGCTGCACGCAAGCCCGGCAATGAGTTATGGTAAATGGCATCCTGAATGGCACGAGCCGCCGCTTTTGTAATATCCTGGCCATGCATATCTACACCCATCCCCATTTCAATCACTAAAACCTCTTTCATAATGCAAACACCCTGACAAGTTTAACCGCCAAATTTTATCCTGAAACTTAATTGACTCAATTGACTCAACACCAGAAAACAAGTCTTTATCCCATCACTAACGATTCTTATTGGCGACTATTTCCTTAGGTAATCGATTGGTTACATTTTCAGCTACAGCCAGTTTCTGTCGTACCACCTGATCCACTTTTTTCCAACTCACTTCATGTTCTAAATGATTTTTTCGAATTAGCGCCTTAACATAATTTAAATCATGATAAGGCCAGAGGTTATAAACATCATCATCAACCTCAAGCCAAATCTTTCCATCCCTGGATTTAGCTAACAGGACAGGTTCATAAATAATCTCACCACTTTCACCAACATACGATTGTCCAAACAGTTTTTTAATGTCTGAAGGAAATAGCCTGACACAACCATGAGACTCATAACGATAGATATTTTGTGGCTCTATCGTTCCATGGATACCTATTCCACCAACACTTAACCCAAGCCAATATTGTCCTAACGGGTTATCCGGACCCGGAAGAACCTTTATTTGAACCACACGCCCTTCGCTTGCTTCCTCTTCTTGAATGTTCTTGGGTACATACCAAACAGGAAAAGCGACCTTACTAGTTATATGAAACATCCCAATAGGTGTTGGCCATGTCGGCACTCCTGCCGCAAAAGGGTAGGCTTCAAGCAACTGCCCATCTTTAAAATCAAATAGCATACGCTGAGCCACGTTAAGTAGCAGCCCATTCGACATCGAATAAGGCACAATATGGCGGTTACTGAATTTCAAGACTTCACCTACCCAGATATGAGCCACTTTAAAACTAGGATTTGTATGCGTCTGAATCGCTAAATCAGTTCGCTCAAGACCATAATGACTTGCGATCAAGCCAAGTGTATCGCCTTTTTTTACGGTATAATGAACATCGCCACCAGTTAACCTGTGTGAAAGAGGATAAAAACGCATTGAAACACTAAAAGCAGCCCTCCCCCACAAGAAGAAAGCCATAGCGCAAATAATCAGGTATATCCATTTATTTTTTATCAAAAATGAACACTTCAAAAAAAACATCTGCATTTTTCCTCAGTTTCAATTAAAATTACAAACATGCTTCTGTTTCACAAACTCTGTCCAAAGTTGCCAATCTTGGCATGCCTTGTTGACCACTATATGCCACGTTTTTAGTATCCTTGGCAATCAAAACCGGAACTAAACTGCAAATCCACTGTCATATTCGATGCAAGATGTCAGGATAAATAAACAGATGTTGGAACTGAAGTATGTTTAAGAAACATTATTAAATAAATAAGTAAGTCCTGCAGTAAATTTGATTTGATTTGTTGATTCACATGAAAGGAAATTTTCTAATGCGTATTTCATCCCTGATGATTGGTTTGCTTGGTTTGGTTTCTGCATCAGCTTATGCAGGAGGCACTGTGGCTCCAGCTCCAGAAGAAGCCCCTGCAGCTGCCACAGCGCCAACCCCCCAACCTGCTCCGGCTCCTGAAGCCGCCCCGGCTCCTGAAGCCCAGGCTACCCCTGCCCCGGCTCCAGTCATGGCCTCCTTTACCCCACACTGGTACGGCGGCGCAGCTATCTCCCGGTCCAGCTATTCCGGCGCCACCTCCGTTAACGGCAGCATCGTCGAACCTAACCACGGCACCGGCGG
>JAGXAQ010000025.1 GCA_018971485.1 Pseudomonadota bacterium | reverse complement strand
ATCGCTTCCAGTTTTCAGGTATCTATAGCTTCTAATTATAACTACACGCACCACAACCTCAAACCCCGCCTCCTGGCGGGGTTTTTTATTAAAAAATCTTGACTCAAAACGGTTTAGGCAGTAACTTCAACATCAATAATCATGTTGGGCCAATTATGTCTTTTTATTCCATCATTCCTTATCTGATATGGGCTGGTATTGTTGCGTTAGTAGGCTGGCGCCTTATTGGGTACAGTAAAGAAGAATTAAAAAAATAGGGGCTGAAGTAGATTAGCTTAAATGTTAAGCTCATTTTATGAAGATAACACATTGTAAATGAGCACGAAAACATCAATTACGGTTGCCGGGATTTTTTGTATTGGAAGTAACGGCCCGATCGGCGGCTGATCTGCTGGATATTCAACCTAACTCAGCCATCCTGTTTTACCGTAAATTGAGGGAAGTAATAGCCTGTCACCTGGATAAGGAAGCTCACGAAGTTTTTGAGGGTGCAGTGGAACGGGATGAGCGTTATTCTGGTGGGGTCCGTAAGGGCAAGCGCGGTCGAGGTGCAAGGGGCAAGGTTGCTGTATCCGGTATTCTGAAACGAGGAGGTAAAGTTTATACCAGGGGGGTGGATGACACCAGAACGGAGACCCTATTACCGCTGATTAGCAGAAAAATAGCCCCTGACAGCATGGTGTATACCGACTGCACCCGAAGTGATAATGCCCTGGATGGGAGTGATTTCCATCATGAGCGGATCCATCATTCCGCATTGTTTGCAAAAGGGTGAAATCCTATCAACGGCATCGAGAACTTCTGGAATCAGGCTAAACGGGTGCTGAGAAAATAGAATGGAATCCAGAAAGAATCATTTCCGCTATTCCTCAAGGAATGTGAATTCAGGTTTAATTACGGAACTCCTAAACAACAACTCAATATACTGAAGGAGTGGGCTGGTATTTAGCGCTAATCTACTTCAGCCCCAAAAAATAACTTTACAAACTCAAGTTTCAAAATCAATTACCCTGCTATTGTTCCTGCACGTTTGTCTTTACTGACACGACCAATCCTCTCGCACGCACATATAATAACTCTGATATGGGCAGTTTAACCCCTCGAGCACACAAATCAGGCCCTGCCGGTAAGTTTACTCATACTCTTTTTTTACACCACACGGTTTATGCCTGCCAGATGTATGACGTAGCCTTACGCACAAGTAATGGGTTTTTCAGTAAAATGAATCCCCCACCCCGCTGTACCACCTCGTATCGGCTTCCTGTTCGATAAACCGGCTTTCGTTCAGTTTCTTTCTCCAGATCCACAGTTTTTTCTCCATCCATAATACCCTGCGGTTGGCGGCCCATACCGGACACATGGTTTACGGATTATACCGAGGACATGGTTAACCCTTTTGGTCCAAAGGGGTTTTCAATGGGTTCAACCCGACAGGCTTCGAGGTCAAAGTAACCTATATCATCATTCATGAAGCTTACCAACCAGATTTTATCCTCCCTTCCCGGATACCGATTTTTTGGCCAGCGAATACCTGGCTGAAATTAATCTTTCTGTTTTCCATGCAGATACGGCCACAGGCTGTGACGATGAGTGTTTTGTCATGGAAAGGATATTCAATTTCGGGGAGTCCCTGATACTGCCGGTCAGAGAGGCGATAGAACTCACTGGGGCATTTCATTCCCAAGGCCTGGTGAGGTCTTTCGAAGTTGTATTCGTGAATGAAGTCCTCAAACTTTGCCTGTTGCTGAAGCAGGTTCTGCCCTGGAGGCCGGGTTGTTTCCTGTTTTAAGGTTAGATGCATTCTCTCATGGCGACCATTTTGTTCCGGGTGGCCGGGTTTGATTCTTTCAGTCTGGATACCGAGGCGTAACCACCATACCGAGAGGCGGCTGAGGCCATAAAGCGCATTAGGGCTGGCAAAGGGTACTCCGTTGTCTGAACGGATGGCACGAGGCAAGCCATACTCTTTAAACAGCCGTTCAAAAACAGTGAAAGCCCATTGTTGTTAGCTGCAGTGTAAAAATGACCCTCTATCTGCAAAGTAAAAATGACCCCTTTAAGTAGAATTGCCCTATTTGGGCGGTATTTTTATGTTAAGCAAGGAGTCATTTGTGGAAATACAAGTCTTGCATCGCCAAGGAATGTCGATAAAAGAAATTGCCCGAGAGTTAGGAGTCAGCCGGAACACGGTAAGGAAATATCTTCGCTTGCCCTGTACTTACCCTAGTTATCAGCAAAGGGGAGCCAGGCCAAGCAAGCTGGATTCTTTTAAAGCTTATCTGGATGAGCGGATGAAATCAGCAGATCCGAAACGAATTCCCGTTCCTGTTTTGTATCAAGAAATAAAAGAGCAAGGTTATCAGGGGAAGTTACGGATTTTGAATACCTACATTGCACAAGCGTATCCACGTAACAAGGTTCAAGAACCCCTGGTTCGATTTGAAACGGCGCCGGGTCAGCAAATGCAAGTGGACTTTACAACGATTCGACGCGGAGCGCGCGCGCTCAAAGCATTTGTGGCGATCTTGGGTTATTCGCGTGCGGCTTATGTTCATTTTTTTACAGATGAACGTTCAGAGTCCTGGATTACGGGATTAATAGGTGCTTTTGAATATTTCGGAGGAGTTTGCCGGGAGGTGCTCTTTGATAATGCAAAATGCATTGTCATTGAACGCAATGTCTATGGCGAAGGTTTACATCGATGGCATCCTGACTTGCTGGGTCTCTCAAAACAATATGGATTCAAGCCTAAGGCTTGTAAACCCTATCGAGCCCAAACCAAAGGGAAAGTGGAACGTTTCAATCGCTACCTCAAAGACAATTATGTGATGACGTTGAGCTCGCGTCTCAAGAGCAGTCAACTGGAACTGGATGTTGAAACGGCTAATGCCCAGATTGGATCATGGCTGCATCGCACAGCGAATGCACGCCAGCATCAAACGACTGGGGCAGTTCCATCGGTATTATTGGAAGATGAACGCCACGAATGGATTCCATTGCCCTGCGATCATCACTTGCCGGCATCACGCCATAAAGGGCCACATCTTCCCCTTCCGGTGGAGAGTATCCAGCATCCCTTATCCCAGTATGATGCGATTTTATGGGGGGCATGTCCATGAATCTTCAGCAGGCCCGCATCGAACACCTGTGCTTGCAACTGGGATTGCAGGCGTTGCCGCACTGTTGGCCAGATATTGCTCAACGGACGTTGCAGCAAGAAGGAACCTATGCCGATTTTATGGAGTATCTTCTCCAGGCTGAATGGGAGGCAAAAATGGAGCGAACGAAGTCGATGCTGCTTCAGTTTGGAGGGTTGCCGAGCATTAAGACCCTCGAGAGTTATGACTTTAACTTTGCCAGTGGCGTTCCGAAAGGGTTGGTTCAAGAATTGGGGAGTTTGAGTTTTATTGCGCGCTCAGAAAATGTGGTATTTCTAGGACCCAGTGGAGTCGGTAAAACGCATTTGGCGATTGCATTAGGGTATCGCGCCATAATGGCGGGCATTAAAACCCGATTTATTGCTGCAGCGGATTTAATGTTGCAATTAGCGACAGCTAAACATCAAGGGAAATTGACATCTTATTTGCAACGGGTCGTCCATGCTCCACGCTTATTGATCATTGACGAAATTGGTTATTTACCATTTGGCCGAGATGAGGCCAATTTATTCTTTAACGTTATTGCAAAGCGTTATGAAAAAGGAAGTCTTATTCTGACCAGCAATCTCCCGTTTAGCCAATGGGCACGAGCCTTTGACAATGACACCACCCTCACTGCAGCCTTATTGGATCGGTTACTGCATCATTGTCATATTGCAGTGATGAGTGGTGAAAGTTACCGGTTAAAAGATAAGAAAAAAATAGGAATTGCGCCTGTCGTGACCAACCCATGAGAACTTAGGGGGTCAAAATCACATTGCAGAAAGTCCTACAAAAAGGGTCAAAATTACATTGCAGTTGACACATTGTTCCCGTGTGCTCTCCAATCCCTCACAGCAAATCAGGAAACGGCTCGTAAAATCCGTCACCGTCAAAGGGTAACAATATTTTCTATTACCCATCAGGAGCTCCCCCTTGTAATCGGTACACCAGAGTTCGTTGGGAGACTGGGCCTGGGTAAGGTCTGTTCCCTGGGCTTTATAGCGACGCTGCCGTTTCTTTTTCACCAGACCATGGCGGTTCTAATACAGCATGAACGGTGCTTTTCGCCGTGGGTTGGATGGTTGGGAATTGAGTGATCAGGCGTTCACGTATTTTTGGAGCCCCCCCAATGGGGCTTTTCTGCTTTAAGCCGCAAAATTAATTTTTCTACCTGGAACGGTAACTGATTAGCCTGTCGATAAGGTCGGCGACTTCGGTCTGAAAAGGCTTCAAGACCACTCTCCTTATATCGATCCAGGATTTTATGTCCCGTCATCCGTGAAATACCACATTCACGGCATAAAACAGCGATTTTCTCACCATCTGGAAATCTGGACACAAATTTAAGTTTTTCATCCATCTTCGTACTTTCATTCCATGGCATAGTAGGTCCCCTCCTATGCCAAAAAGTGTAAAGTATGTGTCCGGTATAAAATGTAAACTATGTGTCAGGAAGGACAAGCTGATACTTCCCCTTGCCAAACGTATAGAAGACCTTTGCCCCCAGTAGGACGTCTTCTTGCCAGCGGTGGCAACCCAACAAAAAAGGGTGCTGATTAGCACCCTTTTTACCACCAAACAAACTTTATTAATTAAAACAAACCAACAACATTGCCATTGTCGTCCAAGTCAATCTTGTCTGCAGATGGAACTTTCGGCAAACCTGGCATGGTCATGATCTCACCACTAACCATAACAACAAACTCAGCGCCGGCCGCAAGTCTTGCTTCACGAACATGAACAGTATGTCCAGATGGCGCACCTAAAGACTT
>JAGXAQ010000006.1 GCA_018971485.1 Pseudomonadota bacterium | reverse complement strand
CCGCCGGTGCCGTGGTTAGGTTCGACGATGCTGCCGTTAACGGAGGTGGCGCCGGAATAGCTGGACCGGGAGATAGCTGCGCCGCCGTACCAGTGTGGGGTAAAGGAGGCCATGACTGGAGCCGGGGCAGGGGTAGCCTGGGCTTCAGGCGCCGGGGCGGCTTCAGGAGCCGGAGCAGGTTGGGGAGTTGGCGCTGTGGCAGCTGCAGGGGCTTCTTCTGGAGCTGGAGCCACAGTGCCTCCTGCATAAGCTGATGCAGAAACCAAACCAAGCAAACCAATCATCAGGGATGAAATACGCATTTAAATCTCCTTAAAATGTTACGGTAGGTTAATTCTGATGGCATAAAGAATGAATTTCCAGTAGTGACCTGTTAGTGTTGTCGTTTAATTGTCATTTATTATTTTTGTGTTGTTTTTTTAACAGTTGTTGATTTGAATGGTGGTTCTAGTCCAGCTTAAGTTGAAAGAACCAGGGAATCTAAAAAAACTATTAAAGAACTGGCTGATATTCAGGAATTAATGGGGGTAAATCCTGGTGTTGTTGGCCCGGTATTTTGTTTTTTTAGATTGTGTCATTAAGTTTGACTGGATTTGTATTTAGTAGTGCAAGATAAAACGGGAATAAAAATAATTTAATTAATAAAAAAATAGAAGCTATAATAAATTGAATCGCAGGTTGCCCTTTTGGAGCTTAATTGCTTAGACATAATAGGTTTTATTCTGCAGGCTTAAATCCAGATAAAAAAACGGCCGCAGGGGATGCGGCCGAAAAAGGGGGTAATACAAAGGGGAGAACTGACTAACAACAAGAATGAATTCTACACGTTAAACATTGCTGTAATATTTCAGTAAACTTAAGGGGAGCTTACGGTTTTTTTAAGTGGCTAGATTTAAAGCATGTATAAATGTGTTCAGCCAGTTTTGTACCAAGGGCAGCCTGTTTCAATTAACAAATTGATTTATAATATATAATTTATAAAATAGTTCGGCTAGGATTATTCTCTGGCTTATAAATTCTTTTTTATGGGAGCGTGTTTCTCCTTCTGATTTGAATGCGATTTATGCGTAAAATTATTATTACAATTTTCCTGGTTTTTACTTTAGTGTTTATTCTGCAGAATAACCAAACAATTCCTATTACTTTTATTTCCTGGGTTTTTCCTCTTTCTTTGGCCTTAATCATTGGTGCGGTATTATTAATTGGTATAGGCATAGGGGGATTTTTGTTTTTACCAAGTGTGGTTCGCCAAAGATTAAAACTTTCTCAGCACCACCGCGAGATAATGACATTAAAACAAAAAGTGGAAGACCAGGGTTTAAGCGTTCCATCCAGCCCTAATCCATCCAATAGGCAAGACAAGGATAATGGTTCAGTCTAGAAATGTCTTAGTGAAAGATGGATGATTGTATTATATGAAAATCAACTATTAGGTTTTTTTAAGGATTGTGGTTTGATTCTGAGGCTAAGATAAATATGAGATTTTTGCATACCATGTTACGGGTCCGTGATTTGGATAAAGAGCTTGCCTTTTTTACCCAGGCATTAGGCATGAAAGTTCTGCGTCGCCAGGAATATCATGAGGGTAGGTTTACGCTGGTTTTCGTTGGTTATGGTGATGAAAGTAATCATACTGTACTGGAATTGACGTATAACTGGGATACGGATGATTATGAAACAGGCAATGCTTTTGGTCATATTGCTATAGAGGTTCAGGATGCTTCCAAGGCTTGCGAACGGGTAAGGTCTCTTGGCTATGTGGTGAAGCGTGAAGCAGGCCCTATGAAGCATGGTACAACTATCATTGCCTTTTGTAGTTCACCTACAGGTTATTTAGTTGAGTTCATAGAGAAAATCAGTTAGATGAGACGGTGGGTTGTCGATTTGAAAATTGAGTTGCTTTAAAAATGATTAATCCAGCTTGGCCTGATTTTTTTCAAAACAATATAACTTTTTATCTTAAGCCTAAACTGGTAGTGTTGTTCTTGTTTTTTCTTTTAGCTGCTGTTGAAGTGACAGCTGTACAGGCAAGAGAGATATCGGATTGGAAAGAGATTAAGATTCAGTCAGTTTGTGATGGAATTAGTCTGCATTTATGTATTAATGGTTATGGTTTTAAGATTAATCGGTCTGGACATTATGTGGCCGGACCGAATGCCGAAGGTAATACAGTTCGTGGAATCCTGAACCAGAACGAAATGAGTCGGCTTGAAAATAGTGCCCGTTTGGTAGCCCGGGCGTTTATGGCAAGCAGTGTCAGATGCAGGACTGTACCTGGTCTTCCTGATATACAGACCCGATTGGAGATGGTTCTTGCCAATGGAACGATACAACTGATTCGCGGTAATCAGGGAGTATATGCCACAATGTGTACTGGTGATAATCCTGGCGCCTTTCTTAAATTGAATGCGGAAGTAAATGAGTTAAGCCTGAAATATTACCCTTCTCGGTTTTAGATCTGTTTTGGTATAACGAGTTCAGGCCCAGTGATTACAAATTGTGAGCGCATCAGAGCCACCAGCCGATTATCCATTCCTGTTATTTCTACATCGTAGAGCCCTGTCCGTTTAGTGCGGGTTTTTTCCTTGGCAGTCGCAACAAGTATTTCATTAACTTTTCCAGGGCTAATGTAGTGGATATCCGAACTCTGTGTTACGGCAAGTTGGTTGTGGCTCATGGAACAAAACCCTGCTGCCTGATCAGCCAGTAAAAAAATATAACCCCCATGACAGATACCGTTTGAATTGGACATGCTGGGTTTTATTTTCATTGATAGGGATACGTTTCCAATTTCTGCTACTGTGACTTTAATATCTAGCGACTGAACGACAGGGTTATTTTGTGCTATGAAGTCAACAATGTTTTTGACGCCAGCAGGTTTATACAGGAGAGGTTCCATACAAATACCTTAACAGTTTTCAATTTTATGCCGAATAGAGACTAGTAAAGGGGGAACCTGTCAGGGCTGGTATGGCTAAACCATTTGTTGCCAACACTCTGTAAAAGAATGACTTGGATGGCCATGGCGATATAACAAAATATAAAAGGTAGCATAATTATCTCCTTAAGCTTGTTTGCATTTTAATAAGCAATAGGCATGCCATTTATATTAACTATAAGATTAAATAAACAAATTACTCATCCTATTACTATAAATATAGCAGGTGATCATGTCGTTGCACTTAATTAGGGCATTGGGGTAGTTACCATGTTTTATATGGGGATTAAAGTTACAATTTAAACCGAAAAAATATGGAGAAATTTTTTGTATTTTTAGAATAAAGCGTATAAATGTTCTTGTTATTTTAATGATTTTTGTCTGGGGTGAGTGGATAACCCCATGGAATTATTTGCGTTTAAAAGTAGAATTGTCTCGCTATGGGCAGAGGAAGTTTTACATGAAGTCATACCGTTTTCAGGTAGTCAGGGTATTGCCATTCTCAAGTAGGCCGGGTCTGGCAGGCCAAGTGCCGGTTGCTCAATGTGATTGGTGACGTTAACCGGGAGAACCCTGGCAATCGGGATTGATTTTCGCTGCCGGCAGATCGGGTCGAACGCTCTTTGGGTCAGATCATTGAGTGACGGGGGCAAGCCCGCGTCCATTCGCAGAGAAAACGGCCCCGAGCACATCAGCGTTACGCTGGCAAACTGGCCTGAACAGTAAGAGGAATCCGGTTGGATCACATCCAGCCAGGCAATCCGCAGTAAAAATCCTATGTTGAACGCTACAACTGAACAGTGTGTCACGACTGGCTGGGTCACTGCTTGTTTGAATTAAATGGCAAGATGCAGGACTATGTAGCCCAAATATTGGTTTGGTTATTGTCAGTATATTTTTCTAAAAAATATTTAGCCTGGTTCAGGTTTATAGAGGGCTCTGATGAAAATTTTTGGGGGTGGTAGGTGTTGTGCGGAAAAAACTTACCTTGAATCATTTTTCAACAAAAGCGCGCTCAATTACATAATCACCCGGTTCGCCAATTCTAGGTGAGATCTTGAAATCCCGAACATCCAGCATGTGTGATATGTCCTTGAGCATGGCTGGGCTACCGCAGAGCATGGCTCGGTCTATTTCAGGGTTAAGGGGAGGTAACCCTATATCCTCATAGAGTTTTCCCGACTCAACAAGAGAGGTAATGCGCCCCTGGTTTCTGAAAGGTTCGCGAGTTACTGTTGGGTAGTAGATGAGTTTTTCCTGGATTATTTCTCCAAAGAATTCATTGTTTGGAAGTTCATTTGTGATGAAATTGACGTAAGCTAATTCACTGACATGGCGTACCCCATGAATAAGAATTATTTTTTCAAATTTTTCATAGGCTTCTGGATCCTGAATGACACTCATGAAAGGAGCTAGTCCTGTGCCAGTTGAAAACAGGTATAAGTGTTTTCCTGGTAAAAGATCGTGTAGAACTAAGGTCCCGGTTGGTTTTCGCCCCACCATGACCGAGTCCCCTTTTTTCAGGTGCTGCAGCCTGGAAGTGAGCGGACCGTTAGGTACCTTAATGCTAAAAAATTCAAGATGTTCTTCATAATTTGGGCTGGCTATGCTATAGGCCCGCATTAGGGGCTTACCTGAGACTTCAAGCCCTATCATTACAAATTGACCATTTTCAAAGCGCAGAGCATCATTCCTCGTTGTCTTGAAACTAAATAAGGTGTCATTCCAGTGATGTACACTTAAGACTTGTTCGGTTGAAAATGCGCTCATAATACAATTTTCTTTCAGGCTTAGTTAAGGGCATCAGTCAGTTCAGGCAAAACCTCAAAAAGATCAGCAACCAGACCATAGTCTGCCACTTTGAAAATAGGTGCATCCGGATCATGGTTAATGGCTACGATGACCTGGCTGTCTTTCATTCCGGCAAGATGCTGAACAGCTCCAGAAATACCTATGGCAATATAGAGCTGTGGAGCCACAATACATCCTGTTGATCCAACCTGCCATTCATTGGGCGCAAAACCGGCATCGACTGCTGCACGGGTTGCTCCAATTGCAGCATTCATTTTTTTGGCTAGAGGCGTCAGCAGCGCTTCGAATTGGTCTCCTAGGGGCCTTCCACCTGACACAATAATTTTAGCAGATGATAAATCAGGCCGGTCGGAAACATGATGTACTTCATCAATAAATCTCGTACGTTTAAAAGGATCAGGTGCAGATACGGATTGAACCGGGGCTGCTCGTTCCTGATTTTCTGCAGGTTTGAATGCACTAGTCCGGATAGTGAACATTTGCAGCGTATCACTGCTTTTTACTGTAACCAGAATATTTCCGGCATAAATTGAACGAACATAGGTATTGGGGGAAATGATTTCGATGACATCTGAAATCATGCCTACATCAAGTAGTGCAGCTGCACGGGGCAGAATATTTCGGGTAAAGGGAGTATGTGCGGCAAGAATGGCGGTATAGTCATTCCCAAGCTTCATGATTAATGAAGCAATGTCCTCCGCAAGAGGATGGGCAAAATGTTTAGCAGAAGCATGGAGAACAAGATCAACCCCTTTGATATGCTGTGCCTCGTGAGCAAGTGTATCTGCGTGATCACTGCATAGCAGCAAATGGACAGGCTCATTGCGGGCTTGAGCTGCATTAATACTGCTGCGTGTGGATTGCCGGATGTGTTGTCCATCATGTTCGGCTAGAATGAGGACGCTCATGAATGCAAGGCTCCAGACTTGTTCAGTGTGGTGACGAGATCGGCTACATCCTTTACCAGGATACCTGGAGGGCGCGTAGCAGGTGGGCTAATCTGGGTTCGTTTGATTCGGGGCTCAAGATGGGTGACTAGCTCGTTTGCAGGAATGATCTCTATAGGTTTTTTCTTGGCCATCATGAGATTGGGTAGCTTGACAAACCTGGGTTCGTTTAACCGCAGATCCGCAGTTATAACTGCAGGTAACATCAGAGCAAGGGTTTCCGTTCCCGCTTCGGTCTCGCGTGTAACAATGATTTCATCGTTTACTAGCTGGAGTTTCGAAGCAAATGTTCCTTGGGAAGCATTCATTAATCCAGCCAACATTTGGCCCACCTGGCAGGCTTCGTCATCAATGGATTGCTTACCCAAGAGAATTAAATCCGGCTTTTCACGTTCGACTAGTGCATGGAGTAATTTAGCTATTCCTAGCTGGTCCAGAAGTGATTCAGCTTCTAGAAGCAGGGCTCTACTGGCACCCATGGCCAGGCCATGACGAAGCACATCCTGTGTTATGGCAGGACCAACACTTACCACTAGGATTTCATCAACCTTGTTTTGTTCTTTGAGACGCAAGGCTTCTTCCAGTGCGATTTCGTCCAGTGGGCTGATGCTCATTTTGGCACCTGCGATATCTACATCCGTACCATCCGATCGAATCCGTGGGACGATGTTGTAATCCAGGGCACGTTTAACTGCGACAAGTGCTTTCATAAGGTTTTTCCACTAATTTGCAGCATATTGTATCAGCGCGTAGAATATCTGTTAAGTAGATTTTGTTGTGTAAAACATTCTATTTTATAGATATAAAATAATGAAATATAGCATTCGCCAGCTTGAAGTTTTTATTGCGGTGGGACGTAGTGAAAGCGTTTCGCGTGCTGCTCAGCAGCTTGGCATGTCACAATCAGCTACAAGTACGTCCCTGGCTGAATTTGAGCGTCAGTTTAATACCCGTCTTTTTGATAGGGCAGGCAAGAAACTTCAGCTGAATGAGCTTGGGCGCATGTTGTTGCCTCGCGCCATGGAATTGATCGATCGAGCGTTGGATATTGAGTCTTTGTTAAAGGGAGGGCATGGTTTTGGCCCCCTTCGGATTGGCGCATCACTGACAATAGGCAATTATCTTGTCACTCAATTGGTTGGAGAATTTCGCGCACAGCACTCCAATAGCGAGGTTTATCTTGAAGTTCATAACACGACCCGCATTGTAAATAGTGTTGCTGATTTTTCTCTTGATTTTGGATTGATTGAAGGTAACTGTACTCATTCTGAGCTGGTTGTGGTTCCTTGGGTAGATGATGAGCTTGTGGTTTTTGCAGCGCCTGATCATCCTTTGGTTCACCAGGATGAAGTGTGTCTGGATGATCTTATGAGAATGTCATGGATTGTTCGGGAAGCTGGTTCTGGCACTCGTCAGACGTTTGAATATGCGATGCGTCACGTATTGTCAAGATTGAATATCCTGATGGAGCTTGAGCATACCGAGGCCATAAAACGGGCCGTTGAAGCAGGTATGGGAATTGGTTGTATTTCAAGACTGGCGCTGCGTGAAGCATTTCGTAGGGGGAGTCTGGCTGAAGTGAAGATATCCGGGCTTGATTTAAGGCGCCAGTTCCATTTTATTTGGCATCGACATAAATTCCATACACCAGGTATGCAAACTTTTCTTGAATTATGCCGGGTAGTAACTCAAGGAGCAGTTAAAAGTGATGATATCCTATTAAATCTTGCCAATAGGCAAAAAAATAAAATATTGGTTGAAAAGAATTGACTGGGTGGGTGAAGTAATGGCTGAACGTGATTCAATGGAATGTGACGTGCTGATTGTAGGCGCCGGTCCTGCCGGGCTTTCGGCTGCCATACGGATAAAACAACTTGCTCTTGAGCAGGGGAGGGACTTAAGTGTATGCGTCCTGGAAAAAGGCAGTGAAGTGGGAGCACATCTTTTATCTGGAGCTATTCTGGATCCCGTTTCCCTGCATCAGCTCATCCCGAACTGGAGGGATAAGCAAGCTCCTCTTAAGACTTTAGTAACAGAAGAGCATTTTTATCTACTGGATCAAGAGCATAGTTTTGAAATCCCGCAGACCTTGTTGCCGCCCATGATGCGTAATCATGGGCATTATATTATTAGCCTGGGTAAGCTTTGCCAATGGCTTGCCCGCGAGGCAGAGGAGTTAGGGGTAGAGGTTTATCCAGGTTTTGTTGCTTCTGAGCTTCTTTTGAATTCAGAAGGAGCTTTGTGCGGAGTAATTACCGGGGATACTGGCGTAGATAAAAATGGTGAACTGAAATCAGATTACGTTCCCGGCATGGCTCTTTATGCAAAATATACCTTGATTGCAGAAGGTGCTCGTGGTTCTCTCGCCCAATTGATTGAAAAACAATTTGATTTGAGGGCGGGAATAGAGCCCCAAAAATATGGCATTGGTTTTAAAGAGCTATGGCAGGTTTCAACTGATGTTCATCGGGAAGGCTATGTTGCGCATTCCTTGGGTTGGCCTTTGGATGATGAAACGGGTGGAGGTTCATTCATTTATCATTTGGAAAATGAGCAGGTAGCTGTAGGTTTTGTTGTCCACCTTAATTACAAAAATCCTTATCTGAATCCGTTTGAGGAGTTTCAGCGGTTTAAAACACATCCCGTTATTCGCCCAATATTTGCAGGGGCAAAACGTCTAGCTTATGGAGCACGGACGATTAATGAAGGAGGAACGCAGTCTCTGCCTCGCCTTGTATTTCCAGGCGGGGCATTGATTGGATGCTCAGCTGGTTTGGTCAATGTACCCCGTATAAAGGGGATACATAATGCCATAGAATCCGGCATCCTTGGTGCAAAGGCAGTATTTGATGCTCTTGATAATGGAAGAGCTCATGATGAACTGACTGATTATGCATATGGTTTCAAATCAAGTCGTATCTGGAATGAATTAAACCAGGTACGTAATGTTAAACCGGCTTTATCTAGATTTGGAACAAAAAAAGGCATGCTGTATGCAGGAATAGAGATGTGGCTATCGTATTTTGGATTGCGCATGCCTTGGACATTAAGCCATAAATGTGCTGATTCAGCCTGTCTTCATAAGGCTTCTGAAGCGTTGCCCATTAGCTATCCAAAAGCAGATGGTCAAATTACATTTGATAGATTGTCTTCAATTTATCTTGCTAATGTGGCCCATGAGGAAAATCAACCCTGTCACCTGGTGCTGCATGATCCATCTTTAGCTCTTTCGGTTAATCTTCAAAAATATGATGCGCCCGAGCAACGCTATTGTCCCGCAGCTGTTTATGAAATTGTGGAAAAAGAGAATCACCCCTCCTTGCAGATAAACGCTTCAAATTGTATTCATTGCAAGGCCTGTGAAATCAAGGATCCGTCAGGAAACATTCTCTGGAAGCCACCTGAAGGAGGGGGAGGGCCAAATTATCAAGGTATGTGATGAGGCCAGGATACCTTAATAGGTTCTGGATGTCAGTGTAAAAAAGGATACTTATTGGGAAAGAATGAGCTTCAAGGCTTCGAAACAGGTAGGGTCTAGGGCTGATCCTACCATTTTCTGCATAATGCCTAATGCCTGCTCAGTGGGCATGGCTCCTCGATAGGGGCGATCCGCACTCAGGGCATCAAAGATGTCACATACCGTTATAATGCGGGTTTCAAGGCATAAATCATTTTCATTTAACCCTCTTGGGTAACCGGTACCGTCTAGTCGTTCGTGGTGGGCTGCTGCTATAACAGCTAGTTTAGAGAAGATGCCAATCCGGCTGAGAATTTCTTCCGAATATTGTGCATGATTTTTGACAAAAACCCATTCATCAGGATCTAATGCGCCTGGTTTATCCAAAATGGCGTTGCTGACACCTAATTTACCAATGTCATGTAATAATGCTCCTCGGCGTAGCCATTGTCTGGACTGATCGCTGACGCCAAGTGTTAGTGCAATTTTGTTAGCGTAATCGGCAACTCGTTCACTATGACCATAGGTAAAAGGACTTTTAGTGTCAACTACTTGCGCAAAAGCTTCGGCAATCGTATCAAGGCGGGATTCATCTATTGTGAGCAAGGTTGCTTGTGGTTCAAGCCGCATCACTTGTGATTGAATGTCATCTGCAGCCAACCCTTGCCAGAAATGCTGATCTTGGGCGCACAGGTTGAAAATAGCAATTAGTTCAGGATCAAACCATTTCCCTGATCGACTTTGTAATTCATGCAGAGCGGCTTTCTTTCCACCAATACTAAAAAATACATCTGTAACCTGGGCAATAAGGGCAATACGGGATCCGAGTGGGATTTGGCTGCCACTTAAACCAATTGGACGACCGTGACCGTCCCAGTGTTCATCCAAGGCTTGAACACTCATGGCTACACGCTCACTGAACCCAAGTTGGCGAGCAATATCAGCCCCCCGCTCGCATCTTGTTTCAACCAGTTCGTTGGCAAGCTCATTTCCATGACGGGCCAGATTGATGATGCGTGAAACCCAGCCTGAAAGGGAGCGGCCAGCATTGGCGTGGCGTAGTACAAATGCCCCGAGCTGAAGGAAGCTGTCCTCGTTGACTGTTTTGAAATCATGTTTGATAGCACGCTCGTCATTGCCGTAGAGTTCAAAAAGACGTGCAGCATTGCTTGAACAGCCCGCATCTTTAAGTAGCAGGGTATAATAGAGATCAGAACGTTCTTCTTCACTAAGATTCAGCTGTGCTGCCATATGCATGCCAATCCAGCAACAGCGTAAGCAGTGGCCGGGTGGTTGCCCTTCAGTCAGATCGAGGGCATAGCTAAGAGCACCAATTATTTCAGAAAGATAGATGCCATCGGCGACTGGAAGATTTGTTTCATTGAAGTGAATTCTCGCATTCATGAATTTATTATTGCAGAGCTTGGCTTAAAATTCAAAATGTTATTATGAGTCATGTGTTTTTGCATGCCTTCGGACACTTGGTTGATTATAAAAAAACAGTGATAAGATGGCGTTATAATTATGGCAAAAACAAATCATGAAATTCGCAAAACGGGATGCTATATGACTTTTTCTGAAATGATGGATTCGGTCTTAATCGGGGATGTACACCCATTGTCTTTTAATATGCCCAGACGTTATGTGCCCTGTTTGACTTCGAAGGTTGTGGCTGGTTTTCCTAGCCCGGCTGATGATCATATCGAAAAACATCTGGACCTCAATGAACATCTTGTCATACATCCACAAGCTACTTTTATGCTGCGGGTGTCAGGTTGGTCTATGCGTGATGCCGGTATTTTTGATGGCGATGAGATTATTGTTGATCGGGCTATTTCTCCTGAAGATGGTCATGTTGTTGTAGCGATAGTAAATGGAGAAATGACCGTTAAACGGTTAAGCATGACTTCTGATGGCGTGTGTTTAATGGCTGCCCATCCAGATTTTCAGCCGATTGGTTTTCAAGAGGGGGAGGAGTTAGTGATTTGGGGAGTGGTTACTCGCGTTTTGCATAAGGTGTGAAATGAGCACGAGGTGTATTGCGCTGGTTGATGTGAACAATTTTTATGTATCCTGTGAGCGGCTGTTTCGCCCTGATTTGATGAACCTGCCAGTAATAGTCCTTTCCAATAATGATGGTTGTGTAGTGGCTCGTTCCGAAGAAGCCAAGGTTTTGGGTGTCCCTATGGGAGTTCCCTGGTTTCGGGTGCGTGAACTGGTTAAAAATTCTGGTATCACGGTTTTTTCATCTAACTACCCTCTTTATGCAGATTTGAGTCATCGGGTGATGTCATTGTTGTCAACTTTTTCATCCAGCCAGGAAATATATTCCATTGACGAGTCTTTTCTGGATTTGACTGGTATGTCTAGTCAAATGGAACAATATGGCCAGGTTATACGAAAACGTGTTGATCAATGGGTAGGCCTGCCTGTTTCCATTGGAATGGGCCCTACTAAAACTCTTGCGAAATTGGCTAATTATCTTGCTAAGAAGCGGCCTGTCTACCGTGGGGTGTGTGATTTGGGAGCAATGTCTTCTGGCCAGATGGAATCTATATTTGCTTCTATCCCTGTTAGTGAGGTCTGGGGTATTGGGCGGCGGACGACTGAATTGTTAGAGCGGGTGCATATTCGTACGGTAGCCCATTTACGTGAACTTGATACTACGGTGGCCCGCCGCCGTTTTTCTATAGTACTAGAGCGGGTTGTAAAAGAGCTTCAGGGTATATCCTGTCTAGATCTGGAGCAGATACTACCTGCTGGCAGGCAGCAGATTATTTGTTCGCGATCATTTAGCCATCCTTTAACGGGTTTGAATGAAATAAAAGAAGCCATAGCATTATATACAGAGCGTGCAGCAGAAAAACTTCGCTTACAGTGTTCTTTGGCAGGCAGGATTCAAGTATTTATTCAGGCTAGCTTGTTTAAACCGGAAGAGCGCCGACATAGTTATGCTGTTACCTTATCGTTGTCGTTACCAACGGATGATACCGCATGCCTGGTTCGGAATGCGTTTTTAGCCCTTGAAAAATTGTATCGCCCTGAATCGAGATATGTGAAAGCAGGTGTGATGTTGATGGAATTGCATTCAAAAAGCCATAGGCAGAGTGTGCTTTTTGGCGTAAGCGAGGAGGTACAGTCTGCCAAGCGCCGGGATCAATTAATGAATGTTATGGATGGCATAAACCATCGCTGGGGTAAGCATATATTAGGTTTGGGTTGGTCAGGTTTGGCTAAACCTCGACCTTGGGTTATGAAACAGGATTACAAATCCCCGGGTTATACCACTGACTGGCAACAATTACCTGTTGTTAAGGCTTAAAAAAATAGAGGAATGATTGCGTAGGACCCCTAATTTTGCCCTTAGGATTATTAAAGCGGAGTGTGGTGTATTTATCCCCGGTTAAGATATGACGGTGTTTCTGCCATCTCAATTTTTGGTGACAGCAGGGTTCTTTGTCATTTTTGGCAACGGGTTTACAGGGAGTTGAAGCTTGGGGATCAGGGACTGAATGTGCTCAATAACCGGTTGGCGATGAAAGTCAGATCTGTAAGCAATGGCAATACGGCGGGTAGGGCGCGGTGAAGAGAAAGTAACTGCGTGAATAAATGGATTGGAGTAAGCCGGGGTCAATGCTGATGCAGGTAAGACTGAAATGCCCATGCCTGAAGCAACCATGTTACGAATGGTTTCAAGGGAATTTCCCTGCTTGCCTGGAATTATGCGTGTGAATTCGTGGCAGGTATCCAATATTTGATCTCTAAAGCAGTGCCCGATGCTTAATAAAAGCAGATTTTCTTGAGCTAATTCTTTTGTATCAATGTGATTCCGTTTTGTCCAGGAATGCCTGGCTGGAACAATAGCCATAAATTCCTCAGAATATAATGGTAGAACCTCAATGCCTGATGCTTCGTAAGGAAGGGAGAGAATAGCTGCTTCAATTTCCCCTTCCCGGAGCATGTGGTCAAGGCTGGTTGTTTGGTTTTCTTCAATATCTAGAGGCATACTGGGGGCAGAATCGGTTAGAAGTGCAATCAGTCCAGGCAGTAGGTATGGTGCCACGGTGTGGATAATACCCAGTTTTAAAGGACCTTGAAATGGGTCTTTATCTTCGTTTGCGATAGATTTGAGGCGTTCTGTTTCGTATAAGATGATTTTTGCCTGTTGAATAATGCGAGCACCAGCAGGGGTAATCAGTACGTCTTTCTTTCCTCGCTCAAAGATTCGTACACCAAGTTCATCTTCAATATTTCTTATTGCTGTACTAAGACTTGGTTGACTAACAAAGCATTTTTTTGCTGCCAGCCCAAAATGTTTTTCTTGTGCTACCGCAACCAGATATTTAAATTCTGTGAGTGTCATTGGGAAAATGATCCAAGGTAATTAATTTTGATAGAATAAAACTATCAGATGTATTCTGTCAGAAACAGTATGCCCTGTCTCGTAAATGGGAGGGTTAGGCTGTTAAATTAATTCTGGATTCTTATACGGTCATTTTGGTTTGAATCTTTTCTGAATCCTGGAGAGGTTCCTGGGGATGAATGAAATCTGATGGGGAGTACCATTTGCTTGCAAGTTCACATAGTTGGCGTAGTGCGGGTAATATTTCAGTGACCCGATCAGTTGGCCCGTAGGTAACCTGTGGGGGAACCGTGGGTTCATAATGGCGATAAATGAAGCCTTCATTTTCGAGCAATCGTAACCGCTCGGTTAGCATTTTTGAGGATATCCCTTCAATCAGTCGCTTAAGTTCCCCAAAACGGGTAGGGCCACTATTGAGTAAGACCCACATGATATAAAGGGTCCATGGACCCGCAAGAATCCCTAAAAGCCGGTACATCGGGGTGGATGTATCGCCTCGTTTTTGAGGTTTCTTACAGTCATTCATGCATGGTTACCATTAAGTACCTACTTGACGGAGTAAAGTTAGTCACTAAAATATACCAAAGTCCTTGTAAAAATCCAAGCTCATATAGAACTCGGGAAGTAAGGGGACATTGTTTTGAGAATCCCCAGGTTGGGGTAAATTACCATTCTGATTATAATTAAAAACATGATATCTAAACAGACTATACTGTCTTTTGCAGGAATTTTAGTACTTACATCTTGCGCTATTTCGCCTGCGTATCATAAGCCACAAGTGTTTTCAGGGTCATCTTACTTGCCAGCTGACCAGAAATTGTTGGCGCAGGGTGATGGAGCACCGGAAATTCATTCTGGCCAAAAGGTTCCGGTGCAATGGTGGCATGAGTTTAAATCGAATGAGCTGGATTTTTTGATTCGTTCCGGGTTAAAGCGAAATCCTAATATTAAAGCAACCTCGGAAGCTTTGATGGTCGCGAGAGAGAATCTTCGAGCGGCTGAGGGAGTGTTTTACCCTCAAGTGAATGTTGACTTGGGCGCACAACGAACAAGGGATTCAGGAGCTGGATTAGGTTCAGGTTCACCCAAAATCTATTCTCTTTATACCGGTAATGTGAATGTTAGCTATTCACCTGACATTTTCGGATTGAATCATCTTGTTGCCCGTGAAGGCCAGGCTCAGGTCAATCTTGCTGAAGATCAAATGGATGCGGCCAGGTTGACCTTGGAAGGCAATATTGCTCAAACCTATTTTAATTTGGTTTTCGTCCAGAAACAGATTGAGCTGACTCGTAAGACAATTGCCGAGGAAGCTTCCTTGCTCAAGCTTGTGGAAACAAGATTTCATTACGGTGCTGTATCAGATTTAGATGTTCTGTCACAAAAAGCGGTACTGGATCAGACCAAGTCACAGCTGCCAAAACTTTTGCAAAACCGTGATGCAGATGAGCATTTGCTGGCAATTTACACCGGTAAATTTCCTTCGCAAGTTGGATCTTTTGTGATCCAGGATATGGATATGCTGGATGTACCATCTAGCCTACCTTTAAGAGTTCCGTCAAGATTGGTTCAGGCCCGGCCTGATATTCGTGCTGCAGAAGCTTCATTACGAGTGGCTAATGCCCAGGTTGGTATTGCGATTGCTTCAATGTACCCAAATTTTACCCTAAGCGCGAGCTATGGTGGTAAAAGTGAAAATTTTCCTTCAATGTTTGATCCGGCTGGAAGAATCTGGTCGCTTGCTTCAGATTTGGCCGCGCCGATATTTGAAGGGGGTACGCTTTTAGCTCAGAAACGGGCAGCAGAGGCAACCTACCGGGAGATATTTGATCAGTACCGTTCTGTTTCTCTTGATGCTTTTAGACAGGTTGCTGATGTTCTTCGCGCATTGAATCATGATGCCCAGACTCTAGCGGCTGATGAATCTGCCATGGTGGCAGCAAAAAATGTTTATATTCTATCCAAATCCCAGTATGAGCAGGGTTCAATTGATGAATTGACGTTGTTAAATGCTGAGACGCAATATGAAAACACCAGGCTAACCTTTTTGGCAGCAAAGCAAGCTCGCCTGAATGACAGTGTGGCTTTTTATGTTGCTATGGGCGGCGGTATGGATATTCACCGGAATAATTAAAGGAAGATACGATCGTACCTGTACGGTCAGATTGAAGAAAGGGTAGGAATGAACAAGCGCTTAGTAGCGATTGCCTTGCTGATAATTCTGGTGGCTGGGCTGGTTTGGCATTTTCACAGTAAAAATTTAATGGGCAAGAAAGCAGTTCATGCGATGCCACCTGTTACAGTCTCTACTGCTGTAGCGAAATTGGATCAGTTTTCTCCTGAAATTCATGTGGTTGGCAGTCTTCAGGCGATCAAAGGGGTAACTGTGGCATCCCAGATGAGTGGGAATATAACGCGCATTGGTTTTAGATCAGGCCAGAAAGTTTCAGAAGGAAAATTGCTGGTTCAAGTGGATGACAGTACAGAACTTGCACAGCTACATTCTGATGAAGCGAAGCTTGATTTAACAAGGGTACAGTATAGACGTTCAAAAGCGCTTTATGTTCGGCATGCTGTTGCTCGTTCTGATCTGGATATTGCTAAAGCAAATTTAAGAAGTGCTAAGGCTGCTGTTGAAAGTGATTATTCTGTTTTAAATAAACTTGCAGTTCGTGCACCTTTTACAGGTAAGGCAGGGATTAGGCAGGTTAGCCTCGGGCAATACGTAACTCCTGGAACCGCGATTGTCAGCCTGCAGGAATGGAACCCTTTGCATCTTGAATTTACGGTGCCACAAAGTGACATGAGTAAAGTTCATGACGGTCAGAAGGTGGATTTTAAGGTTGAATCTTTCCCGAATAAAGTATTTCAGGGAAAAATCACCGCGCTAGATTCCCAGATTGAAGCCACTACAAGAAATTTAATGGTTGAAGCGATACTGTCTAATTCTGATTATGCCCTTCGTCCGGGGATGTTTGGGAATGTAACGCTTTATCTTAAGCATGGTGGATCGGTATTAATGGTACCTAATACAGCTATTAGTTATAACACATATGGAGATTATGTGTATCTTGTTGAAAAAGATAAAAAATCAGGTCAGCTTATTGCCCATCAGCAATCAGTAAAAGTTGGAGAGGAACGTAGTGGACAGGTGGTGATCTTGTCTGGTTTAAAACCTGGGCAGATAGTTGTTTCTGCAGGAGAAATCAAGTTGCACAATGGATCAACTATTGTCGTTAATAACTCAATTCAGCCTTGATTAGGACGAATAGATGAAGTTTACTGACCTTTTTATTCGTCGCCCAGTTCTTGCTGCGTCGATTAGTCTTATTATTCTGTTGCTTGGGTTGCGTTCCTGGTTCGGGATGACTGTGCGGGAATATCCAACAGTAACCAGTACAACTGTAACGGTGACTACTTCTTACCCGGGTGCTGATCCAGAAACAGTTAAAGCGTTTATTACTGGTCCTCTGGAACAGACCATTGCTGCCGCACCTGGCATTGATTATATGACAGCAACAAGTGCTGAAGGTGTGTCAACGATTACAGTCAACATGAAGTTGAACTATGATCCGAACGCAGCTATTTCCCAGATCATGTCCAAGGTGGATCAGGTTCGTAGTGTCTTGCCCCCACAATCTCAAGCTCCACTTATTAATGAAACTGTTGGTGATACCACCGCATTGATGTATCTGGCCTTTTCCGGTGGCCATGGAATCAGTCAGCAACAAGTTGATGACTATTTGCTTCGCGTGGTTCAACCAAAGATTCAAAGCGTTAGCGGTGTGAGCCAGGCCCAGCTTTTGCCTGCCGGAACAGATCCAAGCGGAAATGCCTTTGCTTTGCGTATTTGGCTTGATCCAACGCGAATGGCAGCATTGGGAATTACCCCTGATGAGGTTTCTGCAGCCTTGAAAGCAAACAATTCCATTTCAGCGATTGGTATGACAAGGAACAAGAGCCAGCAGATCAATATCACGGCTAATACATCCCTTAATGATCCGAAAGCTTTTGGAGATTTAGTGGTCAAGGATGTGAATGGAACTGAAATCAGGCTTAAGGATATTGGTAAAGTCGGCCTAGGTGCCGAGAACTATAATCAGGCGGTATTTAGCAACGGCCGCCCAGCTGTTTTTATTGGAGTGCAGCCAACTCCAGATGCAAATGATTTGAGTGTGGCCAAAGGTGTTCATAAAGCATTTGCCGAGATCCAGCATAACTTGCCGCCTGGTATATCAGCAATGATTGCATATGATTCAAGTACTTATATTATCAGATCAATTCATGAAGTGGTTTTGACTACCTTGATCACATTAGGGGTTGTAGTGGTTGTTATTTTCCTCTTTTTGGGATCCCTCCGATCATTGCTGATGCCTGTTGTTGCCATCCCCCTTTCCGTGATTGGTGCTGGGCTTTTCATGCTGGCATCAGGATTCTCTATCAATCTTTTGACATTGCTCGCTGTTGTTCTGGCAATTGGCCTGGTTGTAGATGATGCTATTATTGTTGTAGAAAATGTGCATCGGCATATTGAAGAAGGTATGTCTCCACGTGTTGCAGCGATGACGGGGGCAAGAGAGCTGGCTAGCCCGCTTATTGTTATGACTACCACCCTGGTTGCGGTTTTTGCCCCGATAGGTTTTATGGGTGGATTGACTGGTAGCTTGTTTACGCAATTTGCCTTCACCCTGGTTTTTTCAGTCACAGTGTCTATGATTGTTGCATTGACTCTGACCCCTATGTTGAGTTCGCGTGTTTTGGTGCATACCCCACCTAAAGGGTTTGTTCATTTTCTGGATGCTTCTTTTGAGAAGATACGTGCAGTCTATGATCGCCTGTTGCACCATGTGTTGCGTTTTCGGCTGGTGACATTGGTGGTGGCCTTAATCGTATTTGTTTTGATTCCCTTCCTCTTTATTGGAACAAAAAGCGAATTAGCCCCAACCGAAGATCAGGGGATTATTTTTGTGTCTGCCACAGGACCATCAACGGCAACTCTTCACTATTTGAATGTTTATGACAGGCAGATACGCAAGATATTTGATGAATTTCCGGAAACAGGCCATGTCTTTCAAATAAGTGGTCTTGCTCCTCCAGGTGGTGCAGGTAATTATGCGATTATTGCCGGTACAGTTCTGAAGGATTGGAACTTGCGGCATCGAACTCAAATGCAGATTTTTCCGCTCGTTCAAGCCAAGCTGCAAGGAGTGGCCGGATTGCAGGCAGTAGCGTTTGAACGGCCCCCATTACCTGGTTCTGCAGGCGGCTTACCTGTTCAGTTTGTTTTGACATCACCTGAACCATTTAAAAATATGGATGAGGCCGCTAAAAACTTTATTGCAGCAGCAATGAAAAGTGGGAAATTTGCCTTTTTGATGAAAGATTTGCGCTACGATGATCCTCAAACAAGCTTGGTTATTGATCGTCATTTGGCCGCGAATCTGGGTATATCCATGCAGGATATATCAAATGCCCTTTCTCCGCTTTTAAGTGAAAATTATATTGAGCGTTTTAATATGCAAGGGCATAGCTATGAAATTATCCCACAGGTTCCAGATGCCTTGCGTTCGGATCCGCAAAAATTAAATAGTTATTATGTCAGAACGAGTTCGGGTGAACTTGTTCCCCTATCGACTGTTGTCAAGCTTCAAACAGATGTGGTACCTCCTTATCTGCCACAGTTTAATCAGCTTAATGCAGTGACAGTGCAAGGCGTAATGGCGCCAGGCGTGTCTTTAGGGCAAGCATTAAGCTATCTTAGAGCAGAAGTAGGGAAAGTTTTACCGTCTGATTACAGTTATGACTACGCGAGCCAGTCTAGACAGTTTGTTCAACAAGGTAGCTCAGTAGTTTTTACATTCCTTTTATCGATCATTCTTGTTTATTTGCTGTTAGCAGCACAGTTTGAAAGTTTCCGTGATCCATTGATTGTCCTGATTACGGTTCCCATGTCAGTATGCGGAGCCCTGATTTTTCTATATTTTGGATTTGCCTCGCTTAATATTTATACTGAAGTAGGGCTTGTGACCTTGATTGGCTTGATTACTAAACAGGGTATTTTAATTGTACAGTTTGCCAACCAGATCCAGGAACACGAAGGATTAAGTATCCAGGAGGCGGTTCAAAAATCCTCAAGCATACGGCTTCGTCCTATCTTGATGACGACCGCAGCCATGGTTTTCGGGGTGGTTCCACTTTTACTGGCTCATGGGCCAGGTGCTGTCAGTCGTTTTGATATGGGCCTTGTGATTGCATCAGGTCTTTCGATTGGAGCGTTGTTTTCCTTGTTTGTAGTGCCGGTGATTTATACTTTTATTGCTGAACGCAAAGTACAGGACGTGCACGAAGAAAGTGAACCTGATATGGATATTACCTAGCATTTTAATAATGCCGGATTTTATGTGGTATAAGCAATCTTCAACAAGAGCCTGGTTTTAAATTTTATCTAAAAATAAGGGGCTGAAGTAGATAAGCTTGAATAATAAGCTTTTTTATGAAGAGAACCCATTGTAGTGTATTAAGAATGCAGCACAATTAAGACTGGTGGAGTTTTGTGCTGGAAGTAACGGCACGTTCTGCAGCCGATTTGCTGGGTATACGGCCTAGCTGTGCTGCTTTGTTTTTCCGGGAGTGGTGTGGCTCGGCGCATCGCCCGGAGTGACGCAACGGGGCGGGTAATTCCCGCTGTTGATGGTGCAACAGCGGCGACCTGCTGAATTCCGTGTTGACCATACTTACTTCGATCGCCTCCGGGTTCCCCGCCTCTCTACCTCAACTTCTTGGGTCGCCCGGTGCGGATCTGAATGCCGGCTGGTGTGGCAGGGGCGTAGCTAAACCTGTTGCCCCCTATGCCGGTTTAATCTTTAATGTTTGGAGTCTTTTCCCCCTGCAGGACGGTGGATTTCTGTGCTTGAGAGTGGCGCCTAAAACTTGCCTTTAATTAGACTTATGCAATATAGCAATTTACTGTTTTAATAATATTATTATCATAATGTTTTTATTATATAAATTTATTATTTTTATATTCTGAATTAAATTGCATATTTTGTACATCATATTGAAATGCTAAAATTTGGACATTTTGAGAATTCGGATAGCTCCTTTTTTTGTAATGAAGAATAATAGTCCAGGGTAAATTAAGAGTGGGACAGGCGATACAATATTTCAGTCTCATGTAACAATATATTAAGTCTGTGGTGAATTAGATAAATATTAAGTTGATAAAATGAATTATCGTAAGATTTGCTGTTTATGAAACAGAGGTATCACTCATCAAGCCTGTCTTTATTGTTCTGGCTGGCGGGTGGTTTACTTTTGGCTTTTATTGTCGTTCCTCTTTTTGGTCTTGCGATGGATCAGACGCCAGCTAGTATCCATCGGGTTCTGGCAATGGAAGATGTGCGTCAGGCAATAATTCTGACCATAGAGGCAGCTGTTATTACTTCATTGATTGCCCAATTGATGGGCGTGCCCCTGGCCTATCTTCTTTCTCGTTCCAGATTGCCAGCCTTAAGGATTGTTGAAGCCATTGTGGATATTCCGCTGACTGTGCCTCATACAGTTGTTGGTATAGCCCTGCTTATTAGTTTTGGACGAAATGGCATGATAGGTGGTCCTTTGTTTCATTGGGCTCATATTTCTTTTTGGGGTTCGTTTGCCGGGATTGTTTTATGTATGCTTTTTGTTAGCTTACCTTATACGGTTAATGCGGCAAGAATCGGTTTTGACAATGTTGACCCTAGAATTGAAAAGGTTGCCCGCACCTTGGGTGCTGGACCCTGGCGAATTTTCATGAAAGTGACTTTACCTTTAGTTTGGCGTTCACTGGCCACTGGATTTAATTTAACTCTTGCTCGCTCTATGAGTGAATTTGGTTCGATTGTCATATTGGCCTATTACCCTGAAACTGCTCCAGTCAAGATTTATGATCTTTTTTTGCAATTTGGCCTTTCTGATTCATCAGCAATGTCATTGGTTATTCTTGTGTTAACACTTCTGATTTTTATTTTATTTCGTTATTTCCTCTTTGGTAAGAAAGAACCTATGGGATTTGATCGGTGATTATCGGACGTTTGCTTCTTGATAGTCTTCAATTAAGGCTGGGTTCATTCAACTTACAGGATGTTGATATGACAGTTCATCCTGGCGAGGTAATGGTAATCCTGGGGCCTAATGGGGCGGGTAAATCTGTGCTGCTGGAAGCTATTGCAGGGTTTCATCGTTTGGGTAAAGGGAGGATTTATCTTGGCGGGCAGGATTTGACCTATGAGGCTGCAGAAAACCGGCATATTGGATTTGTATTTCAAAGCTATGCATTATTCCCTCATTTGAGTGTCAGCGAAAATATTCATTTTGCTTTGCCTTGTTCTTTAAGGGGCTCATCCAATGGCTTGCGTAAAGTTGGAGAATTGTTAGAGCGTTTTTCACTACTTCATCTTTCGAAGCGCCGGCCCAAAGATTTATCAGGGGGGGAAAAGCAAAGGGTAGCACTTGCCCGCGCGTTGGCAACAGATCCTGCCCTGTTTTTGTTTGATGAGCCATTTGCAGCTATGGATGCTCCAATCCGCATGAATTTAGGTGAAGAAATTCGGGCCATGTTGAAAGAAACGGGCGTGCCCGCAATTTTTGTGACGCATGATCAAGCTGAAGCTCAATATCTTGCAGATAAACTGGCTATTCTTCATGAAGGCAGACTTATTCAGACCGGCTGTGTGTCAGAGGTGTTTTCCCGCCCGGCGAACGTGTTTACAGCTTCTTTTGTCGGCATGGAAAATATTTATGAGGGTGTAATCACTGAGGTGTTATCAGGTGGTGCTTTAGTTAAGACAGGCAAACATTGTCTAGAGGTCTATACTGCGATATCTTTGGCTTTGGGTGAGAAGGTGAATATAGCTATTCGCCCGGAAGATATTGTTGTTGATTGTACCCGATCAAAATCTGGACAAAAAAATATCATTCAGGCCAAGATTATTTCTATTATGCCTTTTGGCCCTATGTTCAAGATACGTTTTGAGGCAGGTTGGCCCGTTTGTGCTTATGTCACGAAGCAGGAATGTGTTTATAAAGGGTTTGTATTGGGCAGTTTAGTTAGTTTGCATTTCCCGTTTGAATGCTTGCATGTTATAAGAGACAAATAAGCAGGATAAAGATAAAGCCTTCTTAAAAACTTGGTAACGATGATTCTTTGTATTTTATTTAGTATTTTTAAGATAGCTTCTGTCTTGGTTTTAGACACATGTTGCTGGATTATAAGTAGTAGAATAAATACAAGATTGCTTTATAATAGGTAGATTAATTAAATCCTGGCTGGAACTTGATGTTCGGGACTTGGAGATGGTTTAATCTGGTAGGAGTTGTGTATCATGGCCTATTCATTGTCTTCTGTCTCGTTCAATATCAATCAGCTTAAAAATTCCTGCGCGTCATGCAATCTTCATGCACTATGCCTTCCCATGGGCATGTCACAGCATGATCTTGAACAGCTTGACGAGATTATTCAGACAAAACGCCGTGTTCACGCTGGTGAGACTTTATATCATGCTGGCGAGCCTTTTCATGCCATTTATGCAGTAAGAAGTGGTTTTTTCAAGAGTTTGCTAGGTAGCCAGGAGGGCAGGGAACAAGTTATCGCATTTCACATGAGTGGTGAAATTATGGGCATGGATGGAATTGCCTCCGATACTTATATGTGTGATACGGTTGCCCTGGAAGATTCTGAAGTTTGCCTTATTCAATATCATCATCTTGAAAACATCCTGCAGTCCTGCAATTCTATCCAACATCATTTCCATAAGCTAATGAGCAGGGAAATCATGCGTGACCAAAATGTCATGATGCTGTTGGGCTCCATGCGGGCAGATGAGCGTTTGGCAGTTTTTTTGCTTAATCTGTCACTACGCTATTCTGCACGAGGATTTTCAAGGCACGAATTTTATTTACGGATGTCCCGTTCTGATATTGCTAGTTATTTAGGTCTTAAGATTGAGACCATTTCAAGAATATTTTCGTCCTTTCAAGCCGAAGGATATCTAGAAGTTCACCAGAAACATGTCATCATCAAAAGTTTGGAAAAACTGCAAGAGCTGCTACATCAGGAATAAAGCTGTCTTATAGGAATATCAGTCATTCTTGCGTATGAGCAGGACTGGAATATTGCTTGTTCGAGCTATTCCTTCCGCTATGCTGCCAAGAAACACACGTTCAATACCATGGCGTCCATGTGTTCCAGTGATTATTAGATCGGCTTTCCAGGCTTTTGCTTCTTCATGGATCAACTTGGCAGGACTTTCCCCAATCGCTTCAATTTGTAAGGTTTCAATTGACAAGCCAGCTTTTTGTGCTTTGCTGGAAGCCTGTTTCAGGATGGCTTCACCACTTTTTTTCCAACTGGCTAGAAGGGGCATGATATCGATAGCTGTTTGGCTTGTGCTGAATTGCCAAGGTAAATCTTCAAGTACATGAATAACACGAAGGACTGCTTTTTGCTCCAGAGAAAACTTGATAGCTGTTTTGAGTGCTTGATTAGCAGATTTGCTGCCATCAGTAGGTAGTAGGATGCGTTGAAACATCTATATTCCTTAATCGAAAGTGAATGCATGTTACCTGATTTGGAAAAAGGGAATTTGATTTGTATCAATATCCTGCAAATTTTCAGATACATTGATGTAAATCAACCTACTGATTTTATTTAAGCCTAGACTAAAAAATCAGATAATAGCGTACTTGGAGAGAAATTATGAAAGCTAAGGAATCGACCAAGACGAGTCAGCGTGTTTTAGTTTCCAATAGTACCTCGAAGCTTCTTGATCCAGATTATGTTCGGGAACGGCTTGAGATTAATGAGAGTCGTGATGCCTTTCATGTTTGTGTCAGCATTCCTGGTATTAAAAAAGAAGATATCAGGATCGAGGCCAAAGGCCATATTGTTAAAATCTGCCTGCATTCCGATATGGTTTCTGCTGATCCGGCTAATCTCTCCCAAGAGAGCGATAGCTATTGTATTTCACGTAGGTTTAGCTTGCCGGTTCATGTTGATTTGGCTCATGTACGTGTACATTATGACAGGGATGTGCTGAATTTGACCTTGCCAAAATTATCAGGCCGTAACATGCCTATTGATGTGAGTTAATTTTGTGAAAGGCAGATTAGCAGGGAAGATGCAATGCAGGAGATTTTTTTAGGAATACAGTTAAAGTATTTTGTTTTTTAACGAATGCTATAAGAACTGCGTGCTGTTTTGAAAGAGGAGTTTCCTAAAATGGATTTTTATTTGGAGAACCGCTTTAACAGAGTTGGTGACCTAGACTTGCAATATGATCCTTTTAGATTTCAATCTGGGCACCTAGTTCTATGACGCGATTCATCGGTAGATTAAAAAATTTGGCTGCTGTGACTGCATTTCGCATCATGCTGATAAAAATACGTTCGCGCCATAGAGCCATGCTTTTTTCACGCTTGGTTGGAATAAGGATTTCTCTGGATAAAAAGAATGATGTTTCCATCATGTTAAAGGTTAACCCGAGATTTCTGCAGGCGTCCAGAAGTTCAGGAATATCCGGGCTTTCCTGAAACCCGTACCAGGCATGTATTCTGTAGAACTCATGTCCTAAATCCAGTATCTCAATTTGTTCTTCCGGATCTACATGGGGAATATCCCGTGACATCGTAGTAATGAATACATTACGTTCATGGAGGATTTTATTGTGTTTCAGGTTGTGAAGTAGTGCTTGGGGTACCACTTCTTGGTTACCTGTTAGGAATACGGCTGTACCGGGCACACGGGTCAAGCTGTCGCTTATGGCTAGGCTTGACATAAAAATTTCAAGTGGCATGGCATCCCGGTTTAGTTTTTCAAGAAGGATGGCCCGACCTCGTCTCCAGGTTGTCATAAGGATAAATACGATAAGGCCTATTGCTAAGGGGAACCACCCTCCCTCGACAATTTTTAAGGTGTTTGCTCCAAAAAAAGCAATATCAACGGTCAAGAAGAATAGGCCTGCAAGAATTGTTGGGCCCCAGCCCCATCTCCATCGATCCCGGGCTACAGCTAGTGCGAGCAAGGTTGTACAAACCATGGTACCTGTTACAGCTATACCATAGGCCGAAGCGAGATTGTCTGAAGATTGGAAACCAATCACCAAGGCAATGATAGCTATGAGTAAGGACCAATTGATGAAAGGAATATAGATCTGTCCAATTGATTTTGCAGAAGTATGGCGAATATCCATCCGGGGAAGAAATCCGAGTTGAATGGCTTGACGGCCGAGTGAGAATGCCCCGGATATTACAGCTTGCGAAGCGATTATAGTGGCAATTGCGGCAATGAGGATTAGTAGATACAAGCCATCATGCGGAGCAAGCCGGTAGAAAGGGTTGGCAATAGCTGATGGATCACGCAGAATAAGTGCGCCTTGTCCAAAATAATTAAGAACAAGGGCAGGCAGGACAAACCAGAACCAGGCGAGATGAATGGGGCGACGCCCAAAATGACCCATATCGGCATATAAGGCTTCTGCTCCAGTAACCGCAAGGACGACAGCGCCTAGAGTGATAAAAGACTCTAACCCATGCGTTTTGAAAAAATCTAACCCGTAAAGAGGGTTTAATGCCTTGAGAATAAGCGGTGTATGCAGAATGCTAACCAGGCCGAGTATCCCTATTGTCAGGAACCAAAGGCCAATTAGGGGCCCGAAGAGAACCCCTACCTTGGTTGTACCCATTTGCTGAAAGATGAATAATGCAATTAGGATGATAATCGTTAATGGGATAACCCAAGGTTGTAAGGAAGGCTCAGCGATTTTTAATCCTTCAACTGCCGATAGAACGGATATTGCAGGCGTAATCATACCGTCACCAAAAAATAGTGCGGCTCCAAAAATACCCAGGATAATAAATAGGGCGCGTCTTTGTGCAGTACTTTTGGGGGCATTGATGGTTAGTGCCAGCAAGGCGAGAATACCACCTTCACCCCGATTGTCCAAACGCATGATGAATAGGGCATATTTAAGGGAAATGACAATAACAAGAGACCAGAATATCAAAGAGAGAATCCCGAATATATTGGGTTCTGAAAGGGGCATTCCATCAATGCTGGTTAGACATTCACGTAAGGTATACAGTGGGCTGGTTCCAACATCTCCAAATACGACCCCTAGGGCACCAAGGGTAAGAGCACTTAATTCTTTTGTGCTGATGGTTTTATTGCTTGGGTGTTGCATGATGTCCTTATGACCCCGTTTTTCAGGAGTAACTGATTATTCAGGGTTTGGGAAATGTTTTTAATCTGGCATTTGTCTAATTGGGCGAAAATCATACCATAAAAGAAAAGAATCTGTATTGAACTGTGGTAATTCTTGACGATTTTCTTCCGGATTGGCTTAATTTTATTCATGTTAAGATTTGTTTGAAACCTGTACTATAGACAGGATCATAACACAGAATGATTTTTGTATTCTTTAACTAAATGGGTAATGGCCCTTGATCTTATACCGGTTGGTTTCTGTCTGGCTTCTTTGCGGGACGTTGATCCTGGGTTTTTATACGCCTGTTGTGAAAGCAGATAATCTGAGCGTATCGGCAACGGCTACTCCGACCAGTGGCCTTAACCCGTTAACAGTAAGTTTTTCTGGCTCCTCTTCAGGTTGCAGCGTTAGTAACACTTCGACCGTGACTGTATCGGGTATTCCTTATTTTGGAGGATTCTTTAATACGATAAGCATGACCATCCAGAATAACCTGTCAACACCTTTAACGATTTGGAGGGCTAATGTCATCTTGTCCCAGTTTAATGTTTCCTGGGGGACGATGACTTTAGGTGGTCGTACGGCAGATGCAACCGTGACTAATTCAAACACGAATTATGATTATTATTTTAACCAGAGTGGTAATCCTACGAGTAACCAGCCGGTGGTGAATCCTTATGTGATTCCAGCCGGTGGGAGCGCTCAAATGCAGCTTTTTTTTGTTTTTCCGATTGGGGGGACATCTAACTCCATTGAAGTAAACTTTTATGATCCAAGCGGAAATTCACCTGGGAGTGTGAACCTAACTTCGGTTGATCAATGGGATTTTGGAGATGGCACAGCTGTATTTAATGGGGATGTTGTGTCCCACACTTATACGCTTCCTGGACTGTATACAGCGGTTTTTTCAACCAGCTGTAATTTGAATGTTGCCTCCCAAAGTATTGTTATCAATGATGAGGCTCCAATTACTCCGGGGTTATATGATGCGGTTGAAACAGGCGCCAGTCCGCAAACCCCGATTCATACCAAGATTGCAGGTGAGGCATTTAGCCTGGATATACTGGCAACAAACAGCAATGGCACTATTAATACAACTTATACGGGCACGGCCAAGGTTGAGGTGGTAAATGCCATGACAAGTAGTGTTTGTGCAAACATGACTGCTATCCAGCAGCTTGGAAATATCAAGTTTACCAAAAATCAGGAGCGGATCCCGGTATCCATGACCATTCCTAATAGCTGGCAGGATTTAAGGTTAAGAATGACTGAACTGAATAATAAAGGCAGGCCTACGGGAAATCAGGCCTGTTCTAGTGATGCATTTGCTGTTCGTCCGGCGCAACTGGTTTTTTCGGTGACTGATAATACCTGGATGACTCCAGGAACAGTGCATGTCTTAAATACGGCATCTTCAACAGGCGGGCCTATTCATAAAGCAGGCCGGCCTTTCACGGTAACGGCTACAGCCTATAATGGGGCACCAACACCTCAAGTGACAACTAATTATCAAGGTTCTCCAACGGCTGTCATTAAATCAATTGTTCTGCCTTCTGGTTGCAGCAGTTGTAGTGCTGGTTCATGGACTTCCCCCCTTTACACTGGAGCAAATGGTACAGTCAGCACTAATGAGGCCTTATATTCTGAGGCTGGCGCGATATCTGTTGAGCTTGTGGATGATAATTATGCTGCTATTGATGCTAGCGATACTCCTTTATCCCAGCGTGAAATTCCATCCACTCCGATAACAGTGGGGCGATTTGTTCCGGATCACTTTAGTGTTACAGTAATCCAGCAGCCTGCCCTGCAACCTGCATGTGGAACATTTACTTACCTTGATCAGCCTTTTAATTTTTCTACATCCCCTATCCTAGATATCAGTGCGCAAAATGCTTTTAACCAGCAAACTAATGATTATACTGGTGATATATGGCATTTAAGTGATATTTCCGAGTCGTATGCCTTATCAGGTAATCCATCCAGTACAGGATTGGATGCAGCAGGAGCTTCACATTCACCCTCTGCCGTTTCAGGAGCAGGGGGGAATGTCAACATCACCTTTACTGGCCCTTTTGTAAATACGTTTAGATTATTAAGTCGTAATCCACAGCCAGTATCGCCGGTAGCTCTTCCTGCTCCCTTTGTGCCCGCCCTGAACCTATCATTTCCAGTCAGTGATAGTGATGGTGTGTCTTATGTCAATTCAGCGGGGACAGATATATACAGTCTGTCTGACATGGTTTTTTCTCCTGCGTCAGCCAATTTGCGTTTCGGGCGACTGGTTTTGGAAAGTGAGGTGGGATCCGAATTGTTACCTTTGCCGGTTGGTATGACTGCACAATATTGGAACGGGACAGGCTATCAAACTAACACTGATGACAACTGCAGTACTGTGCCTACTCCTGTGGCCGTTGCCCAAACTAATCCCTTGTCTGCCGGGTTGACTTTTTATCCCCAAACTTCGGCGAATCAGCTTGGTAGTGCTAATACTTCAGTAACAGCTAACCCCGTCTTTATTTCAGGTATATCTGATTTGTTGTTATCTGCTCCTGGAGTTGGACATTATGGTTATCTGGATATTGTGACTGATACGCCTGTTTGGCTTCAAGGAGACTGGGATGGAGTGGATCGTTCCGGGGTAGGCGATTTTTATGCTGAAAATCCGCGTGCCCGGGTGTTGTTTGGAAGCTATAAGGGTAACTCCAAGTTTATTGATTATCGCGAGGTATATTGAAAGTTGATCGCTGCACGGTGAGAGAAAGAAAAGCTAATAAGATTCCAACCGTGCAAACGCCAGTCCAATGCGCAAATGACCACGCATAAGCTCCAAGGCTGGATCCTATTGCCCCGCCAGCGAACCTTGAAACCATATATACCGTATTCAGCCGGCTGTATGCATCTGAGGGCAGGCTATAAATATAGGTCATATTAGAGACGTGAGCACTTTGCATCCCTAAGTCGAGTAGGATAACCCCTAAAACAACACTAAAAATATAGATGTTACCTAAGAAAAGGAGTCCATATGCAATTATGATAATGAAAGTACCAAGTTGAATGATCCGGGTGGGGTGAAGCCTGTCAGCGAGTTTTCCAGCCTGGGGAGCAGCAAGGGCGCCTGCGACACCAACAAGGCCAAATAAACCTGCTACAGCAGGGCCATAGTGGTAGGGGGGGGTGGAAAGGAAGAAAGATAAGGTCGTCCAGAATGCACTGAATGCACCAAAATGCAGAGCACCAATATAGGAGACACGGCGCAGTTCGGGATGTCTTTTGACAAGCGCCCATAAAGAGGCCATGAGCCCTGCCCATTTTCCCTTGTAGACGGGCTTGGACCGTGGAAGGGAAAAGAAAAGCATGGAATTAGTAGCCACCATGATTCCAGCGCCTATCCAGAACATGCTTCTCCAGCCAAAATGAGCACCGATAAAGCCGCTAATGGTTCGAGAGACCAGAATACCGATAAATAGCCCGCTCATGAGTCGACCGACAATATGGCCCCGTTGGTTGGGAGATGAGAGTTGAGCAGAAAAGGGGACAAGCAGTTGCGGACCGACACTTGTAAATCCGACAATGAAAGCGAAGAACTGTAATATGAATAGATTGGGGGCTAGAGCCATTCCTGCAAGTGCTGATGATGCCACAATCAAAAGTAGAGAAATAAGTCGGCGCCTTTCAAGCATGTCTCCCAAGGGCAGGAAGAGTAACATGCCGAAGGTATAGCCGGCTTGGGTTAGAACGGATACTTCACCTGCTGCTGTATCACTTACTGAGAAGTTCTTTGCAATCTCGGCCAGGAGTGGCTGGTTATAGTAATTATTGGCAACAATAAGGCCACATGAAGCAGCCATAATCCATACAGTAGAGGTTTTCACGTTTTTAGGAACCAAGAGTAGATAATGGATTTTAGCTTTCTGCTAAAAATACAGGGGTTAAAAATGAAAATGCCGGATGCAGTTAGACTACATCCGGCTCTGAAAGTGGCGCCTCCCTGGCATGCGCCTTTCGCCGTAGTTTTTATCCCCCTCTTTCGGCTTATGTGCAAGGTTCAATTTCTTTGAGAGTTTTGTCAATGACATTCTTTAATTGATAGGTAACGTTTTTAGTGGGCCGTCGTTTTTGTGCAACACATGAAATTTAGCCAGATGTTTTTTCTGGATAAAATAAATTCTATTACTTTGTTTTATTAAGATAAATTTTATTTTGTATTCAATAACCCCCTTATGCAGGCTGGGCTAGATGTATTATGGCTATTGTGTCGCATTAGATATGGGCCTGATGATGTTAACAAGGTAACATTTAGGATGGGTAATATTTTGGGAACGTGGCAGATATGGTAGTTTTGTCACAGCATGGATTAGGTAATTTCTTGCCTCTGGTTAAGGCTGTGCTAGTCTTAATGTTCAGTTTATGACTAAAAGTCGCGAAATTAACAGATTTGCATCATGGTTTTTTTGAGTGTTTCTTGAAAAAGCATTATTTTGTTTTTTAACATGATTAATCTACTGGTAAATTGGGGATTGTTGTTTTGATCGTGTTTGGTTTAAGGACCTAGGCTGGGAGAACCTTGATGGAAAAGATTGTCTTTGGTGCTGGCTGCTTTTGGGGTGTTGAGGCAGCTTTTCGCCAGGTTGGGGGAGTGATGACACGTGTTGGCTATATGGGGGGGGATTTGGAGCACCCTACTTATCGTGATGTTTGCCGGGGTGATACGGGACATGTTGAAGTGGTTGAAATCAGCTATGACCCGTTGAAGGTGGGGCTGGATCAGTTATTAGCTGTTTTTTGGAATACTCATGATCCGACTACACCTAACCGTCAAGGCCCTGATATTGGCACTCAATATCGATCAGTAATTTTTTGTGCAACACCGGAACAGCTTAAATTGGCGCAAGCTTCTATGGTGGCCAGACAATCGGTGATCCCTCAGAAAATTATAACAGAAATCACATTAATGAAAGTATTCTGGATGGCTGAGGATTATCACCAGCAGTATCTCGAAAAGCGTGGCCTTTCATACTGTCACTGACTGTTGATGGCCAAGAAGATCTTATTTCAGCTGGTATTAAATCTGTGCTTTCTTTGATCTGGAGATTTAATCTTGCTGATTGCTTGCAACAGGCAAGGATCTGTTCTGTTTTTTTGTGATCAAGTATTGTGTTGATGAAGGGTTTTTTTGGGGTATGTCTTCTTCATGTTGAATATTGTTCGTGGTAATCGGCTGGAAGTTCTTGCTGATGTGCTGGCGTCATTGATCATAACACCAGATGACAACCCTTTTGAGAAGCAAACAATTATTATTGGGAGCAAAGGTTTAGGGGGTTGGCTGGAGTTGCAGCTTGCAGGTAAGAATGGGGTCTGTGCAAATGTTAGGATGCCTTTTGCAGAGTCATGGTTGTGGGAGGCCTTTGGGCTGTGCCTGGAAGATGTGCCGTCTGTGTCACATTTTGCCCCTGATGCACTGCTGTGGCCTGTTTTGGATTATTTGCAGCATTTGCCTCACGACGATATGCATGCCCCGCTTTGGAATTGGCTTCATGAGGCCGATGACGCAGGATATTTGATGCTTGCATCCCGTATTGCCCAGGTTTTTGATAAATACCTCATCTATCGACCTGACATGATTTTGGAGTGGGAAAAAGGGGTGGGAGAGCACTGGCAGGCAATCATGTGGCGTCATTTGTCAGCGCGTGTCCCGGGGCGGCATCGTGCCAGATTGACGTATGAACTTATTCAGCTTTTAGACAAAGGGGGCAAGATCCAGGGGAAATTGCCCCCCATTATTTATATTTTCGGAGTTTCTTCTCTACCTCCTATTTTTATCAGACTTTTTAAGATGTTAGGCCAATGTATTGAAATATACTGGTTTGTTTTGGATCCATGCCTTGAATATTGGGGGAGTGATACTAATGGTTTAATTGGATCTGAATATTTATTAAATCAGTCTGTTATAAAAAATTCCAATCCATTTTTAGTTTCACTGGGACAGCAGGGCCGAGAATTTCTGGACTATCTTTTAGAAGAGAATGCAGCTGATATTGACGTGTTCGTTAAGCCTGGTTCGTTGACATTACTTAATGCACTTCAACAGGATATTCTTGATGATTTTGATCGTGAAGAGGGCGACAGGCTCTTATTATTGGATGATTCAATCAGGGTGCATATCTGTCACAGTCAGATGCGAGAAATTGAGGTTTTATATGACTGCCTGCTTGATTTGATTGAACGCCATGATATTTATCCGGCAGACATTATTGTTATGGCACCTGATATTGAGAGTTATGCGCCGTATATTGAAGCGGTTTTTGGTAATGCGCCCCAGAACCGGAAACTTCCGTACCAAATTGTAGACAGGCTTCCTATTGGAGACCGCAGGATCATTGACAGCTTTCTCTGGCTGATGTCTTTACCACGACACCGTTTTGAAATTGAAGAAATTCTGTCTTTGCTTGAAAACCCAGCAATAGCAAGAAAGTTTGATTTAGAGCCTCTAGATCGAGATCAGATTGAGAAATGGGTGGCATCATTGCGGATTTGTTGGGGGCTTGATGCACAGCATCGCCTGGATTTGGGGTTGCCTGGTTATAGTGAGCATACCTGGCGCTGGGGTATAGAACGGATGCTGCTTGGATTCGCAATGCCTGTTAATGGGCTTTATGCTTCTCGGTTGCCTTATGTTGAGATAGAGGGCCAAAGTGCAGTCATTCTGGGAAAGCTTTGTGCTTTTTTAGAAAAGCTCAGCAATTGGCGACATATTTTGAGTCAAGCCTATTCCGTGAACAAGTGGGAGCCTACGCTTTACAAGTTGTTGGAAGATTTTTTTGATTGCCCTGATGAACAAATAGTAATTTTTGAGCATATGCGTATGCGAATTGAAAATTTTTTCGAATCAGCGCGATTATCTGGTTATTCTGGTGACGTTTCTCATGTTTTTTTATGTGGAGCTTTATCGGGAAGGTTAAGTGATGTAGCAGCATATGGATTTTTGCATGGGGGGGTTACTTTTTGTTCCATGATATCAATGAGATCGGTGCCGTTCAGGGTGGTTTATCTTCTGGGATTAAATGATGCAGGTTATCCCCACCGAGACAAAAACGTTGATTTTGATCTGGTGGCTCAATCCAGGAAAGCAGGTGATTGGTCTCGACGAAATGATGATTGTTATCAGTTTCTCGAATCTATTATTTCAGCCAGGGATCATTTTTATATCAGTTATGTTGGGAGGGATATCCGGGATAATAGTGTGCTTTCTCCCTCTCCTCTTGTAAGTAACCTTATGATTATTTTAAATAAAGGATACATCAAGTGTGAAAATGATGTTAATCCGGTGGTGGTTCACCACCCCTTGAAGCCATATTCACCTGAATATTTTATTGGCCAGAAAAATCTGTTTAGTTATTCGGAAGCCATGTGCCGGGCATCGAAAGGTAAAAGACAGCTTACTGCTCCAACTCCATTTTTTGAGTTTAAGCATGTGGCTTATGAAGAGGAAACAGAGGAAATTGATCATATTGGATCGATTGATCTGAAAAACTTGTTACGGTTTTTTAAAAATCCTTCCCGCTGGTTCTTAAAGATGCAGTTGGGATTGGATTTTGGAGAACAGGATAACGATATTAATTCGCGAGAGCCTTTTGTTAGTGCTGGCTTGGATGCGTATAACTTAAAAAAACTGCAACTAAAATCAAAGCTTGAGGGCGTTCTGGATGAGCAAAATGATCACTCCTTGATCATGGCAAGAGAGTTGGGCCTTTTACCACAAGGGGATTTAGGTGTTTTTCAATATAAGAGCAAGTTAATGGAAGTTGAAAAACTGGTTTTGTCATCGGGGTTTTCTGGTGGCCGCCTACCAGCCTTGTCTGTCAATTATGTGGCATCGCGTTTTTCCATTCAGGGTGAACTAAATTTCTTAACCCAGTCAGGAGCCATGATTATTCGCCCTTCTAAATGGAAAGCATCATATTTAATTCATGCATGGATTTGTCATTTGATTTTTAGCGTCACGCGGTTAAACGATATCAAGAAGATTACCCATTATGTGACCGAAGACGGTGCCTGGTATTTTAATCCAGTGCCAGAAACAGACGCACGTTCTTGCCTTGAAGATTTGGCTCAAGCATGGCATTTAGGTAATAGCTATCCGTTACCCTTTTTTCCAGAATCATCTTATGCGTTTGCTTTAGCATTGTCACAAGGTAGAGAAAAAATAAGTGCAGGCAAGAAGGCGTGGGGCAAGTTTTATTCGAGTTGGGCTTTGCCTGCTGCAACAGGTGCAAATGACCCTTTTGTTGAGTTGGCGTGGCGTGGTTGTAATCCGCTTGGAGCCGATTTTGAGTTCTGGGCGGAGCGCCTGATTTCACCGTTAATTAAATATGTGGTTAAACAAGGGTAAATTGATGATGCCAACTTTTGATCCGGTTCAATCATCTATTGAAGGTAGTCATCTTATTGAGGCGAGTGCAGGAACTGGAAAGACCTGGACTATTACAGCTTTATATTTACGCTTATTGATTGAAAAAAAGCTATCGGTCGATAAGATCTTGGTGGTCACATTTACCCGTGCGGCTACGGCTGAATTGCGGACAAGGATTCGGCAGCGTATTGAAAATATTAAAAACATAGCTCTGAATGATTTCATTGAAGATCCCCTGTTTAATTCTTTGCTTATGAATATGGATTTAGCGCAACGCCATCAGGTTGTTTCACGCCTATCAGACGCACTTCGAAACTTTGATGGGGCAGCTATTGATACCATTCATGGTTTTTGCCAAAAATGTCTTGGAGATTTTTCATTTCGTAGTGGGATGCCGTTTGAAACTGTATTAGTGGAGAATGATACTCTTCTTAGAGTGGCGGCGATTGATGATTTCTGGCGAAAATGCGTTAGTACTGCCCCGTCTATTATATTGAGGTGGCTTGCTGAAAAAAATGAGGGGCCTGAACAATGGGGAAAAATAATCGGACCTTGCCTGGATCAACCCTATATTAATTTGGATAGCCCAAGCTTACCAGTAGATCTGGAGTCATGTCTTGATGAATACGCAGAACTCTTTACTTCTGTGCAAGCTTTGTGGAACCGGGATCGAGGATATATTGTAAATATCCTTAAAAGTGCAGCTCTAAATAATAATAGTTACTCGCAAGAAATTAGAGATAGGCTCATTCTAATATGTGATCAGATGTTTTCGGAGGATATTGGTTTTCCACATAGTGACGAATGGAGAAAGCTGACCCCTGTATATTTAGCGTCCAAGACACGAGTGAAGCATAATCCTCCGTCGCACCTTTTTTTCTCAGCAGTTGAAAACTGGTGTGACTGTTATGAATCGGTTTTTCCAGTCTGGCGCGCAAAAATGCTGGCTCGAATGGTTGATGAGGTTCGGCAGGAGATGCGGCGGGTCAAGCGGGAGAAAGGAATTAAATCTTTCTCTGACTGCTTGCAGGATTTTGATGATGTTTTACAAGGACCATTTGGTGACGATTTGGCTTGTTTGGTTCGTAACCGATATCATGCCGCATTGATTGATGAATTTCAGGATACAGATCCTGTTCAATACCGGATTTTCCAAAGGCTATTCAAGAAGGAGAAATTACCACTTTATTTTGTAGGTGATCCGAAACAGGCTATCTATAGCTTTCGTGGTGCTGACATATTCACCTACCTTCAGGCCAGGGAAGAAATAGAGTTAATTCATAGCCTTAATATTAATTATCGTTCAGTTCCTGAATATGTGGAAGCAGTTAACATATTGTTTCAGCATATCCCCAATCCTTTTTATTTCTCCGGCATTGATTATCAGTTTGTACAGGCGACTGATAATCATGCTCCGCTTGTTATTGACGGGGATCTTCCCGGTGCGTTACGTGTGTTTATGCTTAAAAAAGATGATTTAAGTCATCTAACTGTAGAAGAAGCAACCAGCTTGACCTTAAGCATGACTGTTAGGGAAATTACCAGGCTGCTGGCACTAGCTGAACAGGGTAAGGCGAAAATAGGAGACAAAATTCTTGCCGCAGGGGATATTGTTATTCTGGTAGGAACACATTTTCAAGCGGCCAAAATACGTCAAGCCTTGTTGCAGGGTGGTATTCCCAGTGCCCAGCAGGGACGCGAAAACGTTTATGAAACAAATGAGGCTGTTTATTTGCAAACCATTTTAAAGGCAGTGGTTCACCCAACGGATGTTAGAGTGGTAAGGGCAGCATTATCCACTCCTGTTTTGGGATATAGTGCAAAGGCCATTGCAAATCTTGCACAGGATGAACAGGTATTTGAGGAAATTTTAGAGGGGTTTTACCTTGATCATCAAGTTTGGCGAGAGCGGGGTTTTATGCCTGCATTCGAAAGAATTATGCAGCGCTTTGATGTGGATTATCGCATGCTTGCCCAAAGTGGAGGAGAGCGATCCCTTACTAATTTGCGACATTTGGCGCAACTGCTTCAACTCAGATCGGATAAAACTGGCCAGACCGGGGCTGAACTTTTGTCCTGGTTCATCCGTCAGCAAAAGGGGGAGGGGGAGAAGGAGGCTCTGCTGCAGCTTGAAAGCGATGCAAATCTAATTCAAATTGCTACGGTGCACGCCTCCAAAGGATTGGAATACCCAATAGTCTTCTGTCCATTCTTATGGGCAGGGAATGGACGTTCTAGTAGTTATCCTGTCTATCATAACGAAAATGATGCGATTGTGATGGATTTTGGTACTGAAAAACTGGAACTGGCCAGGCAGAGAGCAGAAGAAGAAAGATATTCAGAATCTATCCGGTATCTTTATGTAGCCTTAACAAGGGCAAGCTATCGCACATATTTTTCCTGGGGGTGGATAAACCAGGTGGAAGAGTCTCCGCTTAGCTGGATTTTATATTCGGATCAGTCTACGTTAAAGAAGCATCTTAGCAGCATTCGTTCTTTTGATGCCCAGGATATTGCTGCCCCTCTTGTCAGCTTGCAAGGTGAATACCCTGATTTGATTTGCTTACTTGAAGATCCAGGCTTTTTTTTAGCCCCTAAATCTAATATTGACTTGCAATCACTTGCCCCGAGAATTTTCAAGGGCAGGATTGTCGAGGCGAGAAAGGTAGCAAGCTATACTTCGCTTACCTATGGGTATCAGGACAGGTTTGAGAGGCTTGAACATGAGGAAACCTCTCCTTTTGTAGATTCATTTTTATCTCAGCCGGTAACAGAGTGCAATATTTTCAGTTTTCCAAGGGGGGTAATTGCAGGAAATTGTTTACATGAGTTGCTTGAGAAATTAGATTTTACTCAAGATAATCAAATTGATGGACTGGTTGAGTTTATATTGAAGCGTTATGGTTTTGATCGCCAGTGGAATAAGGTGATTTCAGCAACATTAAGAAATGTACTGGAAGTTGAAGTTATCCCGGGTGTCCAGTTAAATAAAATTGGATTATCACATAAATGTCCTGAACTGCCTTTTTGTTTTCCAATGGCACGAATCAGTGTTTTTGGTCTGATTCAGACATTGAAAAAGATGCACGGGGTTACACCTGAACTTTTAAAACAAGCGACAGGTTTAAGTTTTTTGGCCTTGCAAGGTTTTATGAAAGGTTTTATGGATTTGGTTTATGAATCGGGGGGACGTTATTACCTTGTTGATTATAAATCCAATTGGCTTGGTAATCAGGTGAGTGATTATTCTTATGATCAGCTTGAAGTTGCAATGACCCGGCATGCTTATGGTGTGCAGTTTATGATTTATTGTGTGGCGTTAAATCGATATTTGTCTCAACGGCTTTGTAACTATGACTTTGATCAACATTTTGGTGGGGTTCAATATCTTTTCTTGCGTGGCTTGATGCCAGGCCTGGATACAGGTATTTATCGAGTACGCCCTGAACGGGGTATGATAGAACAGCTGGATTGCTATTTCCGAAATGGAGACTCTAAATGAGCCAGTTGGCTGGTCATTTTTTAGGTCAGGCGCTAGCAAAATATTTTATTGTGTTATCGAACAACCCATCGTCGACTCTTTCTTCAGCTATTCAAAAACTTTGTGTTAAATTGGCGGATGGCCATACATGCATTGATTTAGAAGAGATAGATGATAATCAGCAGCCATGTTCACTTGAGGAGTTGAGGAGTGCCTTATTTTATAGTGGCGTGGTTTCGGCTCCAGGCAAGATTGCACCGTTTATCCTTGATGAGAAAAATCGTTTTTATTTTTACCGTTATTATTTCTATGAACAACGTTTATCTGAGCTGCTTGTTAAACGTATCCTGCAGAAGCCACAGGTAGACAAGACTCGCATCAGGCAGTTATTGGATGAACTGTTTGTTTCCGGGCAGCCGTGGCCGAATTTACAAAAGGTGGCAGCAGCTCTTGCAGTTACAAATCAGTTTTGTATTGTAACTGGGGGGCCAGGTACAGGCAAAACTTCGACATTGACCCGAATTATCTTACTTTTATTGCGCTTTTCAGATATACCTTTAAATATTAAGCTTGCAGCCCCAACCGGTAAAGCTGCCCAGAGAATGCAGGAGTCTATCCGCGCACAAATCATATCCTTGCATGATCCTGAAAGACTGCCTTTTGGATTTCCTGAAAAAGCTTCAACGATCCATAGCCTATTGGGAGCTCGTTCTGATGGTGTGAGCTTTTATCATGATGCAAACCGACCCTTGGAATGTGATGTATTGATTATTGATGAAGCTTCAATGATTGATGTTGCCCTTATGTATCGAATTATGGAGGCGTTGCCGTTATCATCCAAACTTATTATTGTTGGAGATCCTTATCAACTTGCCTCGGTTGAGGCTGGATCTGTCTTGACTCAACTCGTAGATGAAGGTGGATTTGATTTTGAGCGTGTATCTGATATTGAAGCCATGACTGGTGAACGAGTTAATCCTGGAACTAAACCTAATTTCTTGTCCCAGTGTCATATTGCCTTGACCCAAAGCTACCGGTTTAATGAGAAAAGTGGAATTGGTAAATTATGCCTGTCTGTAAATGAAGGCGAGTTCGGCAAGGTTAAAGCCCTTCTTGATGATCCTGTTTATTCAGATATTAGTTCGTTAGAGTGGACAGGATGGTCAGGCTTGGAGAGCTTTATTTTTAATGGCTATAAAAATTATGTCGAAACAGTAATGCATGGCCCGAGCAACCTGAGTGAAAATATTTTTAAGATATTTTCTGAGTTTAGGCTGATTTGTGCTATTCGGGATGGTAATCAGGGTGTTATTGGTGCCAATATAGCCATTGAAAATATTTTGATGCGCCACGGGTTGATTGTTCCACGACAAGGATTTTATATCGGTCGACCTGTGCTTATTTTAAAAAATGATCCTTTTACAGGTTTGTCAAATGGCGATATTGGCATTACGGTGGCAGATTCCAATGGCAAGTTGTGTGTATGTTTTGAAGGGGCTGATGGAAGTTATCGTCAGTACTCTCCAGGGAGATTGCCTCCTCATGAAACTGCATGGGCCATGACAATTCATAAATGCCAGGGATCTGAATTTGACTCGGTTCTACTTTTGTTACCTAGGAATATGCTTCCGGTTATGACCCGATCTTTGCTCTATACGGGAATCAGCCGCGCTCGTAAACAGGTGTTGATATGTGGCATGGATTGTCTTGAAGAGATCCTGGCTAATGCACCATTACGTCAGAGTGGTATTCGCTCAACTTTGCTTTCAATGTGACAGGCTATATATTTTTGGACTGATTCCGGTTGGTTCTTTTGTGGCTTCTTGTTTTAGCCTGGTTTAAGAAGTTGAATGAGTTTGATAAAATTGTGTGTACTGGTTTTGAAATGGCATTCAGCTTTAAAAGTAATCCCTAGCATTTTTACCATAACTTTGGAATTAGGCGGGATTACTTCCACTAGGGAACAGGAGGAAAATGGATGTCTATAGAGGGTGAAATGGTTGAAGGCCTGACTGAGTCTCAGAAGCGGGAGTATTTGAAGAATCGTAACCCTCAAAGAGATATTGCCTTGACAGGCGGTTATGATCTGTCAGGAATGCCTGCCCGAGGATACCAACCAGAACAGGGTATTTATTTATTACGGTCTCAAATACCACAGAAACAGAAAGAAAAATAAAACAGGTGTTATGGGAGAAAGGATGAATCTATTTGATTGGATAAAAATTATCCATGTTGTTTTAGTTTTGTTATGGATTGTAGGGGTATCTTTTGTCAGTAGTATTTTACTTTTACCTGAAAAGTCTTTTAAATCAATAGAACAGCGCATGAAAGCGTTTTCGTTAATTGAAAGACGCCTTGTTTGGCAAACCCGAATTGTTTTATTGCTTTCAGGTGGCTCAGGTGTTTGGATGATATCTCTACTTGGGGGGTGGAGCTGGTATGTTCATATGCGCTTTTGGTGGGTTCATGTGATGATATTGATCTGGTTGGTTTTTACTATTCTGACCTTTGTTGGAGAACCTTTAATACATCAGCGGATAGTCAAGATGATAGAAGATAACCCTGTATTGGCCTGGCACCGATTACGAACTGCACATATTCTAATTTGGTTAACGCTGTTGACAACAGTTTTATGCGCCGTGGGTGGTGCCCAAGGCGCATTTTAGAGATATCAATATTGATGTACGACTTTTAGACCCACTAATACATTTGGCGCGTCGGGAGTTAAGCCAGCACCAAGATTGAATACAAAGGCGTTATTCGGGGTTGTGGCGTATGTAGCACCAATGTTCATTACAGCGGCATTAGCACTTGAGCCAGTTATTCCTTGCCAGGATTGACCGTCTAGTCTTGTTTTTGCAGATTTAGTAACTTGTTCTTGGTAAGAAAGACTTAAACTCATTTTGTCATTTAAGGCAAAAGCTGTTCCTATATCGGCTTCTATGGAATCGCCAAGTTCGATATCGCCAGGAGCCACTACCCCTGGTGCAGTACTGATATCCTGAAAATGTCTAGAAAAGTTATGGTAATAATTGATATCAGCAAATAAGATGGCGGGATCTACAGTCTTGATAAATGAGAATCCTGTTGATATTGCATATAATCCATTTCCTGTCGGAAGGCTAGCTGGTACCTGAAGGTTGCCACCTGTTCCTGGCACATTGATAATTTTGATTCCATATGGATCAGTACCTGTTGGAAACTTGACCTGTGCATTCCAGACTATATCAGGCCATTTCACTGTTTCAGGTTTTAGCTGGTAGTAATAACCAATGCTAAGATCTCCCATTTTCCAGGGAGAGGTATTCCGATAACTTTGTAGGGTAGTACCGCTATTTCCTGACCCACCGGATAAATATTCAGTAGAGCGCCATAAAAATGGGGCATCAACACTAATTTGAGAACGGGGCGTAAATGTGTAGCGCCCGGTCAGGTCCAAGGTCAGAATATCAGATTTGATGCTATCAACGGCGATGTGTCCTAAGAAAATAGCATCAAGGGCAAGAAAGCCTGACAAGTCAATTTGCCTTCTGTCGAAACGAGAATAGGTTAATCCTGCCTCAAAAGAGAATTTTTTATTAAAATCAGAGTGTTGCTCTTGATAGATTGTTTCTGCTGAGCGTGACTTTGGTGCTTCTTTGACAACATTTTCATTTTTGGTTTGCTGTTCTGTCTGGGTTTGTTCTGAATTAGGTGTTTTGTTTGCTTGGGTTTTATTTTTTTTGGGTGAAGCAACAGGATATAGGGTTTGGGCTTTTTGTTGAACCTGTTGGATCTGGATCTCAAGAAGTTGCATATTACGTCGCTCTTTATTGTATTGTTCTTGCAGATTTTGAATTTCTTTATTGAGCGATGAGGCTGTGATTGATTCATCAGCAATTGTGGGCAAAGAGAAGAGCGTAAAAGGTAATGCCAGAATACATTGTGTGATTATTTTGAGTTTCATGGTTTGATCCCCCTTGTCGAAATGAATTTATGGTTATTTTTCGAAGCATCTTCAAAAGTACGGGTGACCAGCTGCATAGCGGTGATTGTATGAATTCTAATATTACCGCATTTGCAATTTAATTTTAACTTATTCATATTATTATTTTTTCCATAATAAATAGGGCCCTTTGAGTCAAAGGGCTTTTGCCAATGAAGCATGGTTAACTGTGGCTGGGTTAAATTGCCTTGGATCAAAAAAATCGATTCCAACGGTATGGGCCCTTTTTGCACGGTACATAGCTAAATCAGCCTTATGCTGGAGGCCTTTACCACTAATATCATGTTCCGGATATAGTGATATGCCAATACTGACATTAATGTTAATGATGTTTTGACCCAAATGTATGGGTTCACAGATGATGGATTTAAGTTTTTCGGCTACTTCTTTTACATAAATTTCGCCTTGTGTGTTGTTAAGGATGATGATGAATTCATCGCCCCCAAACCTGGCTATGGTATCTGATTCCCTTATATTCTTTTGCATCCTGTGTGCTAAACATTTTAAGAGTTTGTCTCCGGCTAAATGTCCTAGCTGATCATTAATAGGTTTAAAATTATCTAAATCAATGAATAGAATGGCTAGCTGGTGTTGATTGCGCTTTGCAAGTTCAATAGCAACTGAGAGCCGATCGTTAAACAAGATACGGTTTGGCAAGCCTGTTAAAAGGTCGTAATACGCCAATGTTTCGAGTCTTTTTTGTTTTTGTTTTTGTTCGGTTAAGTCTGAAATGAAGGCAATATAGCAAGTCGATAGGTTTCCTTGTTCATAAAGACTGATATTAACTAAAGATGGGAACCGGTTGTTATCCGCTTTTTTGAGCCAGATTTCGCCTTGCCAGAATTGGTTTCTTCTTAATTCCCGCCAAATATAGTAATAATAATTTAAATTTCGTGAACTAGAGAATAAGTTATAGAAGGATTTCCCGGCAATTTGTCGTGCGGTTAGTCCTGTTGTGGTAAAAAATGCGTGGTTTGCTTGCTCAATATAACCTTGCTCATTAATGATGACGATACTTTGACAACAAGTATTAAAAATATTCTTCTGATTTTTAATGGTCATGGGTATATCCTGAAATATGTTTAGTTCAGCGCTCGTAAGCTGCCTAAAACCTGCTGCCCTATTGTAGTTATGGTTTGAGGTTGCATGGATGCTTCAATGTTTATGCTGTTTCCGATTTGATTGAAATCCCCCCCAATCTGAGCTGACTGGGTAACACTTCCAGGAGATATTTGTTGAATTACGGTTCCTTGATTAGGTACGTTTACTCCGAGCATCAGGTTATCATTAAGTACTGATACAGTAGCAGTGGCCCCTGTTAACTGAATTATGTGGGTGCCAGGCTGTATTGAATTTAATGCTGTATTATTAGTAACGTTATTGTTGAGATCCATATTGATGTTATTGGTGACACTGTTGCCATTGCCCCCGATTTGGATTAACTGGCCTGCCCCAGCAATTTGCCCTAGGCCGGTACCTGTGATTGATACTTGGTTGCTCCCGACTGTTTGGGCTAGCCCTTTGTTGTCGGCAGTAATGATTGTGAGTGTTGGCTGCAGTTGTGCGTTTACAGACAATTTGATTCCAGCGCTAATATTAAGATTGCCGTTTTGCCAGTTTGTTAGCATTGATACTCCAAAATACATGATTGAGTTATCAGCGACATACTTACCTCGAATATTACTTAGCACTGAATCTGGTAATTCAGCGATTTTAAGTCCACTGATTGGCGTCAGTTCTGCATGAGCATAGCCTGGTATCAGGGCCATGCTGAGAATGGTAATCGAATACAGCAGGCATTGTTTGGTGCGTAGGGCTTTCATGATCATCTCCTAGTGCCAGGGGATTTAAAAGTAATCCTTGTAGGCAAAACCAAACTCCAAAAGTTGTGTGTCTGTTAGTGAACGTATCTGGGCATAGCTTTTTCGAGCGGATAGGGGTTGGGGAGGATGAAGCAATGTGGAACTGTGTTCAAAACCTGGCCCAACAACCGCAAAAATAATATGATTCCATTCTTTGTTGAATTCGTCTTTGGAGATAATGCGATGCCCGAGGGCAGGATCAGCAAGATAGACTGAATTGGGTGTTGCTTTTGATAATACGACGAAATGTTTATAGCCCCGCATGTCGAGCAATACAATGACAGGTATTTTCAACCTGAGTAGCATGGGGTAGTTGATTTCGTACCCCTTTCCTTTTAAATCAATTGTTTCAGCGTAGTGTTTCATGTCCAGCATAGAAAAACCGCGTTGGGAAACTATCTTTACGTTACTTACGAGAAGCATACCGCGAATGATTTCTTCCTCGGTTACATTTAATCCATAGCCATATTTAAGTATGGTTGCCATGGCAGCTGCACCACAACTGAAGTCGGTATGCTGTCTGACCATATTGGTAAAGTGCATGCCTTGCATGCTGGTTACTGATTTGTTAATAAGACCACCATTATGCAAAATATTGCCAAATTCCATTGTGTTGGCCTGTGTCTTGCTCTGCAGCAGTAACGCTGTCAATACCATAGCCATTATTGTCAGGCGCATAGCGTAACTCCTGAAATTTAATAAATGCTGCTCGGTTTATGGACACCGAGCAGCATCTGGTACTGCCTTAATTAAGGCGATGTTGTTGTTACTGAAGCAATTGAAAGACCATTCATTTGTTGGTTTCCAACGCCATTGGCTATATTTACGCCAATATTGCCACTGGCACCTTCAAGGTTGTTGCTACCCAGGGTCGCCTTGTTAACAACTTTGGTACACCAGAAGCTATCGTTATCAACAAAATTTCCGCCGTTATGTTGGTTTGAGCTGACAGAAGCATTTGCAAGAACTGAGTTCTGCACACTCGAAACAGCAAGGGTATTTGCCTGTTGGTTACCAGCGCCATTTGCGATATTGACTCCAATATTGCCACTGGCATCTTCAAGATTGTCCGAACCTAGTGTGGCAGTGTTTCTGGTTCCAGGGTGGTTATAAACCACATTTTCACCATTCTCCTGACTTGAAAATACCTGGCTATCGGCTGATCCACCAGAATCTGCATCACCAGACGTGACATTTACAGAAGCAGCAGAAATGGCGGTAGAATTATTTTGCTGGTTGCCTGCACCATTGCTGATATTGACGCCAATGTTGCCATTTGTATCTTCAAGGTTTCCAGAACCAGCAGTTGCCTTGTTTTTGCTGAAGTCGTCATTGGATACAGTGTTGCCCCCATTTTCCTGCTCATTATTCACGGTGGCATTGGCTGCACTTTTTACTTCTACAAAGCCTTTCACCTTAATGTGGCCATCTACGTCCATATCGTAAGATGTGTGGGTATGGTTTGTAATGTGTGCGCCACCCCCATCGTCTTCTCCATGAGCTAAAGCTGGCAATGAAATTCCCAGGGCGACAATGGCAATCGCCAGCGGGGATAATTTATAGATCGTTTTCATCAGTTCCTCCGATTGGTGGTTAATCATGTCATTTCGCCTCATCCGAAATGGTAAGACTGAAATGGTTAAACGAGCTGTTGCCCGTTCCTCCTGCCTGGTTGATTTGAACGACTCCATGCGTGTTTTCGAAAGCGGCATGATCCATGCCTATGGTAATTTTCGATGCATTTGAGCCATCATTCACAACCGATTCTGTTTCATGTGGTGAATTCATGGCGAGTAAAGTGTCGCTTATAGCAATTGCCGTTGCTCCACTACTCAGGTTAATGGCATTTCCCTGCTGATTTGATGCTCCAGCTGCCTGGTTAATGGCAATCCAGCCACTGCTGTTCTGAAAGGATTGACCAATCCATATATTCGATTCTTGCTGTTCAATACTGGACGCCAGATTATTTGAAGGCTGCCAACTCGTTTGGGATAGTGCAGTGTTGCCGAGACTAATTGCACCTAAATTAGCCTGCTGGTTGCCATACCCTGCAGCTTCGTTAATTGTAATGGCACCATGAACATTGTTCAGATCATTGTTGATGAGCACACTGTTGGTGCTGAAGGGTAAATATGGAAATACTTCATCCGCTTGCACAGGATAACTGACAGCACCAGCTAGAAGGGGGATAAAAACCAGGCTGGGTAAAACATGAATAGCCAGTTTGAAGCGCGATGGATTCTGAAACAGTGTGTACAAACCAAGGTTAAACTTTATCTGTGTGCGCTTAAAATCCGTTATGTTATCTGTTCTTATTTTTCTGCCCGGTGCAGTTATTAGGGTTGTATCCTCGTTGCCCAGTTGGCGCAGCAGGAAAAAAGATCTGTATAAATATCTTATTGTCCAGCTCATTTTGAGCCTCCTGGTTGCGATAAAATGAGTTCCTGAGTTTGGCTGTTGTCATTACCAGTCTTAAGTTCGATAGAATGATGTGTTGAATTGGTATGGCCTAATTCATCCCAAAGTAATACGACTGGATGGGCTGGTTCAGTTGAAAAGTCTATGCTGATACCTCTACCAGTTACTTTTTGTAGATTCTTATCGCTGATAGGTTCTGAACTTAAGCCTGTATGGCTGTTAATAGCAGCCTGGGCCGGAATGGCGACTGCACAAGTCAGAACTAGAAGTGTTGTCACTTGGCTCAGTTTCATGTGCAGTCGCGCTCTTATATTATGAGGTGCCATTCTAAGCATCCTTAATCTCCGGGCCTAACTAAAAGCAATAGCCGTGCCAATTTATATAACTTATTGATTAATAATAATTAAATGTAATTTTTTATAAAAAAATAGGGGATTAATTTAATCTGGAGTGAGTAGAAAAGAGTTGAATTGATGAGACATGCCAATGAAAATGGCTGGGAACTAAAGCTCCATAAAGGTTTGCAGGTAGTTGTTTCAAGAATGAAACATAAAAATACTAAAGTAGTGGTTTTGGAAGAATATCTATGGATTAATATTTTGATTAAAATAAACTAATTTAGTTTTTTTGCTATTTGTAACAGGCTGAAAATTTATGGAATGTAATTGATGAGACTGGTTTGAATAACGGGCCAACTTAATTTTGTGGGGTTGGGTTATTATCTATCTGATGTTTCTCAATCAACCGGTACAGTGTAATACGCGAGATTTGCAGATCCTGGGCTGCCAATGAAAGATTGTAACGACTTCTGGCTAATGCTGAAGTAATTGCCAGCTTTTCTGCCTTGTTTCGCACATCATCCAAACTTTGGGTGTGACGCAACCCTCCTCTTCTATCCAAACCCAGATCTTTTGCTTCAATGAGACGCGCATCACACATGACTAGAGAACGGCGGATCCGGTTGATGAGTTCCCTAACATTTCCAGGCCAGGGATACGCATTCATGACGGCCATAGCTCGTTGGGAGAATCCTGTGATTTGCTCTCGTTTTTCGTTTTGAAAATGTTTAAAAAAATATTTGCTCAATAACTCAATGTCGCCGGTACGTTCTCGTAGAGCTGGCATTTTTAAATAGAGCACATTTAATCTGTAATAGAGATCTTCCCTGAAGGTTCCTTTTTTTACGGCATCTTCAAGATTAACGTGGCTTGCGGCAATCACTCGTGCATCAATAGTGATGGATTTGCTTGATCCAACTGGAGTAATGGTTTTTTCCTGAAGAAAACGGAGCAAGCTGGTTTGCTGATCGAGGGGTAAATCTCCGATTTCATCGAGAAAAATAGTGCCATCACTCGCAGATTCAATATATCCGATTTTTCGCTGATGTGCTCCGGTAAAAGCCCCTTTTTCATGTCCAAATAGTTCTGAGTGGATAAGATTGGTTGGGATAGAGCCGCAATTAACTGCAATAAAAGGCCCTTTTTTTCTGGTTGAACGTTCATGAATAGCAAGGGCAGCCAATTCTTTTCCCGTTCCGGATTCTCCATCAATTAATAAAGGCGCATCAACACCTGCAATTTTTCTAATATTTTTAAAAACCGTTAGCATTGCTGGACTGGTTCCAACCATTTCCTGGTTTGCCATTGTCTCGGTAGATTGAATGGGGTGTGCATTTTTGAGTTGTGCTTTTCCCCACGCGTGGCCTAATGTTTGAACCAATAACGGAGGGTTTGCCGGGAGGGTATGGAAATCATTAAAATGATTTACCAGAAGGTAATTGAATTTATCAGAGTACTCAGGCATGGCTGGGATAAGTGCTATCCATTCCATTAATGGAGCATGGTCAATAAGCCGATGAGCTATTTCGATTTTTTCAGGAGCCTGGTCAAGACTTAGAATTCCGACAAGAAAATGCCCGTTTGAAACATGAATGATAGCCTCATCCGGTTCTTTACATATTGAGGCTTTCCAGTCAGGATAAAAGGGTGGGGTTTCGAGAAAGCCTAATGGCGTGTCAAGTAGTGGAATGAGTAGTAGATTTCTGGGGCTCATCTTAATCACCTCTTTCTTGGCCGATTTATTTGGTGTGTAATAACACAAGATTTATGTTATTTGTTGTTGTGTTATTAACCTGGTTCAGCATGAAACCGAAACTTGATAAGTACTATGGTTAAGATAAATTAATTGTTATGTTTTTCAAGAAGCAGGTTCGAAGTTAAATAAATTCAATTCATGTTCTAAAGTTTATATGGGCTTTTTTATAATCTGGCTTTTTAAATAAAAAATCAATAGGTAAAACAAAAGATTAATTTTAAAAATTAATCTTTTGATGAAGAAATGCATGGTATCGTTGAATTATTTTACTAAATTAATCTTTTTATTTAAAATTAGTTATTAATATATTAATTAATTATATTATTTTTTGTAATTGAAAATGTGATTTTGTCGATTGCTCGAGCAGTTTGCAGGATGGTATCTAGAGGGCATCCAGTATTTTTTAATTTTTCCCCATCTAAACTCAGATGGAGTTGGAACGAAGTGGCTGCAATTTGGTTTTGAAGATAATCTGGTAAGGTTTTGATAATGTATTGCAGGGAGGTATGATTGAATGTCCGTTGATTAAGCGGATGACTCCATGCGTAGTGTGAAAGATCATGTGCAACGACCAGGTCTAAGTTACCGGATGGGGCCAGGACTTCCCAGCATGCAGCAATAAACTGGGTGATATTATCAATTTTTTCTAATATATGGGTTATAAGAACATGGTCAAAAAATGAATGGGGATAGAGGGCGCTTAATCTGGGAATCTGGTGATTGAATCCATTGAATGGTATAGCGTAGGCATAAGGTTTGGCATTTCCTTCAGAGTAAATATGTAAAACCTTCTTTGTTTTGATATTAAAAGATTCTGGTTTTATTCCATTTAGATATCTTTTCCAGGCTTCAGTGTAGGCATATTCGAGGTTCTGGGTAAATTTCGGGGTATTGAATAAGTTAAGTTGTAAACGTTGTTTGTGAAGATATGTTCGAATATTATGAAGTGTCTCAGGATTATGGACAAGGTTTTCGCATAGGCGTTCATATTCTTCCAGTGTCCTGGTAGATAATTGTGGCAACCCGGCAGCATGGAGCAGGCTTGTCGCTACCCGTGAGACAAAGGAAGTCCCGCACAGTGTTACAAGAGGTAGCCCAGCCCATAGCGCATCGCTTGCAGTGGTATGGGCATTAACCGGATAGGTATCTAAAAACAGATTGGCTAGTTTTATTCGTGCCAGATGCTCAGGTTGTGGGAGTTTTTGTGCAAAAACTAGCCTGCTTGGGTTGATTCCAGAAGTTTCGGCTGTTTTTTGTAGATTGTTTTTTGTTTCTTGATGAGTATCTAGAAGCCATAGTACTGAATTAGGTGTTTTATGAAGTAACCGCATCCAGATTGAAAATATATCCGGGGTAATTTTGTAGGCGTTGTTAAATGCACAGAAGACGAATGCCCCTTCGGGTAGGTTTGCTTCGCTTCGTTGGGGTATTTTAGCGATAATTCGTTTTCTGTCATTACACTGATAGGTATCAGGTAATCGGATAATTTTTTCAGTGAAGTGAATCTCATATTCTGGTGGCGTAATGATAGAATCGCTGATGATGTAATCCATGCTGGTCATGCCGAGTGTGCCAGGATAACCAAGCCATGATATTTGAATGGGTGCAGGTTTCAAGCAGAAAATCCCCGGACGCGCACCTGTAGTGTAGCCTTTAAGGTCAATTAGGATGTCAATATGATCATTTTTGATTTTTGTTGCTATATTCTGGACTGAACTTCCAGATAAATCGCTGAATTCATCAAATGCAGATTTGATTCTTTGGTGCATTTCATCTTGAATGGATGGCCCAATTGAATAACCAACAATCTTAAATTGTTCACGATCATGTAGTTCAATAACTTCAGCCAGTAAAAAGCTGGTTGCATGGTTAAAGAAATCTGACGAAACATATCCTATATGAATTTTTTGCCTAACTGATTGTTGATGATGATCATTTGTTGTCTTTTGCCGGGATAGGCCAGAGGCTGTTTCTGCAGCAAAATGACTGGCCCATTTTTTTTGTATGATGGGGTCAGCTACAAGACTTAGCACAGTAAAGGGCGCAATACGCTGGTGCTCAGGTTGAGGGACAAGCGTCATAAAACGATGCCTCAGGCTGTCTAGTTCCTCCCAATCACATAGATGTTGCCGGATAAAGCAGGATAAGGTTAGTGTTTCAGGATCATATGGATTAAGTTTTAACGCGGCGTCATAGGCTATCTTTGCTGCAGCGTATTCTCCTTTGTCCCTTTGGGTATTGCCAAGATTGTTCCATGCTAAATAATGATAAGGATCCAGATGTACTGCCCGTTTTAAAGCAACTATAGCCTCATCCTGGTTATTTAAGGCCAAAAGAATGCTCGCATAGGTGTTGTAGATATTAGCTATTGCGTCATTAATTGTAATGGAGCGTTTTACTAGCTCAAGTGCTTTTTTAAATTCACCCTGCTGGTAGCAGGCAAGGCCGTACAGGTGTAGGGCATCGATGTGTTTCGGATTGATTTTGAGAATTTGTTCATAATCCTTGATAGCCTCATTAAGTTCTCCTGCATTATGTGCTTGAATGCCGCGTGTTAAAATGTCAGGTAGGGTGGTAGATAAAGCCGTATGTTTTGTTTTGGATTTTTTTTTCGTCATGGTAGAAGATTGTTTGAAGTAAGGATCCTGTGTAATTAAATCTTATAGCTTATGAGAACATATCATATCCTTTTTAGTTGGTTTTCGATTTAAGAAAAATAGGGAAATAAGGGTTTTCGGGGTTAATTTAGAAGAATTACATTCTCAAAAGACGATAGCGTACTAATATGGTAATTTATTAACTGTCAATGTGTACCTGTATACCCAATCAAGTCAAATTAGATGGCTCTATGATATTAAACATATTATAGTTAAACATGCTCAGCATGCGGGTTTTTAGCGTGAACATTAACTTTTTATGGTTATGGATATCGCTACCATGGATAGCTATGATGATTATCAGGAATAAGGAAGATATTCCCTCTTCCGAGATTACGGAAGAAAAGGTTTATTTGGATAGGCGTGCTTTTTTTAAAAAAGCAGCTTCTTTAGGACTGATCGTGCCTGGAATGGCAGCTAAACTAGTCCAGGCATCTGGAATTTTTGGTCTTTTTCCTCCCTTAAAACCAGCTGCAATGCCGCATGATCCATTAACCTCATTTCATGATATTACCCATTACAATAATTTTTATGAGTTTGGTACAAATAAAAGTGATCCTTCTAAATATTCTGGTGCATTGTCAACCAACCCATGGCAAGTCAAGATTGATGGGCTTGTACGTAGGCCTGGAGTTTATTCGGTAAACGATCTGATTCATAAATACCCGCAGCAGGACAGGGTTTACCGTCTTCGATGTGTTGAGGCATGGTCAATGGTTATCCCCTGGAGCGGATTTCCCCTGGGATCACTATTAAAACAGGCCGACCCGCTTGGTCATGCCCATTTTGTTGAATTTTGGACGCTGTATGATCCAAAGCAAATGCCTGGGCAGCGTGTTCCTGTATTGGATTGGCCCTATCGAGAGGGTTTACGACTGGATGAGGCTATGCACCCATTAACAATATTAGCTACAGGCCTTTATGGTAAACCATTACCCAATCAAGATGGTGCTCCAATTCGGCTTGTTGTGCCATGGAAATATGGTTTTAAGAGCATCAAGTCCATTGTTAGGATACGCCTCGTTGAACATATGCCTCAAACTTCATGGCAGATGGCTGCGCCAGATGAATATGGTTTTTATTCAAATGTGAATCCTAAAGTAAACCATCCTCGCTGGAGCCAGGCAACGGAGCGGCGAATAGGAGAGTGGGGCTTGCGCCGCACGCTTTTATTCAATGGGTACGCAAATCAGGTGGGCAGCCTTTATTCCGGGATGAATCTACGTAAGAATTTTTAAGGAAGGCGTAAGTTTGAGTCGGATAAAACCTCTTGTATTCCTGGTTTGTTTATTACCTTTTTTACGTCTGCCGCTTTATGGATATTTGGGTAGTTTAGGCCCTGATCCGGTTGCTTTTTTGATCCATTCAACGGGTATTTGGTCGTTGGTTTTTTTGTTGATAACCCTCAGTGTTACTCCGGCCAGGCGGATATTTAGGTATCCCCAGCTTTTATTGCTACGAAGAATGTTTGGCCAGTACGCCTTTTTTTATGGTGTGATTCACTTTTTGTTGTACGCCTATTTTGATCAGTATTTTTCCTTGACAGCTATTTGGCGGGATATTCTTGATCGACCTTTTATCATGACTGGTTTTACTGGCTTGGCGTTGTTGCTTCCTTTGTCATGCACTTCGACCAACAAATGGATGAAACGCTTGGGTATAGCACGCTGGAGGTATATTCATTGGCTGATTTATCCATCAGCAATTTTGTCTGTTGTTCATTTTTGGCTCGAGGTTAAGCGAGATATTCGCGAGCCACTGGTTTATGCTGCTCTTCTGGGTGTATTATTAATTTATAGGCTTGCTTATATGTTTTATGTTAAAAAGGCTTCCTTCCTGATGTCGTTGTGGCCCAAATCTAGATAGCTATTGGGGGTAAGTGGGTGTAAAAGCGTTCAACGGAGACTTGGTGTTGTTTACTAAAATATGTTTATATTTTGCTTTTTTGTGCCTGTTTGCCTTAACCGGTTGTGCTTCAACAGGTTATTCAACTCCATCCGTAACTGTTCCGGAAATAGTTGCCTGGAGTCAGGCAGGTATTCCTCCAACTGAAATTATTAGGCGAATGGAGGATTCAGGTAATGTGTATAGACTTTCTGCATCTCAGTTAGCAGGTTTGCATGCTGAAGGGGTTGATAATGCAGTTATTAATTATATGCAGCAGACTTATTTAAGACAGGAACGTTTGCAGGGGCGTTTTGAGGGTTATGGTTGTTGTTTTTCTGGCTTTGGTATGAGGGAAGGGTATTACGGCAATGGCTTATGGCTCGGATATTAGTTTTTGGCAACTTTTTCATCTGAGTCTAGCGTGAGGTTATCTCATCTCTTTTTTTTTCAATTCTGTGGGACATCGTAGCCATTTTGTCTAAATATGAAGCGGGCCTCAGGGCTTTGTAGCCAGTTATAAAATCTGATTGCCGTTTTATTCGCATTTTTTAGTAAAATCATTTCTTGTTGGATTGGATGATAAAGGTCTTGGGGGATAATTATAAATTGCCCATGATTTTTAAATTCTGGAGAAATGGCAAGTGAGTATGGGATTATCCCTCCGTCTGCATTCAAGCTGGTTTGTGCGGCTCTGTATGTATTTAATGCTGGTACAACTTCAGGTTGCATTTTAACCCAAACTTTCATTTTCATTAAAACTTCCCGAGCTGCACGCCCGTATGAACAATGCTCAGTATTGGGTATTGCAAAGCGAGTTAGTTTGTTTTTTTGGATAAGATAAGTTAATTCAGAAAAAGAGATGGGATTTGAAAGAATGGAATTGAGGGGGGCGAATAAAACAAGATGGCCAATGGCGTATATTTTCGGGTTATTTTTTGCCTTGCCAAAGTGCATGATTCTGATAATGGAATGTTTATCGTCAGCCATAAATAATTGATAAGGTATGCCGTGATAAATCTGCCAGACAAGTGCGTCACTGGAAGCGAACCTAAAGTGTATCATGAGGCCTGTTTCCATATTAAATCGAGATGCTAGCTTTGGTAGCACGTTATGCAAATCTGAGCTGGCTGCAACAATGGGGATCTCTGTCGCTTTGCAAATGGAAGATAGGGTTGATATAGCCAGTAGGACAAGTGATGCTAGCTTTAGGATCAGGTTGCGTTTTTTCATGATAGATAATAATACAAGAAGCTAAAAAGATTGTTTTAAATAGTACTTAGTGACTCTCCTTAGTTTATAGGGTTATCGCAGGCAAAGGGTAACTTATTGTGTGCTTAGTAGTCAGCCCCTGCTCTTTTAGAGCCTTCGTCTTTATTATAAAGCTTATTTTCTAGAAAATATCTTTCGAAATTGAGTCAGATTGTTTTTAGTTACTGACTTTTTAGATTGCGTCTATTCTACTATAGAAGAAGATACCTAAAAAAATTATTAAAAATAATGAGTTATTAGGTTCTTGAGTATGTTTCGTGTTTATTAATGGCTTATATTTCTATTTAAAACGGTTTGGGCCGTTTCTTTGGCCCAAACCCATACCCCAGATTATTAATTATCAAGGGGCCGTTTTTTTGGTTGCTTTCTTTTCCACTTTTTTGACTATTTTCTTGTGAGCCATTTTGTGAATCGGCTTATGTGCTTTTTTCACAAATTTCTTATGTGTGGTTTTGTTGATTTTCTTGTGTGCTTTTTTCACAAATTTCTTGTGAGCCATTTTGTGAATCGGCTTACGTGTCTTTTTTACTATTTTTTTGTGGATGGCTTTATGCGCCTCAGTTTTAGATTTAGCAGGGGTTGTGGCGCCCATGTTCATGGCTGGAGCAGATGCTTGGGTATCAGCAGCAAACGCTGGTATCGTGCTAAATAAAAATGTTCCTAAAACGATGGCGTGGAGAGATTTCATTACGGGTTTCATTTTTAACAATCCTTCCTTATAAGGCATATTGAAACTGCTTTGAATAAGTCAGGCTTAGGGCTTGGCTATAATCAAAGAGGCTTTAAATAAGCTTAGCCAGTTGTTTTGATGTAAACTTGCTGGCTTAATCTTAGTGCCGCAAATATAACATTAATGGATCTAATTAAAAATATTAAATTAAAATATTTTATGTATTTAAATACAGTAAGTTCGATACATTTATATCTTCCTTACATAAATTTTGGCGTAAATCTGTATATAATTAATTTTTTTCAATTAATTCATGAGAAATAGGTGTTCATTTTACTGTTTGTTTACGTGCTTTAGTAAGAATGATGTAAGTTGCTGGTAAGGATAATGTGGAAAAAAAGCCACACATTAATTTGTTAAAATCTAACTGGTTATGTGGATTAAACATTGTTTATGGGTTAGCTTCAATAAATCGGGTGAAGGCTGAAAGAGCGTGAAAGCATTTAAATTTAACTATATGGAATGGGCTGGCGCATTTGGTGATTTAGGTACGCTTATACCATTTATTACAGCCTATATTGTGTTAGTTCATTTTAATCCGGTTGGCCTGTTTATTGTGCTTGGGTTTATGCTTATATGGACAGGAGTTTTTTTCCGTGCGCCAATCCCGGTGCAACCCATGAAAGCTATTGGAATTCTCGCCGCCTCACAAACTGACTCAATCTCCCAGCATGTGGTTTTGGCGGCAGGTTTCATCAGTGGTTTGCTTTGGATAGTTCTTGCCCTGTCTGGTTTAATAAAATGGCTTGCTGCCAGAATTAATGTTGATGTGGTTAGTGGTATTGTTCTGGGAGTGGGCCTGACCTTTCTTGATAAGGGGTTAGCTTGGATTGGTACTAGTTTGGTCATAGGCTTGAGTTTGCTTGTTTTGACATATTTGTGCCTTGTAAAATCAAGGTTCCCTGTTATGTTTGGGCTTCTACTGATCGGGTTTATCTGGATGGGGTGGGCTACACCAGGATATTATGAGTTGTCAGGGATTTTACATCCCGCCTTTCATTTTCCTCGTTTGACGCTAGCATTCCTGTCATGGCCTATTCTTTGGCAGGGATTTTTTTTCCTGGCCTTACCCCAATTCCCCTTAACTATAGGTAATTCATGTTTAGCGCTTGCTAATGAACATAACCGGATTTTTCCGGGTAGGACGATAAGCGTTCAAAAAATTGCATGGTCTTTGGCTGGCATGAATCTGTTGTCGCCTTTTTGGGGTGGCATTCCGGTATGCCATGGGGTTGGAGGCCTGGCAGGCCAGGTTCGTTTTGGAGCTCGTAGTGGAGGAGCTCCTGTTATTCTTGGAGTAATTTTTTTAATTCTGGGTTTTTTCTTTTCTCGAGTAATGGGGCAACTTATCCTGGATTTCCCTAAACCAGTTTTAGGTGTCATTTTATTTGTTGCAGGAGGAGAATTAATTTTTCCGATCTTATTGGCTTTAAAAAATAAAACGAAAGGTTCGTTAGCACTATTGTTACTGACAGCCATTATTTCTTTTTGGAACGTAGGAATAGCATTAGTAGTCGGTTTGCTACTTGATGTCTTTTTGCGGTGGGTTTAGGCTTGAACCAAGTAAATATGCCACCATATCACTTCTTATGAAACAAGGTGAGATTATATATGCAATACTATGATTACTATAAAATCTTAGGTGTTTCTAGATCGGCTTCCGATGAAGAGATTCGCAAAGCTTATAAAAAACTTGCCCGTAAATATCATCCTGATGTTTCAAAAGAAAACAATGCAGAAGAAAAGTTTAAAGAACTAGGTGAAGCCTATGATGTTTTAAGAGACCCCGAAAAACGAGCTGCTTATGATGCTTTAGGGACCCATCGCGCTGGCCAGGAATTTAATCCGCCCCCAGGCTGGCATTTTGATTTTAATGGTTCAGGTTCGCCATTTGATGGGCAAGCAGGAGCCGCTGGATTTTCAGATTTTTTTTCAAACTTGTTTGGCCAAGGGATGGGAAGGCAAGCAGGAATGCATGAAGGATTCAGAGGGCAGGATTTTGAGGTCTCTTTGACTATTTCCATGGAAGATGCGGCACAGGGAGTGGAGCGAACCATTTCTTTCCCAGTTGACACGAGGCAGGGTACACAGACTTATTCTAGTGTTGTCCGCATCCCGAAAGGTGTGGTTGATGGGCAGAGATTAAAGGTTCCAGGTCGAGGGGGTAAGGGATCACAGAGTGGACTTTCAGGTGATTTATACTTGGTTGTGCATATTGCGCCACATCGACTTTTTCGCCTTGAAGGCCATGATTTGTTTTTGGAATTGCCGATTACTCCTTCTGAGGCTGTGCTAGGGGCTAAGGTAGAAGTTCCTACTTTATCGGGCCGGGTTAATTTGCATATAAAAGAACAGGCTGTTAGTGGACAAAAACTACGATTGTCTGGAAAAGGAATGCCAAAGCCAGGTGGTGGACACGGTGATTTGTATGTTTTTATTAAAATTGTTACTCCTGTGAATTTGACACAGAAAGAGAGAAGCCTATATGAAGAGCTGGCTCGAATTTCTAAGTTTAATCCGCGAGCTGCATTTTGAATGGAGCAGTAGTTTAATTTTCTTCATCGAAATCATCTAACTCATCAGGACCTTCTAATAAAAAGACATCATCATAAAATTCGGCAATGCTTGCCGGGCGCCATCCTGAGGCGTACCGATCGAATTTGACTGATTCTTGAATATATTCATCGTATGCTTCAATCAGATCGATTAACTCCTGCCGGGTTAAATCAAGTTCCATTCCGATCCTTTGAGTAGGTGTATTTATCGTTATGTATAAAATAAGATTAATAAAAACCCAGGTATATTTCTTAGTAGTTCTACCCTTGATAGCATTAATCTAAGTAAGGATGAATTGAATTAACACAGTTATTTATTCATATAAATAATATATCGGCTGATTTAAAGTCAACTTGAGGTTTATATGGATTAATTATTGTTATACAGGTGTTGGGGCTAGCAATTATTTCGTCTTGGAGAAATCGAATTTGCTATGCACAAGCAGGGTAAGGATCTGGGGGCTGGATTTTTATATAATCATAAAGTTGCCCCCAGAAATTAATAATATATAACTATAATTACAATATGCACTAGCGTTGATATAAAATATTTTACCTTATATTCTTATGACGGGTTCTATATTGGTATTTGTATTGGCTAAAAAGCGATTAGAGACCCTGAGGAAAGACATATTGTGGAGGCTTGATAACTGGCTTACCAATTTCTAGAGTGATTTGTTTATGGGCTGTTAGAGGAATGTTTCGAAGAGATTGATGGTAGGGTTTTCCGTTTACATAAGCAGTGATCTGGCCCTTAAGCCCTGCGACATCATCTGGTTTAAGGGGCATCCCCCAGATATCAAAAAATTGTCCAAGTGTAAAAATTTTATGTACTGGAGATTCAATATGTATGATCCCGGTTGCATCATGTGTGTGTAGCCAATAAATCTTCGACCCCCCGGAAATAAATCCATGCTGAGTTTGCCAGGGAGGTAGAATGCCTATTCCAGCTGGTACAGCAATTTGATGACCCCGGTCAATAAGACTGAGATGTACATGAATATGATAAGTCATTTGTTCAACTGAGTTTGCCTTAATTTCATCTATTGTTTGACCATGCCCACCTGATATATTGTCCCCTTTTGGGAAATATGGTTTTCCGATTATGTGCCCTTGGCTAATTAAATGTCCCCCACTGGCATTAACGGGTATAAAAAAAGCTGAGTCTGATAGAGGCATGGCTTTAGCTAAGCCTGTTATGGGTAAACCAGCAATAATACCTATGCCTATCATAAGGAAGGTGTATTTAAGAGGATTCATTTTCACATTCATGCCGTTTCCTAATTTATTACGTCGTATATTAATTTAATTGGATCTCAATAGGCCAGATTTTAATTTTGGCACACTATGCTGGTTGTTGTTGAAGTTTTTTGGCGGCGTATTTCCCGACTGAATTGGGACAGATTTTGTAGGTTCGTAATTTACCATTCACTTTTGCTTTCACTATAAAGTCACGTCCAATTTTGCCGACCAATTCAACTTGCATGACACAGGGGTAAAACTTGTTAACTTGGAACTCACATTCTCGAATCGCATTCATTGCATCTATTCCTAGCATGATTCAGTCCCCCTGATTGATAATCTAGCGCCATTATTTCCTTAATTATTTTTTCATTTTGTTTATTAGAGAGCTTTTAATAATAGTTTACCTGAAGAGTTTTGGCCCCCCAAGCTTTGAAGCATGAATTAACTAATTATTTTTTAGGATGGTTTTAGCGACTGATTTTTTTATCTTTTTTTGCGATGTTGTATTGGAGGGAAATCAAGGGTAAAGTCGCGCACTTTAGATGGAACAAGTATGCTATGCAATTACTAATAAAGGGTTGGATGGATTTGTAGTGTAATGGAGATAAGTGTGATTATGTAAACCGGTACTGTAATGAGTGTATTTTTTTGATTAACGGTAATGGTTGATGAAGTCATCCCTGAGAGGACAACTTAGAAGTTGGTAGGGGGAATAATTGCAGGTTGGGTGACCTTCCGTTTGTTATGAACTTTGTGCGACCTGTTTAAGACGGTCAGAAGGAAAGGTTCTATCAGGACTGGCTGGATACTTCGTATCCAGCCAGGTAATGACAAACGAAATAAATACAGGAGGCTTGTTTGAAATATCACAACCAAACTGCATTCAAGACGATTTTAGTGTACTGATTCATGTGACTCGTTTTCGCATCACCTATCTGTAATATTTGCACTTAAAGGGTAATAGTTTTTGCAGCCATTATTGCTTGTTGCTAGTTAGTTTAAAACTGAACCGTAGTTATATTTTTGCTTCTGGTAAAATGATATTGAGTTCTAGGACTTCGTAATGATCCTGTCGATCAAGGTTGACACGGATTTGATCTTGATCAATATCAACATATTTTGCAATGACAGCCATAATTTCCTGTTTCATGGCTGGTAAATAATCGGGCGCGCCTGAACGACCGGAATGTTCATGTGCAAGAATAATCTGTAGCCTTTCTCGAGCGATTTTGGCGCTTTTTCTATTGCCACTAAAAAGATAATCAAGTATGGACATCAGGCACCTCCAAATAGTCGCTTAAGGAAGCCGCCTTTTTGTCGATTGACAAAACGTAATGGGACCTCTTCCCCAAGGAAGCGCTTAACGATATCTGAATAGGCCTGTGCTACATCACTGTCTTGATGATGTATGGCAGGTATACCTGAATTGCTTGCCTGAAGAATTGCTTCTGATTCGGGAACCACACCAATAAGGGGGATATTCAGGATTTCCCTGATATCTGATACAGAAAGCATTTCGCCTGTTTCAGCCCGTTTTGGAGAATAACGTGTAATAAGCAAATGCTCCTTCACAGGCTCAATTCCCATTTCTGCTCGTTTGGATTTTGCGGCAAGAATGCCTAGAATACGATCTGAATCCCGAACGCTTGAAATTTCAGGGTTGGTTACAATTAGGGCTTCATCAGCAAAGTACATGGCCATCATAGCCCCTTTTTCAATTCCTGCTGGTGAATCACAGACAATATAATCAAAATCCTTTTTAAGTTCTTCAATGACCCGCTCAACTCCTTCTACATGAAGGGCATCTTTGTCTCGGGTCTGGGAAGCGGGTAATACGAAAAGGTTAGGGCATTGTTTATCTTTGATGAGGGCTTGTTTGAGTGTTGCCTCATGGTTGATGACATTGACAAAATCATAAACTACACGGCGTTCACACCCCATGATTAGATCAAGATTGCGTAGGCCCACATCAAAATCTAGTACGGCAGTTCGGTGCCCATTTAGTGCGAGCCCTGTTGCAAAATTTGCGCTGGTGGTCGTTTTGCCGACCCCGCCTTTGCCAGAAGTAACCACAATTACTTTTGCCAATTTACTGTCCTTTTATTATCTGTGCTGTTGGATAGGAGTGGTTCAAAAACAAGTCGTTCACCATCAAGTGAAATTTGTACGCCTTCGCCTTGTATGTTTTCGGGTAACTTTTCTTCTATGACACGATAACAACCTGCGATAGACACCAGTTCGGCTTCCATTTTGAGGCAGAAAATTCGGGCTGATGTATTACCTTTTACTCCAGCAAGGGCTCTACCCCGCAATGGAGCGTATACGTGAATATTACCATCACTGATGATTTCTGCTCCAGCATTTACCGGGGCCAGGACAATCAGATCACAGTCTTGGGCGTAGATTTGCTGTCCTGTTCGAATGGGTTGTGTAATGACTTTCGTCTGGGGTCTGAAATTTTCTTTGCTTCCTGGGGTGGCAGGTTCCGATGTATCTTGAGATTCCTTTTTACTTGGCGAATGAATAGAACGTTTATTTTGTTCTTTTGGTTTGGTTAACCCTGCTATATCCGCAAATATCCCCAGTCCATGTTGTTGCGCGGCAAGTACCTGATTTTGGTTGCCATTACAGATTCCGATAGGGGCAAGTTTGTGCTGTTTGAGCAGGTTAATGAGTAATTTAAAATCCAGTTTTACATCATTTTGATTGATATTGCATAAATCAATAACAATAGGATCAAAGTTGAAATAGTCGGGTGTCTTAGCCAGATGGGCTTGTAACTGTTTTTCTAGTTCAGGTAATTGCGATGACTTTAGACACAGAACCAGGAGAGTGAAGGATGAGCCTTTTATTTCAAAGGCGGCAGGCGAAGCGGCTGTCGTTTTAGTTATGCTCATTCAGGTAACATGTCATTTTTGATTAAGGAAACGTATTATTCAGTTTGATGGATAGTGTAGCTCATTTATAAGTTTTTGAGGTCATTGTATTGTATCTGGCAAAGCTGAGTCCGATTTAGTTTAATTTTTTGTCGTCAAATTGTATTTTTGTGAAACGGATTATGAACAATTTGCATGCAGTTTTAGCAACTTTTTGAATTGTATTTGATATTTTGTGTTGGAAGTAAAGAATATTAATTTAGGTTTGTTAATACCCTGGTAATAAATTGGGCCGTTTTTTCCGGTTTTTGAAAGGGAAGGGCATGGGTTGTCCCGTTGAGGTAAGAAACATGCCAGTCGGGTATTTGCTCTTTTATGGAATTAATAGATTTCATGCCACGACTTTCTGCCAAGAGGACATGAACATTTTCTAGCTGTGACAATTTTGATGGACAGGGCAAATCCAGAGCTGCCTGATTAATACAGTTTAGGCAGTAGGCAAGACCTTTTGGCCTGAAGGATAAACGTTGTAGAAGAGAGTTTTCTATTTTTGGATGGCGTTTTCTATGCGGCAAAACTACATCTGCGAACGCAATGAGGCCTTCATTCGGGTCCTCTTTTTCAAGTAAAACCTGAACGATATGAGTAAGTGGAAGACGTTCGGTTATGCGCGATTTTAAATTGGGAGCATCGATGAGGGGTGGATCAATCAATATTAAATGTTCCAGGATAGGTAATTTTGGCTTTAAATGCAGACCTACTATGGCTCCATAAGAGTAACCACAGATACTGAAAGAGCGATGAGGCCATATGGTGTTTACTAATTGCATTATATCTGAGGCAACATCAGATACTAAAAATGGATATTCATTTCCATCGGGGAAGCTAGTGTAACCTGCACCACGTAAATCCGGAACAAGAAGATTGAACTGGTGTAAATGAGAATACATCATTTTATATGTAAGCTCACCATTTACTCCACTACCATGAAGCAACAGCAAATTACCGATTGCATTGCTTGCTTGTCGGTATCGGTAAAAAATAGTCTGATCTTTTGTTTGTAGGTAATTTTTATGCCAATTACCTGAATCTATATTATCTATTGTTTTTTTCATGGATTTTTATTAAATAAACTGGACGTTATTAGTAGTTTTTTGGAAAGCGGGTAACACAAGATATGTCAGGCAAACTACTTGTTTTTAGATTGTACAATTTTATCATGAATTGTAATTCTTCTATCAAAGTGCAGCTTGATTACCTTTTTTTCAATTATCGGCATTTTTGAGCCCCCCCTCTTTTAATGCTGTTTTTGAATGAATGTGCGCTCCATAGTTTTATGCGCCAGGGTTTAGGCTGCCTTGAAGGTTATCCTGATACTGGTAAAGAAGTAGTCTAGTTATTAGGTGACTCGGCGATTAATACTAGGCTTGGATTTATTTGTAGAATGGTTTCAGAAGGATTAGCGCTATTTTTGAAATTGTCGTAAAAAGTAGAAAGATTGAGTGGGCATGAAGAGCTTGCCTTGGCAAAAGCAAGGTAGGAAAGCAGGTGATGTATTTTTTCGCATTCCAAGCTACCGAGCCATACGGGTGTTGCGTTGATACCGATACCTATATAGGTATGAGTTTTCCATAAACGTAGTACCATACGGGACTGGGTATGGTTCTTTTGTTTTACAAAAGTTAGATTGGCGGCAATACCATCATTAAACGAAGGTAATACTGGAAGATGCTGGATTGGCTCATTGGGTATCAGCCAGATCGCCAAGTTTTTGATGTTTGACTTTGGCGCAGGCTTCCAACCGAGTTGAGCCAAGCGGTTTTTTATTTTATTTTCTGGGCTAGCCCATTGTATAACAAATGATTCTTCTTGTTCACCTCCAAAATCAGAGCGTTTTTTTGGCAAATTATTCCATTTTCCGTTTTCCCATTGAACCATAGAAAAAAATTGAGTTTCTTCAGGGTGGGTTGAGGGAGTTGAAGTTAATTTTGGTCCACTGAGCTGCAATAAAACTTGACTGGCAGTAATGACGCCTAAAAGCAGAAGTGCAAGAGGCCTGACCTCTACTGGATGGGGATCGTGCCATGTATGCACTATGGCTAAGAAAGCTACCCAGGCAAGGCCTAGACAAAGGCCACCCAGTACATCGGAAAGCCAGTTCTTTCCAAGATAGAGTGTTGAAAAACCGATTAACAGAATAAGGCAAGCAGCAGTTAATAGAATCGGCATACGCCAGGTGGTTTTGAGTTCGCGGGCAAAAAGATAGGCTGTGAATCCATAAACTGTTGCTTCAGTTGTAGTTTGCAGGCTGGGAAATGAATAATAGCTATAGGGGTTAGGGGCTAGAAGATGTGTGTAACCCAGGGCAAGTTTTAATGCAGGCACAACGATAAATGAAAATCCTAGTGCAGCAAGCCAATAAAGGGTGGCTGAAAAATTTTTTTTCCATAATAGCCACCCGATCATTCCGACTAGTATGGGCAAAATAATTTTTGCACTACCGAGATTTGAAACTGTAAGCATTAATTTATTCATCCAGGGTAGATGAATGTTTTGTAAAAAGTGGTAGGTGGCACTATTAGCATTAAGTAGGGCGGTTTGCATGATAATGGCTTGCAATGCCATGAAGAAGCCCAAAATGCCTAATATGAGGAGAATTACTGAAAACAGCAAAGTGCCAAATGATGGGTGAGCAGGTTCAAGCAAATTCTGGAGGGCTTGTGACCAGATATTGTCATGTAAATGGCTCCAGTTTAATAGTCGTTTTCGAAGTGTTTTTAAACGTATTATGCCTACCTTTAAGAGAAACTGTGTTGACCACATTGAAATAAGAATAAGCAGGGCAATGATCAGTATTACAACCACAAGTCTCATTGTAATTGCTTCAGCAAGCACTATGGAGGCGCCAAGTAATGCGCCAGGGAGGATGTGTGCAGGGGCCCAAACAAGGGCGGATAAGATATTGAGGGTGTAAAATTTGTAGGGAGACATTCTGACCATGCCCGCCACGACAGGTACCATGGCGCGGACTGGGCCAAAGAAACGACCGATTACAACGCTTTTACCTCCATGCTTGGCAAAAAATGCCTCGCTTTTTTGTAAAAGACCGGGGTAACGCTTAAAAGGCCAATAACAGATAATTGTTTCCTGATAGTGATGACCTAGCCAATAGCTTAAACCATCGCCAATTATTGCCCCGGATATGGAATAGATTAATGTTTGCCAGAAGTTGAGCGCCCCAGCCCCTACTAGTGCTCCTGCAATGAATAGCGCCGTAGCACCTGGGATGAATGTCCCAATGACTGCCAGAGATTCAAGTAGGGACAGCAAAAAAACCAGCGGAAGAATCCAGTGCTGGTGAGAGGCAGTTTGTAATAAGTGATGGAGGTTAAAAAACGCCATTGGCTGCTGTCATCGCGCATGCCGCCGTGCGCGTTTTCCAAATGCACCTATTATTGCCCATCTTTTGAAAAAAATCATGAGATCTTGAAAAATTCTCTTTTTTTCCTGATTAATTATGGCTGCAATTGTCCTGGATCGGGAAAAGGACCTTTACTTCTAACCCATTTGGTTCAAGGTTTTTTAAGGTTATTGTACCTTGATGAAGCTTAACAATTCTTGTGGCTATGGCAAGTCCCAAACCTGCGCCACCTTTTCCACTTCTGGCCAAGTTGCCTCTGACAAAGGGCTCGAAAATTGTCTCCATGGCTGATGGGTTAATCCCTGGGCCATTATCTTTAATGCTTAAAATGATTTTATCTCCGATAGTATCAGTTTCGATGCAGATTTTTATTCCGCCATGCTGAATAGCATTGTCAATCAGGTTGGTAAGAAGCCTCCTGATGGAGAGCGGTTGCAGGCATGTATAGGGAAGGGGGTTAAGGTTTGGCAGGATAGAGTAATTGGTTTCAGTATATCGAGCGAGAAGATCCTGGATAATCGTATTAAGGTCTAGAAATATTTTTTTTTCGGCTTGCTCTGCACGAGTATAATCTAAAAATTGACCAATGATGGCATTCATTTCCTCTGTATCCAGAATAATACCGTGCCGAGCACTATTGATAGTGTGTTCATTCATAAGTTCGGCTTCAAGGCGGATACGGGCAAGAGGAGTTCTAAGATCATGGGAGATACCCGCCAGCATTAAAGTTCGTTCCTGGGCATGTTGACGAATATTGTTGAGCATTGCGTTAAGTGTTTCTGCAACACGCTTGATTTCATTTGGGCCTTTAATCTGGATGCGCGCATTCGGATCTGACGGACGAATTGCCTCCGCAGCATCGGCTAATCTTTTAAGAGGACGGTTAATGAGCCACATCATGAACAATGCGGCAAGCAAAGATACAAAGCCAACAAAGCCAATTCTGAAAATCCATTTGTAGGCGATTGGAGCTGGGAAAATCCGGTTTGTGGGTATTTCAAGCCAATACGGTCCATACTCGGTTTGTAAAAGCACCCAGAATACCGGGTTATTCCCCATTCTTTTGCGAAAACTGACTGTTAATCTGTAATGAGATACTAGATATTTTTGGAGTTGTTTTGCGAATGGACCAGATGCTGGCTCACCAGGTAATTTTGATGAGGTTTGTTTGAATATACGCAATCCGGTTTGATTGCTGAACTGAGTAAGACTGTCTAGGGTATTATGATTGGGGCTATTTCTGAGAGAAAGCGTAAGGGCAACAGCATAACTGTCAATCAAAGAGGCAACTATTTTGGTGTGAGGTTCTTCTTGGATGGCGTGAAAAAGTGCTGCAGTAATAGTTTGGGCACAGATTAGAATGAGGGCTAGCAGCAGTGCCATGCGGCGAAACAAGGTCTTTGGGATTAGCTTTTCAAGGAACGAATACATATCCATAACCCCAGACAGTTTGAATATACCGGGGCTTGCCTGGTGATATTTCTATCAGTTTTCGAAGCCGCGAAATTCGGACGTCAATACTCCGATCGAAAGCTTCCTGATTCTCTGAACTGCTCAGAGCCATTAACTGTTCACGTCCCATGGGACGGTTGGGGTGATTAGCCATGGCCAGAAGAAGTAAATATTCCCCATTTGTTAATTCAACAGGGATTTCTTCCTTGAAAAGCATACGTCGATTCAAGTCTAGAACAAATTCTCCAAATGAGATTGTCTCTTCTGATATGTTTTCAGGTACACGGCGGCGTATGAGTGCGTTAACACGAGCCAGAAGTTCTCTCGGGTTAAAAGGTTTAGCTAAGTAATCGTCAGCGCCATTATCAAGTCCTAATACCCGATCATTATCGTCTCCCCTGGCTGTGAGCATGATGATGGGCAGCCAATTTCCAGCATGTCTCATTCGTCTGACAATAGTTAGCCCGTCTTCACCAGGAAGCATAAGATCCAGAATAATACAGTCCGGTTTTTTTTGGCTAATAGCCTCATCCATCTCGTGGCTATTTTGAACTGATCGAACAATAAAACCCTGTTCGCTAAAATAACGGGACACAAGATCGGTCAGACGCGGATCGTCATCTACAATTAATATTGAGTGCTGCATATCCTAATTTAATGCATCTGCATTTTGCAGTGATGATGTCTCCATTCTGCCATACGATTCCGGATGGCGTCACGGATTAGTATTTTTTGATGGGGGTTGAGGTTGTCATAAAAAGCAAGGGCATTTTTTTCAACCTGGTCACGGGCTGGTTGAAGTTGTGCGCGGGTAGAATCTTTAAGTGCCATAATTCGGTTAAAATCAGGCTGGTTCTTTTTTAATTCTTCCCGAAGGGCATGATAGATGATTTTATGATCTTTTCTCATTTTTATGTGAAACTGACGCATGCTTGTTTGAAGCAATTTCCACTGGCTTTCTTGATCTGGGTTCAGAGCGAGTTTAGAGTGCAAGGCTACTAGTTGCGAAAATGGCTTCATGTGGCAGGCTTGGGCACTAGTTATGATTCCTAATGAAAGCAGAATAACTAATATGAGTTGTTTCATGGTGCTCTCCTAACGTATTTGCATAATATGCTCAACCATAAATATGAATGAATAATTTCAAGTTGATTAATCAAGATTTAATTGGTTTAGATGACCTTTATGTGATGGATAACAACATGAGTGCGGCACTTGTTTGCGGTGTGGATGAAAGTGGCCGGGGTTGTTTGGCTGGGCCTGTAGTTGCGGCAGCCGTAATCTTGGATCCTTGTTTTTTTATTTCTGGACTTAAAGATTCAAAAAAATTAGCTCCCAGGAGACGTGAAGAACTTGGTGAGCTTATTCGACAGCATTCACTCGCTTTTTGTATTGCTCAAGCGAGCGTTGAAGAAATTGATACCTTTAATATTTTGAATGCTACTTTTATGGCAATGCAGCGCGCTATTAGTGGTTTAGATAAAGTACCAGATTTGGCATTAATTGATGGAAACCGAATCCCACCCTTGCCCGTGCCTGCAAAAGCGATTGTCAAAGGTGATGTGTCAGAGCCAGCTATTAGTGCAGCGTCCATATTAGCAAAAATTGAGCGGGACCGGATTATTCTAAATTACCATCAAACATGGCCCATGTATCGATTTGATTTACACAAGTCTTACGCAACCAGAACCCATCTTGAACTCTTGACTAAGTTTGGTCCTTTATCTATTCATAGGCGCTCGTTTTCTCCTGTTGCAAAGGCTTGTTTACTCTAAAATTTTAACAAATTATTTGCTTCTTTTTTTAGTTTAAGATGAGTTTTGCAATTCCTGCAAAGGTATTTTCTGCCTGCTAACACCCGGTTATGCCGGATGCTGCTCAAGAGATATTCGCGACAGGAACAGATGTAAGGGAATTGTTTAAATTGTTTGGTTATTAAATGATCGATTGGAAAGTTATGTGTCCGGGTAGCAGTTACACCCATTTTGCACATGAGCTCTTTCCAGGATCTGCCATGAGGCCTGCCAGGCAAGTTTAGCTGATTTTTCCATATATGACAGAGCTCATGTGGAATGACTTCTTTAAGGAAAGCCTCGGGATGTTCCATAAATAAGGTGAGATTGATACGAATGTAATTTTGTGGCCAATAAGCGAGTCCTGCACATTTTCCATTTAAATCAAAGCGTAGTTCAGGTGGTAAAATTTTAAAGATATGACATAAATCGAGTAGCTGTTTCTTTGCGGCATTGATTAACATTTCTTGCCTGGGGATGATGTGCATCTTATGTTTGGAATATTAGGTTTATGGTGTAGTCGTTTAAGTTAATTTTTTATGCTGGGAATGAATTTGTCAATCTAATTTGAGAGCCAGATGGGATGAGAAAAAAGGTTTGCTGGCTTGCCCATAGCTTTATTGTGCGAATTGTAAATAGCAGGATATGATAACGTCATGAGTAGAAATATAGAGCCAGTCCTGGATCAGTTTACTGATTCTTTGTGGCTTGAAGACGGGTTGTCTCAAGCAAGCATTGATGCTTATCGTAGCGATTTGTCCTGTTTTTCGGATTGGTTGTGTAACAAACAAGCAGCTACATTGTTGACCGCCACCAGTTTTCATTTGCACGATTTTTTCTCTCAAATGCATGGATTAAAATTAAGCGCCGCGACAACTGGTAGACGTTTGGCTAGTTTGCGTCGTTTTTATCAGTATTGCATGCGTCACGGGTTGGTCAGAATAGATCCAACAGGTGATGTTGTTTCGCCGAAGTTGCATCGTCAGATTCCAGTCACTTTGTCTGAAAGTGATGTTGAGCGATTACTGGATGCCCCAGACTCGTCTACTATAATAGGGCTTCGCGATAAGGCGATGCTTGAAATACTTTATGCAACCGGGTTAAGGGTTTCTGAATTGGTCGGATTGACTGTTACGATGGTGCATATGGATATGGGTATAGTTAAGGTGATGGGGAAAGGTAGTAAGGAACGCCTTGTACCATTGGGTGAAATTGCTCTTGAATGGGCGGAAAGATATTTTACTTGTGTGCGCCCATTATTATTGAATGGGGAAGTTTCTAATACATTTTTTTTGACACGGCGTGCCCGAAAAATGACGCGTCAGGCCTTTTGGTACTTGATTAAGAAGTATGCTAATCTGTCGGCCCTTAATGCTGATATTTCACCGCACACCTTACGCCATGCTTTTGCTACACATCTTTTGAATCATGGAGCAGATTTGCGTGTTGTTCAGATGTTGCTTGGTCACACAGATATATCTACTACACAGATTTATACTTATGTCGCTCGAGAACGATTAAAACAATTGCATGCCACTCATCATCCCCGAGGTTGAAGGTTGGTAACAGTAGATAACAAAACATTTAAAACATGAGGTTTTCATGTCAATAAACCCGGCCTATCTGATTCGTAAGGCTATCATTGATAGCAACTTGAATGTTCGAGGCTATTTTTTGTCTTTTGGAGAGGGTGGCGGGCAATTAACCAAATTGTGTTCCTTGTTTCCAAGTGAAGAAGCATGGCCATTCCGTCATTTAATATTTTTACTGAATACTTCAGAACTGGATGGACCTGTTACTTGTAAAGTACCTCCTGAAACTTGTGCAATTGTTTTGAATTGCGGGGAGAATCAGACCATAGGCAATTTGGATTTATATCGAGAACAAGGTTTTGAAATTGCGATGGCAGGTGCTTCGGTTCAGGATTTTGATTCTGCAGTAATGTTGCCTGTGGACTGTTTTTTGATAAATATTGACGAGCATTCTGCTGATGAATTAAAACAAATAGGTAAAGAATGTGCCCGATCTAACCGGGAGTTATATGCATCTGGTATCTGCTCACGGGAACAGTTTTCTTTCGCAAGGCATGCTGGTTTTAGCCGTTTTGTTAGCTCACATTTTCTTGAGCCGGTATATCAGCCTAATAAACCTCTTACAACTGCCCATGCCCAGGTGATTGAGCTATTGGATCTTTTGCGTAAGGATGCTGATGATTTTGCACTTGAGGAGATATTTAAGCGGGATGTAGCCCTTTCATTCAAGATTTTACGCTATATCAATTCAGCTGGGTTTGGGCTGATGTGCGAAATTGAATCAATTCGACATGCGATTCAGGTGTTGGGCAGAAAACCACTTTATCGCTGGTTGATACTTTTGCTGGCTACAGCAGGATCAACTTCCTGTCCTGCATTGATGAAAACAGCTGTCATTCGTGGTCGTTTTGTTGAATTACTGGGCGCTCATCTTTTGGATAAGCGTGAGTTGGATACTCTTTTTATTGCCGGTGTTTTCAGTTTGCTTGATGTGATTCTAGAACGGCCGATGGAAGAAGCACTGGATTGTCTTTTATTACCTGAGTCCATTAATGAGGCTTTACTGAATCAGGCTGGAGTATTTACTCCATTTATTGAGCTGGCTATTGCTTGCGAACGTACAGACCCGGCTTATATTCATCATAATGCTTTACTTCTGGGTTTATCTGATGAAATCATTAATCATGCCCATATTCAGGCTTTAGCCTGGGTTGAAGAGTTGGACATTTAGAATTAGCTTTAATTTTTCTGTAACCTGAAAATTTATATGGCAATCATGCCAGAATTTTTTAACCGGATGATTATAGAATAGATACAGGAAAACATGGTTTATTGAATCAACCATTTTTTATGAAGAGCTTGCCAGCATATTTAACTTGTAGAATCATGTTATTTTAATTTTAAACAATTTTTATTGACGTGATTTTGGAGTTTTAGGTGAAGAATATTCGTTTTTTGATAATACTGATATTCTTGCTTGGCACTGATTCTAGCCCAGCCTTGGCCTCTCCTGTTATATTGTCTTTTGATTCAACGCCTTCAGAAGTTCAACTACATAATAATCAAACAGGGCATTCTTGGTTTGATCAAGCCAGCTTTTCAAGAGGGTTGGCTGAAACTTATCTGGTTGGTGCTACTTTAGGAATAATAGATTGGGCGGGGGCGCATTCGTTTGATCATCCCGTTCATCGGCAAACTCAAGGAATCTGGTCCATAGCAAAAGCAGGCCGGTTTCCAACGGAACTGGTTGGAGCAACCCTGGCGGGAGCTATATGGGAAGGGGGAAACAACCGAATTGGCAGGACTCTGTGGCAAAGCCTAGATGCGGCTGCGATAGCCGGGATTTCCACCCAGGCTCTAAAATACACTTTTCAGCGCGATCGTCCCTCTCAAACTAACAATCCGGATTTGTGGTTTCAAGGAAGCCATGCTCAAAGTTTTCCGAGTGGTGATGTGTCGTCAATTACAGCTCTGGTAACTCCCCTTATTCTGGAATACCACAATTCAAATCCTTGGGTCGATTCATTGGCCTTATTGCCGGTATTTGATATGACTGCCCGCGTTAAGGCCCAGGGGCATTGGCAGTCAGATGTGGTTTCTGGTGCAGCGTTAGGCGTTTTAAGTGGTTATTTTTCTCATCAGCTGAAAGAGCCTTTTATTTTAAGTTTGTTACCCAATGGCTTTTATATGGGATTAAAGGAAAAGTTTTGATTCATGTTTTTTATGGGGTTGCCTTGCCTTGAGTCAAACCTGGTGCAGATGTGAAGTTTGAACAGGGCAGCCATAAGTCCGGGTGAAGCTGCTTACAGCAGGGCAGTAGTATTCTTTTTTTGATATTGTTTTGATAGGCCGGGCTTTTCGTTACATGAAGAGTATTGGTTTTTTCTATATTAGGCAGGTTGCTTTTCGGATTGGGCTAGGTATGATGCGCCTTGAGAAATCCATTCTTTTTCATGTGTTTGCTGTAATGCCCACATCTTGGCGTATTCCCCTTCTTTATTAAGTAATTGAAGGTGTGTCCCTTGTTCGATAATGCGCCCTTTATCAAACACTAGAATTAAATCAGCATCAATAATGGTAGAAAGCCGGTGAGCAATAATAAGGGTGGTCCGCCCGGTTGAAATCCGGCTCAGTTCAGATTGAATGGCTTTTTCAGAGGCGGAATCCAACGCAGATGTAGCCTCATCGAAAATAAGTATGGCCGGGTTTTTTAAAACTGTTCTCGCAATAGCTACCCGTTGTTTTTCGCCCCCGGATAATTTAAGACCGCGTTCTCCCACCTGTGTATTGTACCCATTGGGTAAGGATTCTATGAATTCGTGAATATGCGCAGTTTTTGCAGCAGAAATGACCTGATCATGCGTGGCCATAGGTGAGCCGTAAAGAATGTTGTAATAAATAGAATCATTGAATAGCACTGTATCTTGAGGCACGACCCCGATGTGCCGTCTTAGGCTTTTTTGCGATACATCTCTGATATCCTGATTGTCAATAGTGATGCGGCCGGTAGAGACATCATAAAAACGAAATAGTAGGCGCGATAGAGTTGATTTTCCTGCTCCGCTATGGCCAACTGCTGCGACTTTTGAGCCTGCCGGAATATCAAAATTGACATCAAAGAGGATTTGCCTGTTTGAGTCGTAATAAAAATTGACTTTTTCAAACCTGACATTACCCGCAGTGATCCGGATATCGGGTGCATGAGGTTTATCTTGGATATCCGGCTCAATATTAAGCAAGTTGAACATTCTTTCCATATCCTGGATGGAATGGCGCAGTTCCCGATATACATAGCCCAAAAAATTTAAAGGTTGTGCGAGTTGAATCATGAAGGCATTCACCATTACTAGATCACCTACTGTCATTGTGTGGTGTGCGACCCCTTTTGCAGCAAAATACATTAGCCAAGTAACACCAGTGCCGATTATGATGGCTTGGCCCGCATTAAGTGCAGACAGGGTTATTGAGCTTTTGATTGAGGTTTTTTCCAGTTGTTGCAAATTTTCATCGTATCTTTGAGATTCATACAGTTCGTTATTGAAATATTTAACAGTTTCATAGTTAAGAAGGCTATCAATGCTTTTTTGATTTGCTCTGGTTTCAGCTTCATTCATAATGCGTCTGTAACGAAGGCGCCATTCAGTAAATGATAGGGTAAAGCAAATATAGAGCAGAATAGTTGCAAGGATAATGGTTAAGAATTTAATGTTGTACCGTAGAAATAAAATACCAGAAACAAGCCCTAGCTCAACCAGGGTGGGCAAGATATTGAATAGCATAAAACGTAAGATAGTATCAATTCCCCGAGTACCCCGTTCAATATCACGTGATACACCACCAGTTTGTCTTTCTAGATGGAACCGTAAGGATAGGGTATGCAGATGCCTGAAGACTTTTAATGCGACTTGTCGGATGGAACGCTGCGCAACTTTTGCAAAAACCACATCTCTTAATTCGCCAAATAATGTCGATGAAAGCCGCAACAGTCCATATGCAATTATCAGCATAGTCGGCACGCTTAACAGGGAGTAGGTGGGGGTTAGAGAGTCAACAATGTGTTTGAGGACTAAAGGGACCCAAACGTTAGCAACTTTAGCAGCGATCAGGAATAAAACTGCCAGGAAAACCCGACCTTTAAATTGAGTCAGATAGGGCAGAAAAATTTGAAGTGTATGGATTGTTCCTTGTCTTGACTTTGATGGATTTTTCGACATGCTTAGTTGCCGTAGAATGAATTGTTTTTTGATCATACTACCTTGATAATATTTTCTCTTGGTTTTTGTAGGTGGGTAGGTTTTTTCTTGTCCAAGGGTAGAATAAAAGGGAGCTGCATTGAATAAGATTTCTTATTATGTTGTTTATCGTTTTAGGGAGAATGGAAGGCTATGTGAACGTACGATGATAGCCAGGGATGAAACGGATCCCCGTACATGCTTGTCAGGGTTTTCTGATTTAGCTAAACAGATTGCCCAGCATGAAAAGGTTTCATCTGTAGTTATTATTACTTTTATTGAGCTATATCCAAAACCTGGTGAAAAGTTGATAGCTGGAATGCGAGCCTTTTCACATCATGATTCTGATGTTTTATTTAAGCGCATTCTCAATCAGGCTCAAATGATAGCGATGCGTTATCCAGATGATATTGAGCTGTTTGAGCTAGTGGCCCAGTTGACTCATTATAAGAAAAACCTTAATGAATGAAAGAAATAGGTATTATTATTAATGGGTATTGTTAAGATTTAAAGTTATTTTTGTGTTCTTCTGGCTTGGGATTATCCCAATGGCCATTATTTCCAATTAGCTTCTGTGCTGCTTGTGGGCCCCAGCTTCCTTTTTTATAGAAACAAGACTTATTGTGCTGTTTCAGAACTGGATCGATGATAGCCCAGGCTGCTTCGACTGCATCTTCACGGGTAAAAAGTGCCCTGTCTCCAAGCATGGCATCTGTTAGGAGCCTTTCGTAGGGGGCTTCCTCTTCAGGCTGGAGATCTTGCAAAAATAACTCTTGCTGAGTGCCAATGAATTCTTTACCAGTGCGCTTGATTCTTGCTGCAAGAGCAATAGCAGCACTAGGTGAGAGCTTAAATCGAAAATAATTTGATTGTTCGCCTTGTGTTGCTAGATCATCAAATAGATGTTGGGGTGGTTTTTTTAGCTGGATTAAGATCTCGGCAGCAGAAACTGGAAGATGTTTCCCCGAGCGTAAAAACCAAGGCACTCCTGCCCATCTCCATGAATCGATATATAATTTTAACGCACAAAATGTTTCTACATCTGAATCAGGTGAAACGCCTGGCTCTGTTTGATATCCTTTGTATTGTCCCCGCACAAGATCGTCTGCATGCAGTGGACGCATAGATTGAAATATTTTTAGCTTCTCATTTTGAATGGCATTAAAGCCTTGGTAGGCAGGCGGTTCCATTGCAAGTAGTGCAACTATCTGGAATAGATGATTTTGAACGACATCTCGAAGACATCCGGCACTTTCATAAAACGCTCCTCGGTCTTTGACGCCAAAGTTTTCAGATAAGGTGATTTGGATATGGTCTATGTAATTTCGGTTCCAGATAGGTTCAAGAAAAGAGTTGGCAAAACGGAAATAAAGGAGATTCATAATTGCCTCTTTTCCCAGATAGTGATCAATCCGGAAGATTGAATCTTCAGGGAATGCTGATAGGGCAACTTGATTAAGTTCTTGAGCAGATTTTAAATCACGCCCAAATGGTTTTTCAACGATAATCCGAGCATTTTTATTTAAATTTTGATTTTTTAGGTTTTTAATGACTGTAGTAAATAATTCTGGTGGAATGGCTAGGTAATATACTGGCCGTTTCGCATTTTGAAGGGCTTTTTCCAACTTATTGAATGTTTCTTTATCGCGATAATCTCCACCAACATAATCCAGACAGGACAGCATATGAATGAGTGTTTTATCTTTATTCTGCTGAATGTTGATGGTTTGGTTAATGCTCTCAGTGGCTCGTTGATGCAGTTTTTCCCGGTTGTATTTTGATGAGGCCACTCCAATAATATTCATATTAAGGTGGCCATGTTTAAATATGTTGTAAAGCGCAGGGAAGATCATCTTATAAGCCAGGTTGCCTGTCGCCCCAAAAATAACAAGTGTGTCACCAGGGTGGGCATGATGGTTATTATGCATATTGATATCCTTGATTATGGCCGGTTAATTGTTGATTGTGAACAACATCCGGGATACTGGATTTATGTGAATTCAGGTAGAAATGATCTTGGACAGGCCACCCCCTAAGGCAGGAGTACATAAAATTGGTATGTCTAAAATATAGTAATTAACGTTGAATTTAGTCACAAGCAATATTAGTGACGATTGAAATCTTCTAGTGCCTGCATAATCTCCTGCTCTGAATTCATGACAAACGGGCCATATTGAACGATAGGCTCATTAAGGGGCGCGCCAGAAATGAGAAGGGCCTTGGATTGTATCGGCGCTTGAATAGTAACATTCGCTTGATAGGATGGGGTATTCCAGATTGCCATTTTCCCGGATTCAATAACGGTTCTTCTGGTGCCTGCAGATAATCTTCCTTCATAGACGACAGTGAACGCATTATGCCCTGCAGCAATGGGTTGATTGAAATGCGTACCTGCAGGAAGATGCAGATCAAGAATAAGTGGTTGGGTGGCCTCTCGTTTTATAGCTCCCGCTATTCCTTGGCATATGCCGGCTATTATTTTGATCCGGACGTTTTCAGGTGTGCTGGCTTCAGGAATCTCATGGCTTTGAATATTCTGATACCAGGGCATGCACATTTTATCTTTGGCGGGCAGATTAAGCCAAAGCTGAAAACCTTGCATAAGACCATCCTGTTGTTCTGGCATTTCTGAATGGATAATTCCTTTACCGGCAATCATCCATTGAATACCGCCGCTTTCCAGAACACCTTCGTGCCCGGCATTGTCATGATGCCTCATACGTCCGTTAATCATATAGGTGATTGTTTCAAACCCGCGATGGGGATGATCGGGAAATCCTCCGGCCCAGTCTTCTGAGTTGTCGCTATGGAACATGTCGAGCATTAAAAAAGGATCCAGACGTTTTTGCAAAGTATGGGATAAAATTCGTGTTAATCGTACGCCTACTCCATCAGTGGTTTGTTTGCCAGAGATGATGGTTTCAACCTCGCGAAAAGCAGGGGAATTGCTACTGGGTTGGTTCATTTGATTATAAATCCATTCTGGGGCACTTTTAATGATTTGGTCAGGGGTTTGCCAGGAACAACCGGTATAACTCGCCTTGAGTTGTTGTGGCTGTTCCAAATAAGTTGTTAATTTAGGCTGAACGAACGACTTTTAAAGTACCCGTTACTAACTATACTAACAGGTTAGTGTTTTCTGCCTTTTTGCAAATCATCTAGAAGTTTTGCGACATATTCTCCTTGAAAGCGGGCAATTACAAGTTCATTTTCGCTGGGCATTCTGCTTCCATCTCCTTTGGTAAGCGTAGATGCTCCATAAGGCGAGCCGCCTGTAATCTCATCCATATTGGTTAACGCAGGGCAGGAATATGGTACTCCAGTTATAATCATGCCATGATGCAACAGTGTTGAATGAAAAGAGGTAATCGTTGTTTCTTGCCCGCCATGCTGGGTTGCTGTGGAAGTGAAGACACTTGCCACTTTTCCTACAAGCGCGCCTTTAGCCCATAATTGGCCTGTTTGATCCAGGAAGAGCCGCATTTGCCCGGCCATATTGCCAAAACGCGTTGGAACTCCAAAAATAATCCCGTCATAGTTTTCAAGTTCTTCTGGTGAAGCAATGGGTGCTTTTTGATCCATCTTGACACCAACAGCCTGTGCTTTGGCATCTGGCATGGTTTCTGGAACCCTTTTAAGGGTTACTTCCACGCCAGGAATTTTTCTGGCTCCTTCGACTACTGCTTGGGCCATAACTTCAACATGGCCATACATGGAATAATACAAGACAAGAAGCTTAGACATATATGGTTCCTCCAGGCGTTTTATCGTAATAGGCAGACGTAATAGGCAGATGTTAAAGATAACATTATTTAATTTTTTTCAAAAGAATCCTGAATGCTTGAAATAACTGCTTGGCAGGTATTGCGGGGAATGTTCCCCCATCCTGAAGGATGGGGGTGGGGGTGGTTAGAAGCCGTATTGGACGCCCAGGCTATAGAGGTTGCCTTTGAGCTGGTCGCCTACTTTCTGGAAGCGTTCGGCCTCAAGGCGGGCGCTC
>JAGXAQ010000017.1 GCA_018971485.1 Pseudomonadota bacterium | reverse complement strand
CCGATCCCATCCCGAACTCGGAAGTGAAACGGCTTCGCGCCCATGATAGTGTGGATACCCATGCGAAAGTAGGTCACCGCCAAGCTCTCTTCCCGCCCCCCCACCTCGGGGGGGCCCTCTTCTCCTCCCCCACCCTTCCCTTGCAGGATGAATTTCTGGTATCATTGCGGGATGGGCATCAATGCCCTTTTTTTGTTTTCAATGATAACGGATATGATCGATTTATCAGGATTACTGAATAAGACGCTTTCAGGATTAGGTTATGAGCTGGTTGAGCTGGAACTTTCCGGGCATGGCCGTCTGGTGCGAATTTTTATTGATAAGCCCGGTGGAGTGACAATTGATGATTGTACTTTAGTCAGCAATCATGTCAGCCGGTTATTAGCTGTTGAATTTGATTATGATTATGATCGTTTGGAAGTGTCTTCGCCTGGACTGGATCGTCCTCTTAATAAAGAGGCTGATTTTGAAAGGTTCTCTGGGGAGCGGATTCGATTCAAGACTCGTACCCCGGTTAATGGACAGAGGAATTTTTCTGGTGTTTTGAAAGGCATTCAAAACGGCACGGTACAACTTGAAGTAGATGGAGGGATGCTGGAATTTAGTCTTGATGATTTAATCAAGACTCGCCTTATCCCGAATATTTAAGCTGGAGGTCTTATGAGTCGCGATATTTTGTTGGTGGTCGATGCGCTGGCACGGGAGAAGAATGTCGGCAAAGACGTCGTTTTTACGGCGCTTGAATTGGCCTTGGCCTCGGCTACCAAAAAACGTTTTCATGAAAACGTGGATGTGAAGGTGGTTATCGATCGTACAAGTGGAAACTATAGTTCCTATCGCCGTTGGCTGGTTGTGCCGGATGAAGAGCTGGCTTCACCTGATATTGAAATTTCGGTCAGCGATGCGCAAAACCGGGATCCTGCTTTGCAGCTCGGGGATTTTCTGGAAGAAACTCTTGAGCCTATTGAATTTGGCCGGATTGGTGCCCAGGCAGCCAAGCAGGTTATTTTTCAGAAAATTCGTGAAGCAGAACGTGAACAGATATTAAGTGATTTTCTTGAGCGAAAAGAGGATTTGGTTACTGGGGTGATTAAGCGTATGGAGCGGGGCAACGCCATTATTGACTGCGGCCGGATTGAAGCGCTATTACCCAAGGATCAGATGATTCCTAAGGAAAACCTGCGCCTTGGTGACCGGGTTAGAGCGCTTTTGTTGCGTGTGGATCGTACAGGCCGTGGGCCCCAGCTTATTTTGTCCAGGATTGCTCCCGAGTTTTTGATCAAGTTGTTTGAGCTTGAAGTTCCTGAAATTGAAGAAGGCGTACTGGAGATAAAGGCTGCAGCAAGAGACCCGGGTGCTCGCGCTAAAATTGCGGTTAAGTCGAATGATAGCCGGATTGATCCGATTGGAACATGTGTGGGTATGCGTGGCTCGCGTGTGCAGGCTGTAACAGGAGAACTTGCCGGCGAGAGGGTGGATATTGTTCTATGGTCTTCGGATCCGGCCCAGTTTGTTATTAGCTCTCTTGCCCCTGCTGAGATTAGCAGCATTATTGTGGATGAGGAATCCCATAGCATGGATGTGGTGGTTCAAGCTGATCAGTTGGCTCAGGCTATAGGACGTAGTGGCCAGAATGTTCGTCTGGCGAGTGAACTGACCGGCTGGGAGCTCAACATGCTTACCGTGGAAGAGGCAGAGGAGAAGAACCAGCAGGAATATGAGGTTATTTGCAAGCTTTTTATGGATAAGCTGAATGTGGATGAACAGTTGGCAATGGTATTGGTTGAAGAAGGCTTTAGTACCCTGGAAGAAGTTGCTTATGTGCCTCTTTCAGAAATGCTGGAAATTGAAGGATTTGATGAACCGACTGTTAATGAATTACGTAATCATGCCCGCAACGCCCTGCTGACTGAAGCAATTGCTTCTGAGGAAAGCAAGGAAAGTGATGCAGAGGGATTGCTCACGCTAGATGGCATGGATGGTGAAACAGCTCGTGTACTAATGGGCCATGATGTCAATACGATTAATGATCTGGCTGATTTGGCTGTTGATGATCTGGTCGATATGACAGGAATGGATGTTGAACGAGCAAAAAAATTGATTATGGCAGCGCGTGCACCGTGGTTTGCTTGAGCAGGAGGTAGAATGGCACAATTGAACGTAGCAGAATTTGCAAATGAACTGGATTTGCCCGCTTCACTTTTATTGGAGCAGCTACGCGCAGCAGGGGTAGATAAAAAACTTGCTGAAGATACCTTGACCGAGCAGGATAAGACCCGTTTGCTCGAATATTTACGGCGACAGCATGGTGCCAAGGATCTTCAGAAGAAAATCACGCTGACTCGTCGGGAAACATCTGAAATAAAGAAGGCCGACAGCACAGGGCGATCCCGTACCATTCAGGTTGAGGTTCGCAAGAAACGGGTTTTTGTCAAACGTGACGCAGCTGAACCCGTCGCGGTTTCTGAACCCGTTGAACCTGCTTTGCATCAACCGGTGCTGCAACCTCAGGAAATCGCGCAACGCGAACTAGAGGCGAAACGACAAGCCGAGTTGATTGCAAGACAGAGTGCCGAGTTTAAGGCCCGCCAGGGTCGAACCCAGCCTGTGGTGGATGAACCTGCTCAAACCCAAGAGCCAGTCAAAGATGCTGGTATAGTCTCTGATGCCCACGTTGAGGTGCTAGTTGAGGAGATTGCGGTAGTTCCCCCTCAGCCCGTTGTTCCTGTAGTGGTTTCTGATGAAGGGCATGGTAACAAGGATAAAAAGGGTAAAGGTAAAAAAGAAACGCCATGGGCCGGTGCTGAAATGGGTAAACGCAGGGGCCTGCGAGTTCGTGGTGATACAGGGATAACAGGAAATAACAATGGATGGCGTGATCGAAAAAGTACGCGGCATAAGCAGGCAGATAATGCGCAGCATGGTTTTTCTGCGCCTACAGAGCCTATTGTACATGAGGTTCTTGTTCCGGAAACGATTACGGTATCATCCCTTGCTCAAAAAATGGCTGTGAAAGCGGCTTCAGTCATTAAAACACTTATGAAAATGGGACAGATGGTCACCATTAATCAAGTGTTGGATCAGGAAACAGCCATGATAGTTGTGGAAGAAATGGGGCATGTTGCCAAGCTCGCCCAACTGGATAATCCGGAGACTTTCCTTGAAGAAAATGAAGCGCTTGTTCCTGCCGTTTCGGAGCCGCGCGCCCCTGTCGTTACGGTCATGGGCCACGTTGATCATGGTAAGACCTCCTTGCTTGATTATATTCGGCGTACTCGGGTTGCTTCAGGCGAGGCAGGGGGTATTACGCAGCATATCGGTGCCTATCATGTTGATACACCCCGTGGCATGGTTACGTTTTTAGATACTCCTGGCCATGAAGCCTTTACAGCGATGCGGGCTCGAGGAGCAAAAGCAACTGATGTGGTGGTTCTGGTTGTGGCAGCAGATGATGGAGTTATGCCCCAAACGGTGGAGGCAGTTCATCATGCGAAAGCTGCGAAAGTGCCCCTTATTGTAGCCATCAACAAGATGGATAAACCTGAGGCAAACCCGGATCGGGTCAAGCAGGAACTGGTTGCGCAGGAGGTTGTCCCTGAAGACTGGGGTGGGGACACCATGTTTGTTGAGGTTTCAGCAAAAAGCGGACAAGGTATTGATGAGTTGCTGGAAAGCATTCTTCTGCAGGCCGAAGTCCTGGAGTTGACAGCACCTAAAACGTCCCCTGCCAAGGGCTTGGTCGTTGAGGCCCGTCTTGACAAAGGTCGTGGACCTGTTGCGACCATTCTGGTTCAGTCAGGCACGCTACACCGGGGAGATATGGTTCTGGCCGGTATTGCGTGCGGACGTGTCAGAGGTATGCTGGATGAGAATGGGCATGCGATTAAGGAAGCCGGACCTTCTATCCCTGTTGAAATCCAGGGTTTGTCAGATGTACCCCAGGCAGGCGAAGAGGTTATGGTTCTTAATGATGAGCGTAAGGCGCGTGAAATTGCCCTGTTCCGTCAGGGAAAATTCCGTGATGTCCGCTTGGCCAAGCAGCAGGCGGCAAAGCTTGAGAACATGTTTGAGCAGATGGGTGAAGGTGAAACCAAGGCATTACCCCTTATTATCAAGGCGGATGTGCAGGGTTCATCAGAGGCTCTGGTCCAATCTTTAGTGAAGCTCTCCACAGATGAAGTAAAAGTGAATGTGGTTCATAGTGGAGTAGGAGCAATTACTGAATCAGATATTAATCTTGCCCTGGCTTCCAAAGCTGTGATTATCGGCTTTAATACCCGGCCTGATGCTACGGCACGTAAGCTCATGCAAACAACGGGGGTTGATGTACGTTATTACACCATTATTTATGAGGTGGTGGATGAGATTCGGGCGGCCCTTTCCGGGATGCTTACGCCTGATCGTAAGGAAAACATTCTGGGTCTGGTTGAGGTCAGGGAAGTATACCGTATCTCCAAGATTGGCACGGTTGCCGGCTGTTATGTTTTGGATGGCATCATTAAACGTGGGTCCCATATTCGCTTGTTGCGTGATAATGTGGTGATTTATACGGGTGAACTTGATTCCTTGAAACGTTTTAAGGATGATGTAAAAGAGGTCAGGGCTAATTTTGAGTGTGGCCTGTCACTTAAAAATTTCAATGATGTTGAGGTTGGTGATCAGCTTGAGGCTTATGAAATTACTGAAGTGGCTCGTAGTCTTTGATTCAGTTTAGGCGGGATAGACAAGCGTTCGATATGCTGTTTTTTTAAGGTGGATTTTCTTGGGTAAGGATGTTTCCAGATTAAGAAGAGTCAGTGAACAGATGAGACGGGATCTTGCTGTTCTGATTCAGGTTGAGCTCAAGGATCCGCGTATTGGACTTGTCAGTCTGACGGATGTGGAAATTACCCCAGATTATTCTCATGCCAAAATTTATTTTACTTGTTTAAGTCAGGCAGACAGTGTTCATCCGACCCAGGAAGCCTTGATGCATGCGGCTGGTTTTCTTCGGAGCCAGTTGGCCAGAAAACTGGGTATCCGCCAGATGCCACAGCTGCATTTTATTTATGATGCTTCGGTAGAACGGGGTGTAGCCCTGTCAAAAATAATTGATGAGGCGATAGCCCAGGACAGAGCAAGGATGAAAGAGGATCATGAGGACGCGCAAAAGGGTTGATGGGTTGCTGTTGCTGGATAAGCCGTCCGGCATAACCTCTAATTTTGCTCTTCAGCAGGTCAAGCGGCTCTATGATGCTCAAAAAGTCGGCCATACTGGTACGCTGGATCCACTCGCCAGCGGATTGCTTCCGTTGTGTTTTGGAGAGGCAACCAAGTTTTCAGCCTGCTTGCTTGAAGCCGATAAGGTTTATGAGGCAACACTTAAGTTTGGTGTAACGACTGAGACGGGAGACAGTGAAGGCCGGATTGTTTCGGTCCGGCCGGTCAGGATAAGCGTGGAGCAGTTCGGTGATGTGCTTCAAGGTTTTTTGGGCCAAATTGAACAAATACCCCCTATGTTTTCTGCCATAAAGATTCAGGGCAGGCCCCTTTATGATTATGCCAGGCAAGGAAAAACGGTAGAGCGGCCCAGACGTAGTGTCAATATACGTGAAATAAGGCTGATAGAGTGGGAACAAGACAATACGGCCCTGATTCAGGTACATTGCAGCAAGGGAACTTATATTCGTTCGCTTGCTGAGGATATTGGTGAAAAACTGGGCTGTGGGGCGCATCTTTGTGCGTTAAGGCGCATTGCATCGTCCGGATTCCACATTGGGGCATCCGTTAATCTTGAACGCCTGGCGTGCATGGATGAGGTAGAAAGGCGGGCAAGTCTTATGCCTGTTGACGTTTTGGTTGCAGCCTGGCCAAAACTCGATCTGGATGCCAATGAAACCCATCTTATTTCTCAAGGCAGGGTGATTAGGCGGGATGGATTGGCTTCTGGTGCCATTCGCCTGTATGGAGCGGTCGGGGAATTTCTCGGTATGGGTGAAATTCTGGAAGGTATTGTTCAGCCTCGACGACTGATTGCGCAGTCTGTTATGACATAAATAAAGTGTCAATGCATTCAACTTCTTGTGATTTAGAGGCAATACCGGGTACAATAGCGTATTTGGAATGTTTTGGTTTGGAGAACCGGATGTCGATTAATAGTGAGCAAAAAGCAGAAACAATCAAGAGTTATCAGCAAGGTGCCAGTGATACCGGGTCACCAGAAGTGCAGGTGGCTTTGATGACCCAGCGTATCAATGAACTGACTGAGCACTTTAAAGTGCATGTCAAGGATCACCATTCCCGCCGTGGCTTGCTTAAACTCGTAAGCAAGCGCCGTAAGTTGTTGGATTATCTGAAAAGAAAAAATTCCGATCGCTACCGTAGCCTGATTTCCCGGCTGGGCCTTCGTAAATAGTCGTTGCCGGATGGCGAGTTATACCCAGGTAGTTCAATCATAAGAGGATATTGATTTGAGTCATATCAAGAAAAGTTTTAGTTATGGCCGCCATCAGGTAACACTGGAAACTGGTGAAATTGCCCGTCAGGCAGATGGGGCAGTGATGGTGACCATGGAAGATACCATGGTTCTGGTAACCGTGGTTGGCGCAAAAGAGGTCAAGCCTGGGCAGGATTTTTTCCCGCTGACCGTTGATTATCAGGAAAGAACTTACGCTGCCGGAAAAATACCAGGTGGATTCTTCAAACGTGAAGGTCGCCCGAGTGAAAAAGAAATCCTGACCAGTCGCCTGATTGACCGGCCATTACGTCCTTTGTTTCCGGATGGGTTTTATAATGAAGTCCAGATTGTTGCGACCGTCGTCTCTTCCAATCATGAGGTTGATGCGGATATTCCTGCGCTGATTGGCGCTTCAGCAGCACTTTTCCTTTCAGGTATTCCTTTTCAGGGACCGATTGCTGCTGCCAGGGTGGGGTATGTCAATTCAGAATATGTGCTTAATCCTACCAAAACTGAATTGGTTGAGTCTCAGCTTGATTTGGTTGTGGCAGGGACTGATCGTGCAGTTTTGATGGTTGAATCTGAAGCCAGGGAGCTGTCTGAAGAGGTCATGCTTGGTGCAGTGATGTATGGTCATGAGCAGATGCAGGCTGTCATTGAGGCGATTAAGGAGCTGGCATCCGAGGCCGGGGTAACTCCATGGGAGTGGGCTCCTGTAGCGCAGAACAGTGCTTTGATCTCAGCTATTACGGAATCGGTGGAAACAGATTTGAAAGAAGCGTACAGGTTGCGCCAGAAGCAGGACAGGCAGCAGCGTATTGAGGAAATCCGGTCACGTGTAATGAAGGAACATGTTACAGAAGAAATGGATACCCTTGCTGTTAATCAGGTTCGTGGAATTTTTAAGGATCTTGAGGCACGTATCGTGCGAAGCCAGATCCTGGATGGTGAGCCCAGAATTGATGGTCGGGATACCCGTACGGTTCGTCCCATTACCATCCGTTCAGGACTTTTGCCAAGAACCCATGGGTCTGTGCTTTTTACTCGTGGTGAGACGCAGGCTCTGGTGGTAGCAACCCTCGGAACTGGTCGAGATGAGCAGATGATTGATGCTTTAGAGGGTGGCTATAGTGATCGTTTCATGCTGCATTATAATTTTCCGCCTTATTCAACAGGTGAAACGGGACGGGTTGGTACACCAAAGCGTCGGGAAATTGGTCATGGCCGCCTGGCAAAACGTGCCTTGATGGCCATGTTGCCTCCGGTTGACGAGTTTGCCTATACATTGCGTGTTGTCTCAGAAATTACCGAATCCAATGGATCTTCATCCATGGCAACCGTGTGTGGAGGCTGTCTTGCAATGATGGATGCAGGAGTGCCACTTAAACGCCATGTCGCCGGAATTGCCATGGGACTTATCAAGGAAGGCAAACGTTTTGCTGTCCTGACTGATATTCTCGGTGATGAAGATCATTTGGGTGATATGGATTTTAAGGTCGCAGGAACAGAAGTTGGTGTCACTGCCTTGCAGATGGACATCAAGATTAATGGAATTACCCGTGAAATTATGCAGGTGGCGCTAGCTCAAGCACAAGAAGGTCGTATGCATATTCTCGGAATTATGAAAGCGTCTCTTGAGGCCCCTCGCTCAGAAATGTCGCTGTATGCTCCAAGAATCCTCACCATGAAAATCAATCCGGAAAAAATCCGGGATGTGATAGGTAAGGGCGGTGCTGTAATTCGTGCTCTGACTGAGGAAACAGGAACAACGATTGATATTGGAGATGATGGAACCATATCCATTGCTTGTGTATCAGCTGAAGCTGGAGAACTGGCGAGGAAAAAAATCCAGGATATTGTTGCCGAGGTTGAAGTAGGCAAGGTTTATGAAGGGCCTGTGGTCAAACTGCTGGATTTTGGTGCCATCGTTAATGTATTGCCGGGCAAGGATGGACTGCTGCATATTTCCCAGATTGCCAATGAGCGTGTAAATAGCGTTTCTGATTATCTAAAAGAGGGCCAGGTTGTTCGTGTCAAGGTTCTTGAAGCGGATGAAAAAGGGCGTCTAAGGTTAAGCATGAAGGCATTGCTTGATTCGGGTGAGCAGGTTTCTAATTGAGGTTTGGTGGTGTATCGGTTCTTTTCCTGCCATAGCAGGAAAAGAAGCCACCGATTAAAAGTTAAAAGGGAAAACAGGTGTATGGCCTGTTTTATTTGGCTACCTGTTTTTCACGCATCTCATCTAGTGTTTTACAGTCAATGCATAAGGTTGCCGTAGGCCGTGCTTCCAGGCGCTTTAGGCCTATTTCAATACCGCAACTCTCGCAATAGCCGTAATCATCAGCATCAATGCGGGCAATGGTTTCGTCAATTTTTTTGATGAGCTTGCGTTCGCGGTCACGATTACGTAGTTCCAAGGCCATATCGGATTCCTGGCTTGCGCGGTCATTTGGATCAGCAAAGAGGGTCACCTCATCCTGCATGGCATGGACAGTGCGATCAATATCCTGGCTAAGCTCAGCTTTCCAGCTTTCAAGAATATGCCGAAAATGCATTAGCTGGTTCTTGTTCATGTAATCCTCATCATCCTGAGTGACGTAAGGGGTAAATTGTTCGTGTAACTCTGATCCCATTGCTTGTTAACTCGCTTCACGGAAAAAGATACTTAATATCAGAAATAGGATTTTGCCGCAAGCCTTATTTATCAAGAATGGCGCGCCAGTGCCAGTTATGGCGTAACGTAATGAAGGGTTGTTTTTAGACTTTTAAAAGTAATAAAAAGAATCTAATCAGGCAAAGAAATTGGCGAGCGTTATTCTTAAAGTCAAAATCGGTTTAGGGTAAACCCGCCCGGGATGATAGCTGTTCAAAAAGAGAACCCGGGATCAAATAGAATGGCTGTCCAGGTTTAAATGAACCTCATATTCTTAATTGACCTTTTAGGGCAAACACGTTATATTTTCACCTCTTCGGGGTGTAGCGTAGCCTGGTAGCGCGCCTGGTTTGGGACCAGGATGTCGGAGGTTCAAATCCTCTCACCCCGACCAGGCTGCAAACGCAGGTGCCCGTAGCTCAATTGGATAGAGCACCAGCCTTCTAAGCTGGGGGTTGCGGGTTCAATCCCTGCCGGGCACGCCAGGTTTGAACGTGGCGTTTCTCTATGGTGGACGTAGCTCAGTTGGTAGAGCCCCGGATTGTGATTCCGGTTGTCGTGGGTTCGAACCCCATCGTTCACCCCATTCATCTTGTTTCCCGTGTGTTTATATACTGTTTTCTGTCGACCGGTCTCCGGATTGATTTATTTTACTGGTATCTGGCAGATGTTTCCGTATCATTTTATTGGGGTGCCGGTTAAGAAGTGAGTACCTTCTATAGTCGTGTGGTGGAGTCATATCTCAGACTGTATATGTATTGGATTACAGAATATTTTGCTGATTGGGGGGAACCCTGGAACTTTTTAAAATTATTTCGGTCATATAAAGCTTGGGTGTTTTGCGCCTGATTGATGGAAATATGCTACAATATTATGTAGATGCAGAATGTTGTGTCAGATTAAGGCTTATACATGGACCCTTTTTCAGAATTCGGGTCCGTTTTTGATGAATGGGTTTGTGTTCTTCTTTATGATTGTGATGCGGTTTTTTCATGGTCATAGTCCCTGTTGTTTTTATCCTTAGTTAGATTGATAAACCAGGTTGATTGGAAGGTAGTAGTGGTTCTTAATGATTCTGTTTTTGGTCTTGATGAGCCAGGGTTGCGACAGAAATATCAGGGTACAGTTGAAATTGTGATGATATTTTGAGCCACTTTTAATACAATAAACGCTTTTATGCTTCGAGAGTGGCTAAAAATGGCCCGAGCCTGTTATGTGGAGTGTTAAGTTGTGGGCGCATGGATAGTCAGGCGAGTGGCTTGAGATAAATATGGGTACGATTGAACTTCAAGGAGATGAACGGGCAGTATTGCTGCTTCATGGGCTTTCAAGCAGTCCACTGGAAATGCTCCCTGTTGCACAGAGCCTGAACAAGGCAGGATTCTCGGTTCGCTCGCCTTTTATCCCAGGATATGGCTATGAATCAGGCGCAAAAATTACGAATTGGCTAGACTGGCAGACATTTACGCTAGACTGTTTTGATCGTATGCAGAATGAATATGAAACAGTTGCCGTGTGTGGTTTATGCATGGGTGCCGTGCTTGCACTTAATCTGGCCATTGAGCGGCCCCAGCTTGTCAGCGCTTTGTCGGTTTTATCTACTACCCTGTATTTCGATGGCTGGGCTACGCCCTGGTCAAGAATGTTATTGCCTTTGGCATTTTATAGTCCTTTACGATACATCCTTTCTGTGCGTGAACGTGAACCATATGGTGTAAAGAATCCTCATATCAGGGCGTGGGTTGCAAAAGAAATGCAGTCACGTCAGACTTCGGTTGCAGGTGCTTCCCGTTTACCCATGAAAGGGATTTATGAGGCAAGCCGTTTGATGAAGAAAGCCCGTTCGAGAATTCATGAGATTGAATCTCCCGTGCTGATTATTCATGCGGATGAGGATGATGTGGCCAGTGTTCGCAGTGCGGAATTTGTAGCTGGTCACGTGGCTAGTCCCATGGTCAGGAAAATCATCGTTCATAATAGTTATCACATGGTGACTCTGGATAATGATCGCAATCAGGTCATGCAGGAAACGACTGCTTTTTTTAAAGAGAACATGCAAAAAAGTTGTGTGGAAGTAAGGACTGGACACCAACAAGCCTAGCGGGTTATATATGGTGAATGTGATAAAGATGGCTGAATGGGGAATGCAGTGAATACATTTGAAAGAATCAGAACTTTGATGGAAGAGAAGTTTGGGCTGGAAAAATCTACTCTTACCCCTGAGGCGACTCTTGAGACGCTTGGGCTTGATTCCTTGTCGGTAATTGAATTAATGTTCTCGATAGAGGATGTATTTGAGATTAAGCTCCCTGACGAACCTGTTCCGTTAAAAACATTGCAGGATGTGGTTGATACCGTTGATAAACTAATTTCAGAGCAGCATGGCAAAGCGTAATCTGGTTGCAATAACCGGTCTGGGTGTTGTTTCCCCTCTAGGGTTTGGAGCAAAAAACTTCTTTTCGGCCCTGATGAACGGACAATCTGGTATTAGAAGGATTGATGCCCCGTTTGTGGATGAGCTGTCATCGAAGATCGCAGCACAAGTCGATTTTAATTCTGAAGCCTATTTTTCTAGAATGCAGCTTAATCAGCTTGATCGAGTCAGCCAGTTTGCGCTTGTTGCTGCGCGAGAGGCCTGGGCTGATGCGGGTTTAGACAAGAATGCCCCTTCCTCCGAACGCACCGGGGTTTATCTGGGGTGTGGCCTTGGTGGGGCTGCATCCATTGAGAGTGGCTACCGCGATCTTTTCGAAAAAAAACTCGCCCGGGTGAGTCCTTATTCTGTCATCCTGACTATGACAAATGCACCGGCGAGCCATATTTCCATTGAGTTTGGCTTGCAAGGCCCCAACCAGACGTTCTCAACTGCCTGCTCTTCTTCTGGAATGGCCATAGGTGAAGCCATGCGGGCCATTAGCCATGGCTATGCCGACTGTATGGTAGCAGGTGGGGCGGAAGCGCTTTTAAGCTATGGAACCATACGGGCGTGGGAATCTTTGCGAACCTTGGCCCGAGAGGATACCGATAATCCTTCAGCGTCGTGTCGCCCGTTTTCCAGGGATCGTAACGGGCTGGTGCTTGGAGAAGGTGCGGCAATACTGGTTTTAGAAGAACTTGAGCGGGCAAAATCCCGCCATGCACCTATATATGCCATTCTTCGGGGGTTCGGCAGTGCGGCAGATGCCAGTCATTTAACCAAGCCGAACAGTCAAGGCCAGGCCAGGGCAATGCGCCTTGCCCTGGATGATGCTGGACTTGCCCCAGATCGTATCGGATATATTAATGCACATGGAACAGCGACTGTGGTTGGGGATGAAACTGAAACGCATGCCATCAAGGAAGTGTTTGGCTCCAGGGCTTATGGCATACCTGTTAGTGCAACCAAATCCATGCATGGTCATTTAATGGGGGCAACCGCTGCACTGGAATTTGTGGCTACTGTAATGGCTCTTAAAACCCTGCAAATTCCTCCTACCATGTTTTTACGCCAGCCTGATCCGCTTTGTGACCTGGATTATGTCGTCAATGCTGGGCGGGACGCACCTGGGCTTGAAGTAGCCATGTCTAATGCTTTCGCCTTTGGGGGAAGCAATGCCGTGCTGGTTGCTTCCCGGGCATGAATCTGGCATGACCCTTTATGAACAACTGGGTGGGGAAGCAGGGGTGCGACGTCTGGTGGATTGCTTCTATGATTTGATGGAAACGGATCCGGTAGTCTCAAATGTCCGTAATCTCCACCCTGCTGATCTGGGCCTATCCCGTGATAAGTTGTTTTTTTATCTTTCTGGCTGGCTTGGTGGGCCTGATATGTATGTTCAGAAATATGGCCACCCCCGCCTTCGGGGCAGGCACCTTCCCTTTTCCATTGGTGAAGCTGAGCGTGATGGCTGGATGCGATGCATGATTCAGGCCATGCGACAAGCAGGAGTTGTTCCTAAGTTACGCAAGGAATTGGGCCAGGCCTTTTATCAGCTGGCTGATTTTATGCGAAATCAAGAATCCGGGTTGGTTTGACTGCCGCTTGTTGCTTTTAGATCAATTCATTGATCTTTCATGATTATCTTTTCTTTTATGTTATAATCGATAAATTTTTTAGCAGGATGTTTTTATGGCTCGCGCTTTACGGAATATTGCTATTATTGCCCACGTTGATCATGGTAAAACCACGCTGGTAGACAAGCTTCTTCATCAGGCTGGTACATTTGCAGCTCATCAGCATGTTATTGAACGTGTGATGGATAGCAATGATCTGGAAAAGGAGCGAGGTATCACCATTCTTGCCAAGAATACGGCTGTCAATTACGAAGGGGTTCATATCAATATTGTTGATACTCCAGGACATGCTGATTTTGGGGGGGAGGTGGAACGGGTCCTGTCCATGGTGGATGGAGTGTTACTGCTTGTTGATGCTGTAGATGGCCCAATGCCTCAGACGCGTTTTGTTACCCGCAAGGCACTGGCTTTAGGGTTGTGCCCAATTGTGGTAGTGAACAAGATTGATCGGCCTGGAGCGAGAGTGGATTGGGTTATTAATCAAACTTTTGAACTGTTCGATTCACTTGGGGCATCTGATGATCAGCTGGATTTCCCCGTAGTATATGCCTCTGCATTAAATGGCTATGCCTATCTGGATCCGGATTCGCCTTCAGATACCATGCGTCCCTTGTTCGAGACTATCCTGAACCATGTTCCTGCTCCCCGTGTGGCGATTGATGAGCCGTTTCAGCTCCAGATTGCCGCTTTGGATTATTCAAGCTTTGTGGGGCGAATCGGGATTGGGAGAATTACCCAGGGTCGCCTGAAACCCGGCCAGGATGTGGTTGTCATGGATGCCCACGGTAAAACCCGTCGTGCCCGGGTTAATCAGGTATTGGGATTTCAGGGTCTGGAACGGGTACAGTGGGATGAGGCAGTAGCAGGAGATATTGTGGCCATCAATGGGATTGATGAGGTAAACATTGGTGTGACACTGTGTGATCCGGTCCAGCCTGAAGCCTTGCCAATGATTAGTGTGGATGAACCGACACTATTCATGAATTTCCAGGTGAATACGTCGCCTTATGCAGGGCAGGAGGGCAAGTTTGTAACGAGTCGTCAGTTGCGTGAACGCCTGGAAAAGGAATTACTGACCAATGTGGCTTTACGTGTAGAAGAAACCGGGGATGCTGATACGTTTATCGTGGCAGGACGGGGTGAGCTGCATTTGACAATTCTGCTTGAAAACATGCGGCGTGAGGGGTATGAACTGGCCGTGTCCCGCCCTCGTGTCGTGATTCGGGAGCAGGAAGGCCAGAAGTTTGAACCTTATGAGTTGCTGACGGTGGATGTGGAAGAGGTCCATCAGGGTAATGTCATGGAAGCGCTGGGGCAACGCCGGGGTGATCTGCAGGATATGGCGCCGGATGGACAGGGCCGGGTACGGCTTGATTACCGGATTCCTGCCCGTGGTCTTATTGGGTTTCAGTCTGACTTCCTGACCATGACGCGCGGTAGTGGTATCATGGCCCATGTGTTTGATGCTTATGGCCCAGTGAAGGCGGATATTCCAGCCCGCCGTAATGGTGCCCTTATCTCGGCCGAACAAGGAGAAGCAGTTGCATACGCGCTCTGGAAACTTCAGGAGCGCGGTAGAATGCTGGTGTCCCCGGGCGATCGCCTTTATGAAGGGATGGTGATTGGAGTTCATACACGTGACAATGATCTGGTCGTTAATCCGGTTCGAACCAAGCAGTTGACCAATGTTCGGGCTTCAGGCACGGATGAGGCGATTGTTCTGACCCCCCCGATTCAATTGACTCTTGAATCTGCGATTGAATTTATTGCCGATGATGAACTGGTAGAAATTACGCCCAAGAGTATCCGTATCCGGAAGCGCTATCTGAGCGAAAATGAAAGAAAGAGAGCTGGGCGAGCGGGTTAACCTATTTCAGTTTGCCTGGATTTGACAGGCGGGAGATAGTCGGGGAGGGCTTATGAACATGCTGGTTGTTTTATTTGTTTCCCTGGCTTTTCTTGCCTGTTTTTTTGTGCTGTTTCGCTTAAGCCGCAAGCAGAATTCAACTGATCTGGTTGGGTGGCTTGAAGACAAGCATAGGGCGATGATTTCCGATCTCAATGAAGGACTCAACCGTCATGCTGATCGGTTGTCTTCAGTGCAGATGGAAAATGCAGATCGTCTTCGTACCGCTGTCAGTACCGAATTGAATCAGACCCGGGAGGCCATGCAGTCCTTGACCTTGTCTTTGCAGGCCAAGCTTGATGAAATGCGGCTACTTGTCTTGTCCAGCCTGCATGAGACCCTGAGTGCCCAGACCAAGAACAATCAGGAGCTGATTCAAGGGCTGATGCAGCAAACCACTTCGCAGCTTACGGCCAGCATTGAGGGGTTGACCAAGATTGTTGATGTTCGTCTGCTTGAAATCAGTGGCAAGGTTACAGAACGACTGGATGAAGGTTTTAAGAAAACAAATGAAACCTTTGTCAATGTCATGGCAAGGCTTGCCACCATTGATGAGGCCCAGAAAAAAATTGATGGGCTCACTACCAATGTCGTAAGCCTGCAGGAGTTGCTCGGAGACAAGCGTTCCAGAGGAGCTTTTGGAGAGGTTCAGCTGGATAACCTGGTGCGTAATATTCTCCCACCCCAGTTTTACACGATGCAGTACACCCTGCCAAATGGAAGTCGGGCAGACTGTGTCCTGCAGCTTCCTCCTCCGACAGGCATGGTGGCGGTAGATTCAAAGTTTCCGATGGAAAACTATCACAGGATGTTTGAACCTGATAGCAGTGACTCGGATCGTCTTATGGCTCAGCGCCAGTTTAAGACTGATATCAAGCGTCATATTGATGCGATTGGTGATAAATATATTATTCCTGATGTGACTTCGGACGGGGCGGTTATGTTTGTTCCGGCAGAAGCTATTTTTGCGGAGATTCACGGGCACCATGGAGATTTGGTTGAATACGCCATGCGCAAACGGGTCTGGATTGTTTCTCCAACTACACTGATGGCTATCCTTAATACAGCCCGGGCTGTGATCAAGGATGTGGAAACACGCCGCCAGGTTCATATCATTCAGGAAAACCTGGGACAGCTGGGCAAGGAATTTGAACGGTTTGACACCCGCATGAAAAAATTATCGGATCATATCAGGCAGGCTCATGAGGATGTAGAGCAGGTTCATGTCACCAGCCAGAAAATCAGTACGCGTTTTGCCAGGATTGAAGCAGTTGAACTTGCACCTGAGCCAGGGCAGGCTGGAGAATTATCCGGCATAATGGAGATAGAAGACGAGGAAGGGTAGGTATCCTGATGGTGCAGGGTTCAAATCCAGTTTCAGGTTGGACAGATAATCGGTGGAAAAGGCAGAAGTGGACACAGTAGATCACGGGCGTGGAAAACAGATACCGATGTTCGCCAATCGGCTTCTTAAAAATGTTCGGCATTATGTTAAATGGGCCCGTAAGCGTGATATTTCCTGCTATCGCCTCTATGATCGTGATTTACCCGAGTTCCCTTTTGTGATTGATCGTTATGAGAGCTGTATCCATCTTCAGGAATTTGAAACCCCTTATGTCATGACGGTTGAACAGCATGACTGCTGGCTTCTTCAGGTAAGGCAGATTGTCGCAGAAACAACCCAACTGGATGAAGGGGCCATTTTTTGCAAATGGCGCCCCAAACATCGTCATCGGGTCGAGAGCCTCTTGCCTTCTTCGGGGTCACGTTTTAAGGTCAATGAGCAAGGCAGGAAGTTCTGGGTCGATCTCTTAAGCCATCAGGATACAGGGCTGTTTATAGACCATCGTAATGCCCGGTCCATGATTGCTGGCCTTGCACCAGGCAAGCGTTTTCTGAACCTTTTTTCTTATACTGCGAGCTTTACGGTTTATGCTGCTCTTGCCGGTGCCATTTCCAGTCTGAGCGTGGATCTGTCCCGAACCTATCTGGACTGGGCTCGGGATAACCTGATACTGAATGGTATTGATCCAGGTTCCCACCAGTTGTTGCAGGCTGATGTACTCAGCTGGATTCCAGACGCAGTCCAGGCCCATCGGCATTTTGATCTGATTGTGCTGGATCCGCCTTCTTTTTCCAATTCAAAGCGAATGGAAAGTGTGCTGGATACCCAGCTTCATCATGTTGACCTGATTCTGGGCTGCCTGGATTTGCTCGCCCCTGCGGGGACGCTTTTCTTTTCCACTAACCTGCGCCGGTTCAAACTGGATGAGGAACGGTTGTCCGGGCAGGCTTCTTTTGAGGAAACCACAGGCAGGACCCAACCTGATGATTGCCGGAAAAGGGTACACCGGTCCTGGTTGATTGGTCATAAGAAACCATTTTGATCCGGAAAGGTTGAACTGATTCAGTGCGCAGCCAGAGGGGTGTACCAGGTTTACCTGAATAGCGGCTGGGTGCTGGTTAATTTAAGCATGCTCAGGATGAGCAGCTTAAATCAAGGCTGCTTGCCCATTCGGGTGGAAGATCGGCATAGTGTCCGTTGTCAGGTTGTTCATCATAGGGGTGCTGCAACAAGGCAAGCAGGCGGTCGATTTCGCTGAAGTCTCCCTGCCGCGCCTGCTGTATGGCCAAATCTGCCAGGTAGTTTCGAAGAATGTATTTCGGATTAACCTGGTTCATGTGCAAGGCCCGTTCAACGGGATGGCTGTTTTCCTGGGATAATCGCCTGGCATAACGGTTTGCCCAGGCATCAAAAGAGTCCCGATCCGGGAAGGTATCCCTTAAAGCGCTGTTATCATGGGGTTGCGCAGATGAATTGAATCTTGAAAGCTGGCGCATAAATCGGGTGTAATCAATCCGGTTCCTGTCCAGAAGATCCAGAAGATCCAGAATAAGGGTTTCATCATCCGGTTGTACTGTCATGAGCCCTAATTTGGCCCGCATGATCCCAAGCCAGGTTTCTTCGAATACAGGCGTATAAGTTTCCAGGATTTCAAGGGTTTCGTCCTGGGTCAGGTGAAATGAAAGTGACTGAACCAGGGCATGCAGGTTCCATAGACCAATTCGAGGCTGCTGGCTGAATGCATATCGTCCATGTGTGTCGGTGTGATTACAGACAAAGTTGTGCTGATAGCTATCCATAAATCCAAAGGGACCATAATCCAGCGTTAAACCGAGTATCGACATGTTGTCTGTATTGAGTACACCATGGGTAAAACCGACGCTTTGCCATTTTGCAATGAGTCGGGCGGTACGGATACCGACCTGTTTGAGCCAACTCATGAGACGCTTGGGTTCATGCTGGAGTTCCGGGTAATAATGGCTAATGATGAAATTGGCAAGATGGAGGCTTAAATGGGGCTGCTGACGATAATAGAAGAGTTCAAAATGCCCAAACCGGACATGGCTTGGGGAAAGACGGGTGAGAATGGCAGCTGTTTCCTTTTCCTCCCGATAGACGGGATCATGGCTAGCTGTAATGCACAGGGCTCGGGTTGTGGGTATGCCCAGGGCATGCATGGCTTCAGAGCACAGGTATTCACGAATATTTGATCTGAGTACGGCTCGACCATCTGCCCCGCGGGAGTATGGGGTCTGTCCAGCTCCCTTTATCTGGATTTCCATGTTTTTCTCACTGCCTTGGGCTTCCCCCAGCAAGAGGGCGCGCCCATCTCCAAGTTGAGGGACATAAACACCAAACTGGTGCCCAGAATAGAGCATGGCAATGGGCTTGATTCCTGGAATTTCACGGTTCCCTGAAAACAGCAGCAGACCTTGTTCGCCAAAGAGTTCTTTTGGGCTGGCCCCTATAAGCCTGGCAGCTGAGGTATTACAGCTGACCCAGAAAGGGGCGGTCAGGGGGGTAGGCGAAACTTCTGAATAAAAGTCTGATCCCAAGGCGGAAAAGCGGCTTTTTCGAAAATAAGAGTCGGGTTGTTCCGAAAGGCTCAAGTCCTGTTGTTCGCTCTTAGCAGTCGCTGTTTTTCGCGTGCCCATTCACGTTCCTTTTCACTTTGTCTCTTGTCATGCAGTTTCTTGCCCTTGCCTAGACCCATATCCAGCTTGATACGCCCTTTTGAATAATGCAGGTTGATTGGAACCAGTGCGTATCCTGCCCGTTCAACCTTGCCAATTAGTTTGCGAATTTCCTCGGCATGTAACAGGAGTTTCCGGGTACGGGTCGGATCAGGGTGAATATGGGTGGAGGCTGTGCTCAAGGGAGTAATATGGGCGCCAATCAAAAAGACTTCCGCACGCTTGAGCAGGACATAGGCTTCTGCAAGGTGAGCGCGTCCTGCTCGGATGGATTTAACTTCCCATCCTTCCAGGGCGATGCCGGCCTCGAATTTTTCCTCTATGGCATATTCATGAAAGGCCTTTTTGTTTTGGACAATACTCATGAAATGTGAAACTCGTTGCTTAAATGCATATAATACCAGTTTTTGGGTGCAGATATGGCTCAGGTAGAAAAATCCGTCATCGTATTGCATTCGGCCCGCCAGATGTTTGATCTGGTTGATAAGGTGGAAAACTATGCCCAGTTCTTGCCTTGGTGTGGCGGGACTTCTATTGATTCTTGCAGTACGGATGAAGTGGTAGCTACGGTCAGGATTAATTACCATGGGCTGAAACAGTCTTTTACGACGCGTAATTATCGTCAGGCGCCATCCTTGATCCGGATTTCGCTTGAAAAAGGGCCTTTTCATGATCTTTGCGGAGAATGGCGTTTTATAGAGCTGGAGGAAAAAGCCTGTCGTATTGAATTTTATTTGAACTATACTTTTTCCAGTCGCATGCTGGAAAAAGTGGTGGGCCCTGTTTTTGATTATATTGCCAATTCTTTTGTGGAAGCTTTTATTGCCCAGGCTGATAGTATGGAAGAAAAGGATTCAGGGTGAGCCAGAAAATTCATGTGGAAGTGGTTTATGCTACCTTTAATGTCCAGAAACTGGTGTCAGTTTGCGTTGGGCAGGAAGCTACACTTCATGAGGCAATCAGGCTTTCTGGATTGCTCGAGGACTATCCCGAGATTGATTTGGCCTTGAACCGGATAGGGGTGTTTGGACAGGTTCGCCCACTTCATGATAAGGCAGTAGAAGGGGACAGGATTGAAATTTATCGGCCTCTGGTAGCCGATCCAAAGGAGGCTCGAAGGCGTCGTGCCCGGAAGCGGGGTGATTAACTGTCCGCTTCTTGTGAAAAGTCCCCCGGATTTTTTAAATAAAGCCTTTCAGGCAAGATAGGTTTACGTGTCAGGAGTGAGTCCGTATAATACGTTTTTGCGATATAGGATGAACAAAAACATGCATGTTATCCAGAAAGCACTCACGTTTGATGACGTGCTGCTCGTACCTGCCCATTCAACCGTTTTGCCACGGGAAGTCAATCTTCAAACCCGGTTGACCCGAAATATTGGGCTTAATCTTCCCATACTATCCGCAGCCATGGATACTGTTACAGAGGCAAGGCTGGCCATCACGCTTGCACAAGAAGGTGGAATTGGCATTATCCACAAGAACATGACTGCACGGGAACAGGCTTCACAGGTTGCTAATGTCAAACGTTTTGAGTCCGGTGTAGTCAAGGATCCAATTACCATTCCGGGGACCATGTTGGTTCGGGATGTCCTGAATTTGACCCGCCAGCATCATATTTCGGGCTTACCGGTTGTTGAGGCCAACAAGGTTATTGGTATTGTGACCAATCGTGATCTGCGTTTTGAGACCAATCTGGATCAACCTGTTTGCAACATCATGACTCCCAGGGAACGACTGGTGACCGTGAAGGAAGGTGCGAGCCGTGAGGAGGCCTTGAATCTCATGCATCGCTATCGTCTGGAGCGGGTGCTTGTCATCAATGATGATTTTGAGCTTAAGGGCCTGGTAACTGTAAAAGATATCCAGAAATCGTCAGAACACCCTTTGGCCAGCAAAGACCAGTTTGGCCGGTTACGGGTCGGAGCTGCGGTTGGGGTGGGGGAAGGTACGGACGAGCGGGTAGCCTTTTTGGCTGAAGCGGGAGTGGATGTCGTAGTAGTGGATACCGCTCATGGGCATGCCCAAGGGGTGCTTGATCGAGTCAGGTGGGTCAAGAAGAATTTCCCTCATCTGGATGTTATTGGCGGCAATATAGCTACTGCAGCCGCCGCCAGGGCATTGGTTGATCATGGGGCAGATGCCGTTAAGGTAGGAATTGGCCCGGGATCTATCTGTACGACCCGGATTGTGGCAGGTGTCGGTGTTCCCCAGATTACAGCCATTGATAATGTCTGCCAGGGACTTAAAGGCAGCGATATTCCAATCATTGCGGATGGAGGGGTACGTTTTTCCGGTGACATAGCCAAAGCAATCGCGGCTGGCGCACACTGTGTCATGCTGGGAGGGCTTTTTGCCGGAACCGAAGAGGCACCGGGTGAAATTGAACTGTTTCAGGGGCGATCCTATAAATCATATCGTGGAATGGGTTCGTTAGGTGCCATGCAGAAAGGATCCAGTGATCGATATTTCCAGGACGATGAAGACAACGCCGACAAATTGGTACCAGAAGGGGTTGAGGGCCGTGTAGCCTATAAAGGTAGTGTGGTTCAGGTTATCCATCAGCTCACTGGCGGTCTGCGTGCGAGCATGGGTTATACGGGTGCCAGGACTATAGAAGAAATGCGCGAACGCGCACAGTTTGTCCAGATTACCCAGGCCGGTTTTCGGGAATCTCACATACATGATGTGCAGATTACCAAGGAAGCGCCTAATTATCATATCGATTAACATCAGGGTTATCCCCATTTTTCTCAGGCTTGGTCATGGCCCACTCCAGAATTCTTATTCTTGATTTTGGTTCGCAGTATACGCAGCTGATTGCCCGGCGGATTCGCGAGTTGAATATCTACTGTGAAATACATCCATATGATGTGCCAGATGTATTTGTGGAGGAGTATAAACCCGGCGGTATCATTTTATCTGGCGGACCTTCTTCAGTTACAGATGATATTGACGTCAAGGCCCCGGAACGGGTTTTTAGTCTGGGGGTGCCGGTGCTTGGAATCTGTTATGGCATGCAGACCATGGCAGCTCAGCTCGGGGGGCGGGTTCACCAGGCCCGGGTGCGGGAATTCGGTTATTCCGAAATTCGGGCCAGGGGTCATTCCAAGCTATTTCAGGGACTTCAGGATCGTCTTGAAAATGACGGAAAAGCATTTTTGGATGTTTGGATGAGCCATGGTGATGCTGTAACAGCATTGCCATCAGGGTTTAAGGTTATTGCTTCTAACCCGACTTGTCCCATTGCCGCTATGGCTGATGAGTCGCGCGGATTTTATGCGCTACAGTTTCATCCAGAAGTGACTCATACCACTCAGGGAAGCGCTATTCTCTCGCGTTTCGTAAGGGATATCTGCCTATTGCAGCAGGACTGGAATATGCCGGATTTTGCAGCTCAATCCCTTGAGCGGATCCGTCGTGAGATAGGTGAAGATGAGGTTTTACTGGGGTTATCAGGTGGGGTGGATTCTTCTGTGGCCGCTGCCTTGTTACATCGGGCAATAGGCGAGAAGCTGATTTGTGTTTTTGTTGATAATGGATTATTGCGTCTTCATGAAGCAGAGCAAGTTATGCAAACATTTTCTGCGCATTTAGGTGTGAGAGTGCTGCATGTGGATGCAAGCGCAAGATTTTTGGAAGAACTGGCTGGAGTGACAGATCCCGAGATAAAAAGACGGATTATCGGCCGGGTTTTTGTTGAGGTGTTTCAGGAAGAGGCAGCACGGCTGAATTGTGTAAAATGGTTGGCTCAGGGGACTATCTATCCGGATGTTATTGAGTCTGCTGGAAAAAATAAAAAAGCACAAACAATCAAGTCACATCATAACGTAGGTGGTTTACCTGATAGCCTTCATCTTAAATTGATAGAACCTTTACGGGATCTTTTCAAAGACGAAGTACGGCAATTAGGGATTACTTTGGGATTGCCTCGCCAAATGGTCTATCGACATCCTTTCCCGGGACCAGGCCTGGGGGTGCGCATACTGGGTGAGGTGAAGCAGGAGTTTGCTGATTTGTTGCGTGCTGCGGATGCTATCTTTATTGATGAGTTACGTCAAAGTGGCTGGTATGACAAGACCTCCCAGGCATTTGCGGTTTTCTTGCCTGTGCGTTCAGTTGGTGTGATGGGAGATGGTCGGACTTATGAGTATGTAGTTGCTTTGCGTGCTGTTCAAACACAGGATTTTATGACGGCTCATTGGGCTCATTTGCCTTATGATTTATTAGGCCGTATTTCGAATCGCATTATCAATGAAGTAAGGGGTGTCAATCGGGTTGTGTATGATGTTTCTGGTAAGCCACCTGCAACGATTGAGTGGGAGTAGTTTTTATTATATAATCCATTGATTTTAAACAATAATTTACTTACACAAAAGTTTCACACTAAAAATAAGTGCTTGATTCTACAAGGGTTAGGAATTAAAGTTACACAAAATGGTAACTACTCATTTTCATAGATGACTTTAATTCCAAATGCCTAGCACAAAACCCTCATTAAACACCAACGAATTCCCAATATATGACGAAGCCTTAATCTACACACGTGGTGAATACTGGCAAATGCGTATGTGGTTAACTAAGGAAAAGAAGTACGCACGATTCAGCTTACGAACTAGAAATAAAGACACAGCAATAGACAAAGCTAAGAAGTACTATCACGAGCTCATGGCTCAGCAATTAGCGGGTAAGACTTACTTTTCAATGACAGCTAAGCAGGGTGTTGAGGAGTATGTTAAGCAACGTATAAAGGACATGGAAGTAGGTTTGATAGTAAAAGGCAGACTCAGTACCATCAAAACACACTTAGAGCATTGGCTTAAGTTTATTGGCAAAGACACCAAGCTTAAAGAGATGGAACGCAGTGACTGTGAGAACTATTATATAGAAAGAGTGAAAGGTAGGAAGACGATATTAGTCAGCCCACTACAGTTCTTAACGAACAAAGTACCATTAACGCTATGATGAGTTGGTTGCATAAGAGGGGAGAGGCTTATATTGATGGCTTTGACTTTAAGAAACTACCTGCTGTTGATAAGGGATTAGAAATCAACCGTCGTAATACTTTTAGTGATGAAGAAGTCATCATTATTAAAAAACAGTTAGAAGAATATATTAATGAAGCTAAGAATGATTTGAGCTTGTATGGAAACTTAAATAAAGTCATGACAGGCTATTATCTGCTGATAGCCATCATCACTGGGCTAAGGCGAGGTGAACAATTACAGTTAACATGGGCTGATATTGAGAGGATGGAGAAGTATGTAAAAGGGCAGGAATATGATAATCCCTACAGTTTAGTTAAGATTACTGTGAGGGGTGAAACCTCAAAAGTAGGTAAGACACGCTCTTTTGTAGTCAAGTGTAGTAGCCCCCTGATTTGCAGTACCGGCAATATTCCTTAAACTAACGACTGGGAGTATTGCTATGGATAGGACTATGAGCAACAGGGATGACAGGCCGGTTGAGGTGCTAACCGGTGTCCAGCGCCGGAGGCGATGGACAGCAGAACAGAAGTTGGCAATGGTGAAGCAAACCTTTGAACCGGGCATGTCAGTATCGTATGTTGCCAGACAAATGGGCG
>JAGXAQ010000024.1 GCA_018971485.1 Pseudomonadota bacterium | reverse complement strand
CATTGGAAATGTTAGTTGAACTATTATCCTTTAAAAAATATTCTGCAGCATTCTGGCGGACCTGTTTCATTTCCTGCCGATTAAACCGTTCTTCAAACTTCAACAGTGTTTCAACACCAGAAGAATACCTTGCACGCTCGCTTTCCTCACGCGACCTTATGCTTTCCTCCCTTAATACAAAGCTGTTATAAGCTGTAGCAATAGCAATAATTATTGTTGCAATGGGTAATACGTAATAGGTTATTGCCGCATAGTAATTAATCGTAAACATAAAATATCCCCTCATTATTACTACTATCTAGTTCTCTACTATACTGGCATGGCCCTTATTTCAAAGTACTCCCATTCGAAATATCCCGTTTTTGGCTGTATTTACCCACCTACTTTAATTCAAAATTGCTATACCTGGTGAGCAAGGTTGCTCGGATAGTTAAAGGACACATTCCATGTACTACAGCGCCACCATCACCACCCCGGACCAGGTCAAGCACTGCATGCTCTGCATTGCCTCCGATGAAGATTCAGCAAAACTTTGCGCCCAGCACAGTTTCAGGGAAGGAAGGATAGACCAGATTATCCCTCTGCCAGAAGAAGCCCAGGGTATGAGCCTGGAAGAACTTGTTAAAAAATATCCCTGAATGAAAGGAAAAAAGGACCATTCTGGAAGAAACGGTGACTATACAGAGTGCAGATGAGCAAAAGATAACGCCGTAGTCTTTGTCATCTGTCGATGCCAGCTCCACAATAGTTGTCCTTGATTCTTCCCCCTCTCGCGAAAGCCTGAGGGGGTTTTTTTGATAAGCTGGCTTAATGCAGGTCAGGAAAATCCGCTCCTGAAAAAGACAGGGGCTCCGAAGGAACCTCACTCATTTTTTTCGGGAATGTTTCAAAGAGAATCCCGTTCTTGCCCCCCTTTTTAACCCGGTACATCAAAATATCAGCAAGCTTGATGGCTTCTTCAAGCTTCATGGCTGGCGAATCAAAAGACACCACCCCAATACTGACGGTTACAGGCCAATCATGTTCTTGAATTTCCTGGACCAGATTTCGCCAGAGCGTATTAAACAAGGTTTCTGCTCCAACTTCATTTGTCTCCGGCAAGAGTACTACAAACTCATCGCCTCCCAACCTCCCAACAACATCGGTTACCCGTACACTGGCAAGCAGTCTTTCACCAACAATTTGCAAGACCTTGTCCCCTTCAGAATGACCCTGCAAGTCATTCACCAGCTTGAAATTGTCTAGGTCAAGATAAGCAAGTGAAATCGGTCTTTTATGGCGCACAGACAAACGAAAAAGCTTTCTCGCTTGTTCAGTAAATCCACGCTCATTATACAAACCGGTTAGGCTGTCTAACTTGGATAGATAATTTGCATTATCAAGACGAATTTTGATTTCGTTAATCAATTCCTCCGTAATGAGAAAAAAAACAATCCAGGTAGTAAGATTCCAATAAAGCACAATGGAACTATTATAGGTTCGTTCTGGGATGTCAACACTAAAAAAGGAGATGATAGAAAGCAGGCTAAACAGGATGCCCGCACGACGGCCACCATACCAGGTGGATATGGCGATGGGTATCAAATAGAAGATGGAAACAGACAGTTCAACACCCGTTGCATAATCAAGGAATATCACACCAATCAAAATTCCTAGCGAAATGAACCTTATCTGATTCCTGGAATATTTGCCCAAGACCGAATCGATTTTCCCCAAAAATTCCAAACGAAAGCCTTTCTAACCCAAACATCAATCAAAAATGAATTTACACTGTTGATTCAGTGGCCTGAATTACCTGTTTATAACATATAACAGCAAATTTATTTCGTTTTAATCATCACTGTAATTATCTTTACCTTGAGCTGCTTAAGCTTACAAAATCAATCCCATTGCTTCTGGGACCCCTTGGCATAATGCAAGTCAGAAAAATCGGTTCCTGATGAAGATTAAGCGTCTGAACAAACCACTTCCATCTTTTTTGAGAACGTTTCAAAGAGAATCCCGTTCTTGCCCCCCTTTTTAACCCGATACATCAGGGAATCGGCAAGCTTGATGACCTCCTCCACGCCCAGTTCCGGCGAATCAAAAGAAACAACGCCCATACTGACGGTTAACAACCAATCGTATTGTTTTGTTTCTTGCCTCAGAGACTCTCTGAGCGTACCCAACACCGTTCTGGCTCCCGTATCATCGGTCTCGGGTAAAACCATGACAAACTCATCTCCTCCCAGCCTTCCTGCAACATCCGTTTCACGCAAGGAAACCAATATCGTTTTACCAACCACCTGCAGAACCCTGTCTCTCTCATGATGGCCCAGCAGGTCATTGAGCTCCTTGAAATTGTCCAGGTCAAGAAAAGCAACGGCAATAGGGCGCTTATGGCGCACAGACAAACGAAATAGTTTCCTTGCCTCCTCCATAAACCCGCGCTTATTCAGCAGACGGGTCAGACTGTCCGTCCTGGATAGATACCATTCATTGTCCAGACGGTTTTTTATTTCATGAAATAATTCTTCAGTGATAAGAAAGAAACCAAACCGGGTCAGGATATTCCAGATTAATACAAAGTGATTGTTGTGAATGTGTTCCGAAGTATCAACAGCAAACAAGGCAGTGGCAGAAAGCAGACTAAACAGGATACCCGTACGGCGTCCTCCATACCAGGTGGATATGGCGATGGGAATCAGGAACAATATTGAAAGGGATAGTTTCTCTTTCGAGGCGTAATCAATGATTGCAACCAGGACGACCAGAACAAAAGAAATAAGGATTATCTGGTTTCGAGAGCATCTTTGCAGGAACACACCAATGGGTGTCAGAATTTCCATAACAAGACCCCCATTGATTATTTTGAATACTAAATAAAACCCGCTGACCTTGATTTACCCAGGTCGGGGGTAAACCAAGTTATATTCAATATACATAATCAGCTAAGATTAACATGTTTATTTCATTGCCATAGTTCCATACTTATCAAACTCTTATTAGAATAAATAATCAACAATAAAATAAAATGATTTAGGGGCTGAAGTAGATTAGCTTAAATGTTAAGCTCATTTTATGAAGGTAACACATTGTAAATGAGCACGAAAACATCAATTACGGTTGCCGGGATTTTTTGTATTGGAAGTAACGGCCAGATCGGCGGCTGATCTGCTGGATATTCAACCTAACCCAGCCATCCTGTTTTACCGTAAACTGAGGGAAGGAATGGTTTGTCTCCTGGATAAGGAAGCGCACGAAGTTTTTGAGGGTGCAGGGGAACGGGATGAGCGTTATTTTGGTGGGGTCCGCAAGGGCAAGCGCGGTCGAGGTGCAGGGGGCAAGGTTGCTGTATCCGGTATTCTGAAACGAGGAGGTAAAGTTTATACCAAGGGGGTGGATGACACCAGAACGGAGACCCTATTACCGCTGATTAGCAGGAAAATAGCCCCTGACAGCATTGTGTATACCGACTGCACCCGAAGTTACAATGCCCTGGATGTGAGTGATTTCCATCATGAGCGGATCCATCATTCCGCATTGTTTGCAAAAGGGTGAAATCCTATCAACGGCATCGAGAACTTCTGGAATCAGGCCAAGCGAGTGCTGAGAAAATATAATGGGATCCAGAAAGAATCGTTCCCGCTATTCCTCAAGGAATGTGAGTTCAGGTTTAATTACAGAACCCCTGAACAACAACTCAATATACTGAAGGAGTGGACTGGTATTTAGCGCTAATCTACTTCAGCCCCAATTATTTATTTCCACTTGATCTCTGAAGATCTATCTATTTATAAAATAACCATTTTATCAAATTATATATAAATACTTAAAAATCAAATAACAAAACATGTATTCCTATATTTGTGACTATAATATACATAACATGCATATTTTGTTATAGCCACCTGAAATAAACACCAATTAATAACAAGAAATAACATATTTATAATGTTAAGTAACCATAGACTTATGGTACATGCAGGAGACTCATATTAAACGAATTCAATCAAAACTTTTGTTGGTATATGCAGGTTGTGGCCTGATTTTTATCGTCAGTGGCATTCTTACATTAATATTTATGCAAAAATATCAATATAATCAGGAGAAAATACACCAAGCCAACCAGACCATTATACTAGCCTTTCATACCCTTGATACGATTCATGATCTTGCCAATATTCAAAATCATTACCTCATTACCCATCAAAATTCGTTATTAGCTGCATATACTCATGCAGAACAGAAGATGCAAACTGAATTTGGCTCGATAAAAAATAAACTGATTCAGCAACAATGGCCATCCATTTTCATTACTGAATTTACGCAATCCTTACAACAGTTACATTATGCAACCCAATCAAGCCTACCCAGCCACTATCCAACCAGTAGTGTTAGACAGCATCAATTAATGATAGACATAAATAATATCAATGTGATGCTTAGGGAACTGCATTCCTTGGTTTTTCAAATTGAGAAAAAAGAGCAAGCTCGTGAACAGCATTACCTAACACATAACCATACAATACATATCCATGCGATAGTCAGCCTAGTACTCTTTGGATGCATGCTGCTGTTGTTTATCATCATATCCTATTGGATTGTCATGCAAGAAGTGAACAGAAATCGTATGTTAACGGATAAACTTGAACATGAAGCCACTCATGACACACTTACCCACTTGCCCAATCGACGATATTTTACCGATTGGCTAACAAAATCTATCGCCCTGGCAAAACGAGACGGGGGTCGTCTAGCTGTCATGTTCATTGATCTCGATGGTTTCAAACGCATCAATGATAACTATGGCCACACAGTAGGAGATAGTGTGTTGCTAGAGGCAACCCACCGATTTCAAATGGCTGATCGAGATTCTGATATTCTCGCACGCCTTGGTGGAGACGAATTTGTCGTTTTAATTCCACGAATTAATGCAATAGAAGATGCGGTTAGTCTTGCAAACCGGATGATCTCAATCCTTACATTGCCCGCATCGCCCCCTTTACCCCCAGACGAACAATTTCCAAGCGCCAGTATAGGGATCGCCATCTATCCGAATGATGGACTAAAGTCAGATGAATTGCTTCATGCGGCAGATTTGGCAATGTACCATGCAAAAATGGATGGGAAACATTGTTACCGCTTGTTCAATAAAACCTGGGAAACTTCCCTAATGAATCACAATAAAATCTGCCGGGCAATACATTAATTTAGACGCCCCTGAATTACCCTTGAAATCAGAATTAATATTGGTGTTTATGGCTTTCAAAGGGGATATGCTGGTCAGAACCAAGGTTGTTGCCTCCTGATTTCTGATGGCTTCATAAGACTAAAAACAGGCCAGCAGTGTCAGTATTGATTTTTTCCGGATGTGCCCGGAACAGATTCTGGAGCAATGCCATGTTTTGTAATACCTTGCCAGGGCAACTGCAGCAACCCATGTGCATCCTTTGGATCATTCTTGTCCCGGGAATTGAACATCACTTCACGATAACATGCTCCCGCCACAGACAAAACCCGGCAAGTATCAAAACCCCCGGCACTCAAGCGGTAGC
>JAGXAQ010000016.1 GCA_018971485.1 Pseudomonadota bacterium | reverse complement strand
GACAGAGATGGTGATGCCGGGAGATAATGTGGCGATTACGGTAACGTTGATAGCGCCGATTGCGATGGAAGAAGGACTTCGTTTTGCGATACGTGAAGGGGGCCGAACCGTCGGCGCCGGCGTCGTCTCTAAAGTAATTGAGTAAGGTTAAATTATGCAAACCCAGAAAATCCGTATTCGCCTGAAAGCATTTGACTATCGTCTGATTGATCAGTCTGCGCTTCAGATTGTAGACACCGCCAAACGTACCGGAGCAGTCGTGAAAGGGCCTGTGCCCTTGCCGACGCGTATTGAGCGGTTTGATATATTGCGTTCACCGCATGTAAACAAGACCAGTCGCGATCAGCTTGAGATTCGCACGCATCTTCGCCTGATGGATATCATTGATCCGACAGATAAGACGGTTGACGCACTGATGAAGCTGGATCTGCCGGCTGGTGTGGATGTAGAAATCAAGCTTTGAAATGGGCGGCATGTAATGCCGCAGACGTGCCGGTCAATCGTAACCGGTTGTATGTAAAGGAAAATAATTATGAGCCTAGGCCTTATTGGTCGCAAGGTAGGCATGACACGTTTGTTTACTGATGATGGTGTGGCCATCCCGGTAACCGTGCTGGATTTGTCTACCAATCGTGTGACCCAGATTAAAACAGGTGCCACAGATGGCTATGATGCTATCCAGGTTGGAGTCGGAAGCCGGCGTGCCAGCCGGGTAACTCGTGCTTTAGCTGGACATTATGCCAAGGCTGGCGTCGAAGCGCCGGTCAAGCTTGCTGAATTTCGTCTGGATGCAGAAACTCTTGCCGCAATAACAGTGGGCAGTACTCTTTCTGCCGACATGTTTTCTGTTGGACAGAAAGTGGATGTGACTGGAACATCTCACGGTAAGGGTTTCTCAGGTGCTATCAAGCGGCATAATTTTAGTTCCAATCGTGCCAGTCATGGTAATTCACGTTCCCACAATTCTCCTGGTTCAATTGGTCAGGCCCAGGATCCAGGGCGTGTGTTTCCTGGTAAACGTATGGCAGGACAATATGGCAATGTGACCTGCACTTCCCAGAGCCTTGAGGTTGTGCGTGTGGATGCTGAACGTCAATTATTATGGGTCAAGGGCGCTGTCCCGGGTGCCAAGGACGGACATGTGCTGGTTCGTCCGAGTGTAAAGGCAGGTGCATGATGGAACTTAAGCTGATTAATGCAAAAGGAAAGGCTTCGAAAGAAACCCTGCAGGTTTCAGATCACCTTTTTGGGCGGGAGTTTAATGAGGCCTTGGTGCACCAGATTGTTGTGGCTTATCAGGCAAATGCCCGTAGTGGAACGCGTGCGCAAAAGGGCCGCTCGGATGTGGCAAAGAGTACACGCAAGCCCTGGAGACAGAAAGGGACGGGGCGTGCCCGGGCGGGTATGGCTTCCAGCCCCATTTGGCGTGGAGGCGGAAAAGCATTTCCTAATAGCCCGGACGAGAACTTTACCCAGAAAATCAACAAGAAAATGTATCGTGTTGGTCTTTGCTCCATTCTTTCTGAGTTGGTAAGGCAGGATAGGTTGGCAGTGGTGGATGAATTCAAGGTTGTCTCCCCTAAAACACGGGAGGCTGTAGACAAGCTCAAAGGGATGGGTATCTCGGAAAGTATCCTGATTGTGACGGATGATCTGGATGAGAACCTTTACCTTTCCATGCGTAACCTGCCCCATGTGCTGGTAGTCGAAGCCCAGCATGCCGACCCGGTTAATCTCATCCGTTTTGATCGTGTTTTGCTGACCAAGAAAGCGGTGGAGAAATTTGAGGAGTTACTGGGATGAGCATGAAAATAAGTGAAGAACGGTTGCTCCAGGTTATTCTTGCACCGCAAATTTCAGAAAAAAGCACTCATATTGCAGAAAAATATGAACAGGTTGCTTTCAAGGTTGCAGTTGATGCAACAAAAATTGAAGTCAAGGCCGCTGTTGAGTTGCTGTTTAAGGTTGAGGTTGAATCGGTTCAGCTCCTTAATGTGAAAGGCAAAAATAAACGATTTGGCCGAATGTTAGGTCGTCGTAAGGACTGGAAAAAGGCTTATGTTGGATTAAAGCCTGGCCAGGAAATTAATTTTGCCGCAGGTGAGTAGGAGGGAATCATGCCAATAGTTAAAGTAAAACCAACCTCAGCCGGGCGACGTAGCGTCATTAAGGTTGTTACTCCTGATTTGCACAAGGGAGCGCCGGTTGCATCGCTGGTTGAAAAGCAGACAAAAAAAGCCGGGCGTAATCATCATGGCCATATTACAACGCGTCACCAGGGTGGTGGGCACAAGCAGCATTACCGGGTTATCGATTTTCGTCGGAACAAGGACAGTGTTCCTGCGCGTGTGGAGCGGCTGGAGTATGATCCTAACCGGTCGGCGCATATTGCCCTGCTTTGTTATGCGGATGGCGAAAGGCGCTATATTATAGCCCCGAAGGGAATTGCTGAAGGGGCGCAACTGTTTTCAGGATCAGATGCACCAATCAAACCGGGTAATGCACTTCCTTTGCGTAATATTCCGGTAGGAACGACTATCCACTGTGTTGAAATGATGCCTGGCAAGGGGGCCCAGATGGCCCGATCAGCCGGAACATCGGTTCAACTGCTTGCCCGTGAGGGAACGTATGCCCAGCTTCGTTTGCGTTCAGGTGAAATTCGGCGGGTCCATGTTGACTGCAAGGCTACGATTGGAGAAGTGGGTAATAGCGAGCATAACTTACGGTCAATTGGAAAGGCTGGAGCCCAGCGGTGGCGTGGAATACGGCCAACTGTCCGTGGTGTGGCAATGAATCCAATAGATCACCCGCATGGAGGTGGCGAAGGTAAAACTGCTGCTGGTCGCCATCCGGTCTCGCCCTGGGGTACGCCTACAAAGGGGTATCGTACTCGGCGTAATAAGCGTACGGCCGGCATGATTGTTCGCCGTCGTCCATCGAATAAGAGGTAAAACACATGGCACGTTCAGTTAAAAAAGGTCCATTCGTTGATTTGCACCTTATTAAAAAGGTGGAAACCGTGCGTGCGACGAATGATAAACGCCCCATCAAGACCTGGTCACGCCGATCAACGGTACTGCCAGATTTCGTGGGATTAACCATAGGTGTGCATAATGGCAAGCAGCATGTGCCGGTGTACATTAGTGAAAACATGGTCGGGCACAAGCTCGGGGAATTCGCTGTAACACGTACCTTTAAAGGGCATGCGGCGGATAAAAAGGCCAAGAAATAGGAGGATAGGATGGAAGTTTCTGCCAAATTGCGTGGGACTCGCCTTTCCGCCCAGAAAGGCCGCCTCATTGCTGATATGATTCGCGGTTTGCCCGTTGCACGAGCTTTGGATATTTTGACGTTTACCCCGAAAAAAGGGGCTGTCATTATCAAGAAAGTGCTTGAATCCGCGATTGCGAATGCTGAACATAATGCCGGCGCGGATATTGATGAATTGAAGGTGTCGACAATCTTTGTTGATGAGGGCGCTACACTGAAGCGTTTCAGGGCTAGGGCAAAAGGACGTGGGGCGAAAATACTTAAACCCACCTGTCATATCACCGTGACGGTCGGCGACTAAAGGAAGATTTATGGGACAGAAAATTAATCCGGCAGGTTTTCGTCTTGCCGTAAACAAGAACTGGGCATCACGCTGGTATGCTGATAGCAAGGCATTTCCACGCATGCTACAGGAAGACATTAGTGTGCGGACTTTCCTGAAGAAGAAGCTGGCCAATGCTTCTGTGTCCAAGGTGATTATTGAGCGGCCTGCGAAATCGGCCCGTATTACGATCTTTACTGCCCGTCCAGGCGTAGTGATTGGTAAGAAGGGTGAAGAAATTGCTCTGCTTCGGGCTCAAATCATGAAACTGATGAATGTTGCCGATGTGGTAGTGGATACCCAGGAAGTCCGAAAGCCCGAGATTGATGCCCAGCTGGTAGCAGAAAGCATTGCTAATCAGCTGGTCAAGCGGATCATGTTCCGTCGTGCCATGAAGCGTGCCATTACGAATGCAATGCGTACCGGAGCCCAGGGGATTAAGATAGAGTGTTCTGGGCGCCTCAATGGTATTGAGATTGCACGTACCGAATGGTATCGCGAGGGTCGGGTTCCTCTTCATACCCTTCGTGCCGATATCGATTATGCAACGGCTGAAGCGAAAACCACCTTTGGTGTGATTGGAATTAAAGTATGGATCTATAAAGGTGAGAGTGTGGCTCGTGTTGAGCCTGTTGTTGAGCCGCAACCTGAAAAAAAGGCTAGAAAAGCAGGAGTAAAACATGCTGCAACCAGCTAGAAGTAAATTCCGGAAACAGCAGAAGGGCCGTAACAAAGGTGTTGCCACCCGTGGTGCTGATGTGAGTTTTGGAGAGTTTGGGCTCAAGGCTGTCAGCCGTGGCCGTATAACTGCACGCCAGATTGAAGCAGCGCGACGTGCGATGACCCGCCACATAAAACGCGGAGGGCAAATCTGGATTCGTGTGTTTCCGGACAAACCGATTTCCTCGAAGCCGGCAGAAGTCCGCATGGGAAATGGTAAAGGGAACCCAGAGTTCTGGGTGGCTGAAATTGTCCCTGGGAAAATCCTCTATGAGATGGATGGCGTGGATGAAGCGCTTGCAAGAGAAGCTTTTCGTTTGGCTGCAGCTAAGCTCCCCTTTGCAACAACCTTTGTGACAAAGCGATTGGGGTAAAAGATGAAAGCCAGTGATTTGAGAAAAAAATCTGTGGAAGAACTAAAGGCTGAGTTGAATGAATTGCTCAGGGCCCAGTTTTCCTTACGGATGCAAATTGCCACCCAACAAACAACCAAGGTTGATCAGGTTGGGAAGGTGCGCCGGGATATTGCCCGTGTGCGCACGTTGATAACTGAAAAGGTGAAATCTGCATGAGCGAACACATTTCCCATAAGCCAACCCTGACTGGTCGGGTGGTCAGTGACAAGATGGATAAGACTGTCACAGTGCTTGTTGAGCATAAAGTTAAGCATCCAATTTATGGCAAGGTGATACGTCGTTCCAAGAAATATCATGTCCATGATGCTCAAAATGAGTACCATGAGGGTGATATCGTGGAGATTGTTGAGACTCGCCCTGTTGCCAAAACCAAATCCTGGGCAGTGACCAGGCTGGTAGAAAAGAATCGTTTGGTATAAGACTTGCTAGATACCGTAATCTACGGTAGGATGCTCGTTTTTCATGAGACTGCCTGCGGGCATCGTAGGCAGGCCAAAACTGACCGTCGGGCTGCCAAGATTGCAAATGGGTGGCTCGGGCGGATTAAGTTGGAGAAGGAAGATGATTCAGATGCAATCTCAGCTGGAGGTTGCTGACAATACAGGTGCGCGTACTGTGATGTGCATCAAGGTATTGGGCGGCTCCAAGCGTCGTTATGCCGGAATCGGCGATGTAATCAAGGTTTCCATCAAGGATGCAGCGCCTCGTGGCCGTGTTAAAAAGGGCGAGGTTTATAATGCTGTGGTCGTTCGAACCGCCAAGGGCGTGCGTCGTCAGGATGGCTCTCTGGTTAAGTTTGATTCGAATGCTGCAGTTTTGCTTAATGCAAAGCTTGAGCCGATTGGAACACGTATTTTTGGCCCCGTCACCCGCGAACTGCGCACTGAGCGTTTTATGAAAATCGTCTCGCTGGCGCCAGAAGTGTTGTAAGGAGGAATGATGCGTAAAATTCGCAAAGGTGATGAAGTGATTGTGACCACAGGAAAAGATAAAGGTCGACGTGGTGTGGTGCTGCGAGTGATTGATCAAGGCGAGAAACTTGTGATCGAAGGGATCAATCGGGTTAAGAAACATGTCAAGCCCAATCCCATGAAGAATATTGGTGGGGGTATTGTAGAACGTGAGGCTGCCGTACACATTTCCAATGTCGCTCTTTGGAATTCTGTAGCCGAAAAAGGCGATCGAGTTGGTTTTAAGACACTTGAGGATGGACGCAAGGTCCGTGTCTTTAAATCAAATGGCGAAATCGTTGATGCATGAGGATCGAATAATGGCACGACTAAAGGATTTTTATAGAGAAAAGGTGGTATCCGAGCTTACGAAACAGTTTGGGTATGGATCACCCATGGAAGTGCCGCGAATTGAAAAGATTACGCTGAACATGGGTGTAGGGGATGCGGTTGCGGATAAGAAGGTGATGGATCACGCAGTAGCTGATCTTCAGAAAATCGCAGGCCAGAAAGCGGTTGTGACCAAGGCCAGAAAATCCATCGCCGGTTTCAAAATTCGCGAAGGTTATCCTATTGGTTGCAAGGTCACGCTGCGTAGCGATCGGATGTATGAGTTTCTGGATCGCCTGGTTTCTGTTGCCATTCCTCGAATTCGCGATTTCCGTGGTGTTTCGGCTAAATCGTTTGATGGTCGTGGTAACTATAATATGGGTGTGCGTGAGCAGATTATTTTTCCTGAAATCGAGTATGACAAGATCGATAAATTGCGTGGACTCAATATAACCATTACAACGACGGCAAAAACGGATGAGGAAGCCCGTGCGCTTCTGGCCGCATTTAATTTTCCGTTCAAGAATTGAGGGTGGTATGGCTAAAATTTCTCTGATTAACCGTGACCAAAAACGACGTGTGACTGTTGCTAAATTTGCAACCAGACGTGCTGAATTAATGGCGGTGATTCATAATTCGGGGTTGCCCGAAGAGGAGCGGTACGCTGCCCGGATGAAGCTGCAGGCGTTGCCCAGAAACTCAAGTCCAGTGCGTTTGAGGAATCGGTGTGCATTGACGGGTCGTCCTCGTGGTACATTTCGAAAATTTGGTCTTTCACGATCAAAAGTGCGGGAGTTCGCCATGAAAGGCGAAATTCCTGGCGTGATTAAAGCCAGCTGGTAATTAAGGAGACGATAGAAGATGAGCATGAGTGATCCTATCGCCGATATGCTGACACGTATCCGCAATGGTCAGCGGGCTGACAAGGTAAGTGTTGTGATGCCTTCGTCAAAACTCAAAGTGGCTATTGCCAATGTATTGAAAGCAGAAGGGTATCTTGATTCTGTGACTGTGCATGAAGCGGACGGCAAACCGGTGCTTGAGTTAGGTTTGAAATATTATGCGGGACGCCCTGTTATCGAGAAAATCGAACGTGTATCCCGGCCTGGTTTACGTATTTATAAAGGATCCACCGATATTCCGCGTGTCATGGGAGGGTTGGGCATTACCATTATGTCTACTTCACGTGGTGTGATGACTGACCGCGGTGCACGTGCGGCAGGCGTGGGTGGTGAAATCCTGTGTTACGTGGCCTAATGGGGAGGGGAACATGTCAAGAATAGCGAAATATCCCGTTTCTATCCCGGCAAACGTTCAGGTGCAGATTACCGATACGGCTGTCATGGTCAAAGGCCCGCTTGGTGAGGCTCATCAGGCCGTGTTATCCAAGGTGAAAGTAGTCCAGGAAGACAAAGCGCTTCAGTGTAGTCCGGTGGGTGAATCCATTGAGGCTAATGCCATGAGTGGTACGATGCGTGCCTTATTGTTTAACATGGTTAAGGGTGTGTCGGAAGGATTTACGAAAAAGCTGACGCTGGTTGGTGTGGGCTATCGGGCACAGGCCAAGGGTGATTCCCTGTCTTTGGCTTTGGGGTATTCTCATCCTATTGAACATAAAATGCCTGCTGGCATTAAAGTTGAAACGCCGACCCAGACAGAAATTGTCATCAAGGGTATTGATAAGCAGAAAGTTGGTCAGGTTGCTGCTGAAGTGCGTGCGTATCGCCGCCCCGAGCCTTATAAGGGCAAGGGTGTTCGTTATGCCGATGAAGTGGTGATTATTAAAGAGACCAAGAAGAAATAAGGGTAATGGTCATGGACAAGAAAGAAGCTAGACTGCGACGTGCACGTAAAACACGTGCCAAAATTGCGCAGCTTAAGGTTGCCCGTTTAACGGTGCATCGTAGCAATTGTCATATTTATGCACAGATTGTGGATGTGTCTGGCAGTCGTGTTCTGGCGTCAGCTTCAACGCTTGAGTCAGAAGTGCGTAAAGACCTGAAAAGTGGCGGCAACATTTCAGCTGCTGTCATGGTTGGCAAGCGAATAGCTGAAAAGGCAAAGAGTGCTGGAATTGAGCAGGTTGCCTTTGATCGCTCAGGTTTTAAGTATCATGGACGCATCAAGGCATTAGCTGATGCTGCCCGTGAAAACGGGCTAGTATTCTGACGAGGTGATTATGGCAAAAACGGATATGGAAGAACGCGGCGACGGTCTGCGCGAAAAAATGATTGCTGTCAACCGTGTGACCAAAGTGGTCAAGGGCGGACGTATCATGGGCTTTGCTGCACTTGTAGTGGTTGGTGATGGTGACGGTGCGATTGGCATGGGTAAGGGTAAAGCCAAAGAGGTGCCAGTGGCTGTGCAAAAGGCCATGGATGAAGCCAGACGGAACATGGTCAAAATTTCTTTGAAAAACGGCACCCTTTATCATTCAATCAATGGGCAGCACGGCGCTGCACGTGTTCATATGCAGCCTGCTTCAGAGGGAACGGGAATTATTGCTGGAGGCCCGATGCGCGCTATTTTTGATGTGATGGGTGTCCATAACATCCTGGCTAAAAGCTATGGCTCGCGTAATCCTTATAACATGGTTCGTGCAACGATTAATGGTCTTCAGGCTATGAACACGCCATCAGAGGTTGCTGCCAAGCGTGGCAAGTCAGTTGAAGAAATCCTGGAGTAGTCATTATGCCGAAGAAGAAAGAACAGCCTGTTGCTCATATACAGGTAACGCTGGTAAAGAGTCCGATTGGTTCAATTGAGGCGCATCGGGCAAGTGTGCGTGGATTGGGTATTCGCCGCATGCATCAGACAGTTGAAGTAAAGAATACACCAGAAAATCGCGGCATGATTAATAAAGTCCGTCATCTGGTGAAATGTGAGGGTTGAAACGATGCAATTGAATACAATTAAACCCGCAGAAGGTTCAAAACGAGAAAGACGTCGTGTAGGCCGCGGGATGGGTTCAGGGCTCGGCAAAACTGCGGGTCGCGGACATAAGGGGCAAAAATCCCGGGCCGGAGGTTTTCATAAGGTTGGATTTGAGGGAGGGCAAATGCCCTTGCAGCGCCGATTGCCCAAACGGGGTTTTGTTTCGCTTACTGCAGGAGATACCGCACAGGTTCGTTTGTCAGCGCTTGATAAACTGCCTTTGGACCGGATTGATATTCTGGCCCTGAAGCAGGCTGGTGTGGTCCCTCATGGTGCCCGTGCTGCAAAAGTATTCTTGTCAGGTTCGATTGAACGAAAAGTGACTCTGGTTGGGGTGGGTGCAACCAAAGGTGCCAAAGCTGCTATTGAAGCGGCTGGCGGTACAGTTGAGGGGTAATTCAAACTTGGCAAAAATGAATCCAGCAGCAGGTGCAAACAAGATGGGCGAGCTCAGAAAACGGTTGTTTTTTGTGCTTGGAGCCCTGATTGTGTATCGGATTGGCACGTTTATCCCTGTTCCGGGGATTGATCCGATTGTGCTTGAGCACCTGTTTCACTCACAGCAAAATGGTATCCTGGGAATGTTCAATATGTTCTCCGGTGGAGCGCTAAGACGTTTCTCCATTTTTGCACTTGGAATCATGCCGTATATTTCCTCTTCCATTATCATGCAGCTGCTTACAACAGTTTCACCACAGATGGAAGCATTGAAGAAAGAAGGCGAGGCGGGACGCAAGACCATTACCAAGTATACCCGATGGGGAACGGTGGTGCTGGCCTTGTTCCAGGCAATCGGGATTGCTATTGCACTTGAGCATCAGCCACATCTGGTCATTGATCCTGGTTTTGGTTTCCGGTTGATAGCAGTCGTATCGCTGGTGACTGGAACCATGTTTCTGATGTGGCTGGGGGAACAGATTACAGAGCGTGGCGTGGGCAACGGGATTTCTCTTATCATTTTTGCTGGAATTGTAGCGGGCTTGCCCCATGCGGTAAGTGGAACACTTGAATTGGCCCAAACCGGAGCCTTTTCTATACCAGTTGTATTCATGCTCTTTGTGGGGACCATTCTGGTGACGGCATTTGTCGTTTTTGTAGAACGGGGACAGCGCAAGATCCTGGTCAATTATGCTAAACGGCAGGTTGGGAACAAGCTTTATGGAGGACAAAGTTCCCATTTGCCTCTTAAGATAAATATGTCTGGTGTGATCCCCCCCATATTTGCATCAAGTATTATCCTGTTTCCTGCGACTCTGGCAGGGTGGTTTGGATCGAATGATAAGTTGTATTGGTTAAGGGATATCAGCACGGCTTTGTCACCGGGACAACCGTTGTACGTGATCGTGTATACCTCTGCGATTGTTTTTTTCTGTTTTTTTTATACCGCTTTGGTTTTTAACCCTAAAGAAACGGCGGATAACCTGAAAAAAAGCGGGGCGTTTATTCCCGGTATCCGGCCAGGCGATCAGACAGCTCGCCATATTGATAAAATAATGACCCGCCTGACTCTGGCTGGGGCTGTTTATGTGACTCTGGTTTGTCTGCTTCCTGAGTTTTTGATTATTGAACTGAATGTCCCGTTTTACTTCGGTGGAACATCTTTGTTGATTATTGTTGTGGTGGTCATGGATTTCATGGCTCAGATTCAAGCCTATCTGATGTCGCGCCAGTATGAGAGTTTGCTGCGTCGGGCGAATTTTAAGGGTGGTTTGACGCAACGTTAGAATAGGTTTAATTGGACGGAATATGGCTAAGGAAGACACGATTGAAATGCAGGGAGAGATTCTTGAGACCCTGCCTAATGCAACATTTCGCGTCAAACTGGAAAATGGCCATGTCGTGCTGGGTTATATCTCAGGCAAGATGCGGATGCACTATATCCGTATTTTGCCAGGCGACAAGGTAACAGTTGAATTGACGCCTTATGATTTGACGCGGGCAAGAATTACTTTCCGTGCAAAATAGGTGATTTTTATCAGCTTACGAGATTAACCCTCTCGTGGCAGATGGCTGGAGGAGAAAAAATGAAGGTTCGTGCAGCAATTAAAAAAATGTGCCGCCATTGTAAAATGGTTAAGCGGCAGGGCGTGCTTCGGGTGATCTGTTCTGATCCTCGTCATAAGCAGCGTCAAGGTTGATTACAGGTTCTGACAATGATAGAATTTCAGGTTTTTAATAATTATTGCTGCTGGGAGTAGAGCATGGCCCGCATAGCTGGGGTAAATATCCCCAACCATCAACATGCAGAGATTGCACTGACAGCCATTTATGGCATTGGGCGAAATCGTGCACGTCTTATTTGTGCCGCTGCTGGAATTGAGACCTCACGTAAAATCAAGGATCTTGATGACGCTGCGATGGAGAAACTTCGTGATGCGGTTGCCCAGTATGCAGTCGAAGGTGATTTGCGTCGTGAAGTGAGCATGAACATCAAGCGACTGATTGATCTGGGTTGCTATCGTGGGCTAAGACATCGCCGCGGCTTGCCGGTCCGTGGCCAACGAACCCGAACAAATGCCCGCACCCGCAAAGGACCGCGTAAAGCGATTCGTGCGGCAAACGCCAAATAAAGGAATGATGATTTATGGCAAAAACTAATGTACGGGTGCGTAAAAAAGTTAAAAAGAATGTGGCTGAGGGTATTGCCCATATTCATGCATCCTTTAATAACACAATTGTGACCATTACAGACCGACAAGGCAATGCCCTTGCTTGGGCAACCTCGGGTGGGGCAGGTTTTCGTGGCTCCCGTAAAAGCACCCCTTTTGCGGCTCAAATGGCAGCTGAGGCTGCTGGCAAGGCCGCACAAGAATATGGTGTCAAGAACCTCGAGGTAAAAATCAAGGGTCCAGGCCCCGGGCGGGAGTCAGCAGTACGTGCGCTGAATTCAGTCGGGTTCAAGATTACAGGCATTTTTGATGTGACGCCCATCCCTCATAATGGATGTCGTCCTCCCAAGAAACGCCGCATTTAAGTTCAGGAGATTGATTTTGGCTCGCAACCTCGATCCCAAATGCCGCCAGTGTCGCCGTGAAGGCGAAAAGCTGTTTCTCAAGGCGGAGAAATGTTTTACAGATAAATGTGCCGTGGAGCGTAGAAATTATGCCCCGGGCCAACATGGTCAGAAGCAGTCAGGACGTCTGTCCGATTATGGTGCCCAGCTTCGTGAAAAACAGAAACTGCGCCGTATTTATGGTGTGCTTGAAGGGCAGTTTAAGGGATATTATGTTGAAGCGGATCGTGGCAAGGGCGTGACAGGTGAACGTTTGCTCCAGCTGCTGGAATCCCGTCTGGATAATGTCGCTTATAGAATGGGGTTTGGAGGCTCTCGTACTGAAGCCCGTCAGATTGTCCGGCATAATGGTGTTCTGGTTAATGGCCATCGTGTCAATATTCCTTCCTATCAGGTTCGTGCTGGTGACGTAGTTGAAGTTACCGAAAATGCACGGGCTCATTTACGAATCAAGGCAGCCTTGGACGCAGCTGCTGCACGGGGATATCCCGAATGGATTGAAGTGGATCCCAAGGCTTTTAAGGGGACCTACAAGGCGAAGCCAGTTCGTGCAGACCTGCCCCCAACCATCAACGAGCATCTGGTGGTCGAACTTTATTCGAAGTAACCGGTGAGCGATAAGTCAGAGGACAAATTCATGCATACCAGCGCAGATTTTCTTAAACCCCGTGTGGTCGATGTCGAGAGTATGTCGCCCGTGCGCGCACGAATTGTCATGGAGCCGTTCGAACGGGGCTATGGGCATACTTTAGGTAATGCGCTACGTCGTATCCTGTTGTCTTCCATGCCAGGGTATGCCATTACTCAAGTCAAGATTTCAGGGGTTGTTCATGAGTATTCTACTCTCGAGGGTGTTCAGGAGGATGTAGTTGATCTGCTTTTGAACCTCAAAGGGGTTGCCCTGAAATTATTCAACCGGGATGAAGCCCTGGTCACATTGAATGTTGAAGGTGAAGGTCTGGCAACTGCGGCCGATATCAAAGGTGGATCTGATGTTGAAATCATCAATCCTGATCATGTTATCGCGCATTTGACTAAAGGCGGACGCCTTGAGATGGAACTGAAAATTGAAAAGGGGCGAGGCTATCAGCCTGTATCCGTGCGCAAGCTCGATCAGGATACCCGCCAGATTGGCATCATTATGCTGGATGCTTCCTTTTCACCGGTCCGCCGCGTGAGTTACTCTGTCGAGAGCGCCCGTGTTGAGCAGCGTACGGATCTGGACAAGCTTGTGATGGACATCGAAACGAGCGGAATTATTGAGCCTGAAGAAGCCGTGCGTTATGCTGCCCGGATTCTGGTGGATCAGCTTTCTGTTTTTGCTGATTTGAAAGGCACACCCCAGGAAATTGAGGTGCCTAAAGCGACCCAGGTCGATCCGATTTTAATGCGGCCTGTTGATGATCTTGAGCTGACAGTGCGATCAGCCAATTGCCTTAAGGCTGAAAATATTTATTATATTGGTGACTTGATACAGCGCTCCGAGAACGAACTTTTGAAGACGCCAAATCTGGGCCGTAAATCGCTCAATGAAATTAAGGATGTCCTGGCCTCAAAAGGGCTTACATTGGGCATGAAACTGGAAAACTGGCCGCCTGCCGGGCTTGATAGGGCATAGAAAGGATAATCATGCGTCACCGTTTATCGAATCGCAAACTGAATCGTACGACCAGCCACAGGCTTGCAATGCTTCGTAATATGGCGAATGCACTTTTACGGCATGAGATCATCAAGACGACCTTGCCTAAGGCAAAGGAACTGCGCCGTGTAGCTGAACCGCTTATTACCTTGGGGAAAAAGCCAACTTTGGCAAATCGTCGCCTGGCTTTTGACAGGTTGCGTGACAGGGAAATGGTTGTTAAGCTTTTTGATGATCTTGGGCCTCGTTTTGCATCGCGTAATGGAGGGTACCTGCGTATCCTTAAATGCGGGTTTCGTGTAGGCGATAATGCTCCTGTTGCTTTGGTTGAACTGGTTGAGCGGCGTGCTGCTGATGGAGATAAAGCTGAAGAAGCTCCCGTTGTGGAATAACCGTATTGCTTTGATTGAGGGATTCAGATTTAAATGAATCGATTTAAGAGCCGCATCTAATCTGATGCGGTTTTTTTTTACCCGGAATTCTATTTTTTGAGCAACTGGGTATATTGCTTACGCCGGGTAAAAATGAGGTTGGGGTGAACCGAGTTGCTTACTTGTTTGTTTTCATTCATTATGGGACGATGGGGCGAGGGTTTGAGTCGGGGTCTGGCCCCTGCTTTGATTCTAAAAAGTTATAACAATAGGACATTGCACAGAATACTAGCCAGTGATGACAATAAGCATCCCGGATCAAATGCAAGAAGTGCGGGCAGAGCAGGTTCGTCTGCTGTTCAGGAGCAGCCCTGGAATCTATCTGGGCGGGCTTTTTTGTTTGCTATTGACTGTTTTTTTACTCCGAAACCAGATTCCACACACTGTATTGGCCCTTTGGTCAGGCCTGTTTATCGTATTGACATTTTGTCGTGCATTTTTGAGTCTCAATTACTGGAAACGGCTCCCTGAGCCTGCATACTGTCATCTATGGGGTTGGGCCATGGTGTCAGGTAGCCTGGTTTCAGGTGCGATTTGGGGGTCTGCAGCTTTTTATCTGTATGTTCCGCATGCCATTATCTTTCAAACTTACCTGATTTTGATTATTTGTGGTTTGCTTGCAGGCTCAGTGAGTTCCCTTGCTGTTTATATGCCCGCTTATTTTGCCTTTTCTTTAACGGCAGGATCACCTTTTGTTCTGAGACTGTTGATAGGAAGCAACCTAAATACCCCCGGCGGTACCGTGACTTTTTATTTAGGCATGCTTTTGCTTTTTTTTATGATTGTCATGTTTTTCTTCGCGGTTAACACGCATCGTACAATTATTGAATCCTTACTGTATCGGTTTAGGAATCTGGATTTGATTGATACGCTAGAAGCACAGATTCACGAAACCAGACAGATTAATTCTGAACTGGAACAAGAAATTTTTGAGCGCAGGCAAGCAGAAGGCCGGCTCAGGCTAACTTACAAGATGATGGAACATACCGCTGAAGGGGTGATGGCTCTGGATGCAAGTCATATTATTGTTTGGATTAATGCGGCTTTTACACATCTGACTCATTATAACTTTGGCTCAGCGGTTGGCCGGCCTTTTGATTTTTTGCTACATGATACCACTCTCAAGGATCTGGTCCAGGACGCACTGGTGGTCAATAGTCACTGGGAAGGGGAAACCAGTATCAGGCGGCAGGATAATTCCATGTTTCCAAGTTATGTAAGCATTACAGTTGTCCCGAATGAATCGGGGGAAGCCGAACATCATGTGGTGGTGCTAACGGATTACACCCAGAAAAAGGAACAGGAGGCCAAGGTCCGTTATCTGGCTACGCATGATACCCTGACTCAGTTGCCCAACCGGGCGCTTTTTGAGTGTAACCTTGAAGCGGCCCTTATGCGTGCCCGTCGTCTGAAAACCCGCGTGGCCCTGCTGTTTATTGATTTGGATCAGTTCAAGCGCATCAATGATGCATTGGGTCATCCCGTAGGGGATGAGATTCTGGTATCAGTCGGAGCCCGCCTTAGAGAAAATCTTCGTGAGGCGGATGCTGTGTCCCGTTTAGGGGGGGATGAATTTACCATTATTCTGGAGCACTTTAATGACCTGAAGGATGTGGAAACTGTTGTCCGAAAGATTTGCACGGGTCTTTCAAGACCAATTGTGATTAACAATGAAGAGCTGGTTGTCACCCCTTCAATTGGGATTAGCATCTTTCCAGATGATTGTGACGATGCGCATACTTTGGTCAAATATAGCGATATTGCCATGTATGAGGTCAAAGGCTCAGGGCGCAATGCCTGGCGTTTTTATTCTCCAGGCATGACAGGATCCCTTGTTGAGCATTTATCACTGGAAAATGCCCTTCGAAGAGCACTTAAGAACCATGAGCTGGAGGTATATTTTCAGCCCAAGATGAGCCTTAAGACGCGAACCGTCAGTGGGGTTGAGGCACTTGTCCGCTGGAGCCATCCCGATTATGGATTGCTTGAGCCTGATCGGTTCATCAGTCTGGCAGAAGAGACGGGGCTTATCGTGCCGATGGGGGAATGGATTCTGGCTGAAGCCTGTCGTCAGTGCAAGGTCTGGCATGAACAGGGTTGCCTGGATATCCCGGTTGCCGTCAATTTATCGCCCCGGCAGTTCCGTGATCGGGATATGGTGAGCCATATCCAGCATATTCTGCGTCAGACTGGTTTGCCTGCCCAATATCTTGAGCTGGAATTGACTGAATCAGCGTTAATGAGTAACGCCCAGGATACGATAGAACTGATTAGCCGGTTGAGGAAGCTAGGGGTTAGCGTCCAGATTGATGATTTTGGCACCGGGTATTCAAGCCTTGAATACCTTAGGATCTTTCAGATTGATGCCATCAAGATTGATCGGTCGTTTATCACGAACTGTCACCAGAATCCAAGCGATGCTGCGATTACACAGGCGGTTATTCGTTTAGGGCATAGCCTGAAGTTACGGGTGATTGCAGAAGGCGTGGAGCAGGCGGAGCAGCTTAAAGTGCTTGAGGCGGAAGGCTGCGATGAGATTCAAGGCCATTTTTATTCCAGGCCCTTATCTGCAGAGGATATTCTCCTGTTTTTGAAAAAATATCCTGAATGTTCCCTTGAGGAGGGCTTTACTTAACGCTAGGCCACCTTATTATGTTGCTTGGCAGTTTCAAGTACTTTTTTCAGGTAATGCCCAGTCGCCGAGCCAGGGTGGGCAGCAATGTCTTCAGGTGTGCCTGCTGCAATGATTTGTCCACCCCCGCCGCCGCCTTCAGGGCCAAGATCGATGATCCAGTCGGCTGTCTTGATAACATCCAGATTATGTTCAATAACGACAACGGTGTTGCCGTTACTGCTCAATTTGTGTAACACGGTGAGCAGTAACTCGATATCGTGAAAATGGAGTCCTGTAGTTGGTTCATCCAGGATATAGAGGGTCCGTCCGGTATCCCGCTTGGATAGCTCCAGTGCCAGCTTGACCCGTTGAGCCTCTCCCCCGGACAGGGTTGTGGCAGATTGGCCCAGGGTGATATAGCCTAATCCGACATCAAGAAGCGTTTGAAGTTTACGTGAAATGGAGGGCACGGCCGAGAAAAAGTCCCGGGCCTGTTCTACTGTCATATCCAGTACCTGGTGTATGTTTTTACCTTTGTACTCGATTTCAAGTGTTTCCCTGTTATAGCGTTTTCCCTTGCAGACATCGCAGGGTACATAGATGTCGGGAAGAAAATGCATCTCTACCTTGATGAGGCCATCACCCTGACAGGATTCACAACGCCCTCCTTTGACATTGAAGGAAAAGCGGCCTGGTCCATAGCCTCGCTCCCGTGCAACAGGAGTGCCTGAAAACAGCTCGCGGATAGGCGTGAACAGTCCGGTATAGGTGGCGGGATTGGAGCGTGGCGTACGACCGATGGGGCTTTGATCCACATCAATGACCTTGTCAAAATGGTCCAGTCCATGGACTTCATCGTAAGCTGCCGGCTCCAGGTTACTCCCATAAAGGTGCTGGGCCGTTACATGATAAAGGGTATCATTAATCAGTGTGGACTTGCCTGATCCTGATACTCCCGTCACGGCTATGAATAACCCGACAGGCAAGTCCAGACTGATGTTTTTAAGGTTATTTCCCCGGCACCCCTTAAGGCTGAGCATATGCCCGGCTTTTATGCTTCGGCGGGAATCCGGCACCTTGATCTGGCGGGTACCATTCAGGTATTGCCCGGTGAGGGAAGCTGGATGACGGCAGATATCCTGGGGGGTGCCTTGAGCTACGATATGCCCCCCATGTTCACCTGCACCCGGGCCCATGTCAACGACATGATCGGCGCTGAGAATGGCCTCTTCATCATGTTCGACCACAATGACGGTATTGCCCAGATCACGCAGGTGCTTGAGTGTTTCAATCAACCGGTCATTATCTCGCTGATGCAGGCCAATGGAAGGTTCATCAAGAACATACATGACCCCTGTCAACCCTGATCCAATCTGGGACGCCAGACGGATACGCTGGGCTTCCCCGCCTGAGAGGGTTTCGGCTGAACGGTTAAGGCTGAGGTAATCCAGTCCCACATTGATGAGGAATTGAAGGCGTGCAGTAATTTCATGAACAATACGTTCTGCTACGGCTGCTTTGTGGCCTGTCATTTCCAGGTTCTTGAAAAAAGACAGCAGATCCCCTAAAGGCATGCCTGAAATCTCGTTTATGGGCTGTTCCCCAATCAGAACGTGTCGCGCCTCGATACGCAGCCGGGTTCCATGACAGGCCGTGCAGGGTTGGCTATTGAGATATTTGGACAGTTCTTCCTTGACGGTCAGTGAATCAGTTTCACGGTAGCGTCTTTCAAGGTTGTTGGCAACGCCCTCAAATGGATACTGACGTACCTGCGCAGTGCCCCGTTCGGTCAGGTAACGAAAAGGGATGGCTTCTTTCCCGGAACCGTAGAGTATGATGTCCTGGATATCCTGGGGCAGGGATTCGAAAGGTTCTTCGAGGTTAAACTTGAAGTGCGTGGCCAGATCAGTCAGGAGCTGGTAATAATACTGGTTTCGTCGATCCCAGCCCTTGATGGCTCCATTGGCGAGGGACATGTGAGGAAAGGCGACGATGCGTTTTGGATCAAAGAAGGTGATAGAGCCAAGCCCATCGCAGCGGTTGCATGCACCCATGGGATTGTTGAAGGAAAAAAGCCGGGGTTCTAGCTCAGCCAGGGAATAATTGCATTGTGGACAGGCAAAAAGGGCCGAAAAAAGATAGGTTTTCCCGGAGTCCATTTCCAATGCGACAGCGCGACCTTCACCGATCCTTAGAGCTGTCTCGAAGGATTCTGCAAGGCGCTGGATTAAATCAGGCCTGAGCCGGACCCGGTCAATGACGACATCAATGGAGTGTTTTCGATTCTTATCCAGTTTGGGTAAGGCATCAATGTCATGGATAGCCCCATCAATACGCAGTCTGACAAACCCCTGTGTTCGCATGTGATCCAGTAGATCCTCATGTTCTCCCTTGCGATTGGAGACCAAAGGTGCCAAAATCATGACTTTGGTGTCCTCTGGCAACTGCATGACATGATCAACCATCTGGCTGACGGTTTGTGCCTCTAGCCGAATGTGGTGATCGGGACAGTAAGGATCACCTGCCCGGGCAAACAGCAGACGTAAGTAATCATGGATTTCCGTAACGGTTCCAACCGTAGACCGGGGATTGTGGGATGTTGCTTTCTGTTCTATGGAAATGGCAGGTGAAAGTCCTTCTATCAAATCGACATCCGGTTTTTCCATCAGCTGCAGGAATTGGCGGGCATAAGCTGACAAGGATTCGACATATCGTCGCTGGCCTTCTGCATACAGGGTATCAAAAGCCAGAGAAGATTTTCCGGATCCAGACAGGCCTGTTATGACGATGAGCTGGTTTCGGGGAAGATTGAGACTGATGTTTTTAAGGTTGTGCGTGCGCGCACCCCTGATTTGAATAAAGTCCATATTGTTGCCATGATTTGATGTAACCCTTAACTATAAACTGTTTATTAAAGCCTATGCAACTTCAAGACAAGATGAATCCCCGCGAACAACGTGCAATATTGGGGCTGGCTGGAATTTATGGCCTGCGCATGTTTGGACTTTTTCTGATATTACCCATATTTGCAATCTATGCCAGCCATTTGCAAGGTCATGTCAGCCGGACCCTCGTAGGGCTGGCGCTTGGCGCCTATGGCCTGACGCAGGCCATTTTGCAGCTCCCCTTTGGCATGCTCTCGGACCGGTTTGGTCGTAAACGGATGATGTATTTTGGTCTGGCACTGTTTGCCCTGGGCAGTTTTATAGCAGGAGCAACCCAGAATATCGGATGGATTATTTTTGGCAGGGCGATTCAGGGCTCGGGAGCTATTTCGGCAGCCATCATGGCTTTGCTTGCTGATTTGACCCGGGAGGAGCATCGTACCAAGGCTTTTGCAGTGGTTGGCATGTCAATCGGTGTCACGTTTGCCTTGTCGCTGGTTTTAGGGCCAGCCCTGTATCGGTTGATTGGTGTTCCGGGCATCTTTATCTTGACTGGAGTGTGTGCCCTTCTGGCCATTGCAGTTGTGGCGCGCTATGTTCCTGATCCTGAAGTGAGCCATTTTCATACGGACACCGAGGTATCGGTGGCGAAGCTAAAAGGGGTTCTGAGCAATCGGGAACTCATTCGTCTGGATTTTGGTATTTTTAGCCTGCATGCTGCCCAGATGGCCCTTTTTGTAGTGATTCCCTTTGCAATTGAGCGAACCAGCGGCTTGCCTGTGAATGAGCACTGGAAGATTTATCTGCCTGTTATGATCGTGGCCTTTATTTTAATGGTGCCTTTCATTATTTATGGGGAGAAGAAGAATCGGTTGAAACAGGTTTTTTGTGGAGCCATTTTTACTTTACTTGTGGCCCAGATAGTGCTCGGAGCGTTTACTGGCAGCTTTAAGGGGATACTTGTTTACCTGGTTCTTTTTTATATTGCCTTTAATGTGCTGGAAGCGACGTTGCCATCGCTTATTTCGAAGATTGCCCCGATTGCAGCCAAGGGAACAGCTATTGGGGTTTATAATACAGGACAGTCTTTGGGAATTTTCGTTGGCAGTGTTGTTGGCGGATTTCTGGCCCAGCATGAAGGAACCGAGGCAGTTTTTGTGTTCAGTGGAATATTGATTGCTATCTGGCTTTTGCTCGCCTTGACCATGCGTGTACCAGCACCTACGAGAACACTGGTTTTTGGGATGAATCGCCAGGTTGAATTGTCACAAAGCGGACAGATACAAGCCGCCTTGCAGCAGTTAGCCGGTGTTGTTGAAGCGGTGGTTTTGGCTGAGGAACAGGTGGCCTATATAAAAGTGCTTCGATCAGGGTATGATGAAGCAGGAGTAGATTCACTCATTCATCCACAATCAACATGAATACTAGAAATAACAGGGGGCAACATTTATGGCTTCGGTCAATAAGGTGATTCTGGTTGGAAATCTCGGTAAGGATCCGGAAGTGCGCTATGCGCCAAGCGGGGATGCCATTGCCAATATCACGCTCGCTACCTCCGAGCAGTGGAAAGATAAAAGTGGGGAAAAGCAGGAAAAGACGGAATGGCACAGGGTGGTTTTCTTTGGCAAGCAGGCAGAGATAGTGTCGCAGTATCTGAAAAAAGGCAGCCAGGTGTATATCGAAGGGCGACTGCAAACCCGTAAATGGCAGGGCCAGGATGGCCAGGATCGTTATACAACCGAGGTGGTTGCGGATCGGATGCAGATGCTGGGTGGCAGGGCCGCATCGGCAGAGGCGTCACCAGGTTCGGAAACCCGGCAGGGTGACTCGAGATCGGGACAGGAGTGGGAAGGGCGAAATGATGCACCCCAGGATAAGGGAGGCGCTCGTTCGGGTGGCGCAAAGCAGCCTGATTTTGAAGACTTTTCAGATGACATACCGTTTTGATGGGCCGTATATCAAAATCGCTAACGTTTTCTCGCGGGTTTTGACGAAATAGACTTTTAAATGAATTCAAATAATAGAGGCCGCCGTTAACATCGACGGCCTCTTTTTTTAGCCAATATCTTTCCGTATCAAATCATTTTGGTTTTTTTGCAGGAACAGGGGGCAGCCATCTTTTCGCGCACTCTTTAAAAAAGGGCTGCTCCGATTGATAAGCCTATAATAAGAAAAAGCAGAAACAGTACAATAAAAATGAAGAAAAGTATTTTTGCAATGGTTGCGGCACCTGCCGCAATTCCTGTGAATCCGAACAGACCGGCAACAATTGAGATGATAAAGAAAAACAGTGCCCATTTAAGCATGGCCATTCTCCGGATGAAATCCTGTTAGTAAGAATAAAGCTCTGCTCCATCAAGGTCAAGGCGTGACGATTTTTTGTCCTGAACAGCAGAAGGCTGCATGTGTCAGATTGAAATGAATCAAGTCTTACCGGGATCTGGCTGAAGTGACAGCCCATTTGAATGGCTGGCTTTTTATTTTCGTTTTTAAGCATCAGGTTCAACCCTGAGTTTGATTTGCCCTGCCCCCTTAACTTCTTCCTTGGCAGAAGGAGGCGGGCTGCTTTTGAACAGGATGGGGCTACTAGTACAAAATGACGGATCGGATGGACTCCCCTTTTTTCATGAGATCGAACCCTTCGTTGATTTGTTCGAGTTGCAACCTGTGGGTGATCAGATCGTCAATATTGATTTTACCTTCCATGTACCAGTCTACAATTTTCGGAACATCTGTTCGCCCTCTTGCACCACCAAAAGCTGAACCCCGCCATTGTCTGCCCGTGACGAGCTGAAATGGGCGCGTGGCAATTTCTTCTCCTGCTGCGGCTACACCAATGATGAAAGATTGCCCCCAGCCTTTGTGGCAGCATTCCAGGGCCTGGCGCATGACCTGAGTATTGCCGATGCATTCAAAGCTGTAATCAACTCCTCCATCAGTAAGTTGAATCAGGTGATCCACCAGGTTGTCGACCTGTCTGGGATTGACAAAATGGGTGGCACCAAAGGATCGGGCCAGTTTTTCTCGTGAGGGATTGATGTCAATGCCAATGATTTTTCCAGCCCCGACCATTTTTGCCCCCTGGATTACATTCAGGCCGATACCCCCAAGGCCAAAAACAGCAACCTGGGCTCCAGCTTCCACCTTTGCCGAAAAGAGGACCGCACCTACTCCGGTTGTGACACCGCATCCGATATAGCAGGCTGTATCAAAGGGGGCATCTTCACGGATTTTGGCAACGGCAATCTCAGGTAGAACGGTATATTGTGAAAAGGTGGATGTACCCATGTAATGAAACAGGGGAGCGCCATTGTGGCTGAACCGTGTAGTGCCATCTGGCATTACCCCTCGGCCTTGAGTTGCCCGAATCGCTTGGCATAGGTTGGTTTTCCTTGACAGACAAAACTTGCATTGGCGGCATTCAGGCGTATAGAGGGGAATGACGTGATCTCCTGGGCGGACACTGGTTACGCCTGGGCCTGTGTCTACAACGAGGCCTGCACCTTCATGGCCGAGAATGGACGGGAAAAGGCCCTCAGGATCTGCCCCGGATAGTGTGTAGTAATCCGTGTGACAAATCCCGGATGCTTTCACTTCAATCAGGACTTCTCCTGTTTTTGGGCCTGCAAGATCGACTTCATCGATAACAAGGGGTTCTTTGGCTTTCAATGCGATAGCAGCTTTTGTTTTCATAGGGCTATTCCTGGATAAAGCTCATGGGATAGAGTGGATAGGGATTATCATGCCGGGCTATTCACTATATGGCAAGGCTGCAAAAGAGGTAGGGACCTGACAGCACATGTTATTCAACATGCCGGTATTTTATTTCAACAGGACATGCTACAATGATGGGCTTGAAGAAAATTGGTTCGGTCTTGACAGGCTGGATTGATTTTTATATGTACATCTTCCCCTGCCTTCTTTCTGGATTTTTCCCGATTTCGGGATCCTAGCAGTCAGTTCTGGTTGGCGATGATGCTTGTTAGCGCCAGCAGCTGCTGATGCCTTTCCTGCCTTGAGCATTCGAAAGCCTCTTCTGCTCGTGCTTCCTTATTATTGATGTTTATATGGATGATATTATGACTTTTGAGCAATTGGGGCTTACCCCGACCCTTTTGAAAGCTTTGGCAGACAGTGGCTATACCGAGCCGACCTCAATCCAGGCCATGGCTATTCCTGAAGCTCTTGCCGGGCATGATCTGATGGCTTCAGCCCAGACTGGAACCGGCAAGACAGCTGCTTTCATGTTGCCATCCTTGAACCGGATCTGCACGCCTTCTGCCGTACGTTCTCGAGGTCCACGGGTTCTGGTTCTGGCTCCTACGCGTGAATTGGCTACCCAGGTGGCTGATGCGGCCAAATCCTATGGCAAGTATATCCGTCTTTCCGTTATGACCCTTCTAGGTGGAATGTCTTATTACAAACAGAACCAGATGCTGGCCAAGCCGATAGATATTATGGTAGCTACCCCAGGCCGCCTGATGGACCAAATGGCCAGAGGCCGGGTAGATTTTTCCCGGTTGGAGGTCCTGGTGCTGGATGAAGCGGATCGGATGCTGGATATGGGATTTATTGATGATGTGCGCCGCATCGCTGCGGAAACCCCGGACAGCCGTCAAACCTTGCTGTTTTCCGCCACCTTGGATGGCCAGATTGGTGTGCTTGCCAAGCAGCTGCTTAAGAATCCCAAGCTGATCCAGGCTTCAGCCATTACCGAACGCCATGAGCATATTGAGCAGCAACTGTTCTATTCGGATGATTATGCTCACAAGAATCGTATGCTTCAACATGTTTTACGGGGGACTGAACTTAGGCAGGCTGTAGTGTTTACTGCAACCAAGCGGGATGCGGATGATTTGGCTGTATCACTCCAGTCTGAAGGATTCTCGGCAGCGGCGTTACATGGTGACATGAATCAGTCCATGAGAAACAGGACACTGATGAACTTGCGCCGGGGTGCCCTTAAGGTTCTGGTTGCAACTGACGTTGCAGCCAGGGGGATTGATGTGCAGAATATTTCCCATGTCATCAATTTTGATTTGCCCCGGGATACGGAAAATTACGTGCACCGGATAGGCCGTACTGGACGTGCAGGGGCTTCAGGGCTGGCGATTTCTTTTGTTTCAGGCAAAGACCAGAATATGGTTCGACGAATTGAACGGTATATTGGCCAACGTATTAAGACTCACGTGATTCCAGGAATGGAACCCAGAAAGCAGGCTGTACGTGCCGGCCGTACGGAAGGGCGGGGACGATCCTCCCAGCCCAATGGGGCACGCCCTGTTGGAAAACCGGGATTTAAGCGCCATGAAAGGCGCCCTGGCGGGGCATCCCAAACGGGTGCGCAGTCTCGATCACAAAGACAGAATAATGTGGTGCCAAGCTGAGCCGAGACGGTATCCTGTCCCCGTAAAACGGGCCTGGCCATCTTTTGAAGACAAACGGAACGGCCCGCTTCGAATCATTCTGAGCGGGTCTTTTTATTCGGATATTGAAGAGTCTGGGGGATATGATGATGAATGCTATTGCCCTGATAGCCATTTTCTTGCTGGCCGTACTGGTTTTTTATGCATTGTATCGTCGGGGGCAACGCTTAAGCCGGGATAAGGATTATTTGCCCAGGCCGGGTACCTTTGATGCGAAACGTGATGCTGAGTGGCGAGAAAAATATGATAAGGAATAGCCCAGGCATTGGAGGGGATCCATTTTTTTGTTTTAAAGTGGATTTGAGTTAAATCAACATTCCTGTATTTAGGTGCGATGCTGTCTTGTTTATTGGTTTTTCCCGGAGGACAATGATGTCGGTTGGTTTGGAACCGAATCCTGGAATGACTGGTTGGATAGCCTGGTGGCACAGAGTCCTTATCCATGTGTTCAGGGTTTTGCAATGACTTTATATTGATTGAGGAGTCACAATAAGATGGATGATGGTAAAAAAATCTCCCGGCGCTCATTTTTGAAAGGGGCCATGTTTCTGGCAGCAGGAGCTGCCATTCCGTTAGCCGCCTTTAGCAGAAATGCTCTTGCAGCAGGCAAGGTGTCTAAGGCAGCCATGCACTATCAGGATAAGCCGAACGGCTCTGCACACTGCTCAAACTGTATCCAGTTCATACCAGGCAGCGGAGGGATGGGGACCTGCAAAGTAGTAGCGGGTTCAATTAGCCCAAATGGCTGGTGTCTGGCTTATGCCCCCAAATAACATTAAAGGATAACCCTGCTTATTACCGAAGGCTGGTGTGTGAGAAGGGTTTGTCATGCACCTTCCTTTTTCTTTGCCTTTTTCATGGCGTTATAGGGCAGGGCCATGTAATACGGATTAAATGGGCATGAGGCACCTTTGCGCTTCAGTCTTGCATATTACAGCGTAGTGCTCTGCTTCAGCCGGGCTGGGGGTTATCCCCTGCAATCCGAAGATTGGACGAGTTCAGTGTTTCCGGTGTGGAGCGTTTGTATTGCCGGCTGGCTGACATGCTTATTGAGATGCAATGCAGTCCTTTTAGAATCCGAATTTCCCATGTTCTCACCATTGAACTAAAACGCTTCTGTGACAACCTGTTTCGAAATTTAGCGGTGGAAGAAATTCATTAAGCTTTAGCTGATTTTTTCCAGATCGCCTATACTTCCAAAGTTGCCGGTAGAATCGTTAGGGCTTTCACAAAGGCACGATAAAGGTTAATCTTGCTAACAAGCTGTTCATGGGGGTAAATAAGTGGTTCAGCATCATCTTAAAACCTGTTTTTCCTTGTTCATATTCATGGTGTTGGCTTGCATTCATCTGGATGCCCGGGCTGAATTGGTTTATGGCCATGATTATCTTGATGTTCCAGGCTATCAAAAGCCCAGTGAGAAAAAAATCCCGGTGATTGAATTTTTCTGGTATCAGAGCGATCAATGCTTTGAGCTGGAAAACCTGATTGATAGCTGGGCTCGTTATCATTCCCATGACGTTCGGCTGATCCGGGTGCCCATTCCGTTCGGGAATGAGGAGCCTATGGCACGGGTATATTACACACTTGAAGCCAGTGGGTATGGGGATCGTTTTCACAAGATGCTTTACCATGCGATTCATGTCGATAATGAGGATTTGAGCAAAGGATTCGATCTGGTGACCTGGCTGTCTGCACGTGGCGTGAATCAGACCTTGTTTGAATCGGACACCCATTCTCCTTTTGTGGAAAAGCATCTTAAGAAGGCAGCTCAACTGGCCAGGCGCTATTCTGTGCTCGAGCTTCCAACCCTTGTTGTTGATAATCGTTATGTAACGAATCTTGGATTTGCCGGCAGCCCTGATCGTCTTTATGTCATTTTGGATAAACTTCTGATTAAAGCCAAAGCGGATAGAAAAGCAGGTCATTAATCTATTTTGATAGGGAGCATGAAAAGTGTTTGGCATGCTCTTCTGTTTCTTGAGCGTCTGGTCGCAGAACAAGCCTGGAAAGCGTGTTTTGGATAATATCCAAACGGGGATTCTAATCAACAATTCTATGCAACATCAATGACTTGAAGTAACAACAGGCAACTGCAAGCAACGCAGAATAACCGCATTTGCTACAATCAGTGTGGCAAAATTGTGGCAACAATGCCGGCTTTCGAATTAGACGTAACTGGAAGTAAACGGCTAGTTTGCATTGCCGGTGGGCATTAATGCCACCTGCTAGCACTTGCACCGGAATCATGGTCTACCCGGACATTAAAATACTCCTTAGACAGCGCTGGCATTGGTGCAAGTGTAGGTTTCGCTGTCAAATTCGAATTCCACGAAGTCGCTGGAATATTCACAATCGCGGGTGAATGCCTTGTAGTCGATATAGCTGTGCAGGTGCTCCGGGATTTCGTGCAGGTAAATTTCATCGAACATTTCTTCTGCCGCATCTTCCAACCTGCCGCTGTATAGCGAAACCTCATTGATTTTGTTGATTGCATTATCTAGGTTGTAGCCTTGCTCCAGCAGAAAATAAAGCACTCAAGGTTTGCCTGGTTGATGCTGGCGTCATCGAATAGTTGAGCATCTGCCGTTTCGTCATCGATGAACTGAATTTCGTATTCTTCGACCTGTAGCCCGAAGCAATCGCGGTTCGCGTCGTATTTTGCCTGGTAGTCGTCCATGTCGGTGAAGTAAAAGCCCTGTACATCCAGGCTGTAAGGTTGTGCATGCAAAACTGTTATTTGGTGTGCCTCGGGGGCGAGGAACTGCACGATTTGGTTTTCGGTTTGCTGTTGACGTTGATTGCATTCGACATGATGTTTCTCCCTCACTGGTTAAAATCTGCTCTTCGGACCCGCCTCACAGAGGTGCTGAATGCCCGTCGAGCCGAAGACAACCGGGGGATAAGGATGCGGTGCAGGTATGAGTGACAGGGAGCATGTTTTTGAATCGAGGATTACCGGAGCGAAGTGAGGATATGCCGGAGATTTTGCTACCCCTGCGCGAATGCGTGCTCTAGCAGCCCATCCGGTTAGAGGGATTGAGACATTTGGTGGCTTTTAAGAGCAGATACCAGATGATGGAATGATCGAAAGCAAAGTGTTTACGGCAACATGAATGAAACGGGGCGCGTTGTTGTTGGTCTTTGCCTGAATTTCCTTGGGCTATTTCAAGATTTTGTCATGACTTGCTAAATCGATATAACTAGACCTCTGGGATAAGAAGCGGAATTTCTTACTATTTACCTGGCGGTTTTAGGAACCACTATAGGTAGTATAAAGGCGATTGACAAACACAATATATGGCGTATATTGATCTTAAGGTGGAAGTTAAACTAACCTATAGGAGTTCATATGAGTAACGAGAAATTGTTTGTAGAACGTCGGCCTGAAGGTGATTATGCTGTCAGAAAACCTAACTCTGAGAGAGCTAGCGCTGTTTTACCTACACAGGCCGAAGCGATTGATCGTGCGCGTAAGTTGGGTCACGGTGAAGCTCATGTGCTTGTTGAGCGTGTTCGCAATACGACGGGTGGGAAACCCGATAAATGGCGTAAGCCTTAACGTTACTTGTTTGTTTTCATTATCATCGACAAGCTTACCACCCACAACCAAACGCCCCTTCCTGGGGCGTTTTTCATGGATGAACAGCTTGGTGGCGTGAGGTATGTAACTGACTGCGCGCGCGGACAAGCTTGCCTGCCCATTTTTTTATTGGCACTTCCCATAATGGGAATTATTATTACATCCCGTATATGGGAATGTATTGCCACCGCTAGATGCGCATATTAAGTTTACCGCTGCTCGAAGAGTTCAAAAAAGATCACGCTGACGTCAGGGGACAGTTGGACGCATGGCGCGATGAAGTTACACGGGAAGAATGGCAAACACCTCAAGATATAAAACGGTGTTATAAATCTGCGGATTTTTTAGCCGACAACAGGGTAATCTTTAACATCAAAGGCAATTCGTACTGGTTGGTTGTTCAAGTTCGATATCGTGGTGGAATAGTCGTGATTGAGTGGGTTGGGACCCAGCCGAGTACAGCAA
>JAGXAQ010000023.1 GCA_018971485.1 Pseudomonadota bacterium | reverse complement strand
TCAGGGCATATAATGTTCACCTGAAGCCGGCATAGCACAATGGTACTGCGGCACTTTTGTAAAGTGAGGATTGGCGGTTCGAATCCGTCTGCCGGCACCAGTCACGTAAAATCAACAAGTTGTGTCCCGTATATTTTTTCTGCGTCAGGGTGACAGCGGGCCATTAAGTATGGCCCTCCTTTCGATACGGTTATTCTGATCAATATCAATCCCCAATTTCTAGGTGTTTCGGCCTGCCTTTTTCTTTATGTTCCAGTTTAGTGATGTGGGTATGAATATCTGCTTCAGTTAACAATTCTTGTTTTCTGGCCAGGTGTGTTGTTTATGGAATATGAACGTGATATTTTGCGTACGTAGTATGATGCACCGGAGTCTAACAATAATGAATGAGAGTTCGAATACGGGCCGTCATCAGGTGCTGGTCAGCTGTAACCCGGCATAAAATAGGTTTCATCTGAGCTCGGCCTGGTCGAATTCTGTTGCAGAATAAAAGACTGACAAGGAGCGAAGCATGTCAAATCAAGCCATTCGGCCTTCATTTTTTTCTAAAGAAGCAACGTTCGCAAAACCCGGGTTTAGTCGTTGGCTGGTTCCTCCAGCTGCATTGTGCGTCCATTTGTGCATCGGGCAGGTTTATGCTTTTAGTGTGTTTAACAAACCGTTAACCCATCTGATAGGAGTAACGAGCTCTGCCCCTGATGACTGGAAATTAACGACGCTAGGGTGGATATTCAGTTTGGCCATAGTGTTTTTAGGGCTTGCTGCAGCTTTTGGGGGCAAGTGGCTGGAGGAGGTAGGGCCTCGCAAGACCATGGCGGTTTCTGCCTGCTGTTTTGGGGGGGGTTCATAATCTCTGCAATTGGTGTCTGGCTTCACCAGATTTGGCTTATTTATTTTGGCTATGGTGTGATTGGGGGAATTGGTCTGGGATTAGGATATGTCTCGCCTGTCTCGACGCTTATCAAATGGTTTCCTGATCATCGTGGCATGGCCACTGGTATGGCTATTATGGGGTTCGGGGGTGGGGCCATGATTGGAGCCCCATTGTCTGTGGCCTTGATGAATCATTTTGAGACGGCTTCATCAGTTGGGGTTGGGCATACTTTCGTAGTCATGGGTATCCTGTATTTTATCTTTATTATGATTGGCTCCCTGACGGTAAGAATTCCAGCTCCGGGCTGGAAACCGGAAGGGTGGGTTCAACCCGAACGAACGAGTAAACTTATCACTAAAAGGCACGTTCATATTAATTCAGCCTTGAAGACTCCCCAGTTTTGGCTTATTTGGTGGGTTTTGTGCCTGAACGTTACAGCTGGAATTGGTGTGATCAGCCAGGCTTCAGTTATGATCCAGGAAAGTTTTCATGGCTTGGTGAGTGCTGCTGCTGCTGCCGGTTTTGTAGGCCTGTTAAGCCTGTTTAACATGGGCGGGCGGTTTTTCTGGGCAACACTTTCAGATTATATTGGCCGGAAAAATACGTACTACCTGTTTTTCATTTTAGGAATCTTGCTTTACCTGTCGGTTCCTACCGCAGGAAAAGTAGGCAGTGTTGCGTTATTTGTGTTGTGTTATCTGATTATTATCAGTATGTATGGGGGAGGGTTTTCAACCCTGCCTGCTTATCTGGCTGATATTTTTGGCACGGCCTATGTGGGAGGAATACATGGTCGCCTTTTGACGGCATGGTCTGCAGCTGGGGTATTTGGCCCGGTCCTCGTTAACTATCTTCGGCAGTACCAGATTGATCACGGTGTAGCCAGGGCAGATGCTTATGCGGTCACCATGTATGTAATGGCCGTTTTATTGGCGATTGGCTTTGTGTGCAACTTCCTGATTAAACCGGTAATTGAAAAATACTGGATGTCTGAAGAAGAGGTGAAGGCCTTGAGTCAGGGTGTCTAGGAGACAAGAATGAATAAAACAAGCAAATTGACATTGCTGCTGTTCTGGCTGGTTGTATTGATTCCTCTGGCTTGGGGCGTATTTTCTACTCTGGGCAAGGCAATGGCATTATTTAAATAGGGTTTTTAAGGCAAAAAAAGGGGGGCACCTTCTTCACCCCCCTTTTTTTTAATCCTTAACGCTCATCTCCACGCCAGCATCGGTGCCAGCACCGGTCATCATCGTCTCTTTGATAGACCACTACAGGCGGGCCACTATAATAATCCACCCGTGGTGGGCCATAATAATAGACAGGTGGGGGAGGGGCGTATTCAACCTGGGGCGCATAGTAGGCGACACGTGGCTCGGCGTAGACGGGTGCAGGATGGGTCAGTATGCTCCCCAATACCAGTCCTGAAACAACCCCGATCCCAACATCCAGCGGACTTGCAGCATAAGCCTGGGCGCCTGCGCACAAGAGAACGGCAGCACCAGCACTGAGTAACGCTGTTCTTCTGATCATTTTTTTCTCCTTCTGCCGAATTTTCATGATTTCATCATGCGGACAAATTGTGTATAAATTGTTTCAGTCAGGGTGAAAATCCCGTATGGTCTTGTTGAGGGCATTCGGGTTGCCTGAGGCTGATAACCCCCTTATAATTCGAGGCCTTGAAAAATAATCTGCAAAGGCGTTAAAGCCCGGCTTGACGTACTGTTATGACATATAGCGAAAAATCCTTGAATCAGTTTGCAAACGATCTGGCGTCCAAGGCGCCTGTGCCTGGAGGAGGAGGTGCGGCAGCCCTGGTGGCAGCTTTGGGTGTGGCCTTAGGATCCATGGTGTGTAACCTGACTTTTGGCAAAAAGAAATATGCAGAGCATGAACCGAAACTGCGTGAGATTGTGGCTGAGGCAACGCGACTGCAGCAAGCCCTTATGTCTATGATAGATGAAGATGCCCAGCATTTTTTGCCTTTGTCCCGGGCTTATGGCATGCCTCAGTCTAATGAAGCAGAAAAGGCAGAAAAGGCGCGTGTCCTGGAACAGGCCCTTAAGGAGGCCTGCTCTGTTCCTATGCGGATTGTGGCTGTTTGCCGTGAAGCGATTGATTTGCATGCCGATATTGTTGACAGGGGTTCCAGACTGGTTTTGTCTGATGTAGGCTGTGGCATCCAGCTGCTCAAGGCTGCATTGATTTGTGGTGAGCTTAATGTCATGGTTAATCTTGGCCTGATTCAGGATGATGTTTTTGTTGTCCAGGTTCGCGAGACAGTGCATCGTCAGGTTGAGGCGGGTAAAATGATGGCCGACAGGGTCTATTCAAGGGTTGAGTCTCTCTTGGTGCAGTAAGAATGACAGTGTGGAGGTAGTGTGGCTGAAATTATAAAGGGCAAACCCGTGGCTGATCAGATTTCTGCTGATCTGGCCCGCGAAGTGGGCAGGCTCCGTGATCTTGGCGTGATTCCAGGGTTGACGATTGTTCGTGTGGGTGCGCGTGGAGATGATCTGGCGTATGAAAGAGGGGCGCTTAAACGTTGTGAGCAGATAGGGATTGGAACGCGCGTATGCGAGTTGCCTGAAGATATCAGCCAGGATGACTTTATTGATGTGCTGAAAGGGGTGAACGATGATGCGGCTACGCACGGTATTTTGTTGTTTCGCCCATTGCCGGCGCATCTCAATGAAGAAGAACTGAAGTATGTTATCAGTCCCGAAAAGGATGTGGACTGTTTTTCTCCGGTCAACGTGGCTAAGCTGGTTGAGGGTGATCCCAGTGGTTTTCCTCCCTGCACACCTACTGCGGTCATGGAAATACTCAAGTTCCATAAGGTTGCGATAAAGGGGCGTCGTGCAGTGGTGTTGGGTCGTTCAATGGTGGTAGGCAAACCTGCTGCACTCTTGCTGCTTAACGAGGATGCGACCGTTACGGTTTGTCATTCCAGGACCAGTGACTTGGCCCATGAAATGGCGCGTGCCGATATCGTTGTAGCTGCAGTAGGTCGAGCACGGATGGTTAAGGCAGAGTATGTGAAGTCCGGGGCGGTGGTGATTGATGTAGGCATCAATGTGGACGAACAAGGGAATTTATGCGGGGATGTTGATTTTGATGCCTGTCAGTCTCAGGCAGGCATGATCACTCCCGTACCGGGCGGGGTCGGATCGGTAACGACCTCAGTGTTGGCAAAGCATGTGGTAAAAGCCTGTCGTCAGTTAACAGGTCTATCCCATGAAGGGTGATTTGGTTTTACATAAAAGGCAGTTGCGTGAGGCGGTTCTTGGAAAGCGGGATGCCCTGGATCCGAAAGAGCTGAAGGAAGCCGGAAAACAGATATGCAACCGGATCAGGGTGGTACCGGAATATTCTAATGCCTCTGTCATTTTGGGCTATACCCCCTATCGGAGTGAAGTTGATACTGTGCCAGTCCTGCTTCAGGCTCTTCGTGATGGCAAGACGCTCGCGTTGCCTAGGGTTAATAAGCACGACAAGACATTGACCTTGCTTGAGGTTCATGACTTAGATGAGGATCTGGTGCCAGGTGCATGGGGGATTATTGAACCTGACCCGTTACGCTGTCGAGAGATTCCGATAGAGGCTGTCGATTTTATTCTGGTTCCAGGATCGGTTCTTGACTGGCGTGGGGGCAGGATGGGTTATGGGGCCGGTTTTTATGACAGGCTGCTGGACGGGTTAAACCCTTCACCGTTCTGTGTGGCTGCTGCACTCGATATGCAGATTGTTGATGAGGTGCCTATGGAGCCCCATGACTTATTTCTGGACATGATTGTCACTCCTACAAAGACACGATATTGCAAAGGGCAAGGATAATGGCTACATCAATACGCATCATGGAAAAAATGGCTTGTTTCGATGGGGAGGTTACTCGTTTTAGTCATGTTTCTCAGGCCTGCAATGAGCGGATGCGCTGTATGGTGTATAGTCCTCCCCAGGCAAAAACAGGGCGTGTTCCAGGACTTTATTTTCTGGCGGGATTGACCTGTAGTGAAGAGACCTTTCTTGCCAAGTCAGGAGTCATTGAACACGCAGCCCGCTTAGGCGTGATGCTGGTCTGTCCGGATACAAGTCCTCGTAATGCCGGAATACCAGGCGAAGAAGCCAGCTGGGATTTTGGGAAGGGGGCGAGCTTTTATGTTGATGCCACGCAGGATCCCTGGTTGAAAGCTTATAATATGCAGCGTTATGTTACGCAGGAGTTACCTGAAATTATTGAGGAACACTTTCCGCTGGATGCGGGACGTGCTGGTATTTTTGGCCATTCGGTAGGGGGGCATGGCGCATTGATCTGTGCCATCAGGCGCCCCGATTATTTTCGTTCGGTTTCGGCTTTTTCCCCGATGTGTTCTGCCTCGCAGGCCCCCTGGGGAGAGAAGGCCTTTTCTCATTTTTTCGGCGAAGATCGGTCGTTATGGCTTAAGAATGATGCAGCTGAACTGTTTCGCACGAAAAAACTTGATTGCAACATTCTGGTTGACCAGGGAGCTGAGGATCGTTTTTTGATGGTACAGCTTAAGCCTGAATTGCTGCGGGTATCTTGTGAGGCATCTGGCCAGAAACTGACCTTGCGGATGCATCCAGGGTATGATCATAGTTATTTTTTTATTCAGACTTTCGTTGCGGATCACCTGTTGCATCACCTGCAACAGCTTTCTTGAGTCGTTGATAGTGTTGACAGGAAGCTCCAAAGGCACCATAATTTGCGGTTTATTTGGAGGGGTTCCCGAGCGGTCAAAGGGATCAGACTGTAAATCTGCCGGCTCTGCCTTCGAAGGTTCGAATCCTTCCCCCTCCACCACGGATGAATTCTTTAGGGCCGGGTCAAAGCGTGCAGTCGTAAAGCCGCATAAATGCGGGTGTAGCTCAATGGTAGAGCAGAAGCCTTCCAAGCTTATGACGAGGGTTCGATTCCCTTCACCCGCTCCAGAATGCAGAGCGTGGTTGGAGTAAGCGTTAATTACCCATAAGGGTATGTGTAGCGGCTTGACAGCCGATTTGCAGTCGGGTAACGCCCATGTAGCTCAGGGGCAGAGCACTCCCTTGGTAAGGGAGAGGTCACGAGTTCAAATCTCGTCATGGGCTCCATCATTTGGTCGGGTTACTTTAAAAGAGCACTCAAGGACAAAGACATGGCTAAAGCGAAATTTGAACGGACCAAGCCGCACGTGAACGTGGGTACGATTGGGCACGTGGATCATGGCAAGACGACGTTGACGGCGGCGATAACGAAGGTGTTGTCGGCTAAATTTGGTGGTGAGGCGAAGGC
>JAGXAQ010000015.1 GCA_018971485.1 Pseudomonadota bacterium | reverse complement strand
TGACTGGCGGCGAAGCCAGATGCGCTGCCGATACTCACCAAAATCATATTTCATGATGGCTGTGCAGTCTCCGAAGACACGATACCCATTCGATTGGACAACAAAACACCCACTCGATGTCAACGTGATGTACTGGCTTATTACACTGCACTGTGGATCAGGTTTAAAAAGGTATTGTATAGGAGAGGCAGACATATTGTTTAGCAATGTGTTTTCTTAAGGTTGGGTTTGGTGGATAAATGAGGCAGTCGGGTATTGTAAATACATAGTCCAATCAGCCAATGTCTCATTTATTTATCGCAAAAATCCAGAACCCGTTTTCGGTGATAAGCCGTCTCATCCACGCAGGCTTTTCAGAGCTAAAAAGGCTATACGATAAAATCCCTTTTACAGCATAGCCAAACAAACTGAACCCGGACCTCCTTCCCTCCCCTGGAAAGGACAAGATGTTTTTGAATTTATACAGCACTTTCATTTCTTCCTTGCGTTATAATCTGATAACAGGAGATTTATTCATGCTTGATATTCTCGTACTTTATTACAGTCCATCCGGATCCGTTCAGGAACTGGCAAGGCAAATTGCTAGGGGCGTTAACAGTATCAAGGGGTGCCAGGCCATCATGCGCACCGTACCAAAAATATCAGCTGTATGTGAGGCCATTGAATCGGAAGTGCCAGAAAACGGGGCGCCCTATGCTGAACTCAATGATCTCAAACACTGCGCCGGGCTTGCCTTGGGCAGTCCTTCCCGGTTTGGGAACATGGCAGCAAGCCTGAAGTATTTTCTGGATGGAACCGGTCAATTGTGGCAAGAAGGTGCACTTATCGGCAAGCCTGCAACGGTTTTCACCTCCTCAGCCAGCATGCATGGAGGCCAGGAATCAACGTTATTGAGCATGATGCTTCCCCTGTTTCATCATGGCATGGTTCTAATGGGCTTACCTTACAGCCTGCCTGAACTTACTGTAACAGAGTCAGGGGGTACCCCTTATGGCTGCAGCCATGTATCAGGCGCCCGTCATGAAAAAACCTTGTCTGCGCATGAACGCAAGCTGGCCTTTTCACAAGGTGAACAGCTGGCCCGTACTGCCTTGAAACTGCATGCCTGAGTCATTTGTCAACGAGGCAAGGCGACTTGCCCGGTCCCAGGGCAGCGGGCTATTATCGACCCTGAGCCTCAAATTCAAGGGTTACCCTTTCGGTTCAGCAATCCCGGTTCTGATGGATAGCGATCTCAACCCGGTATTCTGGATTAGCTTTCTTGCAGAGCACACCAAAAACCTGCTCGCCGATCCAAAAGCAAGCCTTACCCTGATTGAGCCCTCAGAAAACGTGCAGGACCACGCCAGGCTTACCCTCATCGGCCAGGCAAGGAATCTGGGCCGGGATGCGATTGTCCGCGACCGTTATTTCCGTTATTTTCCCGATGCGCAAGAGTACCAGAAAATGCATGATTTTACCTTCTGGAAACTGGACGTTGAACATGTCCGGTTCATCGGCGGGTTTGGTTCAATCCACTGGATTCCCTCAACCCGGTATACTCCTGGACCGTGTGAGCTAGATAACCATGAGCCTGAGATTCTCCGGCACATGAACCAGGACCATCAGGCCGACTTGTTCCAGTATTGCCAGTTCAAATACCGCATGATTCCCAGCACCGTGCAAATGATTGGTATCGATGAAATGGGATTTGATGTGCTAGCCGATGGCAAAAGGCTTCGGTTCGAATTCCCCTTCCTGGTTCATACTGTAAACGAAGCACGACAGGCCCTCATCCATCTGTCAAGGACTGATACATGCTCATCAGGCGACTCCACCTCATTGCCATAACAAGCCTTGTGGGCCTCATTATCTTATCCCTTGCCTGGGGAGGCACCCTGGTATCATTCAGGCCTGACGGATACTGGTCAATCCTGAAAAGCCTCCCCCTGATGCTGGTTTTTCCCGGAATTCTCAAGGGCAGGATCTACACCTGCCAGTATTCATCCCTGCTCATCCTGGCCTACCTGACCGAAGGCATCGTACGAAGCCTGACCAGCCAAGGTCTTTCCGCCCATCTGGCCGCTGTTGAAATCCTTCTCAGCCTGGCTTTTTTTATTTCCGACATTTTTTATGTCAAACTAAGCAGACATCGCTATGGAACACCCCTTAAATAGTTACTTTTTAATCTGTCTATTTGAATGGACTGGAAAATCCCTGCAAGGACATCCCCATGAACCCTGATTTTCTCAACCCGCTTGCAAATGAGTCCTGCTCATCCAACCCGGAAAACTTGACTCAAAAGGAAATAGAAGCCCTTGCTGCTTCCATTCCTGGCTGGGGCCTTGATAACCAGGCTGTCAGCAAAACATTTTCCTTTAAGGGATTTAGTCAGGTCATGGGTTTTGTCAATGCCATAGCCTGGATTGCCCAACGCCAAAATCACCATCCCGAGATTACTTTTGGCTACAACACGGTGCAAGTTAAGCTGTTTACCCATTCAAAAAAGGGGTTGACCCGCAATGATTTCATTTGTGCATCCAAAATCGATCACCTGCTGGACAACCAGGCCAGATCATGACATTGCTAACACACTGTACTGATCGATGAAAAACTATCTCTGGTATCTATTGGCCTCAATTGGAGAAATCGGCGGATGCTTTGCATTCTGGGCCTGGCTACGGCTTGGAAAATCGATTGGATGGATTATTCCTGGCATTATCGCGTTAAGCCTTTTCGCCATCATCCTCACTCAAGTCAGCCTGCCGGCTCAAATGGCAGGTCGTGCCTATGCCGCCTATGGTGGGATCTATATCATATCAAGCCTTGTCTGGCTATGGCTGATTGAAGGGGTGCAACCCTCACAATGGGACTGGATCGGCGCAGGTTTTTGCCTGATAGGCATGAGCATCATTTTCTGGGGACCCAGATCATCTTGATTCCTCATCAGGACAAGATTCAGGAAAAATACCGCACTATGTTACCTACAACCTGAACAGAACTCCCCCAGGTCCAGTGCTGCAGGAAGGTCCCGGTATACCCCCATAGAAGCCGGTTTCCTCATTGACCCTGCCCTGGTTCTGGAAGACATCGGAGCTGATGATGCTGCCCCGCACACCGGCAAGCCAGCCAGTGGGGCCGGACCAGTCAAACCCGCCCTGGATGCCCGGCTTGTTGGCGGAATGCCTGGCTCCCGGAACACGTAATTTGTCGTGGGATCAGAGAGTACCTACGACAGTGGCAAAAGCAGGTGTGGCAAGCCCCACAATCCTGCCACAACGACCAGCTCCAACATTTTCTTCTGCATTAAAATTCTCCTGCTTTTCACAAAAAGCAAGTTTAGGATCCTCTGTTCACATTCATGTATGCATACGTTGCAGACAGGAAAACTTAGGATAGAATCAAGACTGACAGGAAACGCATCAGACAAATTGATGGGTGATGCAAAAAAGAGACATCTTGATCGAACCGTGGCATTGGGCTGCCGGTTGAATTACATCATATTGCTGTTCTGGCAGATAGGGCGGGATCTGCCAGCCTGTACCGGGAAACGTCCTGGCTCAAACGTGAAATTCGGTTACGGTAGCAGCCCCTACAAAAAAACCGGCTTTATTCATTCCAAGGCATGAGAGGCAAGCCTGGGGGAACAAAAGAACACTCTTTTGCTCCCCCAGGCCATCAGACCTGTGGATGGGCCCGCTCAACCTTGCTATGCAACCGATTAAGGGCATGAATGTAGGCTTTGGCCGAGGCAATGACAATATCTGTATCTGCACCCTGGCCATTGACAATACGCCCTGCCTCATGAAGTCTGACGGTTACTTCACCCTGGGAATCCGTGCCTTGCGTGATAGCATTGACCGAATAAAGCTGGAGCTCCGCATGGGTATGCGTAATGGTTGCCATTGCCTTGAATGCGGCATCCACAGGGCCACTGCCATGAGCCCTGGCTGTTTTTTCCTCATTCCCGTCCTGGAGAATGACTGTGGCTTCAGGGGTTTCCCCCATTTCACAAGTCACTTTAAGCCACACGAGACGATACTGTTCCTGCTCATGGGCCTGTTCTTCCTCAGTCATCAAAGCCTGCAAATCCTCATCAAATATCTCATGCTTCTTGTCAGCCAGATCCTTGAAACGGGCAAAGGCAGTATTGAGCGCTTCTTCAGAATCCAGATCTATCCCCAACTCTTTTAACCGGGTCCGAAACGCATTACGCCCCGAATGTTTTCCCAATACCATCCGATTGGCTGTCCAGCCTACCTCCTCTGCAGACATGATTTCATAGGTTTCCCGATTCTTGAGCACACCATCCTGGTGTATTCCGGATTCATGGGCAAATGCATTGGCCCCCACAATGGCTTTGTTCGGCTGGACTGCAAAACCGGTCACATTAGAGACCAGACGTGAAGCCGGAACAATCTGGGTAGAATCGATCCGGGTCGTGCATGGAAAAACATCCTGGCGTGTTTTTACAGCCATGACAATTTCTTCAAGGGCAGCATTCCCGGCACGCTCGCCCAGTCCGTTAATCGTGCACTCCACCTGCCTTGCGCCATGCATGACTGCAGACAGGGAATTGGCCACGGCCAGACCCAGATCATTATGGCAATGAACCGAAAAAACAGCCTTGTCAGAATTAGGCAGCCGCTGACGCAAGGTTTCGATAAGCTGGCCAAACATGTCAGGTAACGTATATCCCACAGTATCAGGGATATTGATGGTACGGGCCCCCTCATCAATGACTTTCTCAAGTATTCTGCAAAGAAAATCAATATCGGAACGCCCTGCATCTTCAGGAGAAAATTCTATGTTGTCCGTATATCGGGAAGCCCATCTGACCGCCTGCACTGCCTGCTCGATGACCTGTTCTGGCTCCATGCGCAGCTTCATTTTCATATGAATGGGACTGGTGGCAATAAAGGTATGGATTCGTCCGGACGCAGCAGGCCGGATTGCCTCTCCTGCCCGCTCAATATCCTTTTCCAGTGCACGGGCCAATCCACAAACCGTGCTATCCTTAATCACGGATGCCACAGCCTTGACTGACTCAAAATCCCCATTGCTTGCAGCAGGAAACCCCGCTTCAATGATATCCACCTTCAATTTTTCCAGCTGACGCGCGATTCGAATCTTTTCTTCACGGGTCATTGAAGCGCCAGGGCTTTGTTCCCCATCTCGCAACGTTGTATCAAAAATAATCAAATGATCTTTCATTTCCATCCTCCAGCGGATCTGTCCGGACAACTCTTATTGTTCTTGTCTTTTACCCTTAGGTAAAAGACAAAGTATACTAAATGAGATTAAATGAGGTATGTTTAGCGCGCAAGGCGCAGCAGCAGGCTGCCCAGATAGGCATCTGGGTAAAGTGTCGTATGAGGAGTGCTGACAAAAACCGGATTCATGTCGTTAATATATAGCTTTTACAGATACATGGCAAGACCGCGATCTGTTTTATTCAAGCCCCGGATGAAACAGGACAGGATTCAGGCATCACATCACCCGGATTTTTCCACCGGTTTACGCTTTCGGACATATTGAATGAGCCACAACACATAGCCTGAAACACCATAGGCAACAAACACACTAAAAACAACCAGTGGAGGATAAGTGGCCAGCAGGATAAAAGCCAGAATGGGAATCAGGACAACAAAAAAGGGCACGCTCTTACGAAGATTGATATCCTTAAAGCTATAATAGCGGATATTGCTTACCATGGTGAGCCCTGCAAAAAAGGTCAGCCCGCAGGAAAACCAGTTCAGCTCAAGACCGGGAATGCCCAGATCATACATCATCCAGACAAACCCTGCGATCAAGGCAGCTGCAGCAGGGCTGGGCAAGCCGGTAAAATATCGCTTGTCTGCCACTTCAACCTGGGTATTAAAACGAGCCAGCCGCAAGGCCGCTCCAGCAGCATAGACAAATGCTGCAATCCAGCCCACCCGGCCCAATGACTGCAGGGACCAGACATAAACCACCAAGGCTGGGGCAATACCAAACGATACCATATCCGAGAGGCTGTCGAACTGCATGCCGAATTCCGACTGCGTACCGGTCAGGCGGGCCACCCGTCCGTCCATGCTATCCATGATCATGGCTATGAATATAGCCACTGCCGCATAGCCAAAGTTCCCGTTCATCGCCTGAACAATGGCATAAAACCCGGCAAACAATCCTGCTGAAGTAAAAAGGTTGGGTAAAATGTAATACCCCTTGTTACGCGGGCGAACTTTTTGCTGCTCTGCCTCGTTCTGGGTCATACCCCCTCCTTCATTGAACCCTTATCCCCATGGTTGCCGGGACAAACTGGCCTAATGAGGCAGCCGAGCCAACTCATCCTGCCCTCCCTTGACGCATTCACCGATGGTAATGGAAACCTGGGCCTCCGGGGGAAGATACACATCAACACGCGACCCGAACCGGATAAATCCATACCGCTCCCCTGGTTCCATCTGCGAGCCCATATCGACATAACACAGAATCCGCCTGGCTATCAGTCCTGCAATCTGGACACAGGTGACATCCTGACCCTCAGCCGTTCTGATATGCAGGGCATTCCGTTCATTCTGTTCAGAGGCCTTGTCCAGAGCCGCATTAACGAATGATCCCCTGAAATACCAGCGTTGGAGGACTGTGCCTGCAACAGGGCTGCGATTGGAATGAACATTAAAGACGTTCATAAAAACACTTACCCTGATGGCTTTTCTGTCCAGATACGGATCATGCGTCATCTCCACTGCAACAATCCGCCCATCTGCAGGAGAAATAACCCGATCCGGCCCTTCAGGACAAACCCGTCTGGGATCACGGAAAAACTGGATAATGAACAAGGTGACAAGCCAGAATGGCAAAGCCCACCCTATCCCCAGAAACCAGGTCACCCCAGCCGAAATGATAAGGCCAAGGACAATAAACGAATAGCCCTCTCGGGCAACTATAGGATGGGGTTTTTGCATCAAGAAGCAATCCGTTTTTCAGGAGGGGTTGCCGAAAGCACTAGCTTTCGGCAACTTGGCCTTGTATCAGTTTTTGCTCTGATCAACAAGCTTGTTGTTCTTGATCCAGGGCATCATGCCACGCAGTTTTTCACCCACCTGCTCAATCGGATGTTCTGCTCCCAAACGACGCATGGCTTTGAGTGAAGCGGCTCCAGCCCGATTTTCAAGGATGAACTCCTTGGCAAACTGGCCTGACTGGATTTCTTTGAGGATTTGACGCATTTCAGCCTTGGTCTTTTCATTGATAATTCGTGGGCCTCGCGTAAAATCACCATATTCTGCCGTATTGGAAATGGAATAACGCATATTGGCAATTCCACCCTCATACATTAAATCCACTATCAGCTTCAGTTCATGAAGACACTCAAAATAAGCCATCTCTGCAGCATAGCCAGCATTAACGAGCGTTTCGAAACCTGCCTGTACAAGCGCAGTAACCCCCCCGCATAACACGGCCTGTTCTCCAAAAAGATCGGTTTCGGTCTCTTCGCGAAAAGACGTCTCAATCACGCCACCACGCGTTCCACCATTGGCTGCGGCATAAGACAGGGCTACATCACGGGCCTGACCCGAAGCATTCTGATAAACAGCAATCAGTGAAGGAACCCCTCCTCCTTGAGTATAGGTTGAGCGCACCAGATGTCCCGGGCCTTTAGGGGCAATCATGATGACATCAATATCTGCACGGGGGCTAATCTGGCCAAAATGAATATTGAATCCATGAGCAAACGCAAGGGTTGCTCCTGGTTTAAGGTTCGGTTCAATATCATCCGTATAGATGGCAGGCTGCGTCTCATCAGGGGCCAGAATCATCACCAGATCCGATCCCTTGACCGCCTCGCCAATGTCCTTGACCTTAAGTCCGGCGTTCTGGGCCTTGCGGTAGGACGCGCCGCCTGCACGAGCCCCGACCGTGACATCCACTCCTGAATCCTTCAGGTTCAGGGCATGGGCATGCCCTTGCGAGCCATAACCGACAATCGTGACCTTCAGTTTGCGAATAATGTTCAAATCCGCATCTTTATCATAAAAAACGTTCATTCGATTCCTTTCAGTTCAAAATCCGGATTATACCCTTCAAGGGTTCAAGATACGGCTGCCACGACCAATCCCGGATGCACCAGTTCGAACCGTTTCCACAATCAGGTTGCGATCCAAAGCCTGGAGAAAAGCATCCAGTTTAGCCCCGTCTCCTGTCAGTTCAATCGTATAAGTATCATCTGATACATCAATGATTTTCCCTCGGAAAATATCAGTAAGGCGCATGATTTCATCTGCATCGCCTTCGCTGGTACTGACCTTAACCATCATCAGCTCACGTTCAATATGGACACCTTCTGTCAGGTTCACAACCCGGACTACATCAATGAGCTTATCAAGCTGTTTCAGGATCTGCTCAATCACATCCGCAGAGCCCGTCGTCACAATCGTCATTCTTGAAAGCGTAGCATCTTCTGTCGGGGCAACCGAAAGCGACTCGATATTATAGCCGCGGGCTGAAAACAGCCCCGCCACGCGGGACAGGGCGCCTGATTCATTTTCCATCAATAAAGAAAAAATATGTCGCATCATTATACCAGTATCATTTCACTCATTCCCTTGCCGCTGGGCACCATGGGATATACATTTTCCGTCTGATCCGTAATAAAATCCATGAATACCAGACGATCCTTAAGCTTAAACGCCTCCTTAAGTGCTCCTTCTACATCGGACGGCTTGTCAATGCGCATGCCAACATGCCCATAACTTTCTGCAAGTTTCACAAAATCAGGCAGGGCATCCACATAGGATTCGGCATACCGGTTGCCGTAGAAAAACTCCTGCCATTGCCTCACCATTCCCATGTAGCGATTGTTCAGATTGACAATCTTGATGGGGAGCCGATATTGCCGGCAGGTCGACAGTTCCTGGATGCACATCTGGATGGAGGCCTCTCCAGTAATACAGACAACCGTTTCATCCGGAAAGGCAGTCTGAACTCCCATCGCATAAGGCAACCCTACACCCATCGTCCCCAGCCCCCCTGAATTAATCCAGCGACGGGGTCTATCAAACTTGTAGAACTGTGCAGCCCACATCTGGTGCTGCCCTACATCGGAGGTCACGATAGCGTCACCTGATGTAACCTGATAAAGCGTATCTACAACAAGCTGGGGTTTAATCACCTCTGCTGCACGATCAAACTTCAGGCAGTCCCGTGAACGCCACAGTTCAATCTGGTTCCACCAGTCCTGAAGCACCCCCGGATCCGGTTTTTCCCGACTGGCATCAAGCAGGCTCAGGAGTTGCTTTAACACATCCTTCACATGTCCCACGACTGGCAAATCCACAGGAACCCGCTTCGATATGGAAGTCGGATCAATGTCAATATGAATAATCTTGCGGGAAGCATCAAAAAAATGGGCAGGATTTCCAATGACCCTATCATCAAAACGGGCTCCAATGCCAATTAAGACATCACAGTTTTGCATGGCCATATTGGCTTCATAGGTTCCATGCATGCCCGGCATACCCACAAACTGGCTATCTGTTGCGGGAAATGCCCCCAGACCCATTAATGTGTTGGTTACCGGAAAATGGAGCAGTTTTGCAAAACGGGTCAGCTCCTCACTCGCATTGGAGAGGATGACCCCCCCTCCTGAGTAGATCATGGGCCGGCGGGCACTCATGATGACCTGAACCACCTGGCGCAGCATGTCCGGTTCAGCTTTCGTGGCCGGCTGATAGGACCTTAGCTGGATACCAGATGGATAACTGAATTCTGTTTTCTTCTGGGAAACGTCTTTGGGAATATCCACCAGTACCGGGCCGGGTCTGCCTGTTGAAGCGATATGAAAGGCTTTCTTGATGGCTGGTGCCAGATCGTTTACATCCTTGACAAGGATATTATGCTTGACACAAGGACGGGTTATACCCACCGTATCGACCTCCTGGAAGGCATCCTGGCCAATAGCCGGAACAGGAACCTGCCCAGACAGAATGACCATCGGGATGGAATCCATATAAGCTGTAGCGATACCGGTCACAGCATTGGTAACCCCTGGACCGGACGTTACAAGGCACACCCCAACCTTGCCGGTTGCCCGGGCATAGCCATCTGCAGCATGGGCTGCTGCCTGTTCGTGCCGAACCAGTACATGACGAACTTTATCCTGGCGAAAAATCGCATCATAAATATCCAGAACCGCTCCCCCAGGATAGCCAAAAACATGCTCTACACCCTCTTCCCTGAGGCAGCGAATCGCAATTTCCGCACCCGTCAATTCCATACAATTTGCCTTTTTATCTCGTCAAACATCATAAACCCATAAAAATACCATCAAACAGGCTAACCTGCCAACTTTTTAGATGCCCCCGCCTCCTAAATGGCACAGCATGACCGGGTACCCACTTCAGGCCTCTTTTGGCAAAATTGATCTGTATCAAATAGCCAGGAAATATCCCGGGGTCGACAGTCCCATTTCAGGCTATTCGGACAATAGCCCGCTATACTTCAGCTTTTAGTTTCAAAAAACTGGCTCAACCATGTTCCAGCCCGCCCGGTTTTGGCATCGAATTGCAAGTCTTGTCTACGAAAGCCTGTTGCTTTTAGGCCTATTCATGGCCGCTACCCTATTTTTTTTACTGGCTGGCCATCTCTTTTCTCCCGCACCACCCCCCCGCATCCTATTGCAGCTGTGGCTTGCCCTGACCGGAGGAATCTACTTTACATGGTTCTGGATACACGGAGGACAAACACCCGCCATGAAAACCTGGCATCTCATGCTCGTAGACAGGCAAGGGCGGACTCTGCGGGTGAGTCATGCCATACTTCGCTACCTTCTGGCCATGGCCGGGTTGTTTTTCCTGGGCGCAGGGTTTCTCTGGGCCTTGTTTGACCGCGAAAAACTCTTTCTCCATGATCGGCTCATGTCAACCATCATCCTGTCCTGCCGGCCATCAGCGCCGTTCAACGCGGGCAAGCAGAAAAAAGGCAACCATGAAAAACAGGATACCAGGCAGAATCGCAGAAAAAGCCGGGGACCAGTCATTCAAAACCCCCAGGTGGACAAAGATCTGGTTAACGAGATAAAAAAACAGGCCGATCAGAACAGCCATGATGATACGCCCGCTACTGGCCACTGAACGGGCCGGCAAATAGGCAAACGCCAAAGCCAGCAAGAGCATGATGATACAGGTAACGGGATAGAACAGTTTGGCCCACAGGGCAATTTCATAACGAGCCACCCGCTGCCCATTGGCTTCGAAATGAGTCACATAGGAATACAGCTCTCCTATCGACAAATCATCTGGCACGACCAGCAGGACGCTCAGGATATCAGGATTGAGCACGGTCTGCCATCTCAACCGGGGCAAGTGGACGACCTCGGTATGCTGCGCAGCGAACCGGGTCTGAACCACTCCAGTCAGGTTCCAGCTGTTATGGCCAACATAAACCCCTTTTGAGGCCTGTTCAATGCTCATGAGACGCCAGTGGGGACTAAAACCGTAGATGGTAATATCCAGCAAGGTCATGTCTGGCTTGATTTCTCCCACATTGACAAAACGATCAGCATCCTTGACCCAAAGTCCTGAGCGAAACGCCTGGGCCACCATGGAATGGGTTGCCCGTAGCTTGAGCTGCTGGGCCGCCTGCTGGGTATAGGGCACAACCACCTCTCCAAGCAAAAGGGTGATCAGCACAAAGCCCATCCCCGCTCTTACCATCGCATAAGCCATACGGGTAACCGACATGCCAGAGACCCGCATGACTGTGAACTCTGAGTTATGATTGAGCTGGATGAGGGCATAAAGCCCACCAATCAGGGCAGTCACGGGTAGCAGACGGTAGGCATTGGCCGGCAGATGCAAGGCCACCACCTCAAAAACGGGCCAGAGTGTATAGTGGCCCTGCCCGATGGATCCGAGTTGATGGGCCAGATCGAAAAACGAGAAAAGGGCAAGCAGGCCTGCCATGACCAGAAAGGAAGCCAGATAAATCTGCCTGGACAGGTAACGGGATAGAACCTTCACCGGCGACGCCTTTTTAACCATGAAACCAGAAAAAGCCTGCGATAAAACAAGTATCCCGCAAGAATCAGCATAATCAAATGGACCCACCAAAGACCAATGGCCGCGGAAAGCCTGCCTTGCTCAACCCAGGTATCCGAAATACTCAGAAGATTGGCATAAATCATAAAAATCAGTAATGCCAGAAGAAAATGCCAGGATTTTCCGGTTCTGGGGTTCGTCGCAGCAAGCGGGATGGCAAGCAGGGCCAGGATCAAGGCACTGATGGGTTTGCTCAGACGCCACTGCAGCTCGGCCTGGGCATCAGGCGTATCAGTATGCATGAGCGTCAGGGTGGGCGTGGCCTTGGCCGTAGGCGTAATCGCCGATGCCCTCGGCTGCAGATAAAGGCTGTACCGCTTGAAACTCATGACCTTGTAATTCATTGTCCCGGGCTGCCCATCATATCGCCGGCCATCATCCAACTCCAGATACTCGTTCCCGTCAGGCAGGCTTCGATGATATCCCCGGCTTGCCACGACAACACTGACCTGATTCCCTTTCCGGGACTGGACAAATATGTTGCGGACCTGCTGATGGTTTGCAGAAAAGGCATCCACAAAATAAACCCGGTTCTGGGTGGGGGATTCCCGGAAAACACCAGGGGTAATCATGGACAGATCCGTGCGGCTTTGCACGAAACTTGCATATTTCGCATTCTCGCTGGCAGCCCAGGGTGAAATGACAAGGCTTAATATGGCAAGGGTCACCACAACCGGAAAAATAAAATAGAGTACAGGGCGTATCCAGTGGGTCACATCCAGGCCAGAGCTGAACCAAACCACCATTTCGCTATCGCGGTAACTCCGGTTCAATGTAAGAAGGATTCCCAGAAACAGGGTCAGGGAAATGACTACAGGAATATAGTTGAGCAGGGTAAACCCAAGAAATGATAAAAATTCATTGGGAGGAACAAGACCCCCTGCCGCATCCCCTAGGAGCCTGACAACGAAAATGGTCAGCGTGATGGCCATCAGCACAGTAAAGATAAGAGCAACGCTGCGGGCGAGCTCATTAACCAAAGCTTGTCGAAAAATCATGTTTTGAATGAAACTTTGACTTTATGCGTCAAAAGAAAAATAATCACGTTTATCGAAAAAAATCCAAATGACTTAAATCCTATCATTTTGCACAAATTTAAGGAGTCTTTCGTGGAATTCAGCATAAAAAGCGGCAGCCCGGAAAAACAAAGGACTGCCTGCGTTGTTGTCGGCATATTCGAATCCAGAAAACTATCCATTGCAGCAGAGCAGATTGACCGCGCCTCCAACGGCTATCTTGGCGATATTATGCGCCGTGGCGACATGGATGGGAAGCTCGGGCGAACGCTTCTTCTGCACAATGTGCCCAACACGCTAGGTGATCGCATTCTACTGGTCGGGCTGGGGCGGGAAAGGGATTTCAGCACCAAATCCTACCGGAAGGCGATTGGCGCAGCCATACAGGCACTCCATGATACCGGCACTGCAGATGCGACCTTCTATCTGACTGAGCTCCCCTTAAAAAAACAGTCCACGGCATGGAAAATAGAACAGGCCGTCATCGGAATGTTCGAAAACCTGTATCGATTTGATGAATGCAAAAGCACGGCAGAAAAATCCAGGCGCGCCTTGAAACGGATTACACTAAGTGTTCCCAGGCGCAATGAACTGGAGATGGGTGAAGCTGCCCTGAAGCGAGGCATAGCCATTGGCAGGGCCTGCCAGCTCGCCAGAGACCTGGGGAACCGGCCCGGCAATATCTGCACGCCTACCCACCTGGCAGAAACGGCCCAAAACCTGGCCCGCATGCTCCCGCTCAAGGCGACCATACTTGAACGAACTGACATGGAAGCCCTGAAAATGGGGGCTCTGCTTTCAGTAGCCCGGGGCAGCCGTCAGGATCCGAAACTGATTATCCTGGAATATCAGGGCAGCTCCAGCCAGAACAAACCCATTGTTCTTGTTGGCAAAGGGGTTACGTTTGATTCCGGGGGAATTTCACTCAAACCGGGCGAAGCCATGGATGAAATGAAATTTGACATGTGTGGGGCCGCAGCTGTTCTGGGAACCTTGCAGGCTGTCGCGGAACTGGAACTGCCCCTTAATGTGATTGGCGTGATTCCTGCGACAGAGAACCTGCCGGATGGACAGGCCAGCAAACCCGGGGATATCGTGACCAGCCTGTCGGGAAAAACCATCGAGATCCTGAATACGGATGCGGAAGGCCGGCTCATCCTGTGTGATGCCCTATCCTACAGCGCCCGTTTCATGCCCGATACCATCATTGATCTGGCTACACTGACCGGTGCCTGTGTCATTGCCCTGGGTCATGTCGCCAGTGCCCTCTATAGCAATAACGATGCCCTGTCCAAAGAACTGGGCCAGGCCGCTGAGGCAGCCCTGGATCCCGTCTGGCCCATGCCTTTATGGGAAGAATACCAGGAGCAGCTTAAAAGCAATTTTGCCGATATGGCCAATATCGGCGGACGCCCTGCCGGATCCGTTACAGCAGCCTGCTTCCTGTCCCGTTTCACTGAGGAGATGAACTGGGCCCATCTGGATATTGCCGGAACAGCCTGGAAGTCAGGGGCTCAAAAAGGAGCCACTGGACGACCTGTCCCTCTGCTGATGGAATTCATTCTTCGACGGGCTGCAGAACACCGTGACGCGCATTGATTTTTATACCCATGTGAAGGATTCCCTGCACCTCGCCTGCATCCTGTGCAGCAAGGCGCAAGTTCAGGGAAACCGGGTGTTTGTCCTTTGCCAGGACACAGACCTGTGCACAACTCTAGATCAGATGCTGTGGTCTTTTCGTCCAGCCAGCTTTGTTCCCCACTGCAAAACCGGTGACAGCATGGCTCCTGTAGCACCCATTCTCATAGGAACAAGCCTTAATGGGGAACAACAGGATGACATCATGTTAAACCTGTCCGGTAAGATGCCACACCAGTTTTCCCGCTTCCAGCGGCTCATTGAAATTGTTACACTGGACAAGGACGATGCTGCCCTGGCCCGAGAACGGGTTATGAGTTATCGTAGCCGTGGGTATGCAGTAACGTTTCATAACCTGAAAAACCTGTCCCGCCCGACACAACATGATGAACGAAGAAGATGATCTCACCCGGCGATTCAATGCGCTGCTCAAACAGCAGCACGGCCCCTCTTTATCCGCTCAGCCTGCAGATGAACTGCCTTTTGTCTTTCGGCGCTCAGAAAACCAGACTGACATTCCAGTCCTGACTGATGCTGTCTACCCGGAAGGGTATCTGGATCAGATTGTCATTGATCCCCCCCAGCCTGAAGCTCCACCCCAGCCTTTTTTCAGGGAACAGGCCCTTCGCTCCTCCGGTTTTCGTTACCCTTACCGGACAAAGGCCGATCAGGACCTGTCTGAACCTGTCAGGCAACTCCTCAATGAATTACTGCCTGTCATGCAGACCCACCTGGCCCGCTCACTGGAAAAAGCCTGTGAAAAAGCGCTGCTGGATTTTAGGGACGAGGTGGAACGCATCACGCAGGAGTGCTCAGCCGATTTGATTCAGGCGCTGGCCTTGCAGATTCAACCAAAATCTCGCCCATAACGATCAATTCGCTTATAATTGCCCCTTTTCCCGCTGTCGAAGCCCCTAGCCATGATCGAACTTGCCAAAAGCTTTTCTCCTGAGGACATTGAATCCCGCTGGTATGCACTCTGGGAACAGCAGGGCTATTTCCAGCCTTCGTCCCGACCCGGCTTGCAAGCCTACTGCATTATGCTTCCTCCACCCAACGTGACAGGAACCCTGCACATGGGACATGCCTTTCAGGATACCCTCATGGATATCCTCATTCGCCATCACCGGATGCTGGGCCATGACACCTTATGGCAACCCGGAACAGATCATGCCGGAATCGCCACGCAAATTGTGGTGGAACGTCAACTGGAGCGCCAGGGTGAAAACCGGAACAGCCTTGGCCGGGAAGGCTTCCTAGAACGGGTCTGGTCCTGGAAAGAGGAATCCGGATCAACCATTACGCGACAAATGCGCCGGCTCGGTGCCTCGTGCGACTGGTCACGGGAACGTTTTACCATGGATGAAGGACTGTCTGCAGCCGTCACGGAAGTCTTTGTCAAGCTCTACGAAGAAGGATTGATTTATCGGGGCAAACGCCTGGTTAACTGGGATCCCGTTTTAGGCACGGCTGTTTCCGATCTGGAAGTGGTCAGTGAAGAAGAATCAGGATCCATGTGGCACATCCGCTATCCGTATGCAAATGGCCCGGGTGAAGTCATAGTTGCCACCACACGCCCTGAAACCCTGCTTGGTGATGTAGCGGTTGCCGTCCACCCGGATGACCAGCGCTATCAACACCTCATTGGCAAATCGCTTCAACTGCCCCTGACCCGACGGACCATTCCTGTCATCGCAGATAGCTACGTTGATCCGGAATTTGGTACAGGCTGTGTAAAAATCACTCCGGCTCACGATTTCAATGACTATCAGATGGGGATACGCCACCAGCTCGCCCCTATCAACATCCTGACACTGGATGCACGCATCAATGACAACGCTCCAGAAAACTATCGCGGTCTGGATCGCTTTGAGGCAAGACAGGCCATTGTGGCTGATCTTGAATCCTGTGGGCTGCTTGCCCGGGTTCTTCCCCATACACTTAAAGTGCCTCGAGGAGAACGAAGTGGAGCTGTCATTGAACCCATGCTGACCGATCAATGGTTTGTAGCCATGGCAGGTCTTGCTGCCCCAGCCCTTCAGGCGGTCAGGGAAAATCACATCCGCTTTGTCCCGGACAACTGGACCGCCGTCTACAATCAATGGCTGGAAAACATCCAGGACTGGTGCATATCGCGTCAGCTTTGGTGGGGGCATCGTATTCCTGCCTGGTATGATGAAAATGGGCAGGTCTATGTGGCCCGGACTGAACAGGAAGCCAAAAAAATGGCAGGGGACAAACCTCTTCACCGGGACGAAGATGTACTGGATACATGGTTCTCTTCAGCACTCTGGCCATTTTCAACACTGGGCTGGCCTGGTCAGACTGCCGAACTGGAACAGTTCTTGCCTACTTCTGTCCTCGTTACCGGATTTGACATCATTTTCTTCTGGGTAGCCAGAATGATCATGATGAGCCTGCATTTTACCCGCCGAATCCCGTTCAAGGATGTGTACGTGCATGGCCTGGTGCGAGACCCTCATGGACAGAAAATGAGCAAATCCAAGGGAAATGTTCTGGATCCGCTTGACCTCATAGATGGCATCGATCTGGAGACACTGGTTAAAAAACGCACCAGCAACCTGATGAACCCCAAAATGGCCCCTTCCATTGAACGGGCGACGCGCAAGGACTATCCCCAGGGCATCCCTTCCTTTGGTACGGATGCCCTGCGCTTTACCTTTGCAAGCCTTGCCACCCATGGACGCGATATCAAGTTTGACATGCAGCGGTGTGAAGGGTATCGCAATTTTTGCAACAAGCTCTGGAATGCCACCCGTTTTGTGCTCATGAACAGCCCAGGCTATACCGCCCCAGATGAGTCCGAATCCATTTGGGCTGACACGACTACCGGCCTTATCAACCGCTACATCATCAGCCACCTGCAGCAGACAGAATCACAGGTAATCCAGGCTTTTTCCGACTACCGCTTCGATCTTGCCGCCCGTGCCATTTATGAATATGTCTGGGATGAATACTGCGACTGGTACCTTGAACTAGCCAAGGTTGAACTGGCAAGTGGGGATCCCCTGCGGGTTCAAATGACCCGCCAGACCATGATTCGTGTTCTGGAAACCCTGTTACGCCTTGCCCATCCACTCATTCCCTTTATCACTGAAGAACTCTGGCAAAGCATCCGCCCCCTTTCAGGATGCAAACACCCCAGCATCATGCTTGCTCCCTACCCCCTGGCGAACCCTGCACTTGAAGATGCCCAGGCAGAATCCCAGATCCGGGTTTTAAAACAGATAACCACCGAAGTTCGTGGCTTACGTGCTGCCATGAATCTTGCCCCGGGAACCCGTATTCCTTTGTGCATGACAGGCCCGTCCATTTCCTGCCTTCAGGATTTTCTCATCAGTCTTTGCCGGCTGAGTGAAGTCCGTGAACTGGACGTCTTGCCCGATTATGATGCTCCTACGGCCCGGGCAGGCGAATACCAGCTGATGCTTGAAATCAAAATTGATCCACAGGAAGAACGAACCCGGCTTGCCAGGGAAATGGAGCGCCTGCAGGCCGAAATCAAAAAAGCAGAAGGGAAGCTGTCCAATACCCAGTTTGTACAACGGGCGCCAGAAGCCGTGGTCAATCAGGAAAAAGAGCGCCTGAAAACCTTTGTGACTACCCTGGACAAGCTCTCCCAGCAACTGGATAAACTGGACAGCTGAATCAGAACCAGAGCGATTCAAGGTAAAACACGGGGGCCAAGTTTTGCCCCGTTATCTTCCCCCCACCCCCCTCCTAAGGCCTGGATCAAGGCAACAGTTGCACTCAACTGCTCGCCTTCAATCTGGAGAAGGGCATTGCGGGCCGTATAAACGGAAGTCTGGGCAGTCAGTACATTCAGATAGGGTAATGTTCCTGCCCGATACTGATTCAAGGTCAGATGCAAGGAATCCAGTGCGGCGCTGACTGCCTGCTGCTGAAGATACAGCTCATGCTGCAAGATGGCCAAGGCGGACAAGTTGTCTTCAGCCTGCTGCAGGGCCTGTAACCAGTCCTGGCGATACTGGGCGACGGCTTCCTGATAGGCGGCCCGGGTTTCTAGAACCTGGGCCTTGCGTGCCCCTCCATCCAGCAGGGTTTCGGCCAAGGAAGGGCCCAAAGACCAGAACAGGCTAGGAGCCTTGAACAAATCGCTGACTACTGAACTGCGCCATCCTGACTGGGCAGACAGCGTCAACGCTGGAAAAAACGCAGAGCGGGCAACACCAACCTGTGCATTGGCCTGGGCCACCCGTCTTTGGGCTGCAAAAAGATCAGGACGCCGCAACAGAATCTGGGAAGGAACCCCGGCAGGAATAAGGGGAGCAGCAGGCAGCCTGGAAGGCTTATCTGTTAAGTGAAAAAGGGAAGGAGGCTGTCCGATTAGCACCGCAATGGCATGCTCCAGCTGAGATCGTTGCACCCCCAGGGAAGCCAGCTGAACCCGGGCATTATCCAGCTGGGTCTTTGCCTGTGCTACATCCGCCCGCGTAACCACTCCTGAATGATAGCGATTCCGGGTCAAACGCAATGTGGCCCGATACGATGCAACCGTTTTTCTGGCAAGCTGTATTTCTTCACCCACCAATAGAAACTGAAAATAGGTCTGTGCAAGCGTTCCCTGCAGGCTAAGCTGGGCAGCCAGCAGATCCCCCCGGCTGGCCTCGGCTCCAGCCCTGGCAGCCCGGACACTGTCACGAATCTTACCCCACAGGTCAGGCTCCCAGCTGGCAGATAATCCCAAACTGGCCTCATTGGAGGGGCCTGACTGCAGCCCATTAGAACCAGAAGCTGTGGAACCAGCCTGGTTCGACCGGCTCAAAGCCAGGCTGGATCCTACTGTCGGATAATACTGTGCCTGTGCCAGACGAGTCAGGGCATTGGCCTGTACATAGGCATAATAGGCTGCACGTAGGCTCTGATTGGCTTTGGCTACCTCCGGCTCCAGCCTGTTTAGGGTGCTGTTCTGAAAAACCGTCCACCAGGGGCCATACACCACAACCCTGGCAGGAGCGCTCTGAACCCAGCCTGATTTATCCTGAAAGTGGGAGGGAACCTCAACTTCCGGACGCTGGTATGAGGGGCCAACCGCGCAAGAGGACACGCCTAGGCCCAGCATCGTAACAATAGCAATCCGGCTCAACGCAAGGCAGGATTGAATCCCTTTTAGAAATGGGCCTCCTTGCTGTATTCTTCGTCCAATTTTCTGGTTTAATTGTCTGTTCATTCCGGCTTCCTCTGAAACAGGGTCATCTCTTCGCTAAAAAGGCACGCCCGCAACACCAGGTCCAGAACTGCCTGCCCCACAAACGCAACTTGTCCAGCTCAAGATAAATGATCGGCGTAGTATACAAAGTCAAAAGCTGACTGGTTATCAGCCCGCCTGCAATTGAAATGCCCAGGGGCTGACGCAGCTCTGCCCCGTTCCCACTTGTAAAAACCAGAGGCAAGGCCGCAAACAAGGCAGTCAGGGTGGTCATCAAGATAGGGCGTAACCGAAGCAGGCAGGCCTGATGGATTGCCTCTTTCGGATCCAGGCCTTGCTCCCGTTCAGCCTGAAGGGCAAAATCCACAATCAGGATAGCGTTTTTCTTGACAATGCCAATTAACAAGAACACGCCAATCAGCGCAATGATGGAAAAGCTGGTATGAAACAGCATCAAGGCAAGAACGGCGCCAACCCCGGCAGAAGGAAGGGTTGAAAGTATCGTGACAGGGTGTATTGTGCTTTCATAAAGCATGCCCAAAACAATATATATCACCAGAAGGGCACTCAGGATAAACAAGGGTTGGTGCTCCAAAGTCTGCTGGAACAGCTTGGCTGTACCCTGGAACCCCCCCTGAATACTTCCAGGCAAACCTATCTTCGCCATCGCCACATCAATGCGTCTTTGCGCCTGCTCCAGAGATACTCCCTTGTTGAGATTGAAAGAAATCGTGGCAGCGGCAAACAGTCCCTGGTGATTGACAGCCAACGGCGTATTCCCTGGAACATCATGGGCAAGGGCTGACAGGGGAACACGTTCCCCGCTTGCTGCTGTCATATAGATATCCTGTAAGGCCCGCGGGTTTTGCAAGTAGCGCCGGGCTGCTTCCATTACGACATGGTACTGGTTCAAGGGAGAGTAAATCGTTGAAACCAGCCGCTGGCCAAACGCATCATTGAGCGTCGCATCAATGGCACTCACTGGTATCCCGTATCGGGCAGCTGCTGCCCTGTCAATCATTACAGTTGCCTCAAGGCCATGACTTTGCTCATCAGAATTGACGTTATTTAACCCGGGAATGTGTTTGAAGGCCAAAAGCACGCGAGGGGTCCAGGTAGCCAGATCAGCAAGGCTTCCAGACTGGAGCGTATATTGATACATGGCTGCTGATGGCCTGCCGCCGGCACGGATATCCTGAACCGGGAACATGAAAACCTCAACTCCGGGGACAGTTGACAAGTCTTGGCGCAACTGGCCGATGACCCGCATCACACCCGGGCGCTGACTTTCAGGTTTCAAGGAGATGAACATGAACCCCCTGTTGGTGCCCCCTCCCCCCGTAAAGGCCACCACATTCTGCACTGAAGGGTTCATTTTAACCTTGCCTACAACCTGCTTGAGCTTCGTTGACATGGCCTGGAAAGAAATCGCCTGATCCGCCTGGATACTCGCTATCATGGTTCCAGTATCCTGAAGCGGAAAAAATCCCTTGGGCACCCGCTTGTAGAGGTACACATTACAGGCTATCGTGGCAAAAAAAATCACCAGCATAATCCGGTAATGGGTCAGGGCCCAGTTCAGGCTTCTCCCGTAGCCTTTCTGAAGCAGTGCAAATGCGGCTTCAGCCCGCCTGGCCAGCGCACCCGGAGCCTGCAAGGCCAGGGGCTTAATCCAGCGTGAAGCCAGCATGGGTGTCAATGTCAGTGACACCACCAGTGAAATCAGGATGGATACGGACAAAGTGGCCGCGAACTCTCTAAAAAGCCGCCCGATAATTCCGCCCATCAGCAATATGGGCAAAAACACCGCTACAAGAGACAGGCTCATTGACAGAACCGTAAAACTCACCTCCCGGGCTCCTGTCAAGGCGGCCTGCATCGGAGCCATGCCTGCCTCCACATGCCGGACAATGTTTTCAAGCACCACGACAGCATCATCCACAACAAAGCCGGTGGCAACAATCAGGGCCATCAGGGACAGGTTGTCCAGGCTGTAGCCTAGAAGGTACATGGCAGCAAACGTGCCAACCAGCGAAACAGGCACCGCTATTACCGGGATCAAGGTGACGCGCCAGTCACGCAAAAACAGGAGCACGACCAGGGCAACCAGGATCACCGCCACAACCAGGGTTCGCTCAGTATCCCGGAGGGAAGCCCGGATCGTCACGGTACGATCAGACATCAGGTGCACATGAATCGCTCTGGGAATCGAAGCCTTCAGTCCTGGAAGAGCGGATTTAATCCCTTCCACAGCATGGATAATGTTGGCTCCAGGTTCGGGGAAAATAATAAGCTGCACGGATGGGTTGCCATTGGCCAACCCCATGTTGTGGTTATCCTGCAGCCCCTCATATACATGGGCTACCTGATCCAAGCGCACAGCTGCGCCATGCTGGTAGGCCACAATTACCCTGCCGTACTGCCCGGCACTGCCTATCTGATCATTGGTCCGAACCTGCCAGCTCTGGTTAGGGGTTGCAACTACCCCTTTCGGGCTGACCACATTACTGTCCGCTATGGCCTTTCGCACCTGCTCAAGATTGATGCCCATATGATCCAGCCTCGACAGGTTCAATCCAACACGGATGGCAGGCAATGCCGCGCCACCTACAATCACCTGCCCCACCCCGGATAGCTGGGAAATCTTCTGTGCCATGATGGTTGAAGCCGCATCATACATCTGTCCCCTTGACAGGCTTTTTGATGTCAGGGACAAGATGAGAATAGGCGCATCGGCTGGATTGACCTTGCGATAGGTCGGGTTACTTACCATTCCAGTGGGCAGCAGGGGAAGCGCTGTATTGATTGCAGCCTGAACCTCGCGGGCGGCAGCATTGATATTCATGCTCAGATCAAACTGCAAGATGATCTGGGTTGAACCCAGTGAGCTGGATGAGGTCATTTCATTTACACCGGCTATCCTCCCTAAAACCCGCTCCAGTGGCGTTGCTACCGTAGCTGCCATGACACCCGGGTTTGCACCGGGCAGACTTGCCTGAACGGTTATGGTTGGAAAATCAACCTGGGGTAGAGGGGCTACAGGCAATAACCTGAACGCAACCAGGCCGGCAAAAAGAATGGCCAGGGCTAACAGGGTTGTCCCTACGGGCCTGCGAATAAACCGGGCGGAAATATTCACAGGTCTTCCTGCTCTGTTTGTAGCGGCGTTGACCCAAAACGGGCCTTCCATTGCAAAGCCAGCCGATCAAAAGCAAGATAGATGACAGGAGTCGTAAACAGGGTCAGCAACTGCGAAAAAAGCAGCCCCCCGACCAGGGTAATTCCCAGAGGCTCCCGCAGTTCTGCTCCCATCCCTCCCCCAGCAATGAGCGGTACAGCACCAAAAAGGGCAGCAAACGTAGTCATGAGTATAGGTCGCAAACGAAGCTGGGCTGCCTGCAGGATGGCTTCCCTTGCATCGAGGTTCTGGTTTCTTTGCGCATCCAGGGCAAAATCAACCATCATGATGGCATTTTTCTGGACGATACCAATCAGGAGCACGATCCCCAGAATGGCAATCATGGTCATCTCATGCCCGGTCAGCATCAGGGCCAGAAGAGCTCCAACTCCTGCAGAAGGAAGAGTGGACAGTATCGTGACCGGATGAATATAACTTTCATATAACACACCCAGTACGATATACATCGTCAGTACCGCTGCCAGCAAGAGCTTCACCTGGTTGCTCAATGCAGATTCGAATGCAGCTGCAGTGCCCTGTAGCTGTACGCTGACCGACGCAGGCAGGCCTACCCTGGCCTGGGCTGCATGAATCAGCCGCACTGCTTCACCCAGTGAAACACCAGGGGCCAGTCCAAAGGAAATCATTGCTGCCGGAAACTGTCCCAGGTGATCAATGTTCAAAGCACCTGGTTCCTGTTTTATCTGGGCTATCGCTGACAGCGGTACGGGTTGGCCTGTTCCTGAAGGAACATAAACCTGGCTGAACCCGGCCAATCCCTGACGATCCCTTGCCTTAAGCTGCATGACCACCCGGTATTGGCTCGACTGGGTAAAAATAGTCGAAATCAGTCGCTGGCCAAACGCGCTATACAGGGCACTATCAATTGAAGCTACGGTAATTCCGAGCCGGGAAGCCGCATTACGATCAATATCCACATAAGCAACCAATCCATGATCCTGCAAATCACTTGTCACTCCTGTCAATTCCGGCAGGGTTTTAAGCTGACTGACAAGCCGATGGTTCCACAAGGACAGCTGGCTGACATCTGCAGAACTGATACTCATCTGGTACGGGTTTGGGCTTATGAGATCAGCAATGGTTAAATCCTGGACCGGCTGAAAAAAAACCTGGAGGCCACTGATGCCGGCCACTTCCTGATGCAGCCTCGCCATAATGGCGCCAACCCGTTGATGCCGCTCTGACAGGGGTTTAAGGTCAATGAGAAAATGACCATTGTTGAGCGCCATGTTGGTTCCATCCACCCCGATAAAGGACGATACACTCTCGACAGCCTGATCCTGAAGCAGCAGACGGGACAAATTGGCCTGTTGACGGGCCATAAACTGAAAGGAAGCATTCTGGGGCCCCAGGGTCATTCCCTGGATAAGCCCCGTATCCTGCACCGGGAAAAACCCTTTGGGGATCATAATGTACCCCAGAACCGTCACCAGCAGGGTTCCCATGGTTACAAGCAACGTGATGCGCTGATGGCTTAGAACCCAGCGCAGGCTTGTGCCATACCCTTGAATCAGGCGCTCAAAAAAATGCCCGCTCCACCTCATGAACCGTCCTTGTTCGGCTTCAGGGACGTGTCGAAGCAGCCTTGCACTCAACATCGGGGTAAAAGTCAAAGAAACACCGGCCGATATCAGGATGGCCACGGCCAGAGTAATGGCAAACTCATGAAATAGCCGGCCAACCACATCTTTCATGAACAGGAGCGGGATCAGCACTGCAATCAGCGAAAAGGTCAAGGATATGATCGTAAAACCGATTTGCCCTGCTCCTTTAAGCGCCGCACGAAGCGGTGTTTCACCCTGCTCAATGTACCTCGAAATGTTTTCGATCATGACAATAGCATCATCGACCACAAAACCAGTCGCAATCGTCAACGCCATCAACGTCAGGTTATTGATGGAAAAACCCGCCAGATACATCACTCCAAAGGTTCCAATAAGGGACAGCGGGACGGTCACGGCAGGAATAAAGGTAGCACGGGCGCTGCGCAAGAAAACAAAAATAACCAGAACCACCAGCAAGACCGACAGTATCAGATCAAACTTGACATCCCGAATGGCAGAACGAATCGTGACAGTCCTATCGGAGAGGACGGAAAAGTGAACAGATGAGGGCAGGCCTGCCTTAAGCTGTGGCAGAATGGTCCGGATCTTGTCAACCACGGCAATTACATTCGCCCCTGGCTGCCGCTTAACATTGATGACAATGCCTGGATGATGATTGACCCAGGCAGCCAGCAGATTGTTTTCCGGGCCGTTTTCAACCTGAGCGACACTTTTAAGCCTGACTGGAGCTCCATTCTGATAGGCAATAATCAAGTCGCGATAGGCCTGGGCTGACTGCAGCTCATCATTGGCACCAATCGTAAACGAACGATGAGGACCATCCAGACTTCCCTTAGGAGTATTCACATTGGCATTGGTGATAGCAGTCTGAACTGAATCCAGGCTTAAACCACGAGCAGCCAGGGCCTTCGCATTGACCTGGATACGAACTGCGGTTCTTTCTCCACCGCTTAAGGTGACGAGTCCAACGCCATTGACCTGGGATAATTTCTGCAACAAGCGCGTATCTGCCAGATCCTGCAACTGGGTCAACGAAAGGGTATTCGAAGTCAGGCCCAGGGTAATCACCGGCGCATCAGCCGGGTTGACCTTGGCATAGACCGGTGGAGAGGGCAGATCCTTGGGAAGAAGGCTGGATGCCGCATTAATTGCTGCCTGGACCTCCTGTTCTGCTACATCCAGGGATAAATCCAGATTAAACCGAAGCGTGATGACCGAAGCCCCGCCAGAACTGGTGGACCACATCTGCGCCAACCCTGGCATCTGACCAAACTGCCGTTCTAAAGGAGCCGTCACGGCAGAGGTCATGACCCTGGGACTTGCCCCGGGATAAAGGGTTGTTACCTGTATGGTTGGATAATCCACCTCCGGTAACGCTGATTGAGGCAACAGGCGATAGCCTAGAAAACCAGCGAGCAAAACAGCCAGCATCAATAAAGAGGTGGCAATCGGGCGCAGGATAAACAGCCTGGACGGATTGGATTCACCAGGATCAGAAGGCAAGCCTGCTGCAGTTTGATCCTGGGTATCCGGAACCTGGCCAGTGGACGTATCGTTTGGACTCATCCCGGCCTACCCGGCCTTCCGGGCAGAAACAGCAGGCAGATCCTGTCTTTTTTCATTGGAAGAAGAGCCAGGGTTGGCTAAAGTCACATCGGTATGATGGATGATTTGAACCCTGCTGCCCGCCTTCAGACGGTCCAGGCCATCCGTCACCACCCGGTCTCCAGGCTTAAGGCCCTTTAGAACCACCGTCTTATCGCCTAGTGTAACCCCTGTTTTGACCTTCTGTATGCTGACTGTTCCATTCCGGCCTATTACATAGACATAACTGCCTGGTGCCCCAATGGCAATTGCGGCCGAAGGAACCACCAGGGCATGGGGCAGGGTTTTAACCAGCAGACGCACATTGACGAACTGGTTTGGAAAAAGGGTCATTGGATGATTAGCAAAAACTGCCCTCAGGGCAATTGTCCCGGTCGTCGTATTGATTTGATTGTCAACGGCCACGAGTTTTCCTACTCCAAGGCGCCGGGTATCGCGCTGGTCCCAGGCTTCGACCTTGAGGACGGCTTGTTGGTTAAGGCGGTCCAGCACCTCGGGAAGATCCGTCTGGGCAATCGAGAAGGTTACCTCGATCGGGCTGACCTGGGCCAAAGTGACTATCGGAACAAAAGATGAAGCTGTCGAACTGGAGTTACTGGAAGAATTACTCGCCTGGCTTCCTGCAGTATTAACCATATTACCTGCATCAACCTGCCTTAATCCAGCCAGACCTGAAATGGGTGCCCTAACCCGTGTATAGGACAACTGTAAGCGGGAACTGTCCAGACTGGCCTTATCTGTCGCAACGGTTCCTTCCAGCTGCTTGACCAGGGCCTGCTCATCATCAACCTGCTGCCTTGCTATTGAATCCTGCGCCAGGAGAATGCGATACCGCCTTAGATCCGTTCTGGCCCCATCAAGTTCGGCCCTGTCCCGTTGCAACTGGGCTTTTGCCTGCTCAACCTGGATAAGAAAAGGTTGAGGATCAATTGTGGCCAGTATCTGTCCTGCCTTTACCAGTTGGCCTTGGTGGTACTGTACACTCAAAAGCAGGCCTGCCACACGGGGCATCACATTGACATAATTTTGAGACGTCACCGTACCCAATTCATCCAGCCAGACTGGAACAGTTTGAACCTTAACACTCGCTGCGGTAACCGGCACAGCTGATTCATGGCCGCCTGGGGCCCCGGATGGAATCTGGGCCTTGCCCTGGCGCTCATAAAACAGGCCAAGCAGCACGACAACCATGACACAGCCCGCCAGCAAGACCCAGAACAGTGGCCTGCCTCCGCCTTTCTGCATCCTGGACAAACATGCTAGCCGGGTTATCTTAATCCCTGAGTTGGATGTCATCACGCCCTCTACCCTGTAATTATTCGAGATATTTCACCTGATTCAGCCTTAAAACCTGCTGAACAGGCTTCTTCACGAGACACCGGGATCATCACGCTGGCGAAAAACCAAAAAATTGAACAATACCTGTCTTTTGATAAGCCTCATCGTTTTATTCAATCGCTTTGTTGAGCCAGACCCTGTTTTCCCTTGTCGGGCCATTTTAACCGGTAGAACATCATGCTAGAAATGTATTAATGAAAAATGTCACTAATGCCCACTTAAAATGGCCACGCAACTCTAGGGTGCTTACTTGATGGGACATTTTCAGATTCTTATAGTGCCTCCCTCCGGCTTGAACAGCGAAATTTTACGACACACCGATAAAAAAACCCAAACCCCTTGAACCTGAAAATTCAAGGGGTTTGGGTCAATTACACTTCAGCAGAACCGGACTGGCAAAATCTACACCACCCTCTTTAAACAACCCATCCGGTTCGCTTCCTGGATGACTAGAAGGAATACGTCAGCATAATCCGGTTATAGCTGAAATAATGGGCCGTATTACCTGCTGCTCCATTGTTGAAGGCTGGGCTTCCGCCAGAAGCCACTTCTTCGCGATCCCGAACAGAAAATCCCTTGAAGCGTCCCTGGAAGTTATAGGTCACATCCAGATAAGTATCATTACTGTTGCCATTGTAATACGTATTGTACCGGGCAAAAGCGGCCATCAGGAGCACCTGGTTGTTCAAAAAATTCTGGGTAAGCTTGACCTTCCAGCCATGACCTGGTCCAAGCTCAACCAGTCCGCGAATCATGGACGTGGTATAAAGCGGATCAGTTGCATAGCTATTGGTATAGGGGGACACAATTGCACCATGGCCATAAATGCTGCTGCCTTGATCTTTAACCGCATTATAGGCGAGGCTCGCACTCCCTTTTCCATACCTGTCATGATAGTTGACCCCGCCGATAAACCCGTGTGCGGATGAATCCACATTTCCCAGGACAGAGCTGCCATCCTTTTCATGGACATACTGGCCGCCCACAAAAGGAACCAGTCCCATGACAGGGCTGAACTTGTAATTCAGTTCACCATAATACATCTTGGTAAACTGGTAATAATCGTAATACCAGAGCTGCGCTTTCGCCCCCATCAGGGAATAGGATGTACCTAAAGCCAGGGCACCGTTTGTCTGGGGAAAGAGGGCATTATTCGGCGCGCTGCCACCTCCATACATGGTGTCGCCATTATAAGTAGCAGGATAATAAAGATTATCCCGATAATAGTTGGAAGAAGTGCGGCTTTTCCAGCGAAAAACACGGGCGCCATACACATTCCAGTTTTTGAGCGGAGTTCCTTGAGCATAGACCCCTTCATAGGTCGCAGGCAAAACACGGGAGTCGGAACTATTCATCCAAGGGGTATTGATAATCTGATCACCGCCACGAATCAGGAACTTCTTAGGGGCCTGATACTGGAGATACATCTGTCCTAATGCATTGACTGACTGTTGTGCGCCCATGAGCGTACTGTCCAGATTCGCACTGTTCATATTATTAAGACCCAGATCACTTGCCGTGAAGAAGGACGTGCCCAGGCCAAAACCACCCCAAAAAGGGGCAGACTGAATGTTCAGAATCCCTGCGAGCGAAAAAGCCCTCTGGGTCGACAGGTTCGGAGCGCCATACTGGCGGTTGAAATAATAGGAACGAATTTGGCCATCAATCTTGCTTGCTGCAAAAAACTGGCTCAGATCTTCTGCATGGGCTGCTGTGCTACCCATAGCCAACAACACTGCAAGGCCCATTACTCCCGATAGGGTTCGTTTGGTTTTCATAAGTTATGTCCAATCCTTAAATATTGTTTGGATATCTTGTGATGCAGCATTTTCATAGGCCATTCATGCTAAACAGTGAATTTCCATAACCGCGCACAGACCAGCCATCCGTCAAATGCTTTAATTAAGAAGTCCGCTTGCTCAAACCAGAAACTCACCTTGAATGACTGGGGCCATGCTAAGGATGGGATATGTAAGTTTCATTGCCAAATTGTTAAAAAAAAATGACAATCAACTAGAAAAAAGGAAAAACCAAAAGAAGAAATTTATATTATCTTGCTGATATACAACAACATAACTTCAAAAAACCTTATACCCTGCGGTTGCCACCTGACTATTGCCTTGATCGCTAATCCTGTTGTAGAAAAGTCACACTGTTAATATAAATGGCCTGTTTTATTGCTCTGTTTCGGAGAACCGGTTTTTAAAAAATCACTTAAAATACCCCTTCGCTCAGGGTAAAGAGGGATAGGTCGCCAGAAGATGCGGAGAGAGAAACCGTCAAATTTCTTAACACGGCTTCAAGTGTTATACAGAAAAACCAGGTCACTCATGCTTGGTACCAAACCATCCTGGCAGGCTAGACACAACTGTACTAATGGCCATCCAGCGACAGCGGGCTAAAAGCGAAAACAGGCTCCATTTCTGGAACCTGTTTAAATATTGGTAGGCCCAGTAGGGTTCGAACCTACGACAAACGGATTAAGAGTCCGCTGCTCTACCAGCTGAGC
>JAGXAQ010000035.1 GCA_018971485.1 Pseudomonadota bacterium | reverse complement strand
CACCCGGATCATGGGCGATAATGCTGATTTGAGGGTAATCAAAACTGGGCAGGACTTCGACCGGAATCTTCCAGACGGCATACACGCCAAAAGCAAAGAGCAGCCCATAAAACAGGGCCCAGACAACAGGGCGGCGCAAAAGGGCCGGAATGGGGATAGAATGAGCAGCCATGAGTTAGTCCGGTGGTTGGTAGGCAGAACGCAATGCCTTGTGAAAATACAGGTAGGCTCCCTGAACGACCACTTTATCCCCAATCTTGAGCCCTTTTCGCACCAGCGTCAGGTTGTTTACAGCCGGCCCAGGCTTAATCATGACCGGATGCATGCCTTTTTTACCCAAAACCAGCACCCACCAGTGCCCCCGATCCAGGACCAGTGCCTGAGTCGGCACCGCAGGCCAGGTTTTTGGGGCAAGAAAAAACCGTACGACCCCCTTCTCGCCATCAACCCAGCCAGGGGAGGAGGTTCCAGGCAACAGTCCTACCCGCACCCCTCCGTCTGCGCGCTCCCGAGGAAACATGCCCCGCACCGTGACCGGAACCAGCCTGTCCGTATCCGCCGAATGAAAGGTAGCGGACACGCCCGACCGAATGACATGGACAGTCGGACCATAAACCGTAGCCACCAGCCAGAGCCTGTCAGCCGGCTGCAGTTTCAGCAGGTTTTCTCCTGAAACAACAGGCGAACCATTGGTCACGCCTACCGTTTCCACGGTGGCATTCACAGGGGCACGAACAAGTATTGCGGCCCGAACCTCGGCATAATGGGCCAGGGCCTCGGATAATCGGGCCCGGGCCAGCCTGACCTGTGCTTTCGCCTGATGGATATCCAGAACTGTCGCCACCTGCTCGCCATATAATGCAGCCTGGATCCGCAGCTGATGCAAGGCAAGCCGCAAGGAAGAACGCGCCTCGTCCACTTGAGCCAGGGCCTGTATACGCAGGGCATGAATCTGGGGGCCTGACAGCCTCGCCAGTACCTCCCCTTTTTTGACCTCATCACCCGGAAGCACCTTCAGGTGGGAAATCACTCCATCTGCATGAACCCTCATCGAAAGCTCGCCGACCGGCTCAACCTCGGCATAGGCCTTAACCTCGGGCGCATAAGTTTCAGAAGCCACAACAGCTGTAACAGGCTTTGCCAAGGCACAAGGAGACAAGACCAAAAGCAAGGAAAAAACAAAACAGCCTGAACCGAACCCGGATCGACCCCAAGATCCTGGCGGGCTATCCCCCCTCCGGCCCCGACCGGCATCTGCTGCCTTCCCCTGATTTCCCCTCCACCGAAGAATTATCCTGTCCGGTTTACCTGTCTGCATCCTCTACCCCAATACCTTTTCAGTCATCCTGGATACCATTTTAAGGTTTCTGGCATGACACCAGTCTGACCGAATCATGACAAATCTGTCATTTCCGGTTCCGGAAAATCCATCCAGACCGTTGTTCCCTGTCCGGGAATACTGTCAAGACCCACCGCTCCACCATGCATGAGCATGATGGAGCGGACA
>JAGXAQ010000034.1 GCA_018971485.1 Pseudomonadota bacterium | reverse complement strand
TACCACACTCAGTGGTAAAAATATTCCCCTTAGTTCTTTAAGGGGCAAAGTGGTCTACATTGATTTCTGGGCAACAGATTGTCCTGGATGTGTAAAAGAGGTGCCTGAGCTTAAAGCCATGTACCAACAATACCATGCACGGGGTTTAGAACTGATCGGGGTAAATATGGCTTATGATCCACCTGGCTATGTCCTGAAATTTATCAAGAAATATCAGATTCCTTATCCTGATACGCTCGATCCACAGGGAAAGATTGCCCACGCCTTTGGGGGAGTGCTCCTCATCCCCACGGGGTTCCTCATCAGCAAACAAGGAACAATTTTACAACATTATGTTGGTGAGCCTAATTTTGCCAAACTGAACCAATTTATAAATAAAGAACTGCCTTAATGAATAATTGCGGTGCGTCTAATTTTCTTGGGCACGATCTTAAGATAAAACTTATATGAGAGCTTTGCACCAAAGCTCAAAAATCCAGTTAGATTTAGGGGCCAGCTCACGAACGGGAAAAAATCGTAATCCAAGCCTCGCCAGGCATTCGTAGCGACTGGAGCTTGCCTTGTTCGATCTGCTTATTCTGACGCGAAATGTAGTCGCCGATCAGATTAATGTGCTCCCAGCTCAGCGGCTAAAGATATGATAGCAGCCGTTCATCGATACTCTTGCCTATGTCGCGCAGCGCCTGGACTGCCCGTTCCAGGTAGGCCGTGTTCCACAAGATGATTATCGCAACCACTAGGTTGAGGCCGCTGGCGCGGTAGCGCTGGTTCTCGAAACTGTGGTCACGGATTTCACCAAGCCGGTTCAAGAACACGACACAGACCAGCGCGTTCTTGGCCTCCTCTTGGTTCAAGCCAATCTGCACGCAGCGGCGCAGATCACCGCCTTCGGCGAGAATTGTCAAGGCTATGATGGGTCCAGCCGGGCACGGTTTTTAACACCCCATAATCCGGGTTATCAGCGAAATCATGCTCTGCCAAAATTTCCAGATGGTCACGTTGCCGGTTAATGTCGCTGGTAGCGACGAAGCTGCAATTTAAATGTTTGGCAAGCTAGTGATTCTTCCGGGATGGTCAGACCCATGCTCACTTGCGCGGCTTCATACAACTCGACCAGTTTGGCCTGCTTGTTCACTTTGTGCCCAATGATGGGGGATGCCACCTCGCAGAATTCTTCCAATGAGTACCGTGTTACTGATCCAGATACAGGAAAATGCAGAAGGTAGTTGATCCACCAATCAGTTCGGGTGCCATGCCACCACTTAGCCATTTCCGGGAAATATAGAGGAAGGTAATGGGTTAATATTGAATGCTGTAGACGAGTTCAACTCAGGGTCATGTGGCAGTAGGTTTCAGAAAGCTCCTGGATGTCGTGATGTCCGGCAATCAGTGGATCAACGTAATGTTGTGTAATACCTTGCCAGGGCAACTGCAGCAACCCATGTGCATCCTTTGGATCATTCTTGTCCCGGGAATTGAACATCACTTCACGATAACATGCTCCCGCCACAGACAAAACCCGGCAAGTATCAAAACCCCCGGCACTCAAGCGGTAGC
>JAGXAQ010000033.1 GCA_018971485.1 Pseudomonadota bacterium | reverse complement strand
TGACTGGCGGCGAAGCCAGATGCGCTGCCGATACTCACCAAAATCATATTTCATGATGGCTGTGCAGTCTCCGAAGACACGATACCCATTCGATTGGACAACAAAACACCCACTCGATGTCAACGTGATGTACTGGCTTATTACACTGCTGGTGTAGCCCCTATTTCAACCAGACACCCCTGGTTCGATAACGACTAGGAGTATGACTAGTATTATGACTAGTATTAATGAGGTTGAATATATTGAAGTGATTAGTGGGTCGCAGCGACGTCGGCGATGGACAGCAGTCGAGAAAGCCCGGATTGTCCAGGAGACGTTGCAGCCTGGCATGAACGTATCGTATATCGCCAGGAAATATGAACTATCTGCCAGCCTGATCTTTACCTGGCGAAGAAGAATGAAAGAAGGCGGTATCCAAGCCATTCAGGCTGATGACGAAGTGGTGGCGGCCAGCGAGTTGAAGAAGCTCAAGGTGCACATCCGGGAGCTGGAACGGATGCTTGGGAAGAAGACCATGGAGGTTGAGATTCTCGGGGAGGCGGTCAAAGTGGGTCGCGAAAAGAAACTGATATCGCGTACACCCTTGTTAGAGATGGACGATTTCGAATGAAGACGATCTGCGACACGTTAGAGGTGGCCAGGTCGAACATCGTCGAGCAGGTCAGACAGGAAAAGAAGGCCCGTGGCCGCTACAACATGTCCGAGGATGCCGGGCTATTGCCCCGGATACGCGAGATTACGGATGGCCGGCCTTCATATGGCACCCGCCGCACTCTGGCGCTGCTGAACCGTCGGCTGATGACTGAAGGCAAGCCCCGGGTCAATCACAAGCGTGTCTATCGCATCATGCGCCAGAACAACCTGCTGCTGGAAAAGCATACGGGCCACAAGCCGAAGCGTACGCATGATGGCGAGGTGATCACCCTGAAGAGCAATTTGCGCTGGTGCCCGGATGGTTTTGAAATCCGCTGCTGGAGCGGCGAGAAGGTAAGAGTAGCGTTCAGTCTGGATTGCTGTGACCGGGAGATCATGAGCTATGTGGCGACCACCCGCGGCATCTCGGCGGAGATGATCCGGGACCTGATGACGCACTCTCTGGAAGCCCGGTTCGGGACTGTGGATGAGTTACCTCACCCGATTGAATGGCTAACCGATAAGGGCAGTTGTTACACAGCAACCGAAACCGTGGAGTTCGGTGAATCATTGGGGTTGCTGATCTGTACGACACCGGTTTCCAGTCCGGAGAGCAACGGCATGGCCGAGTCGTTTGTGAAAACCTTTAAGCGCGATTAGGTGTATCTGCATGACCGACCGGACGCGAAAACCGTGTTGCAGAGGCTACCAGGGTGGTTTGAGGATTACAATGAGATTCACCCGCACAAAGGGCTGAAAATGCAGTCACCGCGGGAGTTCAGGCGCGCTGTTTTAGCGCAGGTGGGGTGACTGGTTTAGTAGGGGCAACTCCACATTAGCCGAAATGGGACCCACTTTGGTGTTAGGTCATCAATTGAAAAGGGGGCCACCTGTTCAATTTTTCTGCTCCGTTTCCTGATGGAGTAGACCTGCCTTGTGTTTTTGTCAATGGTAAGTTAATAATCCCCAAAAGTTGCAAAGTAACAATCCCCGGT
>JAGXAQ010000005.1 GCA_018971485.1 Pseudomonadota bacterium | reverse complement strand
TCCAAGTCAATCTTGTCTGCAGATGGAACTTTCGGCAAACCTGGCATGGTCATGATCTCACCACTAACCATAACAACAAACTCAGCGCCGGCCGCAAGTCTTGCTTCACGAACATGAACAGTATGTCCAGATGGCGCACCTAAAGACTTGGCATTGGTCGAGAAGGAATACTGGGTTTTAGCAATACAAATGGGGAACTTGCCATAGCCTTCTTCTTGCCATTTAGCCAGATTGGCTTTAACCTTGGGATCAAACGTCGCACCTGCTGCACCATAAATCTTGGTCACAACCTTGTTCATTTTTTCTTCAAGGGTATCATTCTCATCGTAAACAAACTTGAAGTTGGATTTTTCTGTTGCAATCAGATCAACAACAGTTTTGGCTAACTCTTCGGCACCTGCGCCGCCTTTTGCCCAATGTTCAGCTAGAACAACTTTGGTGTTGTAAGCTGCCATCTTTTCCTTCAGAAGGTTAATTTCTGCATCGGTATCAAACGTGAACCGATTGATGGCAACCACACAAGGCAAGCCATAGTTATTCTTGACATTGGAAACATGTCGCTCCAGATTGGCGCAGCCTTTGGCCAGCGCATCCAGGTTTTCGGTATTGAGCGACTTCAGATCCACACCACCATGATATTTCAGGGCGCGAATGGTAGCCACAATGACGACAACTTCAGGTTTGATACCGGCCTTGCGGCATTTAATATCAATAAACTTCTCAGCACCCAGATCCGCACCAAACCCGGCTTCTGTAACCACATAATCACACAGCTTCAATGCAGCCTTGGTTGCAATAACCGAGTTGCAGCCATGTGCAATATTCGCAAAAGGTCCACCGTGAATAAAGGCAGGGTTATTTTCAAGGGTCTGAACCAGATTCGGGTGCAAGGCATCCTTCAGAAGTACAGCCATGGCTCCATGGGCATTCAAGTCCTTGGCCGTAATCGGTTTCAGATCACGTGTATATGCGCAGACAATCTTACCCAGACGATCCTTCAGATCTTTCAAGGACGTGGCCAGGCAGAAAATAGCCATAACTTCAGACGCCACTACAATATCAAAACCATCTTTACGGGGGTAGCCATCACCAGGTCCACCCAGGGCAATCGCCACATCACGCAAGGAGCGATCGTTCATGTCCATGACCCGTTTCCAGGTTACGCGACGGACATCAATTCCTAACGGATTGCCATGATGTACATGATTGTCAATCAATGCTGCCAACAGATTGTTAGCCAGGCCAATCGCATGAAAATCACCTGTAAAGTGAAGATTAATATCTTCCATCGGAACGACCTGGGCGTACCCGCCGCCTGCTGCACCCCCCTTAACACCGAAAACCGGCCCTAATGCAGGCTCACGCAGGCAGATCATGGCTTTCTTGCCAATCCGGTTCAAAGCATCACCCAGACCGACAGTAGTGGTGGTTTTCCCTTCGCCTGCAGGCGTAGGGCTAATTGCAGTCACCAGAATAAGATGGCCATCCTGGCCTTTTAGGCTATTGACGTAGTCCAGATTCACTTTAGCCTTATAGTGGCCATAAGGAACCAGGTTTTCGTCGGCAATACCCAGTTTGTCACGTGCAACGTCAGCAATACGTCGCATGCTGGCTTTCTGGGCAATTTCGATATCTGAGGGCATAAAAACAACCTTTCTGTTAATAGTAGTCTATTTAATCAACACACAATTACTTCAGCAGGGCCTGCTGAAACCGTGAAACACCGATGGGTTCAGCAGCATGGCCACAACATCGGTTTTTGCCAGGCCTTCCAGGGTACAGTTGGCATCGCAATGAATCATATCCACCTAAAATTAAATCCGGGCCCGCCTTAAATAAGCGGGCCCGGACGGTATTATCCAATCAGACCTGAGCGAGAATCTGCCCCCCTCCATAGCTGGTTTGCGGTGTAAGCATTCCACCCGGGATAACCTTGACCGCACAATATTTCACTTCAGCAATCTTTCCGATAGGATCCAGTGCCGGATTGGTCAATTTATTGGCCGAGGCCTCGTAAAAGCAAAATGGGACAAATACGGCATTACGCGGCACACCATCATCTGCACGGGCATAAAGGCAAATCTCTCCCCGACGCGACGAAACAGTAATGATATCCCCTGCCTCAATCCCCAGGTTCTCCAGATCCAGCGGATGAATCGAGGCTACGGGTTGCGACTCAATCGCATCCAGAACACCTGCCCGACGCGTCATCGAACCGGTATGCCAATGCTCAAGCTGCCGCCCCGTAATCAGTACCATCGGATATTCCGAATCCGGGCGCTCATCGGCATGGATGATATCAGCCGGGACAAATTTACCACGCCCGTTCTTAGTCGGAAAACTGTCCACAAAAATGACAGGTTCACCCGGATCCCCTTCCTTCTCGCAAGGATAGGTCACAGCATCATCAGACTCCAGGCGCTCCCAGGTAATGCCTGCAATAGAAGGCATGGCCTTGCGCATTTCATTAAAGACATCCTTGGGACCTTCGTAATTCCAGTTTAATCCCAATCCACGCGCCAGTTCCTGGATAATCCAGAGATCCTGACGGGCCTCTCCAGGCAGCTGCAACGCCTGCCGCCCCAACTGAACGATTCTGTCCGTATTGGTAAACGTGCCCGTTTTCTCGGGAAACGCCGATGCAGGCAACACCACATCTGCAAAATAGGCTGTTTCGGTCAGAAAAATATCCTGCACAACCATCATGTCCAGACGGGACATTGCTTCTCGAACATGATTGGTATCTGGATCCGACATGGCGGGATTTTCTCCCATGATATACATGCCTTTAATCTTGCCATGATGAACCGCATCCATGATTTCAACCACGGTCAGGCCTGGTTTTGGATCCAGTTTTGCTCCCCAGAGGGATTCAAACTTGGCGCGGACATCAGGATCGGCAACTGACTGGTAATCAGGATAGACCATCGGGATCAGCCCGGCATCAGAAGCCCCCTGAACATTATTCTGGCCTCTCAAGGGGTGCAGTCCCGTTCCAGGACGCCCAACCTGACCCGTCATCATGGACAGTGCAATCAGGCAGCGTGCATTATCAGTGCCGTGAACATGCTGGGAAATCCCCATGCCCCAGAAAATAATGCTGCCTTTGCTGGTGGCATAGCGCCGTGCTACCGTTTTGATGGTCTCTGCATCAATCCCACAGATTGGGGCCATCGCTTCCGGCGAGTATTTCCTGACATTTTCCTTCAGGGCTTCAAAATTTTCCGTGCGTTCTGCAATGAATTTTTCGTCAACCAGGCCTTCGGCAATAATGGTATGCATCATTGCATTCAGAAGGGATACATCCGTATCCGGTTTGAACTGGAGATTAAAATGCGCATGGCGCGCCAGATCACCACGTTTTGGATCCATGACAATCAGCGTTGAACCCTGCTTGGCTGCATTCTTGATGAACGTGGCAGCAACCGGATGGTTCATGGTAGGATTAGAGCCAATCACGATAATCACATCAGCCAGGAGGGCATCGGAAACCTGATTGGACACCGCGCCCGATCCGATTCCTTCAAGCAGCGCTGCCACACTCGAAGCGTGACACAATCTCGTACAGTGATCCACATTGTTCGAACCAAAACCCATGCGCACCAGCTTCTGGAAGAGATAAGCCTCTTCATTCGAGCCCTTGGCCGAACCGAACCCGGCAAGAGCCTTGGGGCCCTTCTCATCACGGATTTTCTTTAACCCTTGAGCCGCATAAGCCAGGGCTTCTTCCCAGGTGGCTTCACGAAAGATACTCATGAAGTCATCCGGATTCATATCCATTGTGGCAGTTTTGCGCATGCCTTCTTTACGGATAAGCGGCCTGGTCAGGCGCTGTTTATGATGGACATAATCAAACCCATAGCGGCCCTTGACACACAAACGACCATGATTGGCCGGACCATCCCGGCCTTCTACATACAAAATCTTGTTGTCCTTGATATTATAGGTGAGCTGACAGCCAACCCCACAATAAGGGCAAACGGAATTCACCTGGCTATCCGGCGTAACAAGCCCTACATCACGTGCAGGCATCAATGCACCCGTCGGACAGGCCTGGACACATTCTCCACAACCCACGCAACTGGATTCACCCATTGGATCATCCAGATCAAATACAATCTTGGAATGCTCTCCACGGAAAGCGTACCCGATCACATCATTGACCTGGACTTCACGACAGGCGCGGACACATCGAGTACACTGGATACAGGCATCCAGGTTCACACTGATTCCAGCATGACTCAAATCAGACTGAGGCTGGGTACGCTGATGAAAACGGGGTAACCCGATGTTAAGCTTGTTGGCCCAGTAATCCAGTTCGGAGTGCATGGAATAGGATTTTTCCGGGCGATCGGACAGGAGAAGCTCCAGCACCATTTTCTGGGAATGAAGAGCCTTTTCACTGTCTGAACGCACATCCATTCCTGCCTTGGGATAACGGCAGCAGGAAGGTGCCAGCGTTTTCTCTCCAGCAATCTCAACCATGCAGGATCGGCAGTTACCATCAGGACGCATCCCATCCATGTAGCACAGCCGTGGAATCTCAATACCGTGCCTATCCGCAGCCTGTAGAATCGTTTCATCCGAGCGTGCAGAAACACTGGCGCCATTTAGCTTGAACTCAATAAGCTCAGCCTGGATTTCCTGTTCAGTCATGGCATTCATTTGCTAATCTCCTCGGAAAAATACTTTATCACGCAACGAATAGGATTAGGAGCAGCCTGTCCCAAGCCACAGATGGACGCTTCTACCATTGCCTCAGACAACTCTTCCAGCAAGGCGGCATCCCACCTCGGCGCTTCCATCAAACGAAGTGCTTTAGCTGTTCCCACACGGCATGGAGTGCACTGTCCGCAGGATTCATCTGCAAAAAACCGCATGACATTGCGTGCCACTTCAACGACATCATCCTTGTCAGACAGCACCATGACTGCAGCAGAACCAATAAAACAGCCATAAGGTTGGAGTGTATCAAAGTCAAGGGGGATATTTCCAAGACGGGCTGGCAAGATACCTCCTGAAGCACCTCCTGGCAGATATGCTGCAAAAGTATGGCCATCCAGCATGCCACCACAATACTCATCAATCAGTTCAACCATCGTGATTCCGGCTGGAGCCAGATGTACACCGGGTTTCTTGACACGCCCGGACACAGAAAAGGAACGCAGTCCTTTTCGATCATGGCGACCATAGGACGAGAACCATTCCGGGCCTTTTTCCACAATATCACGCACCCAATAAAGGGTCTCGACATTATGCTCAAGCGTAGGCCGCCCGAACAATCCGACATCTGTCAGGAATGGGGGGCGCAAACGCGGCTCTCCACGCTTGCCTTCAAGCGATTCAATCATGGCTGACTGCTCACCACAGATATAGGCCCCTGCGCCCCGACGCAAATGAATAGGGGGCAGTTTGAGTCCAAAAGGCGGATGAGCGGCCAGTTTTTCAAGTTCACGTCGATATATCTCCCGCACGCCAGCATACTCATCACGCACATACAGATACAAGTCAGCCAGATTCAGACAGGCTGCGGCTATCAGCATCCCCTCAAGGATACGGTGGGGATCCGATTCCATAAAATAACGATCCTTGAAGGTTCCAGGTTCCCCCTCATCAGCATTCATAGCCAGAATCCGTCCATTTGGATCGGTCTTGAGCATGATGTTCCATTTTCGACCGGTAGCCATCCCTGCACCACCTAGCCCACGTAATCCTGCATGGGATAAAGCTTCAATGACCTGGGCAGGCTGGCGCACCCCCTCATGGCAATCCTTAAGAACCCGGTATCCACCCAGCTTGAGATATTCGTCATAATCCACATAATCAGTGATTTCAGGCGTCACTGATCCTGCCTTGACGGCCTCTACCACTTTTTCCGGCGTGGCCTCGTCAATGGGATTCTGGCCTACCACTGCAACAGGGGCATGCTGGCAGCGCCCCACACAGGGGGCATGAATCACCCGAACATCCTTTCCAATGCGCGCCTTCAGTTCATCACTTAAGGAATCAGCGCCAGCAATGGCACAGGAAACAGAATCACACACCCGTACCGTTAATTGCGGCGGGGGAGTTTCATCTTCCTTAATCACATCAAAATGGTGATAGAACGTTGCTACTTCATACACTTCAGTCGTAGCCAGTCTCATTTCACTGGCCAGAGCAGTCAGGTGGGCTGCAGACAGATGCTTGTATTTATCCTGAATCTTATGCAAATGCTCTATTAGCAAATCACGCTGCCTTGATGCATTTCCCAGCAGCTCACGAACCTCGGCAAGCGCCTTGGCATCAACCATTCGCCCTTTCAGGGTGGGGCGTAGCTTGCCAGTCTGCTTACGAGTCGGGTTAATCTGAATTACCTTTTGGTCGGACATGCCTTAAAACCCTTTCGTCAAATACGTTGGTCCCATTCAAGGTGTCCGACAAACGGAAAACTGTCATTCCCTTCCCCATTCACCATTTAAATGAGCACTTGCTTAAGATCGTTCTCTTTTTTAGCCTGCTCGTCAAGTAACCCATAGAATCCAACAGCAAAAAAACCAACCAACAGCCTTATCAGGGCCCAGCTTTTGTACCTGCCTCAATTACCTGGCTAACAGAATATCATCATTCTTTAAGACAGCCAGCAGAAGAGTTGGTTCCACCAGCTTCTTCTGCTGCGGCTGGCCAATCACTTCAATACAGATTTCAGGGTTTTACCCATTTCAGCCGGGCTACGGGATACCTTGATACCACATTCTTCCATGACAGCAATCTTTTCAGCAGCCGTACCCTTGCCTCCTGAAATAATCGCTCCGGCATGCCCCATCCGTTTTCCAGGAGGAGCAGTCAAACCGGCAATAAAACCGACAACAGGTTTTTTCATGTTGTCTTTAACCCAGCGGGCCGCATCTTCTTCGTCTGTCCCACCAATCTCGCCCACCATGATCACGGCTTCGGTTTGCGGATCATCATTAAACATCTTCAGTACATCGATATGCTTAAGACCGTTTACCGGATCGCCTCCAATCCCGACAACCGTAGACTGGCCCAGACCAAATTCAGCCAGTTGCCCTGCTGCCTCATACGTCAGCGTTCCGGATTTTGAAACCACCCCAACCGGGCCTTTCTTGTGAATATGGCCTGGCATGATGCCAATCTTCAGCTCATCGGGCGTGATGATGCCTGGGCAGTTTGGCCCCAGAAGCGTCGTTTTCTTGCCACGCATCTTGTAACGGGTCATCACCATGTCCCGGACAGGAATGCCTTCAGTAATACAAATCACAAATTCAATTCCGGCCTCTACCGCCTCATCAATCGCTGCTGCGGCAAAAGGAGGGGGAACGTAAATAACCGACACATTGGCACCGGTCTGTTCACGGGCCTCAGCTACAGTATTGAACACGGGCAGATCCAGAAAAGTCGTTCCCCCTTTTTTAGGAGTCACACCAGCAACATAGCACTGCTTACCAAAAGCATACTTCTGGCTCATTTCAGTATGGAAGGCTCCCGTCTTACCGGTAAGACCCTGAACAAGAACTCGAGAATTTTTATTGATTAGGATAGACATGATTATTTACCTTTTGCGGCTTTAACAGCTTTCTCAGCGGCATCCGCCATGCTGTTGGCGGAAATGATGGGCAGACCCGACTCAGCCAGGATCTTCTTGCCCAAATCGACATTCGTGCCTTCAAGACGCACGATGAGCGGAACGGGCAAACCAACCTGGCGAGCTGCAGCCACAACTCCTTCGGCGATGACATCACACTTCATGATTCCACCGAAAATATTAACCAGAATAGCCTTGACCTTACTGTTTTTAAGCATGATCTTGAACGCTTCGGTTACTTTTTCGGTTGTTGCGCCCCCACCTACATCAAGGAAGTTTGCAGGATTGCCACCAAACAGCTTGATAATGTCCATTGTTGCCATGGCAAGGCCTGCACCATTAACCAGACAGGCAATGTCACCATCAAGTGAAATATAGGTCAAGTCAAACTTGGACGCTTCAATTTCGGCGGCATCCTCTTCATCCAAGTCACGCATGGCAACAATGTCCGGATGACGATAGAGCGCGTTGGAATCAAAATTCATCTTGGCATCAAGGGCGAACACACGATTGTCCGCGGTAAGAATCAACGGGTTGATTTCAGCCAAAGACGCATCAGTATCCCAGAAAGCCTGATACAGCGCCTTCATGAAGGTAACCGCTTCAGGAATGGCCGCATCAGGAAGGCCAATCTTGCGCGAAATATCCCGGGCTTCTGCATCGGTCAGACCGGTTCCAGGATCAATAAACACCTTATGAATCAATTCCGGGGTATGTTCAGCCACATGCTCGATATCCATTCCGCCTTCACTGGACGCCATCAGCACCACACGCTGGGATCCCCTGTCAATGACCATGCCCACATAAAGCTCTTTCTTGATATCAGCCCCTTCTTCAATCAGGAGGCGCTTGACAAGCTTGCCTTCCGGGCCGGTCTGATGGGTTACGAGCGTCATACCCAGAATTTCTTTTGCCAACCGGCGCACTTCCTCTTTGGATTTTGCGACCTTTACTCCCCCCCCTTTACCTCGCCCACCGGCATGGATCTGTGCTTTCACCACCCAGACATTTCCGCCCAGCGTTTCAGCTGCCTTTACAGCCTCATCCACGGAAAAACACGGAATGCCACGGGGTGTGGCGACACCGTACTTCCTTAAAATCTCCTTGCCCTGGTACTCATGAATTTTCATAATTATCCTTCTGGTTATAGTACTCACACCGCCTGGTCTGCGGCAGCCATAGATTACCCACCTTGGGAGCTTATCTTAAAAAGGGGGTCCAAACCTTGACCGGAGTCAATTTTGACCTAAAACACGCTCCTAATATCCTGTTTATCAGAAGATAATCTTGAAGATTTAAAATGGATTACTTTACAACAAACCGTTCGGCTTGAGCAACTATCTGCAGGCACTGCCTGATTAATGGCTCATCAACCATCACACCTTCGAGATTAAGCGCGCCACGTCCCCTGGGAGCCCGGTTCCATGCTTCAAGTATTGCTTGAGCGCGGGCCACTTCCTGCGGATGAGGACAAAATCCTCTGTTGATAACATTAAGCTGGGCGGGATGAATGGCAAACTTGCCCCTAAACCCCAGCATCCTGGCTTCTTCAATCTCTCCATGAAGCAGGCTTAACTCACGAAACTGGATACAGGGTGAATCCATCACCCAGACTCCTGTGGCACGGGCCGCCACTGCAACATGACTCTTGACCCACTGCGTCTGGCGTAAATCACTGCTACGAACAAAACCCATGTCAGCCGCAAAATCATCTGCACCAAACGCGCAAACCCGGATTCTTGGGGATGCGGCAAGCACAGCCTCGGGGTGCAGCAATGCCTTCGCCGTTTCAAGCCAGGGCAATAGTCCAGTATGCCCGACCCTAATCCCTGCCCTCTTCTCGGCTTCACATAACAGTCGATCGACTTCCAGGACATCCTCAACAGAACTGATCTTGCCAATCGAAACCAGGGCAACCTTCTCATGCATCACGGCTGCCATATCCTCGGCAGTCAGACCCGTTGGAAGCGAATTGACCCTTGGGATCACCGGCTTTCCAGTGGCAACCAGCCGATCAAGCTCCTGACGAATCTGCTCACGTGCACCCTTTTTGTCTTCCTGGCGCACCGAATCTTCCATATCCGGCATGATGGCATCAGCAGCCGAACCTGCTGCCTTATGAAGCATATCCGGACGATTACCCGGAGCAAAAAGAATGCTGCGAAAATGCATTGGGATCATCTCGTTCCTTATCGGCTGACATACCATCGGGGATAATGAAGCCGGACTACTTCGCCTTGTTTGTCCATCGCATGGCAGGCATCCAGATGAAAAGGACGTTCGTCAGGGTTACGCATGTTCCGCCGATGGGCCGAAAGAGTCTGATAGGCGGTCGTAGCCATAGGACCTAACAGTTCAGTCAGGTGAACACATCCTTGTATGCCACCGAGAACAGCCTGAACCTTGCGACGGAAACCAGGCTTCAGGGCAAGGCCAACCAATCGCTCATAATGAGGCGCGGCTCCCAGACAGCCAGCGCCATAGGGAACAGCATCCATCTTTGCAACCGCATCCCGGATCACCATGCTGTCATCAATCGTGATTCTTAACCACAGATCATGCAAGGGTTCCCCTGCCGGAAGAACCCGATCCCCCCGGCCGAAATCGTCATCTTTCAGATCCGTCAGATGCCCTTCAATATCCCAAAGGCCATCCTCGCGCTCATACCCTTCGACTGTAACCTGGCGAACATGCAGCCGTTTCCGGGCACAGCCGCCTTCAGGCAACCGGTTCAATTACTTACTCCTTTTGAGAAATATCATCTTTCCAGGCCTGCTCGACTGCAGGAGCAATCCGTTCAAGAAGCCGCGGGTCAAACTGCTTGGGCAGGATATAATCTTTACCAAAATGCATCTGCGTCAATCCATAAGCTTTCAGCACTGATTCCGGGACTGCTTCCTTGGCCAGATCGGCAATGGCCTTCACGGCCACAACCAGCATCGACTGGGTAATTCTCTTGGCCCTGGCATTAAGGGCTCCCCTGAATATATAAGGAAAACACAAGGAATTATTGACCTGGTTGGGAAAATCGGAACGCCCTGTTGCCATCAATACATCCGGACGGGTTGCCCGGGCCAAATCCGGAAGTATTTCCGGAACAGGATTAGCCAATGCAAATACAACCGGATCGGGATTCATGGTAGCCAGCATCTGCGGTTTTAGCACACCGGCCGCTGAAAGCCCAATAAAGACATCTGCTCCGGCAATCGCTTCAGACAGGGTCCGAAAAGAGGTATCCTCATAAAGGTCCCCGGTCAGACCTCCTTCATCAAACCGTCCTTTATGAAGCACGCCATGGATATCTGTCATCATTATATGGCGTGCGCCCATGACTTTTAATAATCGTGCCGTAGCTGAACCTGCGGCACCTGCGCCGGAAAAAACGATACGCACATCGCCTAATTTTTTGCCCTGTATTTCCAGTGCGTTCATGAGTCCTGCACAAATAATGACCGCTGAACCATGCTGATCGTCATGGAAAACGGGGATATCCAACCGGGAGGTCAACTCCTGCTCAATCGCAAAACATTCGGGTGCCTTGATATCCTCCAGATTAATTCCGCCGAAAGTAGGCGCGATATTGACAACTGTTTCAATAAAGGAACGCACATCAGTCGTATCAACCTCAATATCAAACACATCAATATCAGCAAACCGTTTAAACAGCATTGCCTTGCCTTCCATGACGGGTTTTCCGGCAAGTGCACCGACATTACCCAAACCAAGCACGGCTGTTCCATTGGTAATGACAGCAACCAGATTGCCCTTGTTGGTATACCGGTACGCATTCAGTGCATCATGATGCACTTCCATGACGGCATCAGCGACACCGGGAGTATAGGCCAGGGTCAGCTCATCCGACGTCGCGCAAGGTTTCGTGGGTTGAACAGAAATCTTGCCAGGACGTGGGAACTCATGATAGGCCAGAGCCCTTTTCTTCAGGTCATCCATAGTCTTCCTTATAGCGATTACGTGCCAGAACATCCCGGATGGATGCTATTTCAAAGACAAATTCTACCAAATTGCGCCGCTCATTGTCATTTTCAAAAAAAACCGGGCACTTTTTTGCCTTCCCGGAGTCATACTCTTCAATATGTTCACCCACCCTGCCCCCCCGGGCCCGGGTCAATTAATACCAACACAAAATTAAAAGGAACCTGTCATGCATCCTTATGTTGCACATAATCGTTTTTTACGCAAAAACAAGCGAACCCGGCACCCGGCTGAATTCAACCATGAGCCGGGTCTGATGCAGGAACCTGACCCGGAAAAACACGTTCCAGCCAAAATAAAAAACAGGGCCTACCCCGGCATGAGCGGCAACCAGCCTGCCCGGGGGGATATTGTGCAAGGCCAGATTAGCAGGGTCATGAACTTCGGGGCATTTGTTCAGGTAGGCCCGTTAACAGGCCTCGTTCATCTTTCGGAACTAGCCTGGAAAAAAGTGTCTGATCCGGGTGAACTCATCAGTGAAGGAGACACCCTGCACTTCAAGGTCATCAACTTCAATCCTGAAACACAAAAACTGGCTTTAAGCCGTAAAGCACTTTTGCCTGATCCCTGGATCAATATCCACCAGCATTATCCTGCAGGGGCCCGTGTCAAAGGCCGTGTTTCAAAATTTTCTCCCCAAGGCGTACTGGTCAAGCTGGACCAGGATCTTGAAGGGTATATTCCTTCCAGCGAACTGGCCTGGGACAGGGTTGCTCCGGAGGCCGCCGATCTGCTCCAGGTTGAGCAGGAGATCGAACTGGTCGTGCTTCAGGTTGACAATCGAAGCCAGCGTATTGTTCTATCCCTTAAACAGGCCAGGAAAGTAGCCTGAAGGTATGTATCCTCCTGATTAAAAAAATGGACACGCTTTATTAGCACAAGAAAACAGGGAATAAATGGGCGTTTGACCACACGGATTATCCGAATCCGCCTGAAGTCCAGCACAGGCATACACCGGGCACTGACAGCGGCTCTTGGTGGTCATTGCAAAACAGGTGGGCCTGCAAATCTCGATAATGCCCACAAAAGAAGATTCCTGGAATGGATTCCCGGAATGCCTGTTGCTGCGCCAGACTGGCCATGCATGAACATGCCCCGCATACTGGCAATCAGGCAAAAATAACAAGGCCCAAAACCCAGGGCCCACATAATAATGCGGACCCTGAACCAGACAAGGCCAACCCTCAGGCGCCCAGAATACTACCCACGGCAATACCAGCATCCTTGGCAGCCATTTTTTTGCCTTCTTCAGGCTTGACACGCTGAATTTCAATAAAACCACCCTGACCATGAACCAGAAGCCCATTTTCAGTCTCAGCAACCACCTGGCCAATTTTTTTGCCTTTGACCTGTTCAAAGCGCTGGGCATAGACCTTTCGTGCATCATAAACAAAAAGCTTCTTTCCATCCAGGGTGGTCCAAGCGCCTGGGGCTGGGTTACAACCACGGATAAGGTTATAGGTCACATCCACATGGCTTGCCCAATGAATCTGGGATTCAGCAGCACGGATAATTCCCTCATAACCTGCATCAGGCTCATACTGGGCCACTGCAGCACCTTTACCAGAAACAACCAGTTCTGCGGCTTCAACCATGGCGGCAACACCCAGCGGGAAAATCTTGCCAAAGTAAACACTACCCAGGGTATCATCGGCTTCGATTGCCACTTTCTTGAGCAGAATAACCGGGCCTTCATCCAACCCATCATTAGGGCGGAAAATAGCCAATCCGGTTTCTTTCTTGCCTGAAATAATCGACCAGCTCATCGCTGACGCACCCCGATGCAAAGGAAGCAGGGAAGGATGAAACTGAATCATGCCAAATTTGGGAAGAGCGCAAAATTCCTGGGGAGCGAACTGGGTTACATAGGCCATCACACCGACATCAGCTTTCAGACGGGCGAGTTCCTCCTGTGCTGCCGGATCAGTCAGGGCAGGAAACTGCTTGACATTCAATCCCTTCTCCTGAGCAAACACACGAAGTGGATCCGGACGGCCACCTTCTTTTTCTGGAGCGCAAAACACGCCAACAACCTCATCGCCCCGATTCAGGAACGCTTCAAGTACAGCCTTGCCAAAATCCTGCTGGCCGACAATTACTAAACGCATGGTGGTTATCCTTTCAATTCAATAAATATCAGGGACCGGATATCAACCCGGCCCCTGCAGGTCAAAAGACAAGACATTTCCGCTTAAAAATTCGGAACTGCCCTGCATCAATCAGACAGCGCCATTTTCGTGGAACTTTCCAGCCTCTTCCTTGCTAAAGCCAAGCTCCTGCAAAATTTCGTCCGTATGTTCACCCAGCAAAGGCGAGGGCTTGATTTCAACTGGAGAATCAGATAGCACCAAAGGACACCCGACAGTCTTGTAGCTTCCACGGGTCGGATGGGGTACATCCTGGATCATGCCTTTTAAGGTCAAATGCTCATTCTCGACAATTTCCTTGGTCGACAGAACCGGACCACAGGGCACATCGATTTCATTCAGTTTGTCCATCATTTCCCATTTGGTGTAGTCCTTGGAATAAAATTCCAGCACATTCCACACATCCTGCAAATGGGTTACACGGGCTTCTGGCGTAGCAAAGGCCGCATCCGTCACCAAATCCTCACGTCCGATTAGTTTGCACAAATCAGGCCAGACCTGGGGTTGAACCACAACATACAGATAATCATTGGGTCCACCCGGTTTACATTTAATGGCCGTACCCGGCTGACCCCCACCGGTTGCATTACCTGAGCGGGGCACATAATCGAGACCTCGCGTATCGGTTGGATATTCTTTCAGGGCGCCATGGGACAAACGCTGGTGATCCCGTATTTTGACCCGGCAAAGGTTCAAGATGGCATCTTGCATTGCTGCCACGACATACTGGCCTTTTCCGGTATGGGTACGCTGGTAGAGTGCAGCAAGAATCGCGGCAAGGGCATGAACGCCTGTTCCTGAGTCCCCGATCTGGGAGCCTGTCACTGTCGGAGGACCATCCCACCATCCAGTGGTACTCATGGACCCTCCCATGGCCTGCGCAATGACTTCATAGGCCTTGAAATTGGCATAGGGGCCAGAATCACCAAACCCCTTGATTGAAGCATAAATCAGGCGCGGATTAATTTCGTGAAGTTTTTCCCAGGGAAAACCGAGCCGGTTCAACACACCCGGACCAAAATTCTCAAGCAGCACATCACACGACTTGACCAGACGGGTAAAGACTTCCTTCCCGTCTGCATTCTTCATATTGACAGTGATGGAACGCTTGTTGCTATTAAGCATGGTAAAATAAAGACTGTCCACGCCTGGCACATCCCGCAGCTGAGTACGGGTAATGTCACCCGTAGGCGGCTCAAGCTTGATGACATCGGCGCCCAGCCAAGCCATCAGTTGAGTGCACGAGGGGCCGGCCTGAACATGCGTCATATCCAGCACGCGCACACCGGAAAGAGCTTTCTCCATTGTCAATTCTCCTTCAAAATGAACAACCACCCGAGCCTACAACACAACATCCCGCTTTTAAATCAAAACAAATCGCTCTACCGCAAGCCTGGGGGCAGGTTAAATTATTTTCAAGATTATCTGTTTATATTTGATAGTTCCGTCTGATTTTTTCCTAACGGTCTATCATGGCATCAACCAGCACCGGACGTCCATCGTCTTCCATCTTCTCCTGAACTGGCCGATCATCTTCTGATCCTACGGCATGAAAGCCCATATCACCTGCTGACTCAACAGGCCCACCACAACGCTTAACCTGTCCTGTACAGGCTATCCTTGCTCTCATCCCTTTACCTCGCTTTAAAATTCCAAGCAAAGCAAATCACTTCGAGCTCACCTGAAGACTAAACAGTAGTAAATGGGTCAAAGCCTCCTTGGTAAATCATCCCCTTTTATCCGGTCAAATTTACCTCGGATCTTAAAATCTTAGATTTTTAGATCTCTCAATACCTTGACCCGGATCAAGTTTTAGTCATTCAAGCTGACTCCGACCGGACCATGACCCGTCCATTTTCCCTGCCCGCCTTAAACCACCACCAACCGCATCCGGCTGAAACACCATTTAAAAAAAGCCGGAACGGAACTCTGCATAACGGCTCCTTGGATAGTATACCCCCCGCCACCTCGAAATTAAGGCAAACCATGTTATAATCTTTACGCTTGCATCATCCTGTAAGACACAATAAAGCTGTCGACACAGCAACATCATTCCAACCTGACTATATTCGAAGAAATGGTATTTTGATGACAAGGATATTGACTGATAGAGACTTAAGAAACCGTGTAGGACTTCTAGGACGACTGCTGGGACAGGTGTTGCGAACCCAGGCCGGGGAACACGTCTACCATGCGGTAGAGACCCTACGAAAAGGCTATATTCGCCTTAACAGACGCGAACAGCCGAAGCTGCGCGCCCAGCTCATGCAGGTCATCCGCAATCTGTCTCCTGAAGATCTCAAACACGTCATCCGGGCTTTTGCCACCTACTTCTCGATTTTGAACATTGCTGAAGAAGAATTCGCCCACCGGAAACGCAGGGCTTATGTCCGCATGGGAATTGAACCCTGGGTTGGCTCTATGTCTGAGACCATCCGTGACCTGAATGCCAGCGGCTGTTCAGCAGCAGATCTGCAAAAACTGTTTGACAAGCTTCTGTTCATGCCTGTTATTACAGCCCATCCAACAGAAGCCAAGCGTCGCACCATCATGGAAGCATTACGCCGGCTGTTCTTGAGCATTGAACAGCTTGACGATCCAAGACTGTCCCACGAGGAGATCAGCAACCTGCATGAGACCATCCGCCTGCAAATCCAGCTGCTGTGGAAAACAGATGAGGTCGCCATTCATCCACCTGAAGTGCGGGATGAAATCCGTAACGGACTGTATCATTTCCGTGAAAGCCTCTTTAATGCCGTACCCGTATTTTATCGCTCTATCGAGAAATCCATCGCGCACTACTACCCCTATCCGGCTCACCCCAGAATCCAGGTGCCCAGCTTTCTGCATTTTGGTTCATGGATTGGAGGCGATCGCGATGGCAACCCCAATGTGACCCCAGAAATCACGCTTACCGCAGCACGCCTGCAGATGCGTGTAGCCCTGTCCAATTACATGGAAAGTGTCATCAGGCTGTCTCATGTGCTGGCTCATTCCCAACAGTTGTGCCACCCATCAGATGCCTTCCTGGACAGCGTCCATCAGGATGAAACCGATCTGGCCCAGGCATTTGAAGGCATACCCAAGCGGTTTGCTCATGAGCCCTATCGCCGCAAGCTGTATATCATGCACTACCGGCTTGAGCGCAACATGATCTACATTGAAGCGCAGCTAAACGGCCAGCCCGCTCCAAGAGATCCCCAGGCCTATACCGATGAGAGCGAGTTCCTGTCGGATCTGTTCCTCATTCATGAATCCTTGCGGCAGCATGGTGACGGAGAAATCGCAAACCGCGAACTAAAGGATCTGATCCGCCAGGTTGAAACCTTTGGCTTTTATCTCATGCAACTGGATGTCAGGCAGGAATCGACTGTTCACTCGCGAGCAATAGCCGATATTCTGGCCTTAAGCCAGGTCTGTCCCGATTATCTGGCCGCCGATGAAAAAACACGGCTCACTCTTTTATGCAAGGCGGTTGAAACTCCCCCCGCATTTGATCGGGATGCTCTTGCCGATGAAACCCGGCTCACTCTCGACGTATTCGATGCCATTGGCCAGATGAAATATGACACCAGCCCCAAAATCTTTGGGCAATATGTCATTTCCATGACCCATGAAGCAAGCCACGTCATGGAAGTCATTCTGCTGGCCCGACTGGCTGGACTCTTCAGACTTGAGGGGACAACCTGGGACACTGACTTCCGCGTAGCTCCCCTTTTTGAAACCATTGACGATCTGAACCGCATCAAATCAGTTATCAGCAAGCTGCTTGAAACACCTGTCTATTCCTCACTGCTTAAAGCCAGCGGAAACAGCCAGGAAATCATGCTGGGGTATTCCGATTCCTGCAAGGACGGGGGTATCCTGGCTTCAAACTGGAAACTGTACGAAGCCCAGAAACAGATTACAGCGCTAACGGATCAATGGGGTGTGCGCTGCCGACTGTTTCACGGTCGCGGCGGCTCAATTGCCCGAGGGGGTGGACCTACCCATGAAGCCATCATTTCCCAACCTCCGGGAACTGTCGCCGGTGAAATCAAGTTTACCGAGCAAGGAGAAGTCCTGTCCTACAAGTACAGCAACAGCGAAACAGCAACCTATGAACTGCTGATTGGCGCTTCCGGACTCATCAAGGCGTCCCGCTGGATGATCCAGCAGCAGCCTGAGGATCGCCCTGAGTTTATTGCCATCATGAATGAAATTGCTCAAACGGGTGAAAATGAATACCGCATACTCACGGAAGAAACCGAAGGGTTCATGGACTATTTTTACGAGGCCACACCAGTAAGAGAGATCGGGTTGCTCAATATTGGCTCAAGACCTCCACGCCGGGTTGCGCAGGATCGCTCCCGATCCAGTATCCGGGCCATCCCCTGGGTATTTGGCTGGGGGCAGTCACGCCAGGCCCTTCCAGCATGGTATGGGATCGGTACCGCCTTGAATGCCTGGCACCAGAATAATCCAGCCCGCCACCAGAAATTACGCAGCATGTATCAGCAATGGCCTTTTTTCCGCGCCCTGCTGTCCAACACCCAGATGTCTCTCTTCAAGACCGACATGCGGATAGCCCAGGAATATGCTGGCTTATGCAGTGATCATGAATTGGGGCGGCGTATTTTCAATATCATTCTGAATGAGTACAAGCTCACGCTGGATGAAATCCTGAAAGTAGCCAACATCCAGACCCTGCTGGAAGAAACACCTGAACTTCACCTGTCCCTATCCAGACGGGATCCCTACCTGATGCCTCTCAACCACATCCAGGTTGAACTGCTTCATCAGCACCGGCAGGTAGCGCGAGGGGATGGCACTGTTTCCCCTTATCTTGACTCGCTGTTAAGATCGATCAATGCCCTGTCGGCCGGGCTAAGAAACACAGGCTAAAAAGGTCACCATCATGACACTGAAACAAATCCAGTCTCTTGTACGACATGAACCCATTACCATGCTCACCTGCTATGATGCGAGCTTTGCAGCCATGATGGCCCGCTCCAATATTGATGCCCTGCTCGTTGGAGACTCCCTGGGCATGGTTTTTCAGGGGCATGCAACCACCTTGCCGGTCTCACTTGCTGACATGATTTATCATACCGGATGTGTGGCCAGGGGAGCGCCGAACAGCTTTATCCTCTCCGACCTTCCCTTTGGCAGTTATCAGGCAAGCCCGGCTCAAGCCTTGGAATCAAGTGCGGCACTCATGGCAGCAGGAGCCCAGATGGTCAAGCTTGAAGGGGGAGAGGCCATGCTCGAAACGGTATCATTTCTGGCGGCACGGGGGATCCCCGTCTGCGCTCATGTCGGCCTGACGCCCCAGTCGGTTCATGCCCTGGGCGGCTACAGGGTTCAGGGAAAGACCATTGAGGATGCCGAACGCATCCTCAATGAAGCCCTCTCTCTAGAACAGGCCGGGGCGAACATGATCGTTCTTGAGGCTATTCCAGCTGAACTAGCATCCAGGATCAGCGACCTGCTGGCCATTCCAACCATCGGTATTGGTGCAGGACCGAACTGCGATGGCCAGGTTCTGGTGTTGTACGACATGCTCGGACTTTACTGGGGTAGCCCTCCCAGTTTTGTGCGAAATTTCGTGGAAAACGGGGTCACCAGCATTGAGATGGCCATTCAAGCCTACGCACACGATGTCAAAACCCGGCGTTTTCCTGCAAAAGAACATGCTTTCTAGCCTGAACCCTTAAATTTTGCCCCGCTGTTTAAGGCGGCTTAAGGTCTCAGGAGAAAGGTTCAGATAGGATGCCAGTTCCTTTTTAGGTACACGGGATAACAGCTGGGGGTGCTTTCGAATAAAACGATGCACGCGTCCAGGCGCATCCAGAAGATGCAGGGTAATGGTATGAGCCATAACTTCACTCATGAGCCGCATGACCTCAAACTCGAACTCACTTTTAATGAGCAGGTGACGGTCCATGAAGGCTGCCCACGTATGAATGGGTAATTTGGCCACCCTGACCTTCGTTACGGCGCGAATACTGTAAGGCGAAGGTGTTTTTAATTTCCAGGCTGCATAAGCTGTGTCCATTTCCGTCTCGGCCGCAAAACGCAGGATCATTTCCTTCCCTTCACGATTTGCAACTGCGCGCTTTAAAATGCCTTCCAGAATAAAATACTGTTCCATATTCAAATCGCCCTGGTTAACGAGCGACTCACCCTTACGGTAATCCTCAATGCAAAGCTGAGGCTCCAGTTCATCCCATAAATCCGGCGTCATGTGTCGAAGAATCAGGTTCTGCCTCAGCTGTATCCGGATGAGGTTACATTCTGCATGTGAATGAAGCGCAGCCATAAGCCCAGTTATCCAATCAGCGGTATCACCGCCTGCTTAATCATCGGGTCCTCTAGCAGGATCCGGCTTGAAAGGGCCTTCCTGGTTTGAAAGGCTCAGGAAATTATAACCCACATTAATGCAAACAGAAAAAAACAGGGGGGATTTCAAACAGAGCGATGCATAATGGGACACTATCAGCTAAAATAGGCTACATAAGATAGTTGACAGGACATCACAAGCCAATCTCCTTTTGCCCGAGATCACAACACCACCTGCAACTGGAGTGTATCATGACATCAATTTATCGACCTGAATGCTCTAACGCAAAACGCCCGCTCACATTCGAGATCATGGCCCAGGATGAAAAAGGGGAAGCTTCCCGGCTATTTATCGCCGGAGAAAACCCATTGACGCTCTACATCGACAAGCAGGAAATTGTGACGCTCATGACGCTTGGGCAGTGCCCTGAGGCATTGGCTATCGGGTATCTCAGAAACCAGAGACTCATAGAACATGTTGAGGATCTGGTATCAGTACAGGTTGACTGGGAAGTCAATGCTTGCGCAATCACCACCCGGAAAGGAATCCGGAACCTGAGCGCCCGCCTTGCTAAACGCACGGTTACAACCGGTTGTGGACAGGGCACAGTATTTGGAAACCTGATGGAAGAAATTGATTCAATCCATCTGCCCCCCGAGGCCAGACTGACTGAATCGGTTCTTTTATCATTGCTCGACAACATGCGTACGCACGAAACCATCTATAAACAGGCCGGTGCCGTGCACGGGTGCGCCCTGACCGATAATCTGGGCCAGATCCTGATTTATGTGGAAGACGTTGGCAGGCATAACGCGGTTGATGCCATTGCCGGTCAGATGTGGCTTGATCGCCTTCAACCTGAAGACAAGATCTTTTACACCACGGGCCGGCTGACTTCAGAAATGGTCATCAAATGCGCCCAGATGGGTATCCCCTTTCTGGTCTCACGTTCCGGATTGACCCAGATGGGCTATGAAATCGCCTGCCAGGTGGGGATCACCTTGTTTGGCCGGGCTCATGGACGGCATTATCTTCTTTTTCATGGCGAAGACCGCTTCATAAGGGATGCTCTGCCGTCATGAACATCACTGGCATGATTCTAGCAGGTGGCCAGGGCCGGCGCATGGGAGGAAAAGACAAGGGGCTCATCTCCCTCAATGGCAGGCCTCTCATCACTCATGTCATAGAGCGCTTGACACCCCAAGTCGCCGAAGTCATGATTAATGCCAATCAGAATATCGAATTCTACCAACGCTTAGGCTATCCTGTTCTAACAGATGCCCTGTCTGGTTTTGCCGGTCCCCTGGCAGGCCTGGAACGTGGCCTTGCCAGCGCATCCCATGACTGGGTTCTGACCGCTCCCGTTGACTCTCCCTTTCTGCCTTTTGATTTGGCTAAACGCCTCAGCCAGGCCATTGCAGCGTCACATGCGGATGTGGCCATCGCCCGGACATTTGAACGGACCCACCCCGTATTCTGCCTGTGCCCAAAGCGGCTTCATGGCAGCCTTATCCATTATCTTGAACAGGGGGGAAGAAAAATCGATACCTGGCTTGCTGGCCACCACCTCATCACGGTGGCCTTTGATGACCAGCCCCTTGCTTTTACAAATATCAATACACCAGAAGAACTGAAAACCATGGAACAACAAGGACCTATCAAGGAGTAACATCATGAACCAGCCTCCCATCAGCTTAAGCCAGGCCAGTTGCCAGGATGACTATGATCCGAATTCCATGTCGGTTGAAGCCGCAAGAACATTGATTCACCGCTTTCTCAAACCAGTTGAGGGCTATGAGCAGGTTTCTATCCGGCAGGGCCTTAACCGAATCCTGGCAAAAGAAATTATCTCACCACTGGATGTTCCGGCCCATGTCAACTCAGCCATGGATGGCTATGCAGTCCGGCATGCCGATCTGGATGCAAAAACGCCCGCCTCTTTGCATGTCATCGGCTCTTCCTTTGCAGGGCACCCTTATTCCGCGGCTGTCTCAGCTGGAGAGTGCGTCCGAATCATGACTGGTGGAGTCATGCCAAAAGGAACGGATACTGTTGTCATACAGGAAAAGGTGCGCCTTGAAGGCTCTCATATCACCGTTGGAACTGCACCTAAAAAGGGAGACAATGTCCGTGAAAAAGGGGAGGATCTTCGCCAGGGGCAAGTGGTACTCGCTTCAGGGCACATGATTCGGCCAGCTGATCTGGGCCTGCTCGCCTCACTTGGAATTAATGAAATCCGGGTGTTCCGGCGACTGCGGGTCGCCTTCTTTTCTACAGGAGATGAACTTCGCTCTATTGGCACCCCTTTGGAAGAAGGCCAGATTTATGACAGCAACCGCTATACGCTCTATGGAATGCTCAAAAGGCTTGATGTCGATATTCTTGACATGGGGGTGGTTGAGGATGCTCCCAAAGCCCTAGAAGAAGCGCTCATTGAGGCATCAACCTGTGCTGACGTGATCCTGACCAGCGGCGGGGTATCAGTGGGTGAAGCTGATTTCATCCGGGATCTGCTCCAAAAGCTTGGTGAAGTCGTTTTCTGGAAAATCGCCATGAAACCAGGACGACCTTTGGCCTATGGCAAAATTGGTCCGGCCCATTTTTTTGGTTTACCTGGAAACCCGGTTTCTGTAATGGTCACCTTCTACCAGTTTGTACAACAGGCTATCAAGGTATTAATGGGTCAAACAAACCTGGCCGCCCCCCCCACCTTCCGCCTGCCTTGCCTTAGCCCGCTTAAAAAAGCACCTGGGCGTACAGAGTTTCAACGAGGAATTCTGGTTCAGGATGACCAGGGCAACTGGGCAGTTCAGGCCACCGGTGCCCAGGGATCGGGGATCCTGCGTTCCATGTCCGATGCCAACTGTTTTATCATCCTGCCTGAAGCACAAGGACATGTCGCTGCAGGTGACATGGTTGAAATCCAGCTACTGGAAGGGATTGTTTAACCCTGGCATGCTAAGCTACAGACACGCCTTTCATGCGGGTAACCATGCCGATGTTCTAAAACACGTGATATTGGTTGCCCTCCTGCGGCACCTTAGAATCAAGGACAAGCCTTTTGTCTTTATTGATACCCATGCCGGAGCTGGGCAGTATAACCTTCATGAAGGCTACGCCCAGAAAAACCAGGAATTTCATTCCGGGATCAGCAGGCTTCTGAAATGCACGGATCTACCTGCCCTGCTTCAGGAATATGTTACTCTCGTACGTAATATCAATCCGGATGGCGAACTGAAATGCTACCCTGGTTCACCTGTCCTGGCCAGAAAGATGATGCGATCACAGGATAGAATGTGCCTCTTCGAACTTCATCCGGGCGATCACCGTCATTTAAGGCTTAACATGCAGCATACCCATCTGGCCAAGGTTGAACAGGCCAATGGTTTTTCCAGCCTCAAATCCCATCTGCCTCCTGTGGAACGGCGGGGCCTTGTCCTGATTGACCCTTCCTATGAAGACAAGACAGACTATCAACAGGTGAAAAATGCCCTTCAAGACGGTCTTAAACGGTTTAAGACAGGCATCTATGCAATTTGGTACCCTATGCTCAACAGGCCCGAAGCCCGGCATCTGCCCATCCACCTCAAAGCTTGCCCGCTGCCTTGGATCAACGTCACATTACAGGTTGCCCGGCCTCAGGAAGATGGCTTTGGCATGACCCGTTCAGGCCTGTTTGTCCTTCACCCTCCATGGACCCTGAAACAAGAGCTCGAAACAGCGCTACCCATCCTGACCCAGTTGCTCGCACAGGATTCCACTGCAGGTTTTACGCTGGAAACAAATGAAGATCAATAAATAAACGGGACCACAAGGTCCCGTCTCATTGTTGCATCCGAACAGAATCAGGAAGACACTGGAACCGGTTTAATTGCAACATGCTCATCCTTCATGACCTTGGCCAGAAGCTTAACCAGTGCAAAAACCGAATCAATATGAGGTGTAGGGGTCTTGGTGACCTGGCCTAGTTCCTGAACCGCACCAATTAATGCGTCTACCTCAATTTCATGGCCAGCCTCCACATCCTGAAGCGTAGAAGTCTTGTGTTTGCCTACTTCGGCACCCCCCTCAATACGCCGCTCCAGCGACACCCTGAATGACGCGCCCAGCTTTTCAGCAACAGCCTGGGCTTCACGCATCATCGATGCAGCCAGATCATGCGTCAAAGGATAGGTACACAGATCAACCAGCGTGGCATGGGTCAAAGCTGAAATGGGATTAAAGGACAGGTTGCCCCATAATTTTAACCAGATCTCATCTCGAATATTACGCGTTCCCGGTCGCTCAGACTCACTTGAAAACACAGGCGCTTTCATGCCAGCATGGGTAAACACCTCAGACACTTTCTTGATCCGTTCACTCGGACGTCCATCAAGTTCACCCAGTGGGAAACGATCACCTTCAATGTGCCGGATAACCCCTGGACGAACACGATCAGCAGCAGGATAAACAACACAGCCTATCACCCGTTCAATATCCACCCGCTTGAGCACCTCACCCTCTGGATCAACAATATGAACGGGCAGATCCTCGTAATTCCCTCCAAGCTTCTTGAAATACCAGAAAGGGATGCCATTTTGCATCGTCACCATGACTGTGTCAGGTCCATAAAGCAAAGGGAGTTCATCTACAACATCAATCACCTGATGGGCCTTGACCGCTAAAATAACGACATCCTGCTTTCCTGCCTCGGCAATTGAATCCGTGGCCCGGATATTTTTGGCCACACCCACTTCGGTTCCATCATGATCCAAAAGGGTCAGACCATTCTGGCGAATAGCCTTTAAATGATCCCCCCGTGCAATGACGGTGACCTCCTCACCAGCCAGGGCCAGCTTGACAGCCACATACCCACCAATGGCACCTGCTCCAACAATACAGATCCGCATATTTCTTCCTTTCCCTGCCTTTAAGCTGCATAAGTATTGGACAAGGTGCCAATACTATCTATGGTGACTTCAACCAGGCTGCCCGGTTTCATTGAACCTACACCTACATTAGTCCCGCAGGCAATCACGTCTCCTGGCAGGAGCGTCATGTCATGTGACAACAAGCTAACCAGTTTGACTGGTGGAAAAACCATATCCGAAACAGGATAATTCTGCCGTTCTTCCCCATTGAGCACAGTACGAACCGTAAGGGCATCAGGCTTAATCCCGGAGGCAATAACCGGCCCGAAGACGCCAAACGTATCATAGCTCTTCGCCCGTACCCACTGGGCAAATGAACTGTCACGATTGATGATCTCGGCTGCCGTAACATCATTGATGACCGTATATCCAAAAATTCCAGCCTCAGCCTGCGCTTCCGAAACATTGCTTAATCGCTGGCCAATAACAATACCCAGCTCGCCTTCGAAAACCACCTTGCCATCATAGGAAAGGGGTTTGCGGATATTCTGCCCATGAGGAAAAAAGGAATTCCCTCCTTTCAGGAGGTAAAGCGGTTCAGGTGGACGGGACAGGCCAAGCTTCTCAGCAAGCATGCGGAAATTATTCCACAACGCAATCATCTTGGTCGGCTCAGTTGGCGTCAATATCTTGACGTCAGCAAGCTTCACCTGCTTCCCGGTCGATTCTGGTGAATTAAACATGTCTCCTTCGTGAATGGAAACAATACCATCCGCAACGGTTCCAAAACCGACTGTTCCACGATATTCAAATCGAACCCAATGTACCATGTTGCTCTCCACGTTATCTTTAACCGGTCTTGCCTGATGACCTGTAATGCCTCCTGATGGGACGTACCAATTCGGGGATCATGCAACACGTACGGCAACATCCGGGAACAACCCGGGTAACGGCCACCAAACCCGACCAAACTGGGATGACTAGCACCCGATACAAGATGGGATGCAAAGGCAAAACGACAAGCTATTATTCGAAAAAACCTATTTTTCTCAACACCAAACCTGCTGATAAAAATCCCAAAATCGCATCAATTTTACCGATCATGACAACTTTTGTCCATTTGCAACAAAGTGCCTATTTCGAGGTATAACCCGGCAAAAAGAATAAAACCCGTTCAGACCAGATTAAACCGGCCCTGATTAAATGGCCACCTCTCCCTGCTCACCGGTTCTAATCCGGATGACCTGCTCAACAGGGCTGACAAAAATCTTTCCATCCCCAATCTTGCCTGTATGGGCTGCCTTGACAATCGTTTCAATGGCCTGTTCAAGCAATCCATCTGCTATGACCAGTTCCACTTTTACCTTCGGCAGAAAATCCACAACATATTCTGCACCACGATACAGCTCAGTATGCCCTTTCTGACGACCAAACCCCTTGACTTCAGAGACAGTCAACCCCGCAACGCCAATCTCGGACAAGGCTTCCCTGACTTCATCCAGCTTAAATGGCTTGATAATGGCTTCAATTTTTTTCAATCTTATCTCCCCGTTCATTCATGTTTCATTACCGGGCCTGCCCTATCAGGCCGAAACCCTGACGTAATGGGATAGCGCCGATCCCGCCCAAACCCCCTTTCAGTCAGCCGGATTCCAACCGCTGCCTGCCGGCGCTTATATTCACTGCGATCAATCAGGGCAACCACACGATTAACCACATGCTCATCATAACCCAGTGCAACAATTTCTGCAGGACACAAATCCTTTTCAATATAAGCCTTGAGAATGGGATCCAGCACAGCATAAGGCGGCAGGCTGTCTTCATCCTTCTGATCCGCCCGAAGCTCTGCGCTCGGAGCTCGCTCAATAATAGCCTGGGGAATAACAGGATTTCTCCCGTTTCTCCAGCGAGCCAAATCATAAACAAGTGTCTTCTCCACATCCTTTAAAACGCAAAATCCGCCTGCCATATCACCATACAAAGTGGCATAGCCTACCGCCATTTCACTTTTATTTCCGGTAGGCAAAACCAGCCAGCCGAATTTGTTCGACAAGGCCATCAGGAGATTCCCCCGGATCCGGGCCTGGATATTTTCTTCCGTGACATCTTCCTTCCAATTGGCAAAAGACGGTTCAAGCAGGACAAGATATTCATCCAGAAGCGAATCTACGGGTATTTCCCGATAGTCTACCTTAAGCCTGCCTGCCATCAAACACGCCTCATTCCGACTCAAGGCACTGGTATAACGGGACGGCATCATCACGGCCTTGACACGGTCAGGACCCAATGCATCTACAGCCAGGGCCAGGGTAAGTGCGGAATCTATTCCTCCAGACAGGCCAACCACGCAAGCCTTGAAATGATTCTTGTCGACATAGTCACGCAATCCGAGTACCAGAACCTGCCAGATCATGTCAAGTCGCCCAGGCAGTTCTTCAATTCTGCCAGACCCGAGCCTGCCCTGTTCAAACCTCACCAGCCCAATGGCCTCTGCACAAGGTGGCAGCTGACAGACCAGCCGCGCCCTGTCATCCATTGCAAAGGACGCTCCATCAAACACCAGTTCATCCTGCCCCCCGACAAGATTGACATAAACTACCGGTAGCCCCGTTTCAGCGACCCGCTCCCGAATGACTTCATAACGGACCTCAAGTTTATCCAGATGATAAGGAGAGGCGTTGGAAACCAGCAGCAATTGAGCCCCCGCCTTTTTAGCCGCCAAAGCCACATCCGGCTCCCATACATCTGCACAGATGGCAAGCCCGACTGCAACACCATCAATTTTTACAATACAAGGTTTATCGGACACCTCAAAATAGCGTACCTCATCAAACACGGAATGATTGGGTAAATGTTTTTTTCTATAGGTGGCCGCAATTCTTCCGCCGTCAAGAAGGCTCAGTGCATTAAACCGCTTTCCTCCTTCAGTATCAATATGGCCTACCACCAAGGCCAGGGCAGGCACCTGTTGTGCAAGCCAGTCCAGCCAGTACCGGCCTGCATCCAGAAAATCCTGCCGCATGACCAGATCTTCCGGGGGGTACCCGGTTAACGCCAGTTCCGGCGCCACGGCAATACGCGCCCCTTGCACCAGCGCATCCTGAGCCAGCCGGGACAGACGCTTTGCATTGCCTTGCATATCCCCTACCACGGCATCAAACTGCAACAGGGCAATATCCAACTGTTCCTCCTGCCAATCCTGACCTTGAAAAATCAATCCATTCCCACATTATATCGGATCTTCGCCCTGGAAAAGACCACAAAACAGGATAAAAAAGTTTCATTCATGATTCATTGCAGGCATATTAAGAGAGTCACGCTCATTGCGGACCAGAACAATCCGCAGGGAATGGATCCGCGCGTCCGTGTAACCTGCTGTAAACCAGACTGAAGCAGATAAAGGAAAGGTTATTTTGAGTCAGACTGTTTTTGAACCCGACTGGCGGCACTGCTACTCCATATCCGCTCTCAAGGAAAATGAATGGAACCAGCTGGCCGGGCCTAACCCTTTTGTACAGCATGCCTTTCTGAAAGCACTGGAATCATCCGGATGTGTAGGACCGGCTGATACCGGCTGGGAGCCTGCGCATCTGATCGGCTTTCACGGAAAACAGCTTGTGGCTGCAATGCCTCTTTACCGAAAATGGCATTCATACGGCGAATATGTTTTTGATCATGCCTGGGCCCAGGCCTATGCATCAACCGGTTTCAACTATTTCCCCAAACTCGTCTGTGCCATTCCTTATTCCCCTGTATCCGGACCCAGGCTTCTTGCCCAAACGGAAGATCTGCTCAAAGCATTACCCAGGCAGCTCATGCAGGCGGCCAGAAATCTTGATGTTTCATCTGTGCACGCACTGTTTATCGCAAAGGATGAGCGGAACACCTGGACCCAGGCAGGCTTTCATGAACGGGCACAGATCCAGTTTGGCTGGAACAATCCAGGATATGAGAGCTTTTCGGAATTTCTGGATACGCTTCGCCATGACAAACGTAAAAAAATAAAACAGGAACGCAAAAGAACAGCCGGGCAGGATCTTCATTTCGAATGCCTGGAAGGTCAAAACATCCGCCCGGAAACCTGGGCCTTTTTTCACAGCTGCTATGTCAAAACCTACCGGATGCATCTAAGCCTGCCCTACCTTAACCTTGAGTTCTTCGAAACCCTGGGTAGCACGATGCCTGATGCCATCCGGCTTATACTGGCGAAACAGTCTGGCAGGCCAATTGCCGCAGCCTTGTTTTTCACGGACGGAACAACCCTGTATGGGCGACACTGGGGCGCCCTGCTTGATTTACCCGGGCTGCACTTTGAAACCTGCTACTACCAGGCCATCGAATATGCCATCCAGACCCGGTTAAAACGGGTCGAGGCAGGCGTTCAAGGCGAACACAAGCTAGCCCGGGGCTATGTGCCGCAACAGGTATTCTCAATGCACCACATGGTTAATCCTGATTGGGACCGGGCCATTCATGACTGGCTTAAAGAAGAAAAACGCTTTGTTCTTGCCCGGGGTCAATCCCTGAATGAACGTATCCCATTCCATTTATCACCCGGCTTGCATCCTGGCCAGGAATAGCCAGCCTTCAACCCGTCCTTGATGCAAACCTGTAATGGAAATCGAACCCGTTTGGTGGTAGTCTTTTCATGAAGGACAACAAAATGAATCCATCCATCCAATTCTGCTCACGTTGCGGCCATCAAGTCAGCCTTAAGATTCCACCTGGTGAAACACTTCTGCGACATGTTTGCGATCAATGTCAAATGGTTCATTACCAGAATCCCAAGCTGATTGTCGGAAGCATTCCGGAGTGGAAAAGCTCCATTCTCCTATGCAAAAGGGCGATTGAACCCCGTTATGGATACTGGACCCTACCCGCAGGATTTATGGAAAACCAGGAAACCACATCCGAAGGAGCCATACGGGAAACGCTTGAGGAGACTGGCGCCCAGGTTCAGATTGAATCCTTGTTCAGCCTGTTTAATCTGGCCCACCTGAATCAGGTCCATCTGTTTTACCGGGCAAGGGTACTTCTTCCCGTTTTCGGGCCAACAACCGAGAGTACGGAAGTAGCGCTTTTTCAGGAAGGGGACATCCCCTGGCAGGATCTGGCCTTCGTTAGCGTTCGCGAAACACTTGCCCACTTTTTTGAAGACCGGAAAAACAACCGGTTCATCTTGCACCAGATCGATCTTGATCCGGCGCAAGAGACAACCCCGCTTTCAATTAGCTCAAAAGCAGCCGGTTAAATTTCCTGACAAAGCCTGCCGGATCTTCCAGCTGCCCTCCTTCACTCAACAAGGCCTCATCATAAATGACACTTGCAAAATCAGCTACGTCCTCTTCACTGGCCGCCTCAAAACGTCTGATCAGGGGATGTTCAGGATTAATCTCAAGATGGGGTTTTGACGCCGATACTTGCTGACCTGCAGCCTTGAGCAATCGTTCCAGATGCGCACCCATCTCATGCTCATCTGCCACAAGGCAGGCTGCCGATTCAGTCAGCCGCTGACTGATCCGGACAGAACGCACCTGATCCTTTAAAGCTTCACCCAGCTTTTCTGTCAGGGCCTTGTTACGGGGACTATCCTGTTCGGCAGATTGAGCCTCTACAGCAGCCGCATCCAGTTCTCCCTTGGTTACCGACTGCAAAGACTTGCCCTTGTATTCTGGAAGATGCGCTACCATCCACTCATCGACCCGATCAGCCAATAGCAGCACTTCAATCCCTTTTTTACGGAACACTTCCAGATGGGGACTATTCTTGGCAGCCATGAAGCTGTCTGCCGTGACATAATAGATTTTCTCCTGCCCTTCTCCCAGTCCTGCCAGATAATCATCCAGGCTGACAGACTGTTCATCCGTATCCGTCCGGGTTGTGGCAAAACGTAACAGGGAGGCGATTTTTTCCTTGTTCGAGAAATCTTCACCAATGCCTTCTTTCAGGACCTGGCCAAACTCGCTCCAGAACGTTTTATACCGTTCATCCTTCGCCTCACTGAGTTCTTCAATCATGCCAAGTATCCGTTTGACACAAGCTGACCGTATTGCATCAATGTCACTGTTGGTCTGCAGAATTTCCCGAGACACATTCAAGGGCAAGTCCTGGGCATCAATAATGCCTCGAACAAAACGCAAATAGTGAGGCAACAAACTGTCAGCATCGTCCATAATAAACACACGTCGGACATACAGCTTCAGCCCGCGGTGATGATCCCGATCCCACAGATCAAAAGGGGCACGGGATGGAATGAACAGTAAGGATGTATAGTTCTGACGGCCTTCGACATGGTTATGGGCATAAATCAAAGGGGCATTGGAATCATGAGCAATACGTTTATAAAAATCATGGTACTGCTCTTCGCTCAATTCCTGTTTCGGTTTGGCCCACAGCGCACCGGCCTGGTTGACGGTTTCAAACTCGGTCTGCCCGGCCTCTATCAGCCTTACCGGCAACCCTATATGATCAGAATACTTTCGTATCAGGGCCTTAAGCCTGAACCCGTCACAGTATTCAGCATGCTCGCTGCGCAAGTGTAAAATGATCTCCGTCCCCCTTTCCTGGCACTCGATTTGTTCAAGGGTATACTCCCCTTCTCCGGTCGACTCCCACTTCACACCTTCATCTGATGGCCTGCCTGCTCTCCTGGTAAACAGCGTAACGCGATCAGCAACTATAAAAGAAGAATAAAAACCCACCCCAAACTGGCCTATCAGATTCATGTCCTTGCTTGCTTCACCCGTCATGGCCTCAATAAACCGGCGCGTTCCGGAGCGGGCTATCGTGCCGATATTTTCCACCACCTCCTCGCGCGACATGCCTATCCCATTGTCACGCACAGAAAGTGTTTTGGCCTTGGCATCCCAGATAACCGTCACATTCAGATCCGAATCCTTCTCATAGAGTGCCGCATCTGTCAAAGCCTCAAATTTAAGCTTGTCACAGGCATCTGATGCATTAGAAATCAATTCCCTTAAAAATATTTCGCTATGGCTGTAAAGAGAGTGGATCATCAAACGCAGCAATTCCTTGATTTCTGCCTGGAATCCAAGCGTCTCCTTACGTGTATCAACAGTCATTACCGTTCCTCCTAGACAAGTTATCCCATGCCTTTTTCTCTGGCGATTCATGCAATATGGAGTCTAAATTTCCTCATTCAAGCCAAATTTCACTGAAAATGTTAAACTTGAAGCAGACCGACCCTGTTTACTGTCTGGCGACCCCTTCATGCACACCCTTGAAAAACTGCTGGATACACTCCGCAAACTCCTTCCTGATGCCCACCTTGGACAATTTAACCAGGCCTGCCGGTTTGGCCTGCCCCTTTACCAGGATAAAAACCGTCTACCCAATATCCCCCTGGATGAGCTGGCGCTAAATACTGCTCTCATCCTGGTCCAGATGCAAATGGATTCTGACACCTGCATCGCCGCCTTTTTACAATGGGCAGGAGAGTTCATTGATGAGGACACACTAAGCCAGCACTGCTCGAAAACAGTCCTGCAATTGATACAAGGGGTGACCAGGATGCGCCCCATTGAACAGTTCCAGGCCATTGAGGCTTCCCGGCAGCGCGAGAGCCGTCACCAGGCCGAGGCATTCCGTCAAATGCTTCTGGCCATGGCTGAAGATATCAGGGTGGTCATCATCAAGCTGGCTGAACGGGTTGCCCTTTTACGCCTCATCGACCAAACCAATCCAGAAACCATACGGTCCCTGGCCAACGAAACAATGGATATCCACGCTCCCCTGGCCAATCGTTTAGGTATCTGGCAGATCAAGTGGGAACTGGAGGATCGGGCCTTTCGCCTGCTTGAACCTGACCGGTATCTCGCCATTGCAAGACTGCTCGAACAAAACCATGAAGAACGCACGCTTGCGATTAACGCCATCCTGGACACCCTCAAGGAAAAACTGGACGAAGCCCATATTCAGGCATCGCTTTCCGGCCGACCCAAGCACATCATGAGCATCATTCGCAAAATGACCCGGAAGCACAAATCATTCGAACAAATCTATGATGTCAGGGCGGTTCGTGTCCAGGTCAAGAATATTGCCGAATGCTATGCCGTCCTGGGATTAATACATGCCCTATGGCCTCCCATTCCGGGAGAATTTGACGATTATATTGCCCACCCCAAATCAAATAACTATCGGGCCCTGCATACAGCCGTGATCGGACCTGAAAACCGGGCAGTCGAAATACAGATTTGTACCGAAGAAATGTATCAGGAGGCTGAATACGGAGTCGCCGCTCACTGGCGTTACAAGGAAGGGATGCAGGCAACACCCGGAGATGAACAAATCGCCTGGGTTCGCCAGATTCTACGCTGGAAAGATGACTTGAATGAGAGTGACCTCAGTTTTTCTGAACATTTCAAGCATGCCCTGTTCCAGGACAAGGTGTATGTCCTAAGCCCACTCGGGAAAGTCATTGATCTTCCCCGGGGAGCTACCCCCATTGATTTCGCCTATGCCTTGCACTCTACACTTGGCCACCATTGCAAAGGCGCACTCGTTGATGGATCCATTGTCCCGCTGAACACGGCCTTATCCACCGGACAGCGGGTAGAAATCCTAACCAGCAAATATCCTTCTCCAAGCCGTGACTGGCTCAATCCTGCCCTGGGGTACATCACAACTGCCAAGGCAAAGATGCGGGTCAGACAATGGTTCAGGCAGCAGGAGTTTTCTGTTGACGCATCAAATGGCCGAAACATTCTTGAAAAGGAGCTCAACCGCCTGAATGCGACCTGGGCCCATGACAAAATTGCACAGAGCCTGGGGTTTGCCCATAGTGAAGACCTTTATGCCGCAATTGCACGAAATGAAATCACCACAACCCAGATTCAGAACCTGGTTAACCCGGCTGATCCCATCACTCCCGATCTGATCCTGCGCCCCAAAAGTCCGAATCAGGATTCCAATATCCTTCTAGAAGGACAGGCCAATCTGTTAACGCAGATTGCAGGCTGCTGCAAACCGCTTCCCCCGGATGCCATCGGCGGTTTTATTACAATCGGACGGGGAGCAAGTATCCATCGAATTTCTTGCCCGACCTTCATCCGGCTTCAGGCCAAGGCACCCGAGCGGGTCTTTCAGGCAAGCTGGGGGAAAAGCCAGAGCAAACTGTATGCCAGCGACATTGAGATACGGGCCGCTAACCGTGATGATCTGACAACCCATATCAACGATCTCCTGCGGCGGCAAAAAATCAAGGTGACTGCGATGCGTGCTGAATCCCGCCATGGCCTATCCAAACTGCAGTACACCATTGAGACACCAGGCATGGAAAACCTGAATCAGCTTCTGGAGGATCTTGAACAGATCGAGGGCGTTTCGTCTGTCAGGCGCCGCTAGAATTTCTGGGCCATAAGAACCGGTAGACAAAGCCAGGAAATGAAAAAACCAGAAACAGGCAGGCCGTTACCACATAAAACTGCCAGCCCTGGGAATGAACAGGGCCCATTCTGGCCTCTAGCATACGGCTTAGGGCTCCTACCAGAACATAAAGCACCAGTAGTTCAAGCACTATCCAGGCTGGATATTTTCTACGGGTTTTAAATGGAACAAGTCCAAACAGCCGGTGGGTGACAAAAGGCCAGTTTGCCGCCAGAAAAGCCACCCCTATCAGTATCCAGAAACCAGGCACTATCAAAATCCTAAAATGAATGCATGATGGAATAAGTGCACAAGCTCATCAGTGACTGTGGCATCAGGCCCAGAACCAGCATGGCCAAGCCATTCAGGCTCATAATCAGCCGGACATCCATCCGGGGCGCTATGGGAGCTAGCTGCTGCGGTTCATCAAAATACATCAGTTTTACGATACGCAGATAATAAAAGGCCCCCACAACTGAAAACAAGACAGCCAGGACAGTCAACCAGACATAGCCTGCCTGGAGCGCAGCCTGCAGCACGGCAAACTTGGCATAAAATCCAACTGTCGGAGGCACACCAGCCATGGCAAACATCACCAGTAACAGCATAAAGGCATACCATGGGCTACGCTGATTCAGTCCCTTGAAATCGTCCAGCATGTCCGATTCAAATCCCGCGCGGGATAAAAGCAGAACCATACCGAAAGCACCCAGGCTCATAATGACATAAACGGCCATGTAATACATCGCGGAACTATACCCCGCAACATTGCCACTCAGAATGCCCAGCAGCACAAATCCCATATGCGAAATGGTTGAATAGGCAAGCATCCGTTTAAAATTGGTCTGGGCTATGGCCGTAACATTGCCGACCACAATCGACAGGACAGACATCACCACCAGCATCTGCTGCCAATCTCCTACCAACCCATGCAAGCCGCCTATGAGCAGACGCATGAAAAAGGCAAAGGCTGCAAACTTGGGTGCAGTACCAATAAACAGCGCAATCGGCGTGGGGGCTCCTTCATAAACATCCGGAATCCACATGTGAAAGGGAACGGCACCAATCTTAAATGCCAGTCCGGCAACAACGAAAACCAGGCCAAATACCAAGGGGGCACCAATCGCGACCTGGCCACTATCAATAGCCAGGGCCACCCTGGCAATATCCAAAGAACCCGTCACACCATAGAGCATCGACATGCCATAAAGCAACAGACCTGAAGCCAAAGCGCCCAGAACGAAATATTTCATCGCAGCCTCAGTGGCACGGGCATTGTCACGATCAAGAGCTATCATGGCGTAGAACGACAAGGCCATCAATTCAAGCCCCAGGTACAGGGTTAAAAAATGCCCTGCAGAAACAAGAATCATCATTCCCATCATGGCAAAAAGGGTCAAAACAAAATATTCGCCCTTAAACAGCCCCCGTAATTTTAAATAGGTGGATGAATAAATAAACATGATCTCGACACTCAGGCAAATCATCAGCTTGAGCACATCAGCCATCGCATCACGGGTAAACATGTCGCCAAAGAGACTGACCGAAGGCCCGCTGGTGCCAACAATGCATCCTGCAGTCACGAAAACAGCAATTTGCGCGAGGACAAATGTGACTGAGCGGTTTTCATCCTGTATAAACAGATCGAATATCAGAATGAAGCAAGTCATGGCAAGAAGAGCCATTTCAGGTAACATCGGCATCAAATTGGGTAGTTCAAAAGTCATGGTAACCTCTTCTAGTGCAACTTGCTCTGGGCAATACGCGTTAATAGATTATGTGCCGATACCTGCATAACGTGAGTCACGGGAAAGGGGTATAACCCCATGCCCAGAACAGCAACAGCAAGCAGTCCCAACACGATAATCTCACGGGCATTCAGATCCTGCATCGTGGAGACTGCCTGATTGACCACTTCACCGAAAACAACACGCTTATACATCCAGAGTGTGTAAGCTGCACCCGTAATCAGGGTGGTCGCGGCCAGTGCCGCGTACCAGAAATGAGACTGGATCGTTCCTAAAATAACGGTAAATTCCCCAGTAAAGGCGGAAGTTCCCGGCAGCCCGGCATTAGCCATGGCAAACAGCATGAAGAATGCTGCAAAAACAGGCATTGAGTTCGCAATTCCGCCATAATCAGCGATCAACCTCGAATGCAACCGGTCATACATCACACCGACACATAAAAACAAGGCAGCCGAAACAAACCCATGGGATATCATCTGCAGCACAGCACCTTCAAATCCATAGATATTAAAAATAAAAAGGCCAAGGGTAACAAACCCCATATGGGCAATAGATGAATAGGCAATAAGCTTTTTCATGTCAGTTTGCACCAGTGCAACAAAACTGATATAGATGATGGCCATCAACGAAAGAAAAATCATCACTCCTGACAACGCATGAGCAGCATCAGGCGCAATCGGCATGGCTAGCCGGATGAAACCATATCCCCCCATTTTCAGCATGATGGCGGCCAGAACGACGGATCCTCCGGTAGGAGCCTCAACGTGGGCATCAGGTAACCAGGTATGGACTGGCCACATAGGAAGCTTGACCGCAAATGACAAGAAGAAGGAAATAAAGATGAAAACCTGTACGGTCATGGTCAATGGCAGGTTCTGGAGATCCTTGATATCGAAACTTCCAGACAGGTGATACATATAGATGAAGCTAATCAGCATCAGCAATGAACCAAGCAGGGTATACAAAAAGAACTTGATCGTTGCATAAACACGATTCGGTCCGCCCCACACCCCGATAATAAGAAACATGGGGATCAACTGGGCTTCCCAGAACACATAAAACAGGATGGCATCCATGGAGGCAAACACCCCAATCATCAGCCCGGACAGAATCAAAAAGGACGCCATGTACTGGGCAACCTTTTTCTGGATCACCTGCCAGCCTGCAATAACGACCAGAACGGTCGTAAAGCTAGTCAGGAGAATCAGCAGCATGGAGATGCCATCCACGCCCAGGTGATAATTAATGTTGAATGCAGGAATCCAGGTTGAAAACTCCTCAAACTGCATGCCACTTTGCGTTGCGTTGAACCCGGTAAACAGGGGTACTGTCACCAGAAACCCTGCCAGCGATCCTGCCAGGGCCAGCCACCGTGAAAGGCAAGGTGATGAGTCACGTCCAGTCAGAAGCACCAAGATACCAGCAACAATCGGAACCCAGATAGCCAGACTCAGTAGAGGTAGTCCATCAAACATAATCATCCCAGAATTTTATTATCAATTATCAAACCCGCATCAGCCGTGAACAAACCAGCTAATGAGCGCAAACACTCCAATTATCATTGCAAACGCATAGTGATAAATGTATCCGGACTGAACCAGACGCATCACACGGGAACACAGGGCCACCACACGTGCCGCACCATTTACAAAGAATCCATCGATCACCGTGACATCACCAAACTTCCATAGACCCCGGCCGAACCGACGTGCACCCCCTGCGAAAAACCAGTCATTGAATTCATCAAAACCGTATTTATGATCCAGGACGGTATAAATCCATCCCGATTTTTGACGGATGACTTCAGGAAGGCGGGTATTGACCATATAAAGATACCAAGCCGTTAAAATTCCAGCCAGGGCTATCCAGAATGGAGGAGCGCTGACCCCTTCCAGGATAAAAGGCCCGATTCCCTCAAAATGGGATCCCATCTGCGCAAGCACATTATTTGCAGGAGCAATGTAAATTGAGCTCCCAAAAAAAGATCCAAACAACATGGGTCGAATGAACATGAATCCGGCCAGGACGCTGGGAATAGCCAGTAATACCAATGGCAGTGTTACCACCCAGGGTGATTCATGCAAATGCTCCCGGGTATGATGATCCATACGCTCTTTACCATGGAACGTCATAAACAGCATCCTGAAGGTATACAAGGCTGTAACAAATACCCCGGCCAGTACCGCAAAATGGGCAAAGCCTGCTCCAGGAATGGTTGACAGGGAGGCCGCTTCAATAATCGCGTCTTTGGAAAAAAATCCGGCAAAAGGAGGAATTCCACACAGCGCCAGAGACCCTACAACACACGTCCAGTACGTAATAGGCATGTATTTTTTCAATCCGCCCATTTTTCTCATGTCCTGCTCATGATGCATGGCGATAATAACCGAACCTGCGGCCAAAAACAGCAGGGCCTTAAAAAAGGCATGCGTCATCAGATGGAAAATGGCTACAGGATAGGCTGAAGCACCCAGTGCAACTGTCATGTAACCCAGCTGGGACAGGGTTGAATAGGCAATAACGCGTTTAATATCGAACTGAACCACGCCCAGAAAGGCCATAAACAAGGCCGTGATTCCTCCAATAACCAGCACCACGGATCGAGCCGTTTGAGACAACTCAAATAACGGAGACATTCTGGCAACCATAAAAATTCCGGCTGTCACCATCGTTGCTGCATGAATCAGTGCAGAAATAGGAGTAGGACCTTCCATGGAATCAGGCAACCAGACATGCAAAGGAAACTGGGCTGATTTACCCATGGCTCCCACAAAAAGCAAGATACAGATTAGCGACATGACTTTCCATGGATCCCCTGGTATCAACGAGATGGAAGCCGAAGCCATATTCTGGGCCTGCCCGAATACCTGGGAATAATCAAGACTATGAAAAGTGGCTAAAATCAGGCCAATACCGAGAATGAACCCGAAATCCCCTACCCGGTTCACCAGAAAAGCTTTCAGGTTGGCATAAATGGCTGTTGGTTTTGTAAACCAGAATCCTATCAACAGGTACGAGACAAGCCCTACAGCTTCCCATCCAAAAAACAGCTGCATGAAATTGTTGCTCATCACCAGCATCAGCATGGAAAAAGTAAACAGGGAAATATAGCAGAAAAAACGCTGGTAGCCTGGATCATCAGCCATGTAACCAATGGTATAAATATGCACCATAAGCGAAACAAACGTCACCACAACCATCATCATGGCTGACAGCGGATCAATCAGGAACCCAACCTGCATCTTCAGGCTGCCAATTTGCATCCACTGATACACCGTGCCATTAAATGTATGCCCATGCATGACATCATTTAATATCGCAACTGAAGCTGCAAAGGAAAGCGCTACACCCAGAATGGTGACAAGATGGCTTCCCGTCCGGCCTATCACGCGGCCCAGAAATCCGGCCAGAATCGATCCGGCCAAAGGTGCCAGGGGCACCAGCAAATAAAGGTTCTGCATATCAATCATGTTGGCTACCATTATCCCTATGCCGGCAGTGCCGGATTATTTATCAGCCCTTCAGGTTATCAAGATCATCCACGTTGATGGTTTTGAGGTTCCGGAACAAGACTACCAGTATGGCAAGTCCGATTGCAGATTCTGCTGCGGCTACCGTAAGAATGAAAAAAACAAAAATCTGCCCGGAGATATCTCCCAGATAGCGGGAAAACGCAATGAAGTTAATATTGACAGCCAGCAGCATGAGCTCAATGGCCATCAACAGGATGATGACATTTTTCCGGTTCAGGAAAATACCAATCACGCTAATGGAAAATAACAGGGCGCCTAGAATGAGATAATTGGACAGCGGCATTTTTTATCCTTTCACATCAGCTGCAACAGAGGGCTTTTCAGACTCCATCTTGACAAGGCGAACCCTTGATGCCCGCTGGACACTAATCTGTGAACTGGGGTTTTGATATTTTGTCCCCTTTCTTCGGCGCATGGTCAAAGCAATGGCAGCAACAATTGCCACCAGCAAAATTACGGCGGCCACTTCAAAAGGATACACATAGGTCGTATAAAGCTGCATGCCAAGCGCTGCGGTATTGGAGTATCCTGCACCATGCCCGCCTGGCAAAGCAAAATGTGACAGCCCAAAATTACGCGCACCCAGTACCAAGGCCATTTCAATAACCAGCAGCAGGGCAATCAGCCCTCCTAAAGGCAGGTACCGCCAGAACCCTTCTCGTAGCCGAACCAAGTTGATATCCAGCATCATCACAACAAAAAGGAAAAGAACCATGACTGCACCGACATAAACAAGCACAAGGGTAATGGCCAAAAATTCTGCTTCAAGCAGCATCCATATAGCCGAAGCGGTAAAAAATGAGAGCACAAGAAACAACGCAGCCTGAACCGGGTTTCGGATGGTAATTACAGCGATGGCTGATAACAGCAATATTGTGGAAAAGAAATAAAATACGCCAGTCTCAAATGTCATGGTTTCATCTTCAGCCAGTTAACGGTACGGCGCATCTTTAGCCCGGTCACGAGCAATCTGCGCTTCATATTTATCTCCGACAGCAAGCAGCATCGGCTTCGTATAATACAGTCCCTCATGTGTCTCAGCGTGATAATCCAGAATATTTGTTTCTACAATTGAATCCACAGGACAGGATTCCTCACAGAAACCACAAAAGATGCATTTGCTTAAATCAATATCATAGCGGGTCGTACGGCGTGTTCCATCCTCGCGCTGTTCTGATTCTATCGTGATAGCCATGGCAGGGCAGACAGCTTCACAAAGCTTGCATGCAATACACCGTTCCTCACCATTTGGGTAGCGTCTAAGGGCATGCAGCCCTCTAAACCTTGGAGATAAAGGAGTCCTTTCTTCAGGAAACTGCACCGTAATCTTTCGTGAAAAAAAGTAACGCCCGGTCAGCGCAAGACCTTTGAGCATTTCAATCAGAAACCAACTATTAATCATTGACTTGATTCGCTTCATAACTAGACTCCTTACCCGTCCTAGTGAATGAGAAAGCTAAAACGGGTTTGCATCACCGCACCGATAACTACAAGCCATACCAAGGTTACCGGGATAAAAACTTTCCAGCCCAGACGCATGATTTGATCATATCGATATCGGGGAAAAGTGGCACGTAACCACAAAAACATGAACAAGACAACAGCAACCTTAGCTATCAGCCAGAACAGGGGGGGCAAATAGGTAAAGGGTGCCACACCAAACGGGGCCTGCCATCCTCCGAGAAACATGATAGCTACAAGCGTCGATACCAGAATCATGTTGGCATATTCCGCCAGGAAAAAGACTGCAAATGCCATTCCGGAATATTCAACGTGGAACCCGGCGACAATCTCGGATTCTCCCTCAGCCACATCAAACGGGGCACGGTTAGTCTCAGCCACACCGGCAATAAAGTAAACAAGAAACATCGGAAAAAGAGGTAACCAGTACCAATGGAGGATTCCCCCCTGCTGGCCATGGACAATATCAATGAGATTCAAGGAACCTGCTGCCATCAGGACACCCACAAGAGCAAACCCCATAGCGATCTCATAGGACACTATCTGCGCAGCCGAACGCAGGCTCCCCAAGAAGGCGTACTTGGAATTGGAAGCCCAGCCAGCAATAATGACCCCATAAACCCCCATTGAGGTAATGGCCATGATAAAAAGCAGCCCGGCATTCACATTTGCCAGAACAAGCCCCGGAGAAAAGGGAACGACAGCCCAGGCAACAAATGCCGGGGCAATGGACAGAATCGGAGCCAGAACAAACAAGAAACGGTTGGATCCTGTTGGAATGATAATTTCCTTGGTCAACAACTTTAACACATCGGCAAAAGGTTGTAACAACCCTTTAGGTCCCACCCGATTGGGTCCAATCCTCAGTTGCATGTAACCAATCACCTTGCGCTCTGCCAAAGTCAGATAAGCCACACAAAGAATCAGCGGCAGGAGAATGGCTATAATCTTGAGCAATGTCCATATGGGCAAATATGCGGATCCCAAAAGTTCCTGTAATGACGTCATCTATCTGGCCTATCTCAAAATATTAGTGTTGTTCTTCATGTTTGCTCACCACAATTTCTCCAAACGGATCATGCAGTGCCAAGGTAGATTCAAGCGCCTGCGCTACCCGGACACACCCCGTCGGAATGCCTTCATCAATACCTATCATTAATCGGGCCGTCCCATCTTTTTGTTGAAACAAGGCGGTGTCGCCCGCTTTCAGCGACAAGGATGAAGCGGTTTTTGCATTCATCCATGCAAGGTTTGCCCTTTTGGCTTCGGGTGTTTTTTGCAAGGAAGTGGCACGACGAATAATGGCATCTGTTGCATACATCGGCACATCTGCTATACGAATCAAGGCATCTTTTTTTGAGTCTTCTAGATCTAATTTTTGTAATGCGCTGATTTTATTATTTAAAATAAGATCACGTTGCCATTCATTCTCAGCCATTTCATGCCGGATGGCTTCACTGGAATCAAAATCAAATCCATCCAGATCAAACAAATTACCCAGAACCCTTAAAACCTTCCATGCAGGACGGGTTTCGGAAAACGGCTTAACAACCGCGTTAAAACACTGCAGCTGGCCTGCCATATTGACAAAAGCACCCGATGTCTCAGAAAACGGAGATACGGGTAAAACAACATCAGCGGGATCATCTTCGCCAGGGACATAAGAGGTAAGTCTTACGACCATGTCAGCTGAAGAAAAAGCATGCATCGCCAGACCCGCATCGGCAAAATCCAGCCCGGGCTCGGCATGCAGAAGAATGTAGGCTCGCAGGTGGCTATCAAGCATCTGCAAGGCATTCATGCCAGCACTGACCGCCGTTGCGAGAGGGCCATGATGAGGTATGGCGCCAGCTATCTCACAACCGACTGAATTGGCTCCAACAGGCAATATCCCAAGTCTAGCCCCGCTCAGTCTCGAAATGTCCTGTGCCAAGGCCCGCAAGGTGGCATACGCTGGATGGGTGATTGCAAGACCTCCTAACAGGATGGCCTGGCGTTTACCCGAAACAAGACCCTGAACAATCGCCCGGGCTTCTTTGCCTGCCTTGATACCCGACAACCGGGACTGGATCGCTGAATCAAGCGGCACATTCTGAGTCTCTGAAAGGGCCAGCGCCACTTCAGCCAGAGCATGGACCAGGTGCGCAGGTGACACGACATACGACGCATGAAGCGGTACAAGGTGATCCTCGTCAATTGCGGTAACCTGCATCAGTTTTCCGCCAGCCTTGACCACATCCCTGATACGATGGGCAAACAAAGGCTGTTCGCGGCGAATCAAGGCTCCTACCAGCAAGATTGCATCAAGCGAGCCCACTTCCTCAACGGGCATTCCAAGCCAGGTAATGCCAGACTCGTGTCCGTCCAGACTGAAATCACTCTGGCGAAGCCTCGAATCAATATTCGATGTTCCAAGTCCTCGCACAAATTTCTGGGCAAGATAAGCCTCTTCTAACGTCGACTGTTGTGAAACCAGCATGCCGATTGAATCGGGACCATGGATGTCGCGGATGTCCTTGAGACCATGAACCACGTACTCTAACGCCTCTGACCAATCAACCACCTTCCATTTTCCATCCTGGCGAATCATGGGCGATTTTAGCCGGTCATCACTGTTCAGGCCTTCATACCCATAACGGTCCCGGTCAGAAATCCAGCATTCATTAACAGATTCATTTTCACGGGGCAGCACCCGCATCACCTGGTTCTGCTTGACATGCAGGGTCAGATTCGAACCCAGGGCATCATGCGGAGAAACTCCTGGCCGCCTGAGCAACTCCCATGTACGGGCGCTGTAGCGGAAAGGCTTATTGGTCAGGGCCCCTACCGGGCACAGGTCAATCATGTTTCCGGACAACTCGGATCCAACGGCTTTTTGAACATACGTGCCAATTTCAGCATGCTCACCACGACCAGTCATCCCCAACTCCATGATCCCGCCGATTTCCTCACCAAAACGCACACAACGCGTGCAATGGATACAGCGGGTCATATCGGTTGAAATCAGTGACCCGAGATTCTTGTTCACCACCACTCTTTTAGCTTCACTGTACCGGGACGCAGGAGCACCATAGCCAACAGCAAGATCCTGAAGCTCGCACTCTCCGCCCTGGTCACATATCGGGCAGTCGAGCGGATGGTTAATCAGTAAAAACTCCATCACACCCTGCTGAGCCTTAACGGCAACCCGTGACTGAGTCGTAACCTTCATGCCATCCAGAACTGGCGTAGCACAGGCTGGCATGGGCTTCTTGTTGTTTTCAATCTCAACAAGACACATGCGGCAGTTCGCTGCAACTGACAGTTTTTTATGGTAACAAAAGCGAGGAATGTAAATACCCAGTGCATCTGCCGCATCAATGATGCTGCTTCCATCCTCTACTTCCAGCTTGTTTCCGTTTATCTCAATATGGGCCATATTTTTACAGCGCTATACGCGCATCCTTTCCTTGCCTTGCTTCAGACCATACACTTTCCATGCGCAATATGGTACTCGAATTCGTCACGGAAATGCTTAATAAAACTCATCACAGGCGTCGCTGCAGCATCACCCAGCCCACATATCGTGCGCCCGCTGATGTTTTTACTGACGTCGACCAGAAGATCAAGATCTTCTGGCTTACCTTGGCCATGCTCAATCCGGTGTATCACCCGGTATAGCCATCCTGTACCTTCCCGACAGGGAGTACACTGCCCGCAGGACTCCTCAAAATAAAAATAACTCAACCTTTCAAGTGCACGAACCATACAGACGGTGTCATCCATGATAATGACCGAGCCCGCGCCAAGACTGGATCCGGCTTTTGCAACTGAATCATAATCAAGCGTACAGGACATCATCACATCCCCTGGTAAAACAGGCACAGACGATCCACCAGGAATACAGGCCTTGAATTTCCTGCCCCCACGCATTCCCCCTGCCATCTCCAGCAGTTCGGGAAAAGGCGTGCCCATTGGAACCTCATAGTTCCCCGGACGGTTGACATGGCCTGAAACAGAAAAAATCTTGGTTCCACCATTATTGGGTTTACCCAGTTCCAGGAACGCCCGTCCCCCATGCCGCATAATCCAGGGAATACAGGCATAGGTTTCAGTATTATTTACGTTCGTAGGTTTACCGAACAGACCATAACTTGCTGAAAAAGGAGGCTTGAAGCGAGGCTGCCCTTTTTTGCCCTCGATTGATTCGATAAGTGCCGTCTCCTCCCCACAGATATAAGCACCAAAACCCATATGATTGTAGAGATGAAAAGAAAACCCACTGCCAAGAATATTATCCCCTAGCAATCCGGCATCATAAGCTTCCTGAAGGGCCTGTTCGCATCGATCGTAATCTTCACGAATCTCCCCATGGATATAGTTGTATCCGACACTGGCGCCCAAGGCATAAGCTGATATGGCCATGCCCTCAATCAATTGATGCGGGTTATACCGAAGGATATCCCGATCCTTGAAAGTACCGGGCTCACCTTCATCTGAATTGCAGACCACATATCGTTGGGTAGGCATGGTTCTGGGCATGAAGCTCCACTTCAGTCCCGTCGGGAACCCTGCCCCTCCACGGCCACGCAATGCCGATTCCTTGACTTCAGCAATAATCTTTTCCTGTGGGATCTTTTCCGCAAGAATCTTGCGCAGCATCTCGTATCCCCCGGTACTTTCATAGGTCTTAAGTGTCCAGGGCTCATCCAGATGAAGCGAATGAAGAATGACCTCGTTTGCCATAATCATCAATCCAGTTGCGCGAGGAATTTATCAACCTCGTCAGGAGTCATAAGCGAATGCATCTTACGGTTGTTCACTATAAAACAGGGCGCATCACCACACGCCCCGAAACATTCACCTTCCTTGAGAGTAAAACGGCCATCATGGGTCGTCTCGCCAAAATTAATGCCCAAACGCTTCTTTAAATATTCGGCCGTCTCCACTGCACCACCCAAGGCACAGGGTAGATTTGTGCATAACGTGATTTTATATTTTCCAACAGGCTTGAGATCATACATGTTGTAAAAGCTGGCTACTTCATATACGGCAACAGGAGGCATATCCAGATAAGCGGCCACATCATCCATATCCGGTGTATCCAGCCAGCTCTTTTCTTCCTGAACCAGGCGAAGGGCTGCCATGACTGCCGATTTCTTCTGGTCGGCAGGATATTTAGCCACTTCCCGATCAATTTGCTGTTTTACATGCTCACTCAACATTATCGATCAATCTCCCCGAAAACAATATCCTGCGTTCCAATAATCGCCACGACATCAGCAATCATATGTCCACGAACCATTTCGTCCAGTGCCGCAAGATGGGCATAGCCCGGGGCGCGAATTTTTAGGCGGTAAGGCATATTCGCCCCATCTGAAACAAGATAGATTCCAAACTCCCCCTTCGGATGTTCCACGGCAGCGTAAGCCTCACCTTCCGGAATATGGAACCCCTCGGTAAAGAGCTTGAAGTGGTGAATGAGCTCCTCCATATTTTCCTTCAGTTCAATACGGGCAGGAGCTGCAAACTTGTGGTTATCGGTGATAACAGGGCCTGGATTCTGGCGGAGCCAGTCAATACACTGGCGAATAATATGGTTGCTTTGACGCATTTCCTCAACGCGGACAAGATACCTATCGTAGCAGTCACCATTCACCCCGACCGGAATATCAAAATCCAGATCAGCGTAAACTTCATAAGGCTGCTTCTTACGCAAATCCCATTCTATGCCGGATCCACGAAGCATGGGGCCTGTAAAACCCAATGCCTTAGCCCGCTCAGGGGAGACCACACCTATTCCCACCGTACGCTGCTTCCATATCCGGTTATCAGTCAGGAGCGTTTCATATTCATCAACATAGGTTGGAAAACGCCGCGTAAAATCTTCAATGAAGTCAAGCAGCGACCCGGATCGATTTGCATTCATCCTATGAATTGCACCCGCATTATGAACCTTTGAGGCGACATATTGTGGCATGCTGTCAGGCAAATCCCGGTAAACCCCGCCAGGTCTATAGTAGGCAGCATGCATCCGGGCACCGGAAACGGCCTCATAAACATCCATCAGATCTTCACGTTCCCGGAAGCAATACAGAAAAACGGTCATCGCACCAATATCAAGAGCATGGCTTCCCAACCACAGCAGATGATTCATGACCCGGGTAATTTCATCAAACATCACGCGAATATACTGCGCCCGAATTGGCACATCCAGGCCAACCAGTTTTTCAATGGCCATGACATAGGCATGTTCATTACTCATCATGGAGACATAATCTAGCCGATCCATATACGGAACCGACTGAATATAAGTCTTATACTCGGCCAGTTTTTCCGTCGCCCGATGAAGCAGGCCGATATGGGGATCGGCTCGTTCAATCACTTCTCCATCCAGCTCCAGCACAAGACGCAAGACGCCGTGGGCCGCTGGATGCTGGGGCCCAAAATTCATGGTGTAATTACGAATCTCAGCCACGATAGGTCTCCTCACGGATCACACGCGGTACCAGCACGCGTTCATCAATCGTGACCGGCTGATAAACCACTCTTCCTTGTTCCGGGTCATAACGCATCTCTACATTCCCGGACAGCGGAAAATCTTTACGGAAAGGGTGACCAACGAAACCATAATCTGTTAGAATGCGCCGCAAATCAGGGTGTCCATCAAATAAAATTCCATACAGATCAAAAGCTTCTCGTTCATACCAGTTCGCAGAAGGCCACACTTCAACAACAGATGGAACGATTGGAAAATCATCATCTTCAGCAAAGGTCCGGACCCTGAGCCTGAGATTGTGTGAAATGGAAAGCAGATGCAGAACCACGGCAAACCGGTTGCCTTCCCAGGCCCCATCACCGAAATCCTGGTAATCAACTCCACACAAATCAACCATCTGCTCAAAACCCAGCACATCCCGCAGGCAATGCGCCACATCTATCCAGTCTGCAACCTTTACCACCAGCGTCAACTCACCGACATGGGTTACAAGCTCAGCAACCTTGCTGCCCAAGGTTGTCTCAAGGCGTGCAGACAGTGCATCCGATGCAACATTCATCGTTCACAAACTCCTTAACGAGCAATAGTATTGGTTCGCTTAATCTTTTTCTGAAGCTGAATGATCCCGTACAGCAAAGCTTCAGCAGTTGGAGGACAACCCGGAACATAAACATCTACCGGAACAATACGATCACAGCCTCGAACAACCGAATACGAATAGTGATAATATCCTCCGCCATTCGCACAGGATCCCATTGAAATCACCCAGCGAGGTTCAGCCATCTGATCGTAGACCTTGCGAAGTGCCGGAGCCATCTTGTTAACCAGAGTTCCAGCAACAATCATCACATCTGACTGACGCGGGCTGGGTCTGAACACCACCCCGAAACGATCCAGATCATAACGCGACGCCCCTGCGTGCATCATTTCTACAGCACAGCAGGCCAATCCAAATGTCATGGGCCACATGGAGCCGGTCCGAGTCCAGTTAATGACCTTATCGGCAGTCGTAGTAATAAATCCTTTTTCCAGAACGCCTTCTATTCCCATTCGAGTGCCCCCTTCTTCCATTCATAGATAAAACCAACCACAAGAATAGCCAGGAACAGCAGCATCGAAAGAAATCCAAAGAGGCCAATTTTATGCAGCATTACAGCCCACGGGAACAGGAAAGCGATTTCCAGATCAAAAAGAATGAACAAGATAGCAACCAGATAGTAACGCACATCAAATTTCATGCGCGCATCTTCAAATGCTTCAAATCCACATTCATAAGGAGAAAGCTTCTCACTATCAGGCTTATTGGGTGCAATGACTTTACCTGCAAGTATCAACACACCACCCAGACCAAGACCGACAACAAGAAAAACAAGTACAGGAAAATAGTGTCCCAGCATGATTTCTTCCTTGAAGCTGATAAAAAACACCTGAATTCGAGCCAGCCTGGCTCTGAATTCATCAATACCTAACCTACAAAAGCTGGTGCCGGCGATGAGACTCGAACTCATACGGCTTGCGCCACCGCCCCCTCAAGACGGCGTGTCTACCAATTCCACCACGTCGGCCAAAATATCCTGGCTTCAAACTACACCAGATCTGCCCAATCCTTACATCCTGACAAAAACCGCTTACTTGGGAATATCCTGTGCAGCAGGAGCCGAACCAGCGCTTCCAGCCTGAGCAGCCCCTGAAGGCGCTGCCTGTTGCGACGCCTTTCCGGATAGACCTGGAACTGAAGACGCCGGCTGCGCACTACTTGGCACCACTTGCAAAGCCTGTTGATGCTTATGGGCACTCATCCACGCCAGAGTCAGGCTGATAGCAAAAAAAATGGCGGCCAGAACTGAGGTGGCACGACTGAGAAAATTGGCTGATCCTGCTGCCCCAAATACGCTTCCCGACGCACCACTACCAAAAGCCGCACCCATATCCGCACCCTTACCATGCTGCAGCAGAATCAAGGCAATGATAGCCACTGCAACAAGCACATAAATTACCCAGAGCAATACTTCCATTATAACTCTCTACTCATTTGTCGCCCGAATAATGCCAGCAAAAGCCTTCGCATTCAATGAAGCTCCACCCACCAGCACCCCATCAACATGTTCTATGGAGAACAATGAAGGTGCAGTGTGCAAATTGACACTACCTCCATACAAGAACCTGCCGCCCCCAACCCACCCAGACAGGCATTGAAGCATGTCCGACACTTCTGTCACGCCAGGAACCTGGCCGCTTCCAATGGCCCATATCGGCTCATATGCAAAACAACACTGCTTCACACGTTGAGATAACAGCTTAATGACACTCCCAACCTGTTTTTCAACCACCTGCCTTGCACGCCCCTGCTGGCGATCCTCTAGTGTCTCGCCCACACAAATAACAGGAGTCATGCCAGCATCCAATGCAGCCTCGGCCTTGAGGGCCACCAGCGAGTCACTCTCACCACAGGCACGTCTTTCAGAGTGCCCCACGATGACCATGGAACAGCCCATTTCCACGAGCATTCTAGCCGAACACTCTCCGGTATGAGCACCATCCGGATAAGCGCTGACATCCTGGGCCGAGAGGAGCACACCACTGTCTTTTAAAACCCGGCCCACCTGGTCAAGATAAACAGACGGGGGAGCCACTGCCACGTCACAGCACAGGTCACAGGATTGAAGCTCTGAAAGAAGATCATGCAAAAGCACCTCATTAGTGGCATAAGAGCCCTGCATTTTCCAGTTACCTACAACAATCTTCCTTTTCACCTTGTGCCGTCTTTGCCCATAAACCCTAAATTCTACCGGACAAGCCAAGCCTGGGTCAATCGCAACCGGAATCCCTGGCCAGCCCTGTCTTGGACTGGCTTTGTTAAACGGGCTGAATTATAGGGTAATTTTACCTGGGCGACCAGACAAATCCAACGATGGTTTTAAAACCTGACATAAATAATTCATACAAACTGCACATTGATTTTGAAGTTAAGCGGTGCACATATCATCCGGATTTGAATATAATGACAGGCTATGTGCCCTGAAAGGCCTCTTTTTCAAACCATGCGATTTATATGGAAAACGATACCAGACCTGATTCTCAACCAGCACCCCCTGACGGATTTCGTCTTTCGTGGGCCAGCCTGTTTTCCTGTATTTTCAATCCTGGACCGGCTAAGAAACTTTTTTATTCTTGTGATTTGGGGTGAAAACATGCCGCTCACCCTGCAGAAAACTTCAATCAATCACCTTAAGGGCGAATATCTTTCCTGCCCCGCATTACATTTCTTTCAGGGAAAAAGGCAATCATGACTGACTCGTCCAAATCCAAAATCACAATTCGAGACCTGAATTTCCATTACGGTTCTTATCATGCCCTGAAATCCATTTCACTGGAAATCCCTGAAAACAAGGTAACTGCGTTTATTGGCCCGTCAGGATGTGGCAAATCCACACTACTGCGGACTTTCAATCGCATGTATGCCCTTTATCCCAACCAGAAAGCGGAAGGGGAAATAATTCTGGATGGTAAAAACATTCTAGACAAGTCACAAAACCTGAACCGCTTGCGGGCGAAAGTGGGAATGGTTTTCCAGAAACCAACCCCTTTTCCAATGTCTATTCATGACAATATCGCTTTTGGGGTCAAACTTTATGAGAATCTCACCCGCCATGAAATGAACGATCGGGTGGAATGGGCCTTAACCAAGGCAGCCTTATGGAATGAGGTCAAGGACAAGCTCAAGCAGTCGGGCATGTCCTTGTCTGGCGGCCAGCAACAAAGGCTTTGTATCGCAAGAGCCATCGCCGTCCGGCCCGAAGTTGTCCTCCTTGATGAGCCTACTTCTGCCCTTGATCCAATCTCCACAGCTCATATTGAGGAGCTCATTACCGACCTTAAGAATGACTATACGATAGTCATGGTTACGCACAATATGCAACAGGCGGCAAGGGTGTCAGACTACACCGCCTACATCTATCTTGGGCAGCTCATTGAATTCGGGGATACAGATACCATCTTTACGACCCCACAACAAAAAGCCACGGAAGACTACATCACGGGAAAATTCGGCTAACCTGCCATTTTACCTCTTTCCACCAGGAAATTCCGTCCGGCAGAACCTCCTGGTGATATCAATCAGAAAAAGGATCGAACCTTGTCTTTCCAGGATTTAGCCCTGGGATTATGACGGTCTTCACCATCTTCCAGCAGGCTGGCTTCAAACTCCTGCAACAGTTTTTTCTGGCGCTCGCTCAAGTTAACCGGCGTTTCTACAACCAGATGAACCAGCAAATTTCCAACCGATCCATTACGAACATTTCGCATTCCTTTACCAGCCAGGCGCAATATTCGTCCGGTTTGCGTCTCAGGAGGCACTTTTAGCCGGTGACGGCCTGTAAGGCCTGGAACCTCGATTTCCCCACCAAGCGCAGCAATCACGAATGAAAGCGGCAGCTCGCAATGCAGGTCATCTCCCTCACGCACAAAAACAGAATGCTGTTTCAATTCAACAACAACATACAAATCACCAGGCGGGCCACCATTAAGGCCAGGCTCTCCTTCACCCGAAAGACGGATACGATCTCCATTATCCACACCAGCAGGTATTTTTACAGCCAGGCTTCGATTGGCCTTCACCTGCCCCTGTCCGTGACAATCTGAACAGGGCTGCTCGATTTTCTGTCCACTTCCCTGGCAATTAGGACAAGTCTGCTGCATGGAAAAAATACCATGCTGCATTCGAACCTGCCCCACTCCGCCACAAGTTGAGCAGGTTACCGGACTGCTTCCGGGTTTTGCACCACTGCCATGGCATGTTTCACATGCCTTGTGACTGGAAAACCGGATGGTCCGCTCAATCCCGCTCGCTGCCTCTTCCAGGCTTAACTCAATACCGAAACGGATATCGGCTCCACGATAAGGATTAGAGCGGCTACGACCACCGCCACCGCCAAACAAATCGCTGAAGATATCCCCAAAAGCCTCAGAAAAACCACCAAACCCTGAAAACCCGCCTGACCCGGCTTCTGCACCAGCATGACCAAACTGATCATAGGCTGCCCGGCGAGACGGATCAGAAAGCACTTCATAAGCTTCCTTGATATCCTTAAAAGTTTCCTCGGCCTGTGGGTTATCCGGGTTTCGATCCGGATGATGTTTCATGGCCAGCTTGCGGTAAGTCTTCTTGATTTCTTCTTCGCTCGCATCCCGTGTCAGGCCGAGCACTTCATAATAATCACGTTTGGACATAGGTATCCGTCAAAAAGTAAAAGGGGCGCGAAACATCCGATCCGCCCCCTTGCCAGACTACTCTAGCGTTTCTCATCCTTCACTTCTTCAAACTCGGCATCAACAACATGATCATCTTTGCCGGAATCTGCTTCTGCTGAAGCGCCAGAATCTCCTTTATACATCTGTTCAGCCAGACCTGCAGATGCCTTGGATAACGCTTCTGTCTTGGTCTTGATATCATCAAGGCTATTGCCTTTCAAAGCTTCTTCAAGATCCTTCAGGGCAGCCTCGACAGCAGTCTTGTCACTATTATTCAGCTTATCAGCACCTTCTGCCAGTGTTTTCTTGACAGCATGAACCAGGGCATCGCCCTGATTACGGGCATTCACCAGTTCCAGCGCCTCACGATCTTCTGCGGCATGAGCCTCAGCATCATGAACCATGCGCTGAATCTCCTCTTCAGACAATCCACTGGATGCCTTGATTGTTATCTTGTTTTCCTTCCCGGTAGCCTTATCCTTCGCAGAAACATTCAAGATACCATTGGCATCAATATTAAAGGTCACTTCAATTTGCGGCATCCCTCGAGGAGCCGGCGGAATATCCGTTAAATTAAATTGCCCCAAACTCTTGTTACCCGACGCCACATCACGCTCTCCTTGCAGAACATGAATGGTTACTGCGGTCTGGTTGTCATCAGCAGTCGAAAACACCTGGCTTGCCTTGGTTGGAATGGTCGTGTTCTTCGCAATCAGCTTGGTCATCACGCCACCTAGCGTTTCAATCCCCAGTGACAGAGGGGTAACATCCAGCAACAGCACATCCTTGACCTCACCTTGCAGTACACCTCCTTGAATCGCTGCACCAATGGCCACGGCCTCATCCGGATTCACATCTTTACGCGGCTCACGACCAAAAAACTCACGCACCTTTTCCTGAACCTTAGGCATCCGGGACTGGCCACCAACCAGAATCACATCGCTAATATCCGATGCCTTCACTCCGGCATCCTTGATTGCGGTCCGGCACGGTGCAATCGTGCGCTCGATGAGATCATCCACCAGGGATTCAAATTTCGCGCGGGTAATCCGCACGGCCAGATGTTTAGGTCCGGACTGATCCGCAGTAATATAGGGCAGGTTGACCTCGGTCTGCTGTGTGCTCGAAAGCTCAATCTTGGCTTTTTCTGCAGCCTCTTTCAGTCGCTGCAAGGCCAGCATGTCCTTTCTTAAGTCAATCCCATTGTCTTTCTGGAACTCCTCAGCCAGATAGTCAATGATACGCAAATCAAAATCCTCCCCGCCAAGGAACGTATCTCCATTAGTCGAGAGCACCTCAAACTGGTGTTCCCCTTCCACCTCGGAGATCTCAATAATGGAAATATCAAACGTGCCGCCGCCCAGATCATAAACGGCAATCTTGCGATCCCCTTCTTGTTTATCAAGGCCAAAGGCCAATGCTGCCGCTGTCGGCTCATTGATAATGCGCTTGACATCCAGACCGGCAATCCGGCCCGCATCTTTGGTCGCCTGCCGCTGGGAATCATTAAAATAGGCAGGAACGGTAATAACCGCTTCAGTGACCGTTTCTCCCAGATAGTCTTCGGCTGTCTTTTTCATCTTGGACAGTACTGCCGCAGATACTTCCGGAGGCGCAATTTTCCGGTTACGGACCTCTACCCATGCATCTCCATTATCTGCACGTACAATGGAATAGGGAACCATGTCTATATCCCGCTGAACAATCTTTTCGTCATACCGTCTGCCTATGAGACGCTTAACCGCAAAAAGGGTATTTTTCGGGTTGGTCACAGCTTGACGTTTAGCAGGAGCACCAACCAGAACTTCACCATCTTCCGTATAGGCAACAATAGAAGGAGTGGTTCTTGCCCCTTCCGAATTTTCAATTACTTTTGGGCGTCCACTTTCCATAACCGCCACACATGAATTCGTCGTGCCCAAATCAATACCAATAATCTTAGCCATAATCATTTAATCCTTTAATGTGAATTTCGGGTTTCATAGGGGATATGGCGCCTTCACCAAAAATTTCAACCTTTTGAAACCATGACCAATGCAGGGCGCAACACGCGATCATTGAGCCTGTACCCTTTTTGTAAAACTGACACAACCATGTTTGGCGGTAGTTCCGAATCAACCATGGAGATAGCCTGGTGAAGATTCGGGTCAAACTTTTCATGTTCCGGATTTAACTCAACCAGGTGATATTTTTCAAAAATCCCGTTCAGGGACTTGTAAATGAGCTCTACACCCTCACGTATCGATTCAGTGCTGACATTTTCAACGGACAGGGCCCGCTCCAGGTTGTCGCGAATCACAACCAGCTCAGATGCAAGTCCTTCTACTGCATACCGGCGGGTCTGGACAAGTTCATTTTCCATCCGTTTACGCAGATTCTCCGCATCTGCCACAGAACGCAACCAGGCATCCTTGTGGGTTTGTGCCAACGCTTCTGCTTCGTTAAGCTTTTCAAACAGTTCGGCTTCATTTGTCACGCCAGCTTCAGGTATTTCCTGACCCACTTCCCCTTGCACTCCAGGTTCTTTTTCGTTCTGTTCCGGCAATTCCGTATCCGGATTCATTGGATTATCATGACTGTCTTGCATATTCCCTCCTTCAAAACGGAAAAACAGATGGGGGCAATCCGCTGCAATTCAAGCGAAAACGAAAAAAAATTATAAAATTAACAGCATTCTGTTTATCGGCAAGAACATCCAGGACAGGAGTAGTCTTTTCCAGGGGGGGACAACCAAGGGCTGCCAGGCCAATCAGCCCCATGGGATTTTACAAGCCGTGCCAAAGCCTCTATCCAATATGAACTGTCATTTAAGGCCGGGATATAATGGAAGTCATGGCCGCCTGCATCCAGGAAAGCGGCCCGACACTCCATGTTGATTTCTTCGAGTGTTTCAAGACAATCCGACGAAAACCCGGGACAAATCACATCTACTCGTTTCACTCCTTTTTCAGCCAGATCCTCAAGGGTCTTCTGCGTGTAAGGTTGAAGCCATTGGGCACGACCAAAACGCGACTGAAAGGTCAGCTTCCAGTCCTGCTGCTCAAGACCGAGTGCCTCAGCCAGCAGCTTTGCTGTCTGCTCGCACTGCAACGCATAAGGGTCTCCCTTGCGTATCGCCTGGCAGGGTACACCATGAAAACTCATGATAAGCTTATTCCCTCGGCCATGTTCATCCCAATAAGATCGAACCTGACACGTGAGAGAATGGATGTAGCCCGTATCAGAAAAATAATCCCGTATCGTCCGTAATTCCGGGGGCAGGCTCAAACGGGTACAAGCCAGAAAAACAGCATCAAAAGCCGAGCCGGTACTGGATGCGGCATATTGAGGATACAAGGGTATGGCCAGAATCCTTGAAATACCCTCGGCCATCATCTGTTGAATAACGTCTTCAACTGAAGGCGTTCCATAACGCATGGCCAAACAGACCCGATAACCTTCTCCCAGCAAGGAAGAAAGCGCTGCCGCCTGTTTCAGGCCATTCACCTTGAGAGGGGACCCTTCATCTGTCCAGATCCGGGCATATTTTTTTGCCGAACGGGCGGGACGTGTCGTCAAAATCACCCCGTGAAGCAAAGGCCACCAAAAAACAGCCGGGAGATCAACCACACGCCGATCACTCAGAAATTCACGCAAATAGGATTTCAGGGCTAAACGGGTTGGCGCATCAGGAGTTCCCAGGTTGACCAGTAAAACGCCTATACGTTCCTGATGGGGCATTCTGGACAACCCCCTAGTTTTTATCGGACAAGGCCGATGCCAGCAGCCGGGAAGTAATATCCACAATCGGTACAATTCGATGATACGCCATACGAGTCGGCCCAATGACACCTACCGTACCGACGACCTGGCCATCTACTTCATATGAGGCAGTAACCATAGAACACTCATCAAGAGGCATCATGCCCGAATCTCCGCCAATAAAAATCTGCACGCCTGTAGCCTGCTGGCTCACTTCAAGCAAAAGCAATAACTCCGTTTTTTTCTCGAACGCATCAAACAGCCTGCGGATGTGGTTCATGTTGGCTGACCAGTCAGGCACTTTAAGCAAGCTGCTCGTACCGGATATGACACAGTCATCCAGTTGCGCCATCGCATCCTGCCCTGCATCCAGGGCCAGCTTCATCAAAGCGGTCATATCCGACTGCAGCGCCTCTAGCTCCTTGGACAGTTTCTGTCTCACTTCGGCCAGACTGCATCCTGCATACTGGCTATTAAAAAAATTCCCGGCCTCAATCAGTTGAGTCTGGGTAAAATCACGCTCGGTCGACAGAATCCTGTTTTGTACGGTTCCGTCCTGGTTCACCAGAATCAACAGAATCCGGTTAGCCGATAATCTCAGGAATTCAAGCTGCCTTAACAGATTCCCTGAACGCTTCGGTGTAACGACCACACCGGCAAACTGGCTTAGCTGGGATAAAAGCAGGGAAGCCTGGGTCACAAGCCGTTGTGGATCATGTTCTTTGAGCTCGCTTTCCATATGCCGGATTTCAATATCATCAAGGGGCTGAACCGTTAGGAGTGTATCCACAAAAAAACGGTAGCCTTTGGGCGTAGGAATGCGACCTGCCGAAGTGTGGGGGCTGGAAACAAAACCCAGATCCTCCAGATCCGCCATCACATTACGAATGGTGGCAGGGCTTAAATCAAGCCCTGACGCACGTGACAGCGTCCGCGATCCAACTGGCTCTCCTTCAGCAATATAGCGTTCTACCAGAGTCTTTAACAGTAATTGTGAACGTGTATCCAAGATATTGTCATTTATTCCAATTTTCCCGATCATAGCGTTTCCCGAGGAAAGTTTCCATCTAAGAGCCATTTTTCCGCATAGGAAAATTTCATGTTAGCGGTATAATATTGTCAATGATACAAAAACCTTTTCGTACCATTGCCCTTATTGGCAAATACCAGAGCGCCGAAGTGCGCAGCCTGCTGCTCAAACTCGCGCATCTCTTACGCAAGCGGGGCCTGACTCCCTGGCTTGATAAGGATACGGCCATCAATATCGGTCACACTGATCTGCAGTCCACCGACCTGCATCGCATTGGCGAGGAAGCCGATCTGGCAATCATCGTCGGGGGAGACGGCACCATGCTTAATATTGCACGGCAACTTTCTGGAAGCAAGGTGCCCCTCCTGGGCATCAACCAGGGACGATTGGGATTTTTAACCGATATTTCTGCCAGGAATATTGACCATGTGGTCAATGCCATCCTCAATGGTGAATATGATCTGGAGCGGCGCTTTTTACTGGATGTCACCCTCCAGCGAAACAGGAAAAAACTCTATCATGGCTGCGCGCTGAATGATGTTACCTTGAATCGGGGTGGATCCGGGCGCCTTATTGAATATGAAATTGAAATTGATGATCAATACGTGTACTGCCAGCGATCGGACGGAGTCGTCGTTGCCACGCCAACCGGCTCTACCGCCTACGCCCTTTCAGCTGGAGGTCCTATTCTTCACCCGGCACTGTCTGCCGTAGCGATTGTGCCTATCTGCCCCCACACGCTTACAGACCGGCCTCTTGTCATCAATAGCTCAACCCATATCCGTATCCTTCTCAAGTCTGCAGAAGGGGCAGTCGTACATGTCGATGGGCAGATTCATCTGGACGCAGTCGATGGAGACCGCGTGCTGATTCACCGTTCCAGGCAAATGGTCAGCTTTCTTCATCCCAAGGGAACCAATCATTACGATACCCTCAGGGAAAAACTGCATTGGGGGCAAAAACTTTGAAGCCTGGACGAGGCAATAACCGATGCTCAACCATCTGACCGTCAATGATTTTGTTTTGTTTGAACGCGCTGAACTATCAATCAAGACAGGGTTTACCGTATTAACCGGAGAAACCGGCGCAGGCAAATCCATGCTCATTGACGCCCTCGGATTAATCCTTGGGGGACGGGCTGACACCTCATTGGTTCGAGCAGGTGCATCCAGAGCAGACATCACGGCAGAATTTGACATCACCGGAAATAAGGCAGTACAGCACTGGCTGGAATCAGAAACCCTTCTTGGAGAAGAAAGCAGCTGCCTTATCCGTCGAAGCCTGGATAGCGAAGGACGCTCCAGGGCCTGGATCAACGGCTTTCCTGTCACCTTGCAGCAACTCAAGGATCTGGGTGAGCAGCTCATCGACATTCATGGCCAGCATGCGCATCAAAAACTACTCAACCCGACCACCCAACGCAACCTGCTAGATGATTTCGCGCAGGCCTCCAGGCTGGCGCTTGATGTAGCCGAAGCTTATCACGCCTGGAAAAGGGCTCTTGACGATCTGGCCCGGGCCACGGAAACCCAAAATGAACTCCGGCAGAAAATAAACACACTAGACCAGCAAATCCAGGAGCTAAAAGCCCTGGCTTTAGCCAAAGGAGAATTCTTTGAACTGCAGAATGAACACGGCATGCTCTCGCATGCCGCTGAGCTAATCGAAATGGCCAATGCAGGTGAAACCCTCCTGCAAGAACATGAAATGGCCATTTTACCCCAGCTTCATCAGTTCCGGCAAAACCTGGCAGACATGATCCGGATTGATCCGACCCTTGAAACCCTGCTGCAAATTCTCGATTCAGCTGAATCCAACCTCAAGGAAATGGGACATGACTTACGCCAGTACGCCAGCAAAATCGAAATTGATGAAACCCGCCTAGCCGATTTAGACGACCGCTTAAGCCAGATTCTCCTGCTTGCACGACGCTATCAGGTAGATCCGGATACATTACCTGACCTTTTAGAAGACTGGTGCCACGAGCGCGAACTGTTTGATGCCCGGAGCAATCTGGATACCCTCAGAACTCAACTCGAAACGAGCGAAAAAACTTATATGGCGCTGGCAAATGAGCTGACGCTCAAACGTCAGCAGGCAGCCAGACACTTGAGCACCCTGATTACCCAAAGCATGCAGGAACTAGCCATGGCCGGCGGGCGACTGGACATCCGCCTGTCGGCATACGATACTCCGGGGCCATCCGGACTTGAACAGGTCACTTTTGAAATTGCCTCACGAGAAGAAGCATCCGCCCGCCCGCTTTCCAAGATCGCATCCGGGGGTGAACTTTCCAGAATAAGCCTTGCCATCGCTGTTGCAGCCAGCCAGTCGGCAATGGTGCCGACCCTTGTTTTTGATGAGGTCGATGTAGGTATTGGCGGGCGTGTGGCAGAAATGGTAGGGAGGCTCATGCATACCCTTGGGCAAACGCACCAGGTACTCACCGTCACCCATCTACCTCAGGTAGCTGCCAGGGGAAACCATCATTACCGGGTAGAAAAATACGAACACGGCAACACCTTTTCTGCACAACTGAACGAACTGGATGCTCAAACGCGTATTGAAGAAATTGCACGCATGCTTGGCGGGATCCATATTACAGACACAACAAGACGGCATGCCAGGGAAATGCTGGCTGCCGGCTAAGCCCTGTAAGGGCATTCCTTCTTGATACAATCCGCATAAATCTGCAAAGAGTGTTCATGGATATTAAATCCCCGATCCGATGCAATCCTGATCTGGCGTTTTTCAATCTCGGCATCATAAAACTCTTCTACCCGGCCACATTGCATGCATACCAAATGATCATGATGGCCCCCTTCATTCATCTCAAATACGGATCGTCCCCCTTCGAAATGATGTCGTACGAGCAGCCCGGCAGTCTCAAACTGGGTCAACACCCTGTACACAGTGGCCAGCCCGATATCAACTCCTTCACTGAGCAATTGCCTGTACACATCCTCAGCAGACAGGTGGCGTACCGAACTGGTTTCAAATAAGTTCAGAATCCGTAACCGGGGTAACGTGGCCTTAAGACCAGCTTCTTTCAAATCATTTGAATTGCTCATCTCTTCACTCCATGCCTTAAGGCCAGATGTCTTTGGGTAGGTCCCCTGCGCGAATCAAGGATGCTCATGCTATACTTGAGGCCAACCGTGGCAAAACAGCCTGCCGCGGTTTACCTAAAAGCTACTTAAGAACGCAAGAAACCTGGCTGGGAACTGGCTTAATCATACACTTAAAGACATCATGCATAAATCATTGCCCCTTATCTTTATTAGTCTACTTGTTCTGGGTGGATGTAGCTTTATTCCCTATATTCCTGGAGTAACCCCCTACCAGATGGATATCCAGCAGGGAAATATCTATTCCGCTGCCAAGGTCGCCTCATTAAGGCCTGGCATGAGCAAGGCAAAAGTAACCCTCATCTTTGGCGTTCCGCTCATCAAGGATCCTTTTCATCCAAATCGCTGGGATTATGTCTATACCATGCGGCACAATGGAAAGGTCATAGACAGACGCCATATTGCCCTGTTCTTCAAGCATGGCCAACTCGTCAATATTGATGACGGTAATCCTGCCGATGCCGCACACTTTAAAGCCAGGACGCCAGAGCACCCTTCATCGGCATCAGAACCTGCGAGCCCTCCAGCACCAACACCTGCTCCTGCCATGCTTATGCCAAAAACTGGCAGCACAACCCCAATATCACCTAACCCGGCTGGTGCCCTGAATCCTGGCAATAAAGATAAAACAAAAACGCAGCCTAATCCAGCGACCAGCTCCATGAACAGCATGGGAACATCCCCTGCCGGAGCGCTCCTGCCATGACGACCCGGATTACCATCACAGGTGCAACCGGAAAGATGGGGCATGCCCTTCTGGAGGCTATCAAGCTGCATCCTGAGGCAACCTTAAGCTACGCCATCAGCAGAACGGCCCCTCGGCAGCAGACGGAATCACCCTCCCTGCCGCAAAAGATCACGGAGTATTCATTTACTTCCGATAGTGAAAAAGCCATTCGTGCGGCGGATGTCGTCATTGATTTTAGCCGACCGGATATGACCATGGAGTATCTGAAGATCTGTCTTGAAGCAAACAAGCCCCTGGTTATTGGCACTACCGGCCTGAGCGCCGCGCAACTCAATCAGGTCAAGAAAGCAGGCGAATCCCTTCCCATCGTCATGGCTGCCAACATGAGTATTGGCATCAATCTGCTTGCCCAGCTCGTCCAGATTGCGGCCAGAACACTCCAGTCCGGCTACGATATTGAAATCATTGAAGCCCATCACCGACAAAAGGTCGATGCGCCTTCTGGAACCGCCTTGTTTCTTGGGCAGCAGATTGCCTCATCACTTGAACTTGATCTCGATAGCAACGCCCTTTTTTGCCGGCAGGGCCACACAGGAGTCCGACCCAGATCCCAAATCGGGTTTTCGGTTATCCGGGGAGGGGATATTGTCGGAGATCATACTGTTTTATTTGCAGGAGACGGGGAACGGATTGAATTGACGCACAAGGCTTCGAGCCGGCTGACTTTCGCAAACGGCGCCATTCGTGCAGCGCTTTACGTTCTGCAAAAGAAACCCGGCCTTTACAATATGCAGGACGTGATCAGCCTGCGTTGAAGTAAAAGGCAAATTACAGTATAATGCGAACCATTCGGGATGGCATGATTGCCCATCCCGTTTTGTTCATCAAGGCCTTAAAACGGGCCCCCTACCGCCACATCATGACGCTACGGGGCCCTTGCTTCAAGGAGTGTTACGTGCCGCACAATCTGCCCGCCCTGCTCGCTCTTGCAGATGGAAGCCTCTTCCGCGGTATTTCAATTGGTGCTGAAGGAAGTACAGTAGGCGAAGTGGTCTTTAATACGGCCATGACCGGATATCAGGAAATCCTGACTGATCCCTCCTACAACCAGCAAATTGTAACCCTGACGCATCCCCATATCGGCAATACCGGGGTCAACCCACTGGATGCCGAATCAGACCAGCCTTATGCAGCCGGCCTCATTGTGAGGGATCTTCCCAGAATCCATAGTAACTGGCGCAGCCAGGAACACCTGTCAGATTATCTCAAGCGTAACCACCTCATTGGCATCAGCGGGATAGATACACGAAGGCTAACAACCCTCTTACGGACCAAAGGGGCGCAAAACGGTTGCATCATGACAGGGCCTGCATCAGAACAAGAAGCCCTGGCTAAGGCGAGGGCTTTCCCAGGTCTGGCAGGCATGGATCTGGCCAAAGTAGTCACCTGTAGAAAACCCTATGAATTCTGTGAGGGAGAATGGCAGTTATCCACCAACCAGTTTGCGCCAGTGGACAGTCCATCATTTCATGTCGTCGCATATGATTATGGAATCAAACGCAATATTTTAAGGATGACCGCACATCGCGGATGCAAGATTACGGTTTTACCGGCAACAGCAACAGCGGAAGAAGCGCTTCGCCTTAAACCAGACGGTATTCTTTTGTCAAATGGCCCTGGAGACCCGGATCCATGCGATTATGCCATCCGGGCCATTAGCCGGTTGATGGGCACAGGCATTCCCATATTTGGAATTTGCCTTGGATTCCAGCTCATCGCTTTGGCTTCAGGTGCCAAAACCATAAAAATGAAATTTGGACACCATGGTGCGAACCATCCTGTCCAGGACCTGGATACCAGGCGTGTCCTGATTACCAGTCAAAACCATGGATTTTCAGTTGATCCTGAAACCCTTCCCGATACGTTGCGCATTACCCATGTTTCATTATTCGATGGCAGCCTGCAGGGTCTTGCCAGAACAGATTGTCCGGTTTTTTGTTTTCAGGGACACCCTGAAGCGAGCCCCGGACCCCAGGACATATCCTATCTTTTTGACCGGTTTGTCCTGCTGATGAAAAACCGATCTCAATAACAGGCTTTGAAGGATTTTTTGAACCCATGCCTAAACGCCACGATATTAAAAGCATCCTCATTATTGGCGCCGGGCCTATAGTCATCGGCCAGGCGTGCGAATTCGACTATTCCGGCGCACAAGCCTGCAAAGCCTTACGTGAAGAAGGCTACAAAGTCATTCTGGTCAATTCCAATCCCGCAACAATCATGACTGACCCGGGCATGGCAGATGTCACCTATATCGAACCCATCACATGGCAGATACTTGAAAAAATCATCAAGGTGGAACGCCCGGATGCCCTTCTGCCAACCATGGGTGGGCAAACCGCCCTTAATTGCGCCCTTGATTTAGCAAGAGAGGGTGTTCTGGAGCGCTTTGGGATCGAAATGATTGGGGCAAGCCGCGACGCTATTGATAAGGCTGAAGATCGGGAAAAATTCAAACGGGCAATGGAGAAGATCGGCCTGAATTGTCCCCGTGCTGCCATCGCGCACTCCATGGAAGAAGCGCTCCAGGTCCAGGCCATGATAGGGTTTCCAACAATTATCAGACCATCATTCACGATGGGCGGTTCAGGCGGAGGGATTGCCTATAATATTGAAGAGTTCATGGAAATCTGCCAGCGAGGTCTGGAAGCCTCACCTACCCACGAACTCTTGATTGAAGAATCATTAATAGGCTGGAAAGAATTTGAGATGGAAGTGGTCCGTGACCGCCAGGATAACTGCATCATTGTCTGTTCCATAGAGAATTTTGATCCGATGGGGGTGCACACAGGGGACTCCATCACGGTTGCACCCGCCCAGACACTCACCGATCGTGAGTATCAAATTATGCGCAACGCCTCCTTGGCTGTGCTTCGCGAAATTGGTGTGGAAACGGGGGGATCAAATGTCCAGTTCGGGATCAACCCGGAAGATGGGCGCATGGTGGTCATAGAAATGAATCCACGCGTCTCACGATCCTCTGCGCTGGCTTCCAAGGCAACCGGTTTTCCCATTGCAAAGGTTGCGGCCAAACTGGCAGTTGGCTACACACTTGATGAACTCAGGAACGAAATTACCGGTGGGGCTACACCTGCTTCTTTTGAGCCTTCAATCGATTATATCGTCACAAAGATTCCACGCTTTGCATTTGAAAAATTTCCCCAGGCAAATAACCGCCTGACGACACAAATGAAATCTGTTGGTGAGGTCATGGCCATCGGGCGTAATTTCAAGGAATCCCTCCAGAAAGCCTTACGAGGCCTCGAAACTGGTGTAGATGGTCTGGATGAGATCACATCAGATCCAGACACGATTGCCCATGAACTGTCTAACCCCGGCGCAAACCGTATTGCCTATGTTGCAGATGCCTTTCGCATCGGCATGAGCCTTGAGGAAGTCTACGCACTCAGCCATATTGATCCCTGGTTTCTGGATCAGATTCTTGAGATTGTCGAACATGAAAAAAACATTCAGGATCGATCCCTGGACACTGTCCTCGCAGATGAACTCCTCGATCTAAAACGAATGGGATTTTCGGACAAACGGATAGCCAAACTGACTGGCACGGCAGAAAAAACAGTTCGCTACCGGCGACAGGCCCTCAACATCCATCCGGTCTTTAAACGGGTAGATACCTGCGCGGCAGAATTCGCTACACGAACCGCTTACATGTATTCAACCTATGAGGAAGAATGCGAATCTTTTCCCTCTTCCAGAAAAAAAATCATTGTCCTTGGGGGCGGCCCCAACAGGATAGGCCAAGGTATCGAATTTGATTATTGCTGTGTCCATGCAGCCTTGAGCCTGCGTGAGGCAGGTTTTGAAACAATCATGGTGAACTGCAACCCTGAGACGGTTTCAACCGATTATGACACTTCCGATCGATTGTATTTCGAACCCCTGACGCTTGAAGATGTACTCGAAATTGTTCGGATTGAACAACCTTGGGGCGTCATTGTCCAGTATGGGGGACAAACCCCCCTGAAACTTGCCCGTGAACTTGAGGCAAACGGGGTACCCATCATTGGAACATCTCCTGATGCAATTGATGAGGCAGAGGATCGTGAACGTTTTCAGAAAATGCTCATTGAAACAGGACTGAAACAGCCGGCGAACCGGACAGCGCGCACACCGGAAGAAGCCCTCACGCATGCCCTTGAGATCGGCTATCCCATGGTTGTCCGCCCATCTTATGTTCTTGGTGGACGTGCCATGGAAATTGTTCATGATCAATCCGAACTGGAACGGTACATGCAAGAGGCAGTCAAGGTATCCAATGACTCCCCGGTCCTCCTTGATCATTTTCTCAATAACGCAACTGAAGTGGATGTTGATGCTGTCTGTGATGGAGAGGATGTCCTGGTTGGCGGGATCATGGAACATATTGAGCAGGCCGGGGTGCACTCCGGTGATTCAGCCTGTTCCTTGCCCCCTTACAGCCTGAGCCCGGAAATACAGGAAGAACTCAAGCGCCAAACCTGCATCATGGCCAGGGCATTGGGTGTAATTGGGCTTATGAATGTTCAGTTTGCCATACAGGGCGACACTATCTACGTTCTGGAAGTCAACCCGCGGGCATCACGAACAGTACCCTATGTCTCCAAGGCTACCGGTGTTGCTCTTGCACGGGTCGCAGCACTATGCATGGCAGGATTCTCCCTGAAACAGCAACAACTGCCTCAGACCCTGCTTCCCCGCTATTTTTCCGTCAAGGAAGCCGTATTTCCATTTATCAAGTTTCCCGGAGTGGATACACTGCTCAGCCCGGAAATGAAGTCAACAGGTGAGGCAATGGGCGTGGGGTTAACCTTCGCTGAAGCATTCATTAAATCGCAGATGGCCTGTGGAATCCGGCTTCCTAAATCAGGGCGTGTCTTTATCAGTGTCAAGGATAGCGATAAACTAGATGCTGTAGAACTAGCGCAAAGCCTTGTCAAGCTTAAATTCATTATTGTAGCTACGCGGGGAACGGCAAAGGCCATGGCTGAAGCAGGCATACCCGTTACAGCTGTCAACAAGGTAAAGGAAGGACGCCCCCATATTGTTGACATGATCAAGAATGGCGAAATCAGCCTTATTGTCAATACTGTGGAAGACAAGGGGGCGGTGAAGGACTCCCTTTCGATTCGCTCCGCCGCGCTCCAGCACAAAGTGGTCTATTACACCACCATGGCAGGAGCCAAGGCAGCAAGTCTTGGCATGCAACACTTCAAGGAACTGGATGTGTATAGCTTACAGGGCCTCCATCAACAACTGGCTAATTGAGGCTAGTATTTGTAACCGGATTCGGCTTACTATATTTTGTTATCGGCATGCCAATAAAAGCATGCCGCTTTAATTTGGGTAATTTATGACTATCAAAACACCTTTAACTGTTCTCGGAGCAGAAAAACTCCGGCAAGAGCTTCAACAACTTAAAAATGTTGAACGGCCTGCTGTCATTGCAGCCATCGCAGAGGCGCGCTCCTATGGCGACCTGTCAGAAAATGCTGAATATGATGCGGCCAAGGAACGACAGAGTTTCATTGAAGGCCGGATTCTGGAAGTGGAAAACAAGCTTGCCAATGCACAAGTTATCGATCCAAAACAGCTGGACGCTGATGGACGGGTGGTTTTTGGGGCAACGGTTGAACTTGAGGATCTGGAATCCAGTGACATTGTCACTTACCAGATAGTCGGAGATGACGAGGCTGATCTCAAGGAAGACAAGATTTCCATTTCCAGCCCAATTGCACGCGCCCTCATTGGAAAAAATGCCGGAGACATAGCAGAAGTCCAGGCTCCTGGGGGGATCCGTGAATATGAAATACTGGATGTGAAGTACATCTGATGCGTTATCTGTACGATATCAGCGCCATCATAGCCCTCACCCTCTGGATAGGAGGGATGTGGGCTATCGGCTTCATTGTCACACCCGCTCTTTTTCATGTCATCCCTACCCAAATGGTTGCAGGTATGGTTGCAGGCAGGCTGTTCCGGCTTACAGCCTGGATGGGGATGGCCTGTGGCGGGTGGCTGATCCTGTATCGACTCATACGATCCGGGACACATGCTTTCCGCCAGGGTTCTTTCTGGCTGATAGTTGCGATTCTCACCCTGACCATCATCGGCCAGTATTATGTAGCCCCTGTCTTGCATTCCCTGAAGCACCAGGCGCTCCCCCTGGATGTCATGCAAAGCGTCTTTCGAAGCCGGTTTTCGACCTGGCACGGAGTTGCCAACCTGCTCTTCATCATTCAAAGCCTGCTTGGGGTATGGCTCATAAGCAAACAAGCCACTCTACTCAAGTAAGCCGGATCCGCGGAGGGCTCGCTGGCCGATATATAACGAGAACCCGGCCAATGTGTTGCACAGCAACAGCATCAGTCGCAGAACACAATTCAGCCAGCATGTTCGCCCTGGTTTGCCGATCTGCGCTGTGCACTCTGATTTTAATCAGTTCATGAGATTTAAGGGCCACATCCGTCTCACTGATAATCGCGGGGCTCAAACCGGCCTCTCCAATAGAAACAACCGGGTTTAATGAATGGGCTAAGGCCCGTAGCAACGTACGCTGTCGAAGTGTGATAGGGCTCATAGATAATGGATGTAAAAAGTTGAATTATACTGTTCTGGCCCAACTAAACAAACCAGGAATTTCGTCACGCGTTCAAGATTCCCAAAGAGGCAACCTAAATCATGAAACGAAGCAAAACGAGCAAGGCGTGGATGAAAGAGCATGTCAACGATGAATTTGTCCAAAGGGCAACCCGGGAGGGGCTGCGTTCACGGGCTGCCTACAAACTCATGGAAATTGATGACAGGGATCGGTTAATCCACCCAGGCCAAACCGTTGTTGATCTGGGTGCAGCCCCAGGAGGCTGGTCCGAGGTAGTCACTAAAAAAATGAAAGGGAAAGGACGAATTATAGCAGTCGATCTGCTTGAGATGAATCCCTTGCCTGGCGTGGAATTTATACAGGGCGATATCCAGAATGGCGATACGCTCGAACGTATTATGGCCTTGACTGAAGGCTATGTGGATCTTGTAATTTCAGATATGGCCCCCAATATCAGTGGTATTGGTATCTCTGACCAGGCCCGGGCAATTGGTCTGGCGGAGCTGGCTCTGGAATTCTCGTGCGGGCATTTAAAACCAAATGGCAGTTTTTTGGTCAAGGTGTTTCAGGGGGCAGGATTTGAGGCATTTCATCGCATGCTTCGACACAGCTTTATACGGGTTCATACCCGTAAACCCAAAGCATCAAGGGACCGAAGCAGTGAGCTGTATCTCCTGGGGCAACACCTGAAACAGAATATCTGACCTGTCCAAACACGACAATAAGTCATTAGAGGCAAGAAAAAGCCAAAAAAATCAGGACAACTTCCCTAAAAAGGGAGTAAAATCAACTTCGAAACTTGTATATTTTTTGTGATAAGGAACTCTGTTGAACAATCTGATCAAAAATGTTGGCGTGTGGCTAATCATTGGCTTCATCCTGATGATGATTTTCAACCAATTCAGCAAAAGCCCCGTTTCAGCTGCGCAGGAAAACTACACGCAGTTTATGAACAGCGTCAAGCAGGGCCAGGTCGCCCAGGTCACGATAAACGGCCAAAAAATTCATGGCAAGCTCACTGATGGCAAAACATTCTCAACTTATGCCCCACAGGATCCATGGCTTGTCAGTGATCTTCTCAAATATAACGTCAACATCACGGCAAAACCGCCTGAAGAATCATCATTCCTGATGACCATCTTCGTTTCCTGGTTCCCGATGCTCTTGTTAATCGGTGTCTGGATTTTCTTCATGAGACAGATGCAAGGTGGAGGAAAAGGAGGCGCCTTTTCATTTGGTAAATCCCGTGCCCGGATGCTCGACGAGTCGACAAACCAGGTAACTTTTGCCGATGTCGCAGGAGTTGAAGAAGCCAAGGAAGACGTTGCAGAACTCGTCGAATTCCTCCGCGACCCTGGAAAATTCCAGAAGCTGGGCGGACGAATCCCCCGAGGCGTCCTCATGGTTGGAAGCCCGGGTACCGGTAAAACCCTGCTGGCCAAGGCCATTGCAGGAGAGGCCCGGGTTCCGTTCTTTTCCATCTCGGGTTCAGATTTCGTAGAAATGTTTGTAGGCGTTGGTGCTGCCCGGGTTCGGGACATGTTTGAACAGGCTAAGAAAAATGCACCTTGCATTGTTTTTATTGATGAAATTGATGCGGTAGGACGGCAGCGTGGTGCCGGTTTGGGCGGAGGGAATGATGAACGGGAGCAAACCCTCAACCAATTGCTGGTTGAAATGGATGGGTTTGAAGGAACCTCCGGGGTCATCGTCATTGCAGCAACTAACAGGCCTGACGTTTTAGATCCAGCCCTGCTTCGCCCGGGGCGCTTTGATCGCCAGGTAGTCGTACCCTTACCCGATATTCGGGGACGGGAACAGATCCTGCTGGTTCATATGCGCAAGGTTCCTCTCGGACCTGACGCACGGGCAGATGTATTAGCACGGGGCACCCCTGGATTCTCGGGTGCTGATCTTGCCAACCTGGTCAATGAAGGGGCCCTTTTTGCAGCCCGGAGCAATAAGCGGTTTGTTGATATGGATGACTTTGAACAGGCCAAAGATAAAATTATCATGGGTGCGGAGCGCCGCTCGCTAATCATGCCGGAAGACGAGCGCAAGAATACGGCCTACCATGAATCCGGGCATGCTGTTGTGGCCTGGATGCTCCCCAGAACGGATCCAGTTCACAAGGTAACGATTATTCCTCGTGGGCGGGCATTGGGGGTAACAATGCAGTTACCAACCGAAGATCGTTATTCCATGGATCGAGAACAGATCCTCAGTAATATTGCTGTTCTCATGGGAGGGCGTATTGCGGAAGAAGTATTCATGAATCACATGACCACCGGTGCTGGCAATGATATTCAACGGGCAACAGAAATGGCCCGGCGCATGGTAACCGAATGGGGCATGTCAGATACATTGGGACCCATGGTTTATGGCGAAAACGAAGGAGAAGTATTCCTTGGACGCTCTGTTACCTCACACAAGAGCGTCTCTGAAACAACCATGCAGAAGGTCGATGCCGAAATTCACCGGATTATCGACGAGCAATATCAGGTTGCACGCCGTATCATTGAGGAAAACAAGGACAAGATCGATGTAATGGCCAAATGCCTGCTCGAATGGGAAACCATTGATGCTGATCAGATCGGTGACATCATGGCAGGCAAGCAGCCCCGGGAGCCTAAACTGTCTGCCAGCGGAGGTACGCTTCCACCACGTAATCTGCCTCCGCAGACGCCTCCCACACCGACTACAGCGCCTGTGCAAGAAGTCTGAATCGATTGTGGGTCAAGAATTAAAGATACGTTAGCCGGTTACGCACCCTCTGCGTAGCCGGTTTTATTTTAAGACACACCTTTATGCCTACGCTGAGTTTTAACAACCAACAGACTGGATTTGACCGACCACTCATCATGGGTATCGTCAATGTAACCCCGGATTCTTTCTCCGATGGTGGCCGTTATCACGCTTTTGACCAGGCTCTTGCCCATGCCCGGCAACTCATGGAAGAAGGGGCTGACATCCTGGATATCGGAGGTGAGTCAACACGTCCTGGTGCCAGTGAAGTCAGTACGGAAACCGAGCTGGAACGGGTTCTACCCCTCATAAAGCAGTTGTCTGGTCTTCATATCCCCATTTCTGTCGATACATCCAAGCCTGAGGTCATGAGTGCCGCAGTCGAGGCAGGTGCTTCAATCATTAATGATGTCTACGCCCTGAGACGGCCCGGGGCCCTTCGCGCAGCGGTAGACAGCGGGGCTTCCATCTGCCTCATGCATATGCTCGGTGAACCCCGGACGATGCAGGTAAATCCCCATTACAACAATGTCACAGCAGAAGTAACCGGATTCTTAAAAACCCGGGCCGACGCCCTGAAAGCTGCTGGTTGCGACCCATCGCGCATCCTGCTTGATCCAGGGTTTGGTTTCGGAAAAACGCTAAACCATAATTTAACCCTCCTGCGTAATCTACATCAGATCAGCACACTGGGTTACCCTATCCTGGTAGGCCTGTCGAGAAAATCCATGCTAGGAGCCATTACCGGGCACAAGAATCCACAGGATCGTATTTACGCAAGCCTTGCAGCAGCCCTTATCAGTGTTCAAAATGGGGCACGCATTGTCCGCGTTCACGATGTAGCGGCAACACGTGACGTGCTCAACGTCCTGGATGCGCTTAACAAGGACCAGATGAATGAAGCGTAACTATTTTGGTACTGATGGGGTTCGGGGAAAAGTAGGGCAACCCCCTATTACTCCTGATCTCATCATGCATCTGGGCTATTCAGCAGGGGTTGTCCTGACTCGCCATCATACCCAGCTTCAAACCAGTGATCATCCTTCAGTCATCATCGGAAAAGACACCCGCATTTCTGGATACATGCTGGAATCGGCTCTTCAGGCAGGATTATCTGCTGCCGGAGTGGATGTCCTGCTGCTCGGCCCTGCCCCTACACCAGCCGTCGCCTATTTAACACGGGCATTAAGGGCCCAGGCAGGTATTGTCATTTCTGCTTCACACAATCCTTTTGATGACAACGGGATCAAGTTTTTTTCTCATTTGGGCAGTAAGCTTGACGATGAAGTCGAACAGGAAATAGAAGCATTGATGAACGCCCCCATGAAAACGCAAGCTTCCCATCAATTAGGGCGGGCAAAACGTATCAATGATGCTGATGGCCGGTACATCGAATTTTGCAAAAACACCTTTCCCAATGAATTTGATCTTCGGGGACTTAAGATTGTGGTGGACTGCGCACATGGGGCAACCTATCATGTTGCACCCCATGTCTTTCATGAACTAGGCGCAGAGGTCATTCCCATCGGCGTGTCACCAGACGGATTTAACATCAATGATGGGTACGGATCAACCCATCCACAGCGTTTGCAGGAAGCAGTCATCAGGAACTCGGCTCATCTGGGGTTTGGATTTGATGGGGATGGAGATCGGCTTTGCATGATCGATCATGACGGGACCCTGTTTGATGGAGACAGGCTATTATACATTCTTGCCAAAGACCGGCTGCAACAGGGGATTCTTCAAGGAGGTGTTGCAGGAACCCTGATGACCAACCTGGGCTTTGAGCATGCCCTGGCAAGACTCGAAGTTCCTTTTGGCAGGGCCCAGGTTGGTGATCGTTATGTTCTGGAGCTTTTGCATCAGAAGGCCTGGTTACTCGGTGGAGAGACATCCGGGCATATTATCTGCCTTGACAAACACACTACAGGAGATGGGATCGTAGCCGCACTTCAGGTCCTGTCCGCACTTATCCGCCACGATAAGACCGGATCCCTTTTTACTGAAGAACTGATTCTTTATCCTCAAAAACTTATCAACATCCGGCTTACTGAGCGTCGGGATATCACGCAACACCCGCAGGTCCAGCACGCCATTCAGAAAGCTGAAAAACAGCTTGACGGTACCGGACGGGTACTGCTGCGGCTTTCCGGAACTGAGCCGCTTCTTCGCGTCATGGTCGAAGGGGAAGCTGAAAAAGAAGTGACCCAATGCGCAGAAATGATTTCAGAAGCAGTTCATTTGGCTCTGAAACTCTCCCCTTAAGCCCGCGCCCTGGCTTCGAGATATTCCCAGCGATTCATTAAGGCAATCAGCTCGTTCTCAATTTCTCCCAGACGATTATTGAGCTTATCAAGCTGCTCCGGCTTACCCTTGATCCAGGCATCACCTTGAGCCAGCTCAACAGAAAGATTTTCTTGCTCTTTTTCCAGCTGATCAATTCTATCAGGTAAATCCGCCAACTCTTTCTGCTCTTTCCAGGACAGGCCTGAAACTGGGGTAGATCCCTTTTTGGGGGTAGTTTTCGTCAACCGGGCTGAAGGGACAGGAGATGACCTGGGGGGGCTTTCATTCCTGGTATTCCTTGCCCGCAAATAATCCTCATAGCCTCCAGCGTATTCTTTCCATTTTCCTGCACCCTCTGCAACAAAGGTTTGTGTCACGACCGCATCCAGAAATGCCCGATCATGGCTCACCAGAAACAAGGTTCCCGAATAATTTAACAGTAATTCCTCAAGCAGTTCGAGAGTTTCAATATCCAGATCGTTGGTTGGTTCATCCAGCACAAGCAGGTTAAATGGGCGGGAAAAAAGCCGGGCAAGGAGAAGCCGGCTGCGCTCCCCTCCAGATAACGACTTCACAGGGGATCGAGCCCGGGCTGGAGAAAACAGAAAATCGGAAAGATAGCTAATCACATGCTTTCGTTCCCCGTTAATCTCAATAAATTCTGAGCCCTGGCTAATGGTATCAACAAGCGTAGCGTCTGGATCAAGGTCTTCCCTAAGCTGATCAAAATAGGCTATATCCAGGCTGGTTCCACGTCTGAGCTCGCCGGACTGGGGAATCAGTTCCCCAAGTATCAACCGGATGAGCGATGTTTTACCAATACCATTCGGGCCAATCAGTCCAATCTTATCACCACGCATAATCCTGCAGGACATATCAGAGACTACCTGCCGGTCATCATAGGAAAAACTGACATGACTCATCTCTGCCACCAGCTTACCCGAAAGGGGAGCCGCCTCAACTGAAAACTGAACCGTACCCACCCGCTCCCGTCTTAAGGCACGCTCCCGTCTTAAGGCTTCTAATCGCCTGACCCGACCTTCATTCCGGGTTCGCCGTGCCTTGATACCCTGACGGATCCAGGCCTCTTCCTCTGCCAGAAAATGATCAAATTTCGATTGCTGGACAGACTCGATTTCAAGCAGCTCATCCTTACGCTGGCGATAGTAGCTGAAATTACCTGCAAAAGAGACCAGTTCACCCCGATCAAGCTCAACTATCCGCGTCGACACAGCATCCAGAAACCGCCTGTCATGGGTCACCAGCAGTACTGCCCCCCGAAAATGGAGCAACAAATCTTCCAGCCACTCAATTGAATCAATATCCAGATGATTGGTTGGCTCATCCAGCATAAGCAGGTTAGGCTGTGCAACCAGAGCCCGGGCCAGGGCTACCCGCTTTTTCCATCCACCAGAAAGGGTTTCAATACGTCGGACAGAATCCAGTTCAAGCTGTTCAAGAATGGCTTCTACACGGGCATGCAGGCTCCACCCCCCATTCACCTCAAGTGTATGCTGCAACACATTCAGCCGCTCCAGAAGTCCTGCCGAATCGACATCAGGCAAAGCCAGGGCATGGGTAATATCATGATATTCCAGCAGCGAGGAACGAAGTGTTCCAAGTCCTTCTGCTACCGCCTCAAAAACAGACTGGTGCGAAAGAAACTCCGGTTCCTGGTCAACAAGCGCAATACGTGTATCCGGCGCAACCCAGCACGTACCATCATCCAGAACCTGCCTACCCGAGATAACCTTAATCAGGCTGGATTTACCTGAACCATTTCGACCAATGAGACCAACCCTCTCCCCTTCTTCCAATACCAGTCCTGCCTTATCCAGTAAAGGGTGATGACCAAAAGCGAGGCTGGCCTTTTCTAAAATGGCAACAGGCATCAGCTATGGGCTCCAAGCTCGGCAAGACTGTCCAGAAGCAAAGGAATCTGTGTGGCAGGATTAACAGCATGAAAAATCCGGGCAATCCGGCCCTGCGGATCAATAATAAAGGTATCCCGGCGCGAAAAACGGCACAGAACCAAATGAATCAATGTTCCATAAAGGCGGGCCACTTTTGCCTTATTATCTGACAAGAGCAGAAAAGGCAGGCCATAACGGGCAGCAAACCTTGCATGTGATTCCAGGGAATCAAGGCTGATACCAATGACACTGACCCCCTTGGCTGCCAGTTGTGCCATATTGTCGCGAAAACTACAGGCTTCAGCCGTGCAAATCGGAGTATCATCCTTCGGATAAAAATACAGCACCACCCATCGACCCAGAAAATCAGACAGGTGATGTGTCTTGCCCTCTGAATCATTTAATGAAAAATCCGGCGCCAGATCCCCAACCCTTGGTGCACTGGAAGGACGTCTGACCTGGAACAGAACCAACAGGACAACCAATAAGAAAACCAGCAGAATCATATTAAGCATTTACATCAGCCCTCCCTCATCCCGAACCGACAGACCAGAAAGTGCCATGACTTTCCATTTTATCCAGGCACAAGCCAAAAGAGCAAAGGTTGCAGCAACAAAAAAAGCTGCAGAAGCACCCCACAACTGCCAAATCGTACCAAAAGCCAGGCCGGCTGGAACAGAAGCAAGCCCCACAACCAGATAATACCAGCCATAAGCCCCTCCCAGGTTTTCCCTGGGAGCATAATCGGCAATAACCGCCCGCTCCGCACCCTCACCCAACCCTGTTGTCAATCCAAACCAGCCTGTCGTTATCCATAAGCCCAAGGGATGCTGAACCCAGGAAAAAAGATAGAAACTGAATGAAAAGGACACCCAGGAGAAGAGTACCAGCTTATTCCGTCCCAGCCTGTCTGAAAGCTTCCCGCCCCAGGTACTGGTCAGCGATTTACCCAGGTTCAGCATGGACCACATCAGCATCAAGCTGACAGGTGACATGCCAAGCTCATATCCACGCAGCACAAGAAACATCTCGCTTGCCCGTGCAAAGACAAAAAATACCAGCGCAACCAGATACTGTTGCAAGGGATTTGGCAAATCGCTCCAGGACAGGGCTTTTACTGGAGTCCGATCAGCAGCACCAGGAGTTTTAGCTGTTCGCACACCCCATAGCAGCAATAGTACAGCAATCCCCCCTGGAAGGGCTGACAAATAAAATACCTCTTTAATGTCAGAATGATAGAATGCAAATATAAGGGCAACAACCAGACTTCCTGCCACGGCGCCAATATTATCCATTGCCCGGTGAAACCCAAAGGAGAACCCCCGGGATCCTTCGGGTGCGGCAGCACTCAACATGGCATCCCGTGGCGCACTACGCAAACCTTTTCCTACCCTGTCAAGTGAACGCAAGACCAGTACTACTGGCCAACTCCCGGCAAGGCCCAGAAGGGGCCGCACCAGATTAGACAGCAGATATCCGGCAAAAGCAAACTGCTTGGGCCGGTTCTGCCCCCGATCAGATGCCCGCCCCGACCATAGCTTCAGGAAACTGGATAGGGCTTCAGCAACCCCATCAACTGCACCAAGAGCCATGGCCCCTGCCCCTAAAACACTGGCGAGCAAAAGAGGTATCAGCGGTACAATCATGTCAGAAGCAAAGTCATTGAATAGGCTGACCAGGCCTAAAATCAATACCGTTCGGGTTAATACTGGCCTGGATGTCACGGGCAACATACCTTCCTTGTTTTGTGAAACCTGATTATAAGCTAAAATAGGCATAGTTGCCCCGGTAGCTCAGTAGGATAGAGCAGCGCACTCCTAAGGCGTAGGTCGCACGTTCGATTCGTGTCCGGGGCACCATAAGCCTATCCTTGTTTCCTTCCCTTGTCTTGCAATCAGGCCCTTTTAATTTTCATGGGCTGGGTGGTCCCAGGCCTTGTCAAATCCTGATTGGGTGATATGGATCAAACAACCAGTTCCCATCTTTAGCCAGAATTACATTATGCGGGCTGCTGTCTGTTCCGGGTTCTTTCAACCTGGATGGATTCGGGCCCTGGCCTGTTTTCATATCACATTATTACTGTAGAAAGCTTGAAAAATGGAGTCTAGTCCAATTTGCGTACCGGGCCTGTCTAAAAGAAATGGCTCAAAAACATGATGTCGCCATGAAAATTATCGTAATGGGAGCTGGTGTCATTGGTGTTACGACCGCATGGTATCTGAATAAAAGTGGCCATGAAGTCACAGTTATCGACAGACAGCCCGAAGCCGCACTTGAAACATCCTGCCAGAATGGGGGTCAAATCAGTGTCTGCCATGCCATGCCCTGGGCTACGCCCTACACACCTGCCTTGCTTCTACCCTGGCTGTTACGGCACGATTCTCCCTTACTCGTACGCCTGGCGCTGGATCACAGAATAAAATGGATGACCCGCTTCTTCTATGAATGCCTGCCATCGCGAACCTTATACAACCTAAGGCAAATCATCAATCTTGCCCGCTATAGCCGGGACAAGCTCGCTGAGCTCAGGCTTGAAACAGGCCTGAATGCAGATTTTGTCGAAAGGGGCATATTGCATATCTACTCGTCAAAGGCCATATTCAGGCGTGCTATCAGGCAGGCTTCACTGATGCAAGACCTTGGAGTCAACCGACAGGTCAAAACACCAGCTGAATGCCTCACCATCGAGCCGGCTCTCGCCCACTTCCAGAAGCATCTGATCGGGGGGACCTATACACCTGCCGATTTATCCGGAGATGCGCAGAAATTTACGCAAGGCCTGGCCCGGATCTGTGCAGAACAAGGTGTCCGTTTCTATTACAATACATCCATATCAGCTCTACTGACTGAAGCCAACCGGATCACTGGCATTGTCTGCAGCGAAAACGCGCCAGCCAGAACCCTGACTTTAAAAGCACAGGCCTATGTTGCAGCCATGGGGAGCTATACGCCCTTGCTGCTCCGTCCACTTGGCATCAAGCTGCCTATCATTCCAATTGCCGGATATTCTGCCAGCATACCTGTGGATAAGCATCATACCCCTCCACTCACCAGTTTGATTCAGGATGAATTCAGGCTGGTTTTCAGCCGATATCCAAATATACTGCGTATCGCTGGCCTGGTTGAACTAAACGGATATCAAACCACTTTGGATCCCAAACGGTACAGGATACTCATCAACCACGCCCAAACCATGTTCCCCAACGGGGGATATTATGAACAAGCCCGGTTCTGGAAAGGGTTACGCCCGACCGAACCTGGCAACAACCCTGCACACCTTGGTCATACACGCTATTCAAACCTCTTTAACAATTCCGGTCACGGAACACTCGGATGGACCATGGCTTGTGGATCAGGACAGGCGATTGCCGATCTTGTCAACAACAAGAGCCCGGAACCTGACTTCAGGTTTGTTCCCCCTCATTAAATGCCGGCATCCTACCCCTTCCATGAAAGCACCGATTCCTCCCCCATCATATCGTCCAGGCCAAAAACCATTCCGGATCCCCTTTTCCCGCCCACAGAAATGTCCCATCAACCGGAGAAGAAAATATGCACCACTCAGAACGGTTCAACAGCTATAGCCATTTAATCGGACTGATACTGGCCACAGCCGGAACAGCCATGCTCATTACGTTCTCCGCGCTCGAAAAGGGGGCTGCAGCCATCACCAGCAGCTCAGTGTATGGCGCCATGCTCATTCTGCTTTATGCCAGCTCAACCCTTTATCACAGTGCGACAGGCCCAATCAAAAAGACTTTCCAGAAACTCGACCATATCTGCATCTATTTGCTGATTGCCGGAACCTACACACCTTACGTTCTCGTTTCTTTGAAAGGCGGATGGGGATGGGCGCTTTTCGGAACCATCTGGGGGTTGGCATGCCTTGGCATAATTCAAGAATGCCTGCCCGGTCGTTCCAGCCGTGCCATGTCATATATTCTCTATATACTCATGGGCTGGCTGGTCATTATCGCCTTTCATCCCCTCATCAGGGCGCTCCCTCCTGCCGGATTGGCCTGGCTCATCACGGGGGGGCTGCTGTATACCCTGGGGCTACCTTTTTATGCCCTTGAAGGAAAAATACGTCATGCCCATGGGTATTGGCACATATGTGTCCTGCTCGCAAGTGCGTCGCAGTATTATTCCATTTTCCGCTACGTCATCTAGGAACCCGGGCGTTTCACTTGTTTGCCCTCATGACCCAATCCTATGACCCAAAACCTGATCTGGATCACTCAATCATTCACTTTTTACCCCCATCACCCTAAACCAGCTTTTATATAGCCATATATAGTGTTATTTTAGCATTGCATTACAACATATAGTAATTCTATGCGAACCAGAGCCCTGGCCATAAAACAGGGCAGATCCCTATCTGAACCTGACTTAAGGAGATACAAGATGATTCTTCCTGCAAATGAATCCAATCCGGGCGGTTTAACCCTGCTGACAAATGAAGAACGGCAGCCCTGTGAAATCTGGACCCGTGTCATGGGTTATCACCGTCCGGTTTCTTCTTTCAACATCGGTAAAAAAGGCGAATTTACTGAAAGGAAGTTTTTTATTGAACAGGTAAGCCAGGGTTAAACAGGTGGGCACCCCCCAAGTCGGTGGTCTGGTTCCTTTCAGTACCATCGACTATCCTGGGCAATTGGCAGCCGTGCTGTTTTTACAGGGTTGCCCCTGGCGCTGTGGCTATTGCCATAACCCCCACCTGCAAACACGAACCAAACCCTCCCTGGAATGGGAACAGGTCATCAAGCTCCTGTCTGCCCGGAAAAAATTTTTAGATGCTGTCGTATTAAGTGGAGGAGAGCCCACGGCTGAACGCTATTTACCTGAAGCCATCCAATGGATCAGGGAGCAGGATTTTCTGGTAGGATTACACACCGCCGGAATCTATCCTCAACGCCTCAAGGCTGTCCTGGACAAGCTAGACTGGATAGGCCTGGATATCAAGGCTCCTTTTGAAGGCAGCCGCTATGATCAGCTCACAAAAGTCAGGCACAGCAGCAAACAGGCCCAAACCAGCCTTGATCTGGTGCTCAGTCAAGGTATCGATTTTGAAGCCAGGACCACTTTTCATCCCCAACTCCTGACGGAAGATGATTTGCTCTCCATTGCCAGAACCCTATCCAGCATGGGAGTACAACATTATGTCATCCAGAGCTTCCATCCCCGCCCGGAAATGGCTGCTCCATTCAACTTATACACCGAAAAACACTACCCCAGTGAAGCCCTCCTTCTGATGATCCAGGATCTTTTTCCAAAATTCACCTATCGCTGACACCCCGTCCGGTCTTACCAGAACACCCTGCCACGCCTTATATTCAGGGCATCACCTCACAGAATTCGTATACTTCAGCATTAGCCACCTTATTCCTGAAAGAAAGGGGGGCATTGGCATACCATGCATGGGGCTGGTACCTTGCCACCTCCTCACCCATGAATCGAATAAGATCACAAGTCGGCTCAGTCACATTCCTTTTCCACTCCTCATCATGAACCACATAAGCCAGATACAGGTTCTTCATGCAGTTACGCTTGCAAAAATCAAGAGCTGAGCAGCTATCACAGGGCATATCAGGATGAGGTTGCAGTACACTTTTTTGAACCCAGTTTTCCACAATGTCCCCTTGCAGCAGTTCAGGTCTATACATCATATCGGGACAAGGATAAATCTTGCCATCGGGCATCACATTAAGAAGATTGGTAGAAACCCGGCATTGGCTCAATCCGGAAGTCAACTCATTCCCCCTGCCTGGTAAAACCAGATTCCTGACTATTCCCATTATCGGTACTACCGGGTAAAACGTCCCGTTCTTAAAAAATTGCCGGATCAACTGTGCCAGCACGGCCTTTTTCTTGACAACCGACTCCGGTGCATACGCACCCGCATCCTGGGCAAACTGGAAATAAAGGTAATCAAATTGCCTGACCAGTTCATCCAGTTCCTCAAAACAGGTATCCCCGCTCCACCAGGTTACCCGGGCCGTCAAGGTTCCTGATAATTTGGGCCGGATGATGCCCATATTGTGAAACACCTTCTCATAGACACCACGACCACGATATCCATCCGTAGTACCCCTTCCTCCATCCAGCGAAACCATGACGTTGGATAAACGGTCCAAGATAGACTCAGGCAACCTATCCAGCAAGGTGCCATTGGTTTGAAGGTTAAAGCGGGAAAAAGGGAGCGTCTCCATCAATTCCAGAATAAAGCCTGTGTTAAGCGTCGGCTCACCTCCATAAAGTGAGATGTACACTTCATGGTCAGACAAATGGGTCTCAATAAAATTTTTCAGGTGTTCTACTGAATAAGTGACCTGTTTTTGTGAATTCAGGACGTTGCCTGTTCCCAAGGCACAATAACTGCATCGTAAATTACATTTCAAGGTGGTAAGCAACTGCAACTCAACCCGGCTTCCGGTTATAACCGGCTCTATCTGTTCCATTTTATCCACATTCCTGCAGCCATATAGTTTTGATTTAAAAGGATAGCCAATTCTTGGCACTCAAGCCTGATAACCCGGCAACTACCCCTGTCAAAGAAATCAGGGCAGGCCCCGGGTTCAGAAAGGGCTTTTAAAAATTGAATGTAAGCTGCATCTTATTGTAAGGACTGTTAGAACAAGAAGAGTGAGCTAAATCACTGCAGAGCGAAATTATTGAACATCTTCCAAGAGACATGACAGCACGATCCCTTTTATCAGGAAAGAAACAGGCGCTAGGGGAAATCCATCATTCCTGGTGCCTAGCCCAAATGGGTATCCAGAATAATGGAGAGCAGTTTTTCATAATCAGAAATCACAATCTTGCGACCATTCGTCTTAATAAGACCCATTGTCTTGAAAACAGTCAGTGTTCTGGAAATGGTTGCATTGGTCAACCCAAGATAACTGGCAAGTTCAACCCGGGTCATGCGCAAATAAAACTCGTTTCGGGAATAATTAAGCCGTTCAAACCGTTTCGAAAGATTAATCAGGAATGCAGCCATCTTTTGATGGGCATTCATCCCTCCTAGCAACAGGGCCATATTCTGCAGGCGGATAATTTCCCGGCTAAATACCTGATCAAAATGGCGATGCAGTTTTTTCAGCGTGGGGACGGAGTCAATCGAGGCCGGATCAATCAGGCAAACCTCGGACGTTTCCAAGGCCACCACATCAGTTGAATGCAGATTGGAGGCCATCCCATCCATTCCTATGACGTCACTATTCATCTGAAATCCGATAACCTGTTCATAGCCATTATAAAATCGTTTAATGGACTTAAAAAAACCACTATGCACCACATAAAAGGCATGGCATTTTTCCCCAGCATGAAACAGGTAATCCCCTTCATGCACAATCCGGTGCTTCACGCTTACCGATCCAATTTCTTTCAGTTCTTCCGGGCTCAGTTCCTTGGGAAAACACACATTCTGGATAGGACATTCATCACACCGAATCTTTCCGAGGGCAGGTATCTGGTGCGATTTACTTTTAGGGTTGATCATGGTGATTCATTCTCCAATTGTGTTCATTCCTTTTTATCAACAGATAAGAGCCCTGCCCATTAAATCGTTCTGGAATAAAGAGGCTTGTCCCGTTTTTTCTCAAGATAAACATCAAAAAGCATGCAGATAGGACGAATAAAATAACGGCCGAGGGTGGCGACTGTAATCATCCGGTTAGCTATCTTGAGGAATCCTGCGTCTAAAAATTCCTGCATCCGGTTCAATTCCGGCTCAAAGTAAGCTTCGAAATCAATCCCAAACTCTTCATCCACACGAATCATTTCCAGCTCAAAATTACACATCAGGGATTGAATCACCTTTCTTCTGAGCAAATCATCGAACGTGAGCCTGAATCCACGATAGGTTGCCAGTCTGCCCTGATCCAGACGGTCATAATAGGCCTCAAGTGTTTTTACGTTTTGTACATAAGCCCTGCCAACCTTGCCGATTGCAGAGACTCCAAGCCCAATCAGATCAAACTGGGGATATATGGAATACCCCTGAAAGTTCCGCTCAAGCCTTTTCTCGGATTGAGCCCGGGCCAGTTCATCCTGAGGCAGGGCGAAATGATCCATGCCAATATAAAGATAACCGGCATCAGTAAGTGTTTGAACAGCCATGGCGAGCAGCTCTATTTTCAACTGGCCTGGCGGAAGAGTTGCCTCATCTATGCGCCGTTGAGGCGCAAAGGCGTGGGGCAGATGGGCATAGTTATAAAGGGCTATTCGATCCGGATGGGCCTCAATCACCCGTGCCAGCGTCCGGGAAAAACTGTCCAGGGTCTGAAAGGGCAGCCCATAAATCAGATCCATGTTAATGGAGGTAAACCCCTGGGCCCTGGCTTCTTCAAGTACAGAAAGGGTCATCTGTACTGGCTGTACACGATGCACGGCCTGCTGAACCTTCTCATCAAAATCCTGGACCCCAAGACTCATGCGATTAAATCCAATTTGACGCAAATACGCTATCGTGCCTGTTCTGGCATGCCGAGGATCAATTTCAATTGAATATTCACCCTGACTGGAAAACTGGAAGCGCTCCTTCAGGGCAGTCATGATGCGCCCTAATTCCTCATCGCTCAGAAAAGTAGGGGTGCCTCCTCCCAAATGAATCTGCTGCAGCAGGCAGGATGGATGACCGAGTTGTTCAATCACCTGATCCATTTCCTGGATAAGGCTCGTGACGTACTGGGCCGAGCGCCGATGATCCTTCGTAATAATCTTGTTACACGCACAGTAGTAACAAATATTTTCACAAAAGGGGATATGGATATAAATAGAGAGGGGATCATCACGGCGATGCTCTGCCCGCTGCTGCAGCTCGAACTGGTAGTCCTTCTCGGACCAGTTACCCGAGAAGTGATCCGCGCTCGGATAAGAGGTATATCTTGGGCCATTCAAGTCATACCGCGCAATTAGTTCCTGAGCTAAAATCATCGCACCCTTGTCCACACATTATCTTGATAGTGCTTCGTATTCTAAATGCGCTCTAGCAGGTCTATTTTGACCTAGATCACAAGATGGGCTATAACCTGAAAAAGAGACGTATCATTTTTTATGTCCTGATATCCCTTCCATTTGAGAAAACCATACCCATCCAGACCTGAAACCTCTTGTCCGCCCTTTCCCGAACAAAACGCAAAACGGTTCCTTTTCATGCCTCACATTCAATCTGGCATAATGAGTTAACAATAGGATAATCCAGTTAAAACAGATTAGAACTGAAGGGTTGCGTGATCCTGAAGATGCTGGCCTCCCTTCAAGAGGGGCTCTTTCATCCTGACCGACCCGAAGACCATGGGGTTGTCAGGCAGGATCACTTTCAGCACAGGCAGGTTCGATTCCTGTCAATAGATATGACATCAATTCAGCTACCTTTCGAATGGCTGGCCCAAAAGGCAACTGTTCAGAGCCCCGGAAAAAGAGACCTTTCTGCAGATCACCTTTTAAGGCGGCAGCCAGTTGATGGTCAATGCAAAACTGGCCTGATTTTGCATCTCCATCCCGCAAACCACATTGAATGAGGCAATCCCAGCCTAGTGTGCACCGTCCACGTAAAGGGTGAGCCAGTTTCTTTAGTTTTTGTTCCCGCCGTAAGTAATTTTCGAGCCATGGGGTCAATACAGCCCTTGCCGGTAGCCCGGCCACACTCATGAATGTCACAATATCTTCAGGTTTGGCTTCTGCCAATACTTTCTTGAACAGGGGATGTGCATCCCCTTCCGCCGTCACAGCAAAGGCAGTACCAATCTGAACGCCAGCAGCACCCATCTCCTGAAAAGAACGGATCTGTTCATGGGAATGGATTCCTCCTGCGACAATGAGCGGAATACTATCGACAGCTAATCCCATTTCCTGGAATCTGGATTGAGTCTCATCCAGAACCCTCTCGAATGCAAAACGCGGATCATCCAGGTTCTCAAGCTGAGGTGAACCCAGATGACCTCCAGCATACCCTGGATGTTCAATGACAATCGCATCCGGCAGCCGGTTTTTTCGCATCCATTTTTTTAACAGGATAGCAATTCCTCTTGAGTCTGACAGGATGGGGATCAAGGCGACTTCCGGCCAATCCTGGGCCAGTTCTGGCAATTCCAGGGGTAAACCTGCACCCATGACAATCGCATCGGCTCCGCTGATGCAAGATTGCCTGACATAATCCCGATACTGGCTGACCGCCCGCATTACATTGACTGCAATAAATCCGTTTCCTCCGGCAATCTTCTTTGCAGCCTGAATTTCCCGGTCCAATGCCACCAGATTGGCCGATTCAATCAGATCCCGATTCCTGCACCGTCCGGTTTGTTCCATCAGATCCGGATGCAAACGTCTTAAGTCAATGCTTGAAATTGTCCCCATCGCTCCAAGGCTTGCGACATGGCCTGCCAGGTTATGCGCAGAAATACCGACTCCCATCCCCCCCTGAACGATCGGGAGCAGGGTTTTGGAACGCAGCTTAAAATGGGCTAGCCCCTGAGGGAATGCTCCACGCAGTGACACTTGGGGCTGATCCATAGTCCCTATCCTTTTATTGGCCAAGCCAAATCATGACATATCAGCCTATTTTAAGACGATAAAATCCAGACCTCGTGACCTGGATCACGTTTTTTAGAAAAGAACTGGATTGATCAAAAATATCAATAACCAAAAATCCGGATCCAGCACACACCCGTCCACCTGACAGACGTTCTCACCTGCTCCGGAAGGTGATGTTTTGAGTATCCAAAACACCTAATATTTCAATGAGGGCCAACTTATCGACTCAATGATATTCTTGGCTAAAAGGCCCAGCTCGGTATCCCCTTCAATTAACAGTTTTCGGTTAAAAAACAGGGTATCCGGATCTTCCCTGCCCTGAATGAGGGACCAGAAGTCACGGGATGCAGCGCTAATCACCAGATCTGGGATACGATGATGCCCTGCAGCTGCAAAACACTTCTGAGTCCGCTCAAAAGTCAGTTTAAAACCTAAATCCACCACCTGAATCTGGAACACATGACCTTCCAGCCCGGCCAAATCGACCCCGTTTGAGCACCGCTGAAAAGCAAAATTCAAGACCATTACAAACACCCTCGAAGGGGGCCATTGGGGCAAACTGGACATGATCCTGGCCAGAAGCCCTTTTTGTTTTCTGTCAGCAGACGGATTTACTGCCACTCTTCTTCCTTCAAGCGCCAGGCATCCATACCTGGTTGCCCATGCCAATAACCATCACAGGAGGAAACGGGCATCCATTTTTCCATCAGGGCCCGGGCCGAAAGCCCTTCTATCAGACCATGAGAGCAGGCATCAAATGTTTCAATAATCTCATTCATATATCTTGACTGGGGGCTTAATCTAAGGACGGATACCTGGCCTGCTTTCAAGGCATCCATCTGGTCAATCAGGCAATACGTTCGTGCCGACTGGGTCTGTGTCCCGTTTATGGTAAGAAAGGGCTGATCCTCACGGGTTTGAAGCAACAAACCATCCGGATCATCAATACAGCGAAATTCACATTTGTCACGGGATAGGTTATGGTAGCGCGCAGTAAAACACCGCGCTGAGTAGGCAAGAGGTAAGCGACCTAAAACAAATACTTCCGTTTCTATCGGATAAACCAGTTGCGACAGGAGTTCCATGAGTGCTTCCCGGGAATACTCTATTGGCATCACCCAGCGCTTTGCCCCAAGTCTCGTAACCATGTCCAGACTGCCTGCATTGTATAGATTCAGATGGGGCCCTGCCACGAAACCAACCTCGCCGATACATTTTTGCAAGGCACCCATGTCATTCACCTCAACATCAAACTCACCGTTTTCCGCAACCTTGCACATGGCTTTCAAATCAGAAGGTGACTCAATCAGAACAGGGGTCGACAAAACAACCTCTTTCCCGGCCGCCTTCAGATCCTGAGCCAAATCCAGCCAGTCAGACAACCTGAGCTCATGCCGTCTTGAGCAAACCACCTCTCCGAGGTAAATAATCCCTACCGGGCTTTTTGCCATTTCGGCATAAAAATCCAAAACTTTCTTTCGCGGCCAATAGTAATAAAGCGGGCCCAATGCAAGCCGGGGCACACCCAGCTGTCCAACTTCCGAAACATCCATCTTGCTCTCCTACTTCCAGGGGCGGCTATATGCGCCAAATGTATGCTGATTCCCTTCTGCTACCTTATCCAGTTCATTTTTCCATAAAGGCAGAACCCGATAACTGCCCGGGGCCTGTCGACACCGATCAATTGCCTGCCGCCAGACTTGAGTCACCTGGGCCACGTATGCAGGACTGCGCTGCCGGCCTTCTATCTTGATGGCGGAAATACCCAATTGCAGGATTTTGGGTAAAAGGGCAAGCACGTTAAGGCTGGTTGGCTCCTCGATAGCGTAATACATGTCCTCCCCAACCCGGAAACGCCCCTTACAGATAGTAGGGTAGCCTGCACTTTCACTCTCACCAAACCTGTCAACCAGCACGCCATTCAGTCTGGATTCAAGTCCTTCATGGGTCGTCTTCCAACGAACAGCCTTGGCAGGTGAACAGACACCCTGCAGGTTGGGAGCCTCGCCGGCAGCGTAGGAAGAAAGCGCACAGTGGCCCTCAAGCATCACACACAAACTGCCAAAACCAAATAGCTCAATTTCAACAGGACTATGCTCCATCAACTGCTCTACCTGTTCAATGGAGAGCACGCGAGGCAGAACTGCCCGCACGATCCCATACTGTTCCTGATAAAAGCGAAGCGCTTCAGGGTTCGTCGCCGCACCCTGAACCGAAAGATGGCGCCGCAGGCCGGGGTACTGTTTCCGGGCATAATCCAGTAAGGTTATATCAGCCATAATCAAGGCATCAGCCCCGGCATCATGCGCCATATCAATGGCCCGATACCATACATCCAGGTGACGCTGCCGGGCATAGGTATTAATGGCTACATAAACCTTCTTTCCCAATTGATGGGCATATTGTGTGGCCTGGGCCAATGTCTTTTCATCAAAGTTAAGGCCTGCAAAGTTTCGTGCATTGGTCTGCCCTTTCAACCCCACATAAACACAATCTGCTCCTGCCTCGAATGCGGCGGTCAAGGCACGCATGCTGCCTGCTGGACAGACCAGTTCAAGGATCCGGCCTGAAGTTTGGCCTGATGCTAATATCATGAGCCTGTGTTCCCCTTTTTTCTATAAAAAACGGATAGCTACCAACGTGACGTAACACATGAACGAATCGCTTTTACCCAAGCAAGGAAAAAAAGGTAACACACACTTCCGGATAAAAATGTGCGCTATCTCAGCAAAATGACAGGTTACGATCGGATTCACTCTTCTTCGATTATTTCCATTCGGTTGAATCAGGATACCTTGCAGAAAGCTCTTTTATTTCCGTGATTCAGATCACCAAACCCTCACTTTTTTTCTTCCAGACAATTCATCTGATTAGCCCAATCCAGGGCATTTCTTCACTTATCCCACAGAACGGGCAGGTAAAGACAACTGATTGTTTTATCATAACAATATGAATATATTAAACTTTATAATTATTCATCTGCCCTGGTTTCATTTTTTCCTTTCCAGCCCAAGGCTTGGCCACGTTCAATCCGGCTTATGTCAGACGATTGACTTAAACACTACATCGTGTATTTATAAAAAAAACAAACACCACATTTTGTGCTTATTTACTTTTTTTGCTAAAAACTCACTCATTCTCTCAGGAGAGCACCCATGTTTGATTACTTGAATCAGAATCCCGCCTCACCTCTTGCGCACCTCCCCAGGGAAGTCATCAAACGGAACGGGAAACCTGCGGCCTTTAACATTGAAAAAATCATCTCGGCAATTGCAAGAGCCGGACAGGCCAGCCATGAATTTGATGATATTGAAGCCAGATTTCTTGCAGCACAGCTTGCCAAGATCCTGATGCATAAATTCCAGAACCAGGCGGTGCCGATTGAAAGCATTCAGGATATCGTTGAACAGATCCTGATTTCATCCAATCATTTCCAGACCGCCCGGGCCTACATTGTCTACCGTGAACAACACAAAAAACTTCGCCAGGACAACAAGACCGTGGTCGAAGTAGCCAGCTCAATCAATGAATATCTGGAGCAACAGGACTGGCGGGTTCAGGCCAATGCCAATCAGGGTTATAGCTTAGGAGGGCTCATTCTCAATATTTCAGGAAAAATGGTTGCCAACTACTGGCTCAACCATGTCTATCCCCCTGAAGTCGGATTTGCCCACCGCCAGGGAGATCTGCATATCCATGATCTGGATATGCTGGCTGGATACTGTGCAGGATGGTCCCTTCGCATCCTGCTATCAGAAGGTCTGAACGGGGTTCCAGGAAAGGTCGAGGCAGGCCCTCCCAGACATCTCTCCAGCGCTGTCGGCCAGATCGTGAATTTTCTGGGTACCTTGCAGAATGAATGGGCCGGCGCCCAGGCATTCAGCTCGTTCGACACCTATCTTGCCCCATTTATCCGCAAGGACAGGCTGAGCTATCATGACATCAGGCAGTGTATCCAGGAGCTCATCTACAACCTGAATGTTCCATCACGCTGGGGCACGCAAACCCCCTTTACGAACCTGACCTTTGACTGGACCTGTCCAGAGGATCTCAAGTCCCAGATCCCGGTTATAGGGGGGGAGGAAATGCCTTTTTGCTACGGCGATCTCCAGGAAGAAATGGATCTCATCAACCGGGCCTATATTGAAGTCATGATGCAAGGTGATGCCAAGGGGCGGGCTTTCACCTTTCCCATTCCCACTTACAACATGACTCCCGATTTCCCATGGGACAGCGATAACGCAAAACTCTTGTTTGAAATGACAGCAAGATATGGATTACCTTATTTCCAGAATTTCATCAATTCAGACCTCAAACCCAACATGATCCGATCCATGTGCTGTCGTCTGCAACTGGATTTGCGGGAGTTGCTCAAACGGGGCAATGGTCTGTTCGGAAGTGCCGAACAAACCGGATCCATTGGTGTTGTCACCATCAACTGCGCCCGACTCGGCTATCTCAACAAGGCAGATGAAACAGGGCTGTTCAATCGGCTAGATACCCTCCTTGATCTGGGAAAAACCAGCCTGGAACTTAAACGAAAGGTTATCCAGCACCATATTGATGCTGGATTATTCCCTTACACCCAACGATACCTTGGCACCCTGCGCAACCATTTTTCTACACTGGGCGTTAATGGCATCAACGAGATGATCCGTAATTTCAGCAATGGTGAGGATGACATCACCACTGCATCAGGATATGCATTCGCCTTGAAGTGTCTTGATCACATCCGACAAAGGATGCTTTCATTTCAGGATGAGACTGGACATATGTACAACCTTGAAGCCACGCCTGCCGAAGGAACAACCTACCGCTTCGCCAAGGAAGATCAAAAACGCTATCCTGACATCATCCAGGCCGGAACTGCAGAACAGCCTTATTACACCAATTCATCCCAACTGCCTGTCGGATATACAAACGATCCATTTGAGGCGCTGGAAAAACAGGATGCCCTTCAAAAGAAATATACAGGGGGAACTGTTTTGCATCTGTACATGACCGAACGCATCAGCAGTGCAACAGCCTGCATGAATCTGGTAAAACGCGCGCTTGAACGGTTCAGTCTTCCTTACCTCACCATCACGCCCACATTTTCTATCTGCCCCAAACATGGTTACCTCGACGGTGAGCACCCCTTTTGCCCCAAATGTGACCAGGAGAAAATTGCAGCCAAGCTAAAATCCCGTCTGCCTGCATAACCCTGTCCCGGCCTACTCGGAAGACAGTCCTCTTGTCCTATCCTACAGGTGGGGGTGTCATACCCCACCATTTATTTATTTCAAATAAATTTGAATATTTCAATAAAATTTGTATAATACGTGCCATGGATACCGACGCTGCCCTTCTTGCCTTTGCTTCCCTTGCCCACGCGACCCGGCTTTCGATCGTTCGTCGCCTGATCCAGGCAGGCCCGGAGGGCGTGACAGCAGGAAACCTGTCACAGGAACTCAACCTCATGGCTTCTGCCCTGTCATTTCATCTTAACGATCTGGTCGAATGCCAGTTGATCAAGGCACGGCATGCTGGGCGCCGCATTTACTATACGGCCCATTATGCCACCATGGAGGCGCTTATCCGGTTCCTGTCCGAGAACTGCTGCAATGGGCAGGGCTGTTCCTTGATAGCCCCGCTGCATCCACCTGATACTCCCGCCATGCAGAAGCAAACCCGAACCTGAGATGCCCCTTTTCGCACAACAAGGACCCTCATGACATCCTTTCCCCTTAACGTACTGTTTTTATGCACAGGAAACTCCGCGCGCAGCATCCTGGCAGAAGCCCTGCTCAACCAGATTGGGCAGGGGGAATTCAATGCTTTTAGTGCAGGTAGCCAGCCAGCAGGCCAGGTTCATCCTTATACCAGGATTACCCTTCATCGCCACAACCTCAAGGAGAGCACCTTGCGCAGCAAGTCATGGGATGAATTCCTCACGCCTGGGGCACCTAAAATGAATTTCATCATTACGGTCTGCTCCAGCGCAGCCCAGACCTGCCCCATCTGGCCGGGCCAGGCAATCATCCAGCACTGGAACCTTGATGACCCGGCAGCAGTCGTTGGGGATGAGGAGCGAAAACAGCAGGCCTTTGAAGACACATATCAGACCCTGTATCACCATATCCAGCACTTCATCACTGAAGCCAAGAATATGGTTGATTGAACACCATCCCATTCAATTTCGGATAAACCACGGAGCCCGGACCTGCCATGAACCTATTTGAAAAATACCTCAGTATATGGGTAGCTGCCTGCATTCTTATTGGAATCAGCCTCGGACAACTATTTCCGCAAACAGCGCATTTCCTGGGTGGGCTGAATCTGGCGCAGGTCAACCTTCCAGTTGGCATCCTCATCTGGATCATGATCATTCCAATGCTTGTCAAAATCGATTTCAGTGCACTGCATCAACTCAAAAGACAGTGGAAAGGAATCAGCGTCACCTTGTTTATCAACTGGATGATCAAGCCTTTCCTGATGGCCTTTCTGGGTTGGCTTTTCATACGCCACCTCTTTACTTCGTGGTTACCCGCCTCCCAGATAGACAGTTACATAGCCGGGCTCATCCTGCTTGCCGCAGCGCCCTGCACTGCCATGGTGTTTGTCTGGAGCCGGCTGACCCAGGGGGATCCCCTGTTCACTTTATCCCAGGTCGCACTGAATGACACGATCATGATCGTGGCCTATGCCCCCATTGTTGCCTTGTTACTGGGATTTTCTTCCATCCCTGTTCCATGGGCCACACTTCTTGTTTCCGTGACGCTCTACATCATTCTGCCCGTCTTAATCTCCCGGCCTTTACGCCTTTACATGACCACCCGGGGGACATCCTATTTTGATCAGGTCCGCCATCAGATGGCATTCATGTCCATGGGGGCCCTCCTGTGTACCCTCATCCTGCTTTTTTCCTTTCAGGGCACAACAATCGTCAAGCAACCTGCCATTATTGCCCTTTTAGCCATTCCCATTATCCTTAACGTCATCATCAACTCAACCCTGGCTTACTGGCTTAACCTGAAACTCAGGGTCGACCACTCCATTGCCTGCCCTTCCACCCTGATTGGCGCATCAAATTTCTTCGAGCTGGCAGTAGCCACTGCAATCAGCCTCTATGGCTTCCAATCGGGTGCTGCCCTTGCAACTGTGGTTGGGGTCCTGGTTGAAGTCCCTGTCATGCTGATAGTTGTTCGTGCAGTTAACTCAAGCAGGAATTGGTATACCTGCCACCAGAATCCTGCCTTAAAAACCGGACACCCTGATCCAGTCAACACATCAAGATGAATCAGCTGGTTCCAGGACATCCAATGCCTGGTTTTTCTGATAAGCCCGTCTTAAGCATGGGCACATCCTGAATCACCTAATATGGGAAAAATCAGGGCTGGCTAGCCAAACCCCTTTATTTATCAAGGATTCCAACTTTGCTTTATACAAAAAATATCGGGTTGTTTGGCTACACTCAAGAAACCGGGTTACCCTGCATAACATTAAATTCCTGTTCCCAGAATCACCCAGGCAAGCCCTGCCCCAATGACAAGAAAAGGGAAAGAAAACAGGTGAAACCGTAACCAGATGGCACGTTCCCTGGCCATTCTTAATGCAATGAGATTAGCCAGGGATCCCAGAAAAAAGCCAAATCCTCCTACATTTACCGCGTAGGCAAGCCATGGGCCTTTCAAGATAAACTTCTGCAGCAACAAGGCGGCAGGAACATTGCTAATGAACTGCGAAGCCAATACTGCCGAAAAGAACTGATACCCGTCCGAATGCCTGGGTAGCGAAACCAGCCAGGAAGACAACCATCCGGAGTGAATCATCTGGCCAACATCATAAAACATCATGATAAATACGGCCATCAGGCTCCAGTCTATGTCCATGAGGACTTCAGGAAGCATCCAGATAAAAGCCAGCATCAGAATCAGCAGACCCCACCCGGGCACGTTCCAGTCCATAGCCAGTACAAAGCCCAAATACAGCACCAGGCAACGATACAATTGGGGCATGTTGGTCAAAGCCGGCGTGATTTCAGCTTCCATCTCGATTTTCAGGTTCGGAAATGAAAAAACCGTCACGAGGACCAGCAAGACCAGCAACCCTGTTTCCAAAGGAAGCATCTGCCCTATAAAATGAAAAAATGAAACGTTGGAGTGCTGCCACAGAAAAATGTTCTGTGGATTACCAATAGGGGTAAGCAAGGAGCCGGCATTCACAGCCAATGCCTCAAAAATGATGAGCCTGCCTATAGGCAGGAGGCTGTATTTTCTTAGGCCAAGGGTCAAAGGAACGATGATAAACAACATGATATCATTGGTCACCAGCATTGAGCCGAACGCTGAAAACAGCACCAGAAATACAGCCAGCGGGCGTTCATGATGCAATCGGTGTACGATGCTTAATCCCAAACGGGAAAGATAGCCACTGGTTTCTATTCCCTTGGTCAAAAGCATCAACCCTGCCAGGGAACTAATTGTTTTCCAGTCAATAGACTCGATTGACAGCCTTATTCCACCTGGCTCAACCAGGGAAAAAGCCAAACCAATTGCCACCAGAACCTGCAGCAGGCGGTCTTGCTGAAACAGTCGGCCCAATTTGCTGAAATAGGCATTTATCATATAAACCTGATTCTCTGTTTTGCATTAGTACTTAAAGGAAAAATTAAGCAATGGTTGCGTCCAAGAAACAAATCATAAAGCATTTAAGTCAACTTTAAAGTCATTCTAGCCCCTGGAATCCAGGACAGCTGCATTGCAGGCTATCAGAAACATAAACCATCCAGCCTTGCGTCCTGGCAGGATTTTTCACGACGGGATCCGCCTTATGATGCTCTATCATTAACCCGGAAGATCTGTTTACAGCCAAACAGCCCAGACAAAAAGGCCCGTTACAGAATAGGCATTAAATTACATATTTTAATTATGTCGTTTTTCTTATATATTCATACAAAATAAATTTATTTTTGGACAAAGCATGAACCTTCCCCTGTCACCTGCACATATTCAAGACAATCCCGATGGATTTTTCAGCCTGCCCTCACTACGCTCCTGCCTGGCCTTACTGAGCCTGGGCAGTCTCGCTGGCCTGATCCAGGGCCTGGTTCACATTCCCTTGCATATCCCAGGTCACCAGGGACTCATGCTCATGGCCATATTGATGTATGCGCGCATGAATACCCCTTATCGTTTTGCAGCAACACTTTGCACGATGGGCGCCACACTTGTGACTTATTTAATCGGGTTGCATGACCCTCTGGCCTATTTTAGCTTCATGATGACGGGTATAGCGCTTGACTTACTCTTTGGTCTGGCAACCAGGCGGCCCTTAATCATTGCCCTGGCAGGCGCCCTGGCTTTTCTGGCCCACCCGTTGCTACAAGGGTTTGTCATGATGACAAGCCCCATGTTCTTCAAGCCCTTGTTCTTTAGCATACCTTATTTGCTGATGACCCATCTGGCTTTCGGCTATACAGGATCCCTTATCGGACTGGGCCTGACCAAAACAAAACGAATGAACTGGGACTGATATCCCTGTCTTCCCCTGTCTGTTTAATCTTTCTAGTGAAATAGAACAATGAATCAAAATCGCCTCGCAACCCTTCCCTTATGTCTTGCTATTGGCTGGCTTGGCTGCTCAAGCGCCTGGGCTGACACCAACAAAAACGAAGTATTCCAGGGCGGGGAAATTGTCGTTTCTTCGCAGCGCTCAGTAATTGAACAAACCAGTACGGTCAGAACCGTCACTGCCTCCCAGATCAGACGAATGGGAGCCAATACCCTGGATGAGGCAATCAACCTGCTTCCTGGCGTTAATATTCGTGTCGGCGGAAATGGCACTCCCCGCATTGATCTCCGTGGCTTTGTCACACGGCACATCAAGCTGCTCATCAATGGTGTCCCGTTCAACTCGACTTTTGACGGACAGTTCGATCCCACCCTGATACCCGTTGAATCCATAGCTGAAATCAAGGTGGTTTCAGGAGGTGCATCCATGTTATATGGGGATGGTGATTTGGGTGGTGTTATCAACATTATAACAAAAAAGGGATATGGGCGTGCTCATCTCGATAATGCAGGTGCTGAAACAGGTACAGATGGTTTTAATCGCCTCTATGGCTCCCTATCTGGCTCCAAAGGCCACACCAGTTACTATCTTAGCGCCAGTGAATCAGGGCGGGAAGGGGAACCTGCCTCCTCCGGCAATCACTATTCATTCGGTAAAACAGGGGGGATGATTTCCAATAGTGACCGTCTGCGAAAAAACCTGTATGGCAACTTTGACTATCAGGTTTCACACAACACCTCTTTCAATTTGAGCTTTACCCATGTTGAAGGCAGAAATGGCCTGCCTCTAACCGGAATTGACGACAAGAATGACTCGTTTGCATCCTCGGTCAAGTATGAGCGTCTGGATCACATTGTAGGTAACACCGTTCAACTAACGGGCGATTTCCAGCCCACGAAAAAACTGGCCCTGCGCTCCTGGCTTTATTTCAACACACTCACCGAAGATGATAACCGCTATGACAACGCCAACTACGATTCCATCAGCGATCCATCCCTAAAAAATACCTTTCTAACCCACAATACGACCCATATTCCAGGCGCTCACGTGCAACTGAGCTATGACACTACACAATCCAGCAGGCTCACTGTCGCAGCCGATACCCGGATTGAATACTGGAACCAAACCGGTGTGCTCCATAACGTCCCTCTTGGTGGCGGTGGAGGGGGCGGGGGCGGTGGAGGCGGCGGTGGAGGCGGTGGAGGGGGCGGCACTTATACCACGCAATCCATCAATTATGCCAAGGAAATTGGCATCCAGTCTTTGGCTGAGCAATATTCCATCCATCTGACCCCTAAGCTGGGTCTGGTCGCCAGCCTTGGGCAATACTGGCAGCGACTCAATAACGGAAACCATCATAATCTGAATGGCTATCTTCTTGGATCCTCCTATCAATGGACCCCTCAGACCCGATTCCGTGCTTCAGTCAGCCGGCATATTCGCTTCCCTGAGATCCAGCAACTCTATGATGTAACTTCAGGAGATACGTCTCTTCAACCTGAAACTGCCATCAATACAGAAATTGGCGTTGATCACCAGATTCTCCCGGGCACCTTGATCGGTGTCACGCTGTTTCACGATGATGTGCATAATTTCATTGAAAAAAACAATGACACAAATTTCTACCAGAACTACGATCATTACCTGTTCCAGGGAGTCGAATTCACTGGGCAGACCGATTATTTCAGGCATCTGGATCTAAAAGGCTCTTATACCTACCTGCAGTCCAGAAATCAGTCCAGCGGCGCCAGCACGAATCTTTTGCAATATCGTCCAAGACATAAGGTAACCCTTTCAGCGGATTACCACTTCAAGGATGGTTACAGTCTCTTTACTTCCATGCTCTTTATTGCCAACCAGCAATATTTTTCCAACTCAACCCCGTCGCAAACTGGACAGTTGAACGGCTATACCTTGTTTGATATTCGCCTCAACAAACGCATTGAAGCAACGCATATCAATCTTTACGTCGGGGCAGACAACCTTTTTGACAAGAATTACGAAACCAGTTATGGCTTTCCCCAGGCAGGAAGAGTAATTTATACGGGAATAGAATACGGACTATAAAAGGATGCGCTTTCTAGTAAGCATAGATGATACGGACAATCTAGACAGCCCGGGTACAGGAGAAATTGCTCAGCTCATCCGGGATGATCTGGAAAAGAAGGGCTATGCCAGCACTGCATTCATTACCCGCCACCAACTTTTCATCCATTCATCGATTGCGTATACCTCCCATAACAGCAGCATGTGTTTTGAGCTCCAAAGCCAGGTCAGCGAACCCATGCTCACTGGGTTTATCGCAGACCAGCTTGAACACTATGCGGTAGAAGACTCGGATCCGGGCCTTTGTATCATCAATCTTGCCCACTATCAGAATAAAGCCGGCCTCATCCAATTTGGACAAGCAGCCAAGACGGATGTATTGAACAAAGACCTGGCCTATGCATTAGCCCAACAGTCTGGCATACATCTGTCTGAACATGGAGGGGATGGCAGTGGCATCATTGGTGCTCTGGCTGGAGCCGGATTACGCCTGTCTGGCGAAGATGGCCGATTACGTGGCAGCCTTTCGTTTAACGAAACCAGCATGACAGTGACTGATATCCTCCAGCATCCTGATATTGAAGGGGTCTTTTCCACCAATCATGAACCCCTTTGTGCAACGGAGCGGATTGCCTTTATCGATCATCCCAAAACAGTCATGCAGGGGGGGCGTCCTGTCCTCCTCGTCACGCACGATACATCGTTGCAGGCCTGGCGCAATCTGACACGAAAGGAACTGAAACATTACTAACTCATGGCAGGGTCTCGAAAAAGGACATCGACTGTATCTCAAGGGAAAAGACAACGACGAGGAAGCAGCCTGTCTGGCAGAAAGCTGCCCTGGCTTTCAGCCTGATGATGAGGATGAACAGATGAGCCTGATCCCACGCTCATGCTATAACTGTCGCCATCGCAGATGGACCCGCGAGAGTTTCATCTGCATGTTTGATGCTTCCTGAAACACACTGATTTATAAGGTTATAGCTGTTTTCCCTTTCCTCCTGTTCAAACCGTCATTCAACCGCCTATAATTAAGACCAGCCGGTTTTTCAGATAAGGCCTGAAAGCCCGGCCCCGGCGAAATGACCCCGTAATGACTATCCTTACTTACAGACAGGATAAATGATATGCAGCCACTCCTTCCTTTCGCGCCAGGCTGGCCTGGAATCAGACCAACCTGGAGTTCCAGTTCCAAGACGGGTGTTGGAACGGCACTAAACCAGAATACCCAGGTCTGGTTCACATTAAGCCATGGCATTCTGAACGAAATCTATTTCCCCAGGCTGGACACTCCAAGCACAAGGGATATGGGGATGCTGGTTACCAATGGACGGGACTTTTTTTCTGAAGAAAAACGGCATACGCATTCTGAAGTGCATTATCCCAATGAGGGAGTCCCTCTTTATCAATTGACCAATCACTGCAAGAAAAACCTGTACCGGATAGAAAAACGCATTATTACTGATCCCCGCCGTGATTCCCTCCTGCAGAACACCCGTTTCATTCCCAATGCAACCTTGGATGATCCTCACCTGTATGTCCTGCTTTCCCCCCACCTTGGCAATCAGGGCTATGAAAATACTGCCTGGATTGGTGAATACAAAGGGGTGCCCATGCTGTTTGCCCAACGCCAGCATTACTGTCTGGCGCTGGCCTGCTCAGCCCCATGGCTTGGGCGAAGTGCCGGTTTTGTCGGATACTCGGATGGCTGGCAGGATCTCTATCGCCATCACCGGATGACCATGTTTTTTGAACGCGCCGAAAATGGCAATGTCGCCCTGATGGCAGAAATCGACTGGCGGATCACAAATGGCAATTTTGTACTCGCCCTGGGCTTTGGGCTTAGCCCTTTTGAGGCAGGAAACCGTGCCCTGGCAAGTCTTCAGGATGGTTATGCCTGGGCCGAAAAAAAATACATCCAGGAATGGCAAAACTGGCATGAAACCCTGCTTCCCCTTGATGAACAGGTCGTTGAGGGCTGGAACCCCTATCGGGTTAGCGCTACGGTCCTAAGAGTGCATGAATCCAAACGGATTCTAGGAAGCCTCATTGCCAGCCTTTCCTTCCCTTGGGGTGGATCCAAAAGCGATAACGACATGGGAGGATATCACCTGACCTGGCCTCGCGATCTGGCCGAATCTGCAGGTGGACTCCTGGCAATCGGGGCTCCCAGTGAAGCCTGGCCCATCATCCATTATCTTCAGTCCACCCAGGAAAGTGACGGACACTGGCCCCAGAACATGTGGCTGGATGGCAAGCCCTATTGGACAGGCACCCAGCTTGATGAAACCGCTTTTCCCATCATGCTCATTGACTTAGCCCGGCGTGAAGGAGCCCTGTCTGATGGCGAGTTTCGTAGGCTTTGGCCCATGGTTCGAAAAGCTGCAGCCTTCATAGCATGCAATGGTCCGATTACCGAACAGGATCGATGGGAAGAAAACTCGGGCTATTCTCCATTTACACTGGCCGTGACCATTGCCGCCTTGCTCGTTGCAGCCGAACTTGCGGATCGCATCAATGAACATACGATTGCAGGCTATCTTCGGGAAACAGCAGATGTATGGAATGACGGTATCGATCGATGGACCTATGTCCGGGACACACGACTGTCCCGAGAAGTCGGGGTAGACGGATATTACATTCGGATTGCTCCACCTGAGATTACCCGATCCTCCAATCCGGAACTGTGCTTCATTCCCATCAAGAACCAGCCTTCTGGAACCTGTTATCTTCCTGCCAGTGATATCGTCAGCCCAGATGCACTGGCCCTGGTCCGCTTTGGTCTGCGCGCAGCAGATGATCCTCGCATCCTAAATACCATCAGGGTAATAGATCAGCAGCTCAAGCTTGAAACTGAACATGGGCCGGCCTGGCACCGATACAATCATGATGGCTACGGGGAGCACGAGAATGGAGAACCCTATGATGGTTCAGGCATAGGCCGTCCCTGGCCCCTTCTCACCGGGGAACGGGCCCACTATGAACTGGCTGCCGGCAATCTTGCTGAAGCCAGACGATTACAGCAGGCCATGGCACAATTTGCCAATACAGGCGGCATGCTTCCTGAACAAATCTGGAATGCGGCTGATATTCCAGAACATGATCTTTATTTCGGTGCACCATCCGGTTCGGCCATGCCCCTGGTCTGGGCCCATGCAGAATATGTCAAACTGGTCAGATCCATGCGGGAAGAGCGTGTATTCGATACCCCACCACAAACCATTGATCGCTATATCGTACATAAGGTGGTATCACCCCATTCCTTCTGGCGATTCAATTTCAAGCGCAAAATCATCCCTGCAGGAAAGATTTTGCGGCTGGAAGTACTTCAGGAGGCCATGGTGCACTGGAGCGCCAACAACTGGACAACCAGCGAAGATATCGACAGCAAAAACACCGGATTAGGTCTTCACATCATCGATCTCCCGACCCAGGAGCTTGAGGCAGGCAGCCGAATTCTCTTCACCTTTTACTGGGTCGACACCTTGAGGTGGGAAGGTATCAATTATGAAGTGGAAGTGGTCAGCACTCAGGATCCGAGATTATACGTGCAGCAGACCAGTCATTGAAGCAGCACAGCGGGCACTGCCCAGAAGGGCTGTATCAGGGTTTAAAACCACCTTGACCGGTATCCTTTCAAGCAGGGACTGCATTCTGCCTTTGGCTATAAAAGCCTCTATAAACTCTGGCCTGCGCAGGGCAGGTAAAATCTTGGGTGCGATTCCTCCTCCGAGATAAACACCACCCGTTGCCTTAAGCTTCAATGCAAGATTGCCCGCCTCCGCCGCATAAACGGACACAAACAAATCCAGGGCCTGCTCACACAGCGGACAGGCATGCGCAATTGCTGCTTCTGAAATTGCCGCCGAAGCCTCATTCGTATCCATTTTTTCAGCAATCCGGGGCAACTCGACTCCCCGGCCAGTATCGCGAAGGAATTCATAGATGCTCTTAAGCCCGGGACCTGAAACGACCCGCTCAAAACTGACATGCCCGCCATTAATACGGTTCAGATAAGCAAGCAGTTCCACCTGCAGTTCATTACAGGGGGCAAAATCAGCATGCCCCCCCTCACAGGCAAAAGGATGATACGAGTAACCATCCCAATACAAGCCGGCCTCGCCTAAACCGGTGCCGGCAGAAATCACGGCCTGATTGCCTGATACCTTTTCATGAACTTCATTCAAAACACAGAAATCATCCTCCCCTAATCCACCAATACCCCAGGCATTCGCTTCCAGATCATTAATCAGTCTCACCTGGCTTAACCCGGAATCCCGTTGCAGTTCCGCTTCACTCACATGCCAGGGTAAATTCGGGGTTCTGGCCACACCTTTGTCTACCGGGGCTGCTATACCCAAACAGGCCAGAGCGATATCAGCTGGATGCTGCTTGCAGTAAATCCGGAGAATTTCGGACAGGTTAGAATGATCACGACTGGGATAGACTTCCATTGACAGCCTGTTCAGATTTCCGTCGACCACATTGAACTGGGCTAAACGGGTAGAAGTGCCTCCAATATCTCCGGCTAAAATCATGATTACCCTTTCCTGAAATAGGTACGCGCCCAATCGCCCATGACCTGCTGAAACGTTTGAGATGAAGATTCGACGAGGTATGGATATTCAGCCTTCCATACCGGAATCCAATTGTTCATCCCGAACGTATTGGTGAGTTTTTCGCCCTGGGTATGATCTTGCTGTCGTGCTAGTGCCAGGTTCCAAACCTTACGCGCATTGCCAGCAAAACGCCGCATTGAGCGGGCTTGTTCGCCATTGAGCTGTAGCTCAAATTTGAAGGCTTGCAAGCGTTTCATGCTTTGAATTATACTTGGTCTATGGAAAAACACAACGAGATCAGACAAGGCAGAAACTGCGTTTTTAATATGCATGTCCATTTGGTCTTTTTGGCGAAATATCGCCACGAGGTATTCGACAGCGATGCCATTGACCGGATGCGCCGGATATTTGGCAAGGTATGCGAAAACATGGAAGCGTCCCTGATAGAAATGGATGGGGAAGACAACCATGTGCATCTGCTGGTGGAGTATCCGCCAAAGCTGGCTGTATCGGTGCTGGTAAACAGCCTGAAAGGAGTATCCAGCCGGTTGCTGCGAAAGGAACGGCCAGACTTGAAAAAGCGATATTGGAACAATGTGCTGTGGTCGCCCTCATACTTTGCCTCTTCGTGTGGCGGTGCGCCAATCAACATCATTGAGCAGTATATCAAACAACAGGAAACGCCAATCCAGGAAGCACCCCAAGAATGCCCTCGGCGTCCCCACCTTGTATCCCTACCCTGAACAGCAAGGTTTTGCAACGCAACCGATAGATATCAGGCAGGACATGAGCATTTATAAAACGCCACACTGAGAAAAACACCGGTTTTAATTTACACCAGACTCGCCGGTTCCGTTGCTTTTTCAAAGCCATAATATTGGGAGCTTTACCATGAACACGAATGCACCCTATCCTATCCGGCCAAAAAAGAAAGCCTACAAGAAGGATCTGCACCAGCTGCAGGTTGAACTGGTCAAGCTTCAAAAGCATATTATTCATCAGGGGCTACGCATAGTCGTGCTGTTTGAGGGCCGCGATGCTGCAGGCAAGGATGGCACCATCAAGCGAATGACCGAACATCTCTCCCCCAGGGAAACGAGAGTGATAGCTCTAGGCAAACCGAACGAGCATGACGAAAGCAGCTGGTATTTCCAGCGCTACATTCCCTATCTGCCTGCAGCACAGGAAATGGTACTGTTCAATCGCAGCTGGTATAACCGTGCAGGTGTTGAGCGGGTCATGAAATTTTGCAGCCCGTCACAATTTGAAGCCTTCATCAATATGGTGCCGGTTTTCGAGCAGATGCTTGTTCATGATGGCATCCAACTGTTCAAATACTATCTTGACATCAGTGAAAAAGAACAGCAGGCAAGACTTCAGGCCAGAAAAACAGATCCATTGACACAGTGGAAAACCAGCCCTATTGATACAGTCGCACTCAGGCACTGGAAAGAGTATTCATCTGCCAGAAACGACATGCTGGCCCGCTCGCATACTCCAGTTGCCCCCTGGACCATAGTCCGGGCGAATATCAAACGACTAGCGCGGCTTAACGTGATCCGGGATCTATTGAACCGGACCGAATACAAAGGGAAGAATACAGATTACCTGCTTCCTGATCCGGCCATTGTATTTCCCTATCAGCAGGAGGCCTTGCAAAACGGGCTTATTGAGCCTTAATTCTTGATGCAATATTCAACCGTTTATGCTCTATCATGATACAGCGTTCTGACACAACTTCCAGGCCCGCATCCAAAGCCTTGCGAATTGCTTCATCATGGGCAACACCTAACTGCATCCAGACTGCCTTGGCCCCAATCAGAACGGATGAATCAACGATCGCTGGCACCTGATCCGGGGCACGAAAAATATCCACGATATCCACAGGTTCCGGGATATCCTCCAGACGGGAATAGGCCATTTCACCCAAAACAGTCCGAATATGAGGGTTAACCGGAACAATGGAATACCCCTGGGACTGAAGATAACTGGCTACCCGGTAGCTATCCCGCTCCGGCTTGTCACTTAAACCAACAATGGCTATTCGCCTGGATGCCATTAGAAGTCCTGCTATATCCATCATGTTCGAGCTCCTTCCAGCAAGCGCCTTGCGGCACGAATCACCCTCTGAGAGGACATATCCTGCAAACAGTCCGAATCACTGTCCTCACGCTGATGGCAGCCCTCGCGATGACAAGGAACGCACTCTCCTTCTCCCTGGAGCAGATAGACATTTCCCCTCCACTGTGACCCGACCCGTTCATACGGATTCATGCCGACCCGCCAATCTCTTGGCCATGGACCCCACTTGACTGGATTGGTAGGGCCAAACAGGGCCAATGTCGGCACACCAGTCGCTGCCGCCAAATGGGTTACCACTGTATCTATCCCCACATAAAGCCGGCTTCGCGACAAAAGATAAGCCATCTGTCCAAAATTAAGCTTTCCGGCAAGATTGATTGCTCCAGGGGGAAGCCTGGAAAGGACAGACTCAATCAGCGCATGCTCCATAACCCGATCGCTTCCAGTAAACACCACCTGGAATCCTGCTCCGATAAACCAGTCAGCCAACGTAATCCAACCCTCGAGTGACCAGGCTTTATAAGGAAAACGGGGTACCATATGCAAGACCACATAAGGCCTGGCTGGACTAAACCCTTCCAGAACCTCCAGAAACACCCGATCCTGATCGTTAAAGCCTGCCATTACTGTTCCATCGAGGGGCAAGCCAAGACTGTGCGCCAAAGCCAGGTTCATCCGAACCGTATGGGTCTGCTCGTCATCGAACGGGATAGCCTTATGCAGCAATTTCTGCTTGAACGGATGCCGCTCGTCAGCCAGACCTATCCGGTATCGTCCGGCAACAAACGCATAAAAAGTGGGACGATCACCATTCTGGGTCGATATGGCCCAATCATACTGGCGCCAGATACGCCTTAAAAAAGCCAGATGCTGCCAAAACGTGGGCTGCTCCTCAATAGTCAGAATCTGATCAATATCGGTATTACGGGCGACAATGGATCTTGTGGAAGCAAAAATCAACACATCAATGCGGGCATGGGGGAAAGCCTGGCGCAACGTATGTAACAAAGGAGTTGCCAGCAACACATCTCCGAGCCGTCGCATACAAATAACCAATATGGTTTTGGGGGTCTGATCCATCATAAATACTGGTTCACTCCAGATGGGCAGCCTATACGATCTGAATCCAGCAGACTGTCAAAGCGGGCCTCATTATCGGATAGGCGCTCCCTGTCATTGTAAGGATGCCATAAATGCCAGATAAAAGCGCCAAAACGGGCGCTCTTGTGAAAAATACCGGCATGCATCAACCGTACAACCAGATCTGAATCCTCCAGTCCCCAACCACAATAGGATTCATCAAACCCGTTCACTTTCAGCAGATCCTGCCGCCAGGCTGACAGGTTTGCCGTCACACATCCTGCCCAACGCCTGGGGGCCATCTTTCGCCATTGACCATCAGGGAGAAGTACAAGCGGCATCATTCGGTTAATGTCCCGGCGAAGCCAGCACTGAACTCCTTGCATCCAGGACCAGCCAGAAAGGTCCAGTTCCTGGTCTAGGACCGCCCGGGCGAGATCCTCGTTAAGCAATATCCTGTTTCCCGATAAAAACCAGCCCGGCTCGGCAAGCAGGCGATGCACACGCACAAATCGCGATGAGGGGATACAGTCGCCATCCGTAAAAATGAGATATTCAGACTTGCTGGCTGCAATGGCCCGGTTCCGAATGGCTGCCGCACGGAATCCCCTGTCTTCCTGCCAAACATGAGTCAGCTCATAAGGAAGAAGGGATCTCAGGCTGTCAACCAGTTCGCGGGTCGCAGGGCCCGAGCCATCATCTGCAACTATAACATCAAAACCTGTATCGTCCTGCCTGGCATACCCTAACAAAACCGCACGCAGGGCCCTGGGATTATTGTAGGTCGTCACGATGACACTGATTCGCATCTGCCGCTTCCCTGTCCAATAGTCCCCGCTTAACATAGCGATAATACGTCCCCTCGGCATTCGATATGGCCAGCATCAATCCTTCTGCCCCGTCCAGACAGCCTAGCCGAAAAAAATAGGTTCGGACAAACGACCATAGCCCATGACCTACCGCCTTGAATAACCCACCCCTTTTACCATTCTCCAACATCTGTAGGGCGCCCGCACTTGAGTAGGTATTGACCTTCTCCAGCACCTCTTCCAGATTCACAAAACTTCGGTGACGAAGGGGCTGCGTTAATTCACCCACCAGGCCATCCACAACCAATGTCTCATGAACGCGCTTATCACTAAACCGGCCCCGGCCCCGCCTGAAAAGCCGAATGACATGGTCGGGCCACCACCCCCCATGGCGCATGATACGCCCGCAGTAGCTTGAGGCTCGAGGCATATGAAAAGCCACATACTCACCAGGATGGGCCATAGCCTGTATCATTTCCTCCCGTAAGGCCGGAGTAACCAGTTCATCCGCATCAATGGACAGAACCCATTCAGCCTGTGCCAGGTCTATTGCCCTGTTTTTCTGGGGGCCGAAACCAGGCCAGTCCGTCAATTCCACCCGGGCACCATATTCCCGGCAAATCTTGACAGTCTCATCCGTACTGCCTGAATCAAGCACCACAATTTCATCAGCAAAGGAAACAGACTCCAGACATTCACGGATATGTCGGGCTTCATTGCGTGTAATAATCACAGCACTCAGACGCATGTTTTATCCTGTAAGGCAGGTAAACCAGCATAAACCAGGGCAACAAGCCAGGCAAAAGCCATGCTTTCAGTATGACTGAACAAGACTGCATCAACCAGGCCCCCACTGACATACAGGATAACCAGGCCTCGCGCCAGATACTGGTACAGGGGAGGAAGGGCTGCTGCTGCCTGCCAGGCACAAAAGTACAGGTAAAACAGGGCCAACGCACCAATAAGGCCAATCTGCACGACAATAAGCAACATATCATTATGAGGATTATCCGTGGCAATTTCACCTGTTCCTTTCACCTGGTGCCGATAAGCCCGGGCAAATCCGCCTGTGCCTACCCCCCAAACGGGGTGTTTAAGCCATACCCTGAAACTGTTGGTATAAAACTCCAACCGTAAACCAATTGAATCGCTCTCCCCCACAGGCCGGTTATTCTGCCAGTTCAAGGCCTGGGTTTCGGCAATCTGGATGCGCTGCTCAAATGGGCGAGAGTAATGAAATGCGGCAAAAGAAGCCAATATCAGCAATGCAACCCCTGCAGCAACCCCTTTCATTCTGGCCCTTGAAAAATGAAAGCCGGCATACAGCACTAGCAGGGCCAAAGTCATGTAACCCGTTCTTCCCTGAAGCAGAAAAACAATACAGTAGGCCGACAGCAGAACCATCATGATCCACAGCAGGCGCCATTTGCCCTGGGCCAGTCGAGCGCGTCCAGCCCAGATCAGTGCCGCATAGGAAAGAAGAAAGCTCTGGGTAATATGATCCTTGAATATCGAAGCATCCTGTGCACTTCCATTCAGATGAAACGCCTGGGCATTCACAAGATGGAAGGCTACAAGATAAGATAGAGCCAACGTCAGCCCCATGGCCCACAGAAACCCATTAAGCATACGGGTCCGTGTAGCCGCATCTTTCGGGATCAGTCCGGACAGGATCCCAATCAACACAAACCCCTTGAGCTTGAACAGCATGCTGGCACTGGCTGCTGCTCCTGCTCTCCCGTAAAAGGCACCCAGAACAAGGAAGACAAATAACAGCAGGCCAGCCCGCGCCACCGGGTGGTACCACATCATCCGGATTTTCTGCCTAAAATTACCCCCCAGCACCCAGACCAGCAGAACCAGCCCCAACAGGATATTATCCGAAACGACTGAAATCGGAATGGATATCCCCAGCAATATCAGCAGTCCGGAGGCTAAATTCCTGATACGCTCCTGAAAAACCTTCATAAAACCTGATCTATTGAACATTCCACATGAACCATGCACAAAAAAACACCAGTAAAAAGAGTATAACCAGGCCCTAAAGCTAGCGCATGGCTATCCGGAAAGGATTGATCGCTTCCAGGGTCTTAACATAGCCTGTCAAATCAAGTCCCAGAACAGGCTGCATGGCCCGGGCCCGACGCATCAACTGGGTATGGCCGGGCACATCCGTACTGTTGACTCCGAATGCAATGACATTTCCGCGGGCCTTTGCCGGAAGACAGAGCACACGGCCATCAAACGCTGCACGGATATAGTTGAGCCAGAGATCAAAACGCGGATCCCCTCCCCAAAGATTCACAGCCAGCACGCCACCCTCACGCAAAGCCCGCTGGCAATCAAAATAAAAGAGTTCCGAACCAAGCATCGGGGCCAGATCATGGCCATCGAAAGCATCCACAAGAATCACATCCGCAGCATGGGCGCAAGTCGCCACATAGGTTGCTCCATCGCCTATATGAACGACATGGTGCTCATCTTCAGGCAGGTTAAACCAGGCTCGTGCAGCATGAAGCACTTCTTCGTTATTCTCAATCGTGATCAATGAGACCTCGGGCATTTTCGCATGCAGAAAACGAATAACGGATCCCCCTCCCAACCCTATCATCAAGGCATCCCGCGGCTGCTCACAAAAAAGGGGGAAAGCCATCATGCATCGGGTATATTCGAGTTCCAGCTCCTGCGGGTTACGGATTCGCATCGCGCTTTGGACATGACGTGTGCCCAGATGCAGGCTACGGACTCCACGATGCTCCTGGATCTGCACTCCCGGAGCAATTTCCTGGTTGCGTCGTAAGAATTTGCTAAACATACCCATCATTCAATCGCGTTTATTTAAAAGGCTGGCGCCTAAGGTTGGGACACAGTTAAAATGCTCTTTTTGCATTGTATCGGAAAATTACCCATGCGCGTTTCTGAATTTTTTCTGTCCACCCTGAAAGAGGCTCCTGCCGAAGCAGAACTACCCAGCCACAAGCTGATGCTCAGGGCAGGCCTGATTCGAAGGCTCTCAAGCGGGCTGTATTCCTGGATGCCCCTTGGACTTCGTGTCCTGCGCAAGGTGGAAGCCATTGTCCGTGACGAAATGAACCGCGCAGGCGCTATTGAACTGTTAATGCCTGCCATCCAGCCTGCTGAGCTCTGGCAGGAAACCCGCCGCTGGCAAAAATATGGCCCTGAGCTGTTACGCCTGAAGGACCGGCATGACAGGGAGTATTGCTTTGGGCCCACACACGAAGAGGTCATTACCGATATCGTCCGCCGCGAACTACGCAGCTATCGGCAACTCCCTGTCAATTTTTACCAGATCCAGGGGAAATTCCGCGATGAAACCAGGCCCCGTTTTGGAGTCATGCGTTCCCGCGAATTCATCATGAAGGATGCCTACTCCTTCCATCCTGATACAGCCAGCCTTGAAGCCACCTATAAACGCATGCATGAAGCCTATACCCGGATCTTTACCCGCCTGAGCCTCCAGTTCAGATCCGTTGCTGCTGATACCGGCTCCATTGGAGGAACAGGCTCGCATGAATTTCATGTGCTGGCTGAGTGCGGCGAAGATGCAATCGCGTATTGCCCACAATCCGATTTTGCCGCCAATATCGAGCTCGCAGAAGCAATTGCTGTTCCTCCTCCGGTTCAAACCCCGCCAGAACCCCTGGAAAAGATCGCAACGCCCCAGACCAGAAGTATCGACGAGGTCAGCCGATTCTTCAATGTTGCCTCCCATCAGATCGTCAAGACCCTCATCGTGGAAAATGGACAAGGCGATTTTATTGCCTTGCTGCTACGGGGCGATCACGAACTGAATGAAGTCAAGGCAGCCAAGCTTCCCCAGTTGGGTGACGACTTCCGCCTGGCAAATGAGGACTCCATCCGTACCCTTACTGGAAGCCCTCCAGGCTCTATCGGCCCCATTGGCCTGACTATCCCGATCATCGCTGATCGCAGCATCGCCCTGATGGAAAATTTTATCACAGGAGCCAATGAAGAAGGTTTTCATTACCGCCATGCCAGTTTCTCCCGCGACTTGACCAAAATTACACTTGCAGATATCCGCAATGTTAAGGAAGGCGATCCAAGTCCCGATCAAAAAGGACTGTTGTCCTTATGCCGCGGGATCGAAGTAGGACATATTTTCCAGCTGGGCACCCGATACTCCGAAACCATGAATGCCACTTTCCTGGATGAAACAGGTCAATCCAAACCCCTTGTCATGGGCTGTTATGGCATCGGCATCTCCCGCATCGTTGGCGCAGCAGTAGAGCAGTGCCATGATGAGAAAGGGATTTCCTGGCCTCTTTCCATGGCGCCTTTTACAGTGACCATCTGTCCGATTGGCTTCAGGAAGAATGAAACCGTCAGGGTTGCTGCTGAACAACTCTACCTGGATCTTTCAGCGCTGGGGATAGAAGTGCTCCTCGATGACCGGGACGAGCGACCCGGGGTCATGTTTGCGGACATGGAACTCATAGGAATCCCTTTACGCCTCACGCTGGGGGAACGCCATCTAGGCCATGGACAGGTTGAACTCCTGAGCCGGGGTGAAACGGCAAGCGAACTCATCGCTTTGCAAGACGCTCCTGGCATCATACAATCACGACTATCAACATGACTGAAAGATAAAATTGCGACACCAGGTCGTTATTTTCAGTTTTCTTCTCTGCTGGTTCAGCTGGAGTCAATTGGCATGGGCCCAGTCCATGGAACTCATGAGTGATAGCGTCCGTGTCGCCCTGTCCAATGCTATTGAAGCCCCGGTAAACCTGAAAGAGGACCCGGGGTTTTCCTCAAAAAAAGAAAAAAAGGCCTGGTTTAACAGCATGTCGGACCGTCTCAAGACCAGCATCCCTGATGCTTTCATGAGGCGTCGCTTTCTTGCCATGGTTCATTATGAAGCAGATCGGGCGGGACTGGATCCGCAACTGGTGCTGGGTCTTATCCAGGTAGAAAGCGGATTCAGCCAGTATGCCATTTCCCGCGCCGATGCCATAGGATATATGCAGGTCATGCCTTTCTGGGTCAAACAGATTGGAATAAAGGGCCAGGATCTGTTCAACCCCGAAACCAATCTTCGATATGGCTGCACTATCCTGCGCCATTATATTGACGAAGAACACGGCAATCTTTACATGGCTCTGGGCCGATATAACGGCACGCCGGGCAAGGCCCGCTATCCGGATCAGATCCTGTTTGCCTGGAAACATCGCTGGAACTGGTCAGACGATCTTATTCTTGCGGCGTCCCATTCCCATGGGATACTGAAGGATCAAGACGAATGGATTCGGATAACCACAATACCTTGAGCCGTCCTGGAGGAAGCAGACGTGCGAAAAGGCAAAGGACAGATATGCCCAATACGGCACTGGCAACCAGTATTCCTGCATATCCGGAAGGATAATGATGCAGACTGACTTCAACCCAGGCCATCAGGCTGGCCATAATCAACGTCAAGGTTCTCCAGACAAGAACAGGCACCGCAGGGCCAAGTCGGGTCAGGCCGCCTAGCATGAATCCGGCAATAAGGGCAAAGCCCATCCCATAGCTCCAGCGCGCATCACTCATAACCAGATGATGATTAACAAAGGCCCACTGGTTAAACAAGAACAGCGCCCATAACCCTATCCCCATCAATCCGGGCCAGATCAGCAGCTTGAATCGATTGAAACCAGCACTATCTTTTTTCATCAGAACAGATGGCTTTCAATGTGCTAAGCGCTGCAGATCCATGTCCTTCTTCAATCTGTGACTTAGCCTGGTTGAAATTCTGGGATGAAAAACGGCGTTTCGCCTGGCAGCGCCTTAACAGGATCTGGGCTTGTTCCAAATCACCCTGGTTGATTGCATGATCAGCCAGCTTGGTGGCCTGCTGTGCATCCATGATGGCTTCATCAGGGTTCCTGTTCACAAGCTTTCTGGCCCGTCCAAGCAATATCTCAACGCGAACCGGCAAATAGCCCATCGAGCGGGCAATATTGGCTTCCTGCTCAGCCTGCTTGATGGCCTGGGCAATCAGCAATGCCTCGCTCGCTTTGTCCCGGGCAAGCAACGCCCAGTCCTTTGCCTTCCTGTAATCTCCCAGGGCAAGATTGACTTCTGCACCACTTAAAGCAGCCTGGGCCTCATTCATCTGCTCAGTCGCATAAGGTGCCGCACCAATTTCTTCGGCTGCCCATATAGTCGAGCGCGCATCTGCCATTTCCTGAGTCGGGGCACTCGCGCATGAAGCCAGAAAGAAGGTCAGTAAGGCTACAAGCCCTAATCGTAGTACGCGCATCAATTTCCTCTTCATTCCAAAGTCCCATTTTCCGGGATTCTGACAAAAATTGCCAGCGCCTGTACTGGTTCACTACCTATTGTACTGTGGATCAGGTTTAAAAAGGTATTGTATAGGAGAGGTGGACATCTTGTTTAGTGATGTAGTTTTTTCAGGGTTGGCTTGACTGTCTAATGATCGTTTGCCTGGCGTTGACAGTAATGCAAAGTTACATTACTCTATAAGAATCAACCTATGATATTGCGAAGGCAGGCACAGCACCATGACCACATTGACTGTTACCACACGGGGACAAGTGACGTTTCGGAAGGATGTATTACAACACCTCGGCATCAGGCCAGGCGACAAGATCGAGCTGGACTTACTGCCAGATGGTCGAGGCGTCATCAAGGCAGCACGTCCCGCTGGGGAAATATCCAGCTTCGTCGGCCTGCTCGCGGGCAGGACGCAGAAAGTTGCCACCATCGAAGAAATCACCAAGGCAACCACGCAAGGATGGGCAGGCAAAAAATGAGGATCACAGTAGATACCAATGTCCTTGTGCGTGCAGTTGTGCGCGACGATCCTGCACAAGCGAACGCTGCTGCCACCGTCTTGACCAACGCCTCGTTGATCGCGGTCGCATTGCCGTGCCTATGTGAATTGGTTTGGGTTCTGATCCAGGTCTATGGGTTCCAGCAAGCTGACGCGGCTGCCACAATCCGAGCACTACTTGCCACTGCAAACGTGGAAATGAACCGGCCCGCCGTAGAGGCAGGTTTGCTGATACTCGATGCTGGCGGAGATTTTGCCGATGGCGTTATTGCCTACGAGGGCAACTGGCTTGGCGGGGACACTTTCGTTTCCTTCGACAAGAAGGCGGTAGCACTTCTCACGGCTCAAGGGCAATCAACCTGCCTTTTGTGATCCAGGCCGCCGCGTATCGCAGGTCTTAAATTTATGGAACAAAATGAGCACAACATAACCGCAGCCCCAATCAACGCACGAGATCGGCCCGCCCCATCCGCCCGCATAGCCCATCCTGCCATCCACGCCATATCATCTTGAGCACAGTAAGGCGTTGCGGATGGAACAGGGCCATAAACCCGAAATCCACATCAGGCACGTGACTCCCTGTGTTTCCAGACCGCCTGGGTGTATGACTGGCGGCGAAGCCAGATGCGCTGCCGATACTCACCAAAATCATATTTCATGATGGCTGTGCAGTCTCCGAAGACACGATACCCATTCGATTGGACAACAAAACACCCACTCGATGTCAACGTGATGTACTGGCTTATTACACTGC
>JAGXAQ010000032.1 GCA_018971485.1 Pseudomonadota bacterium | reverse complement strand
TCCAGATGGGTATTGCCCTGGGGAACCTGGGCGACAACCTGGCCAAAAAGGGCCAGGTTAAGCTGGTTCATCAGGCTGGCCGGGGTGATGTCATATACGGACAAGGCACTGCTTTTGGGGCTCACCTGCAACTGGGTGACCGGGTAGCTGTCATTATTGAACACGGGGGACATCGTCCCGGTTGCCTTAAGCCGCGTACTGACAGCTTTAGACAGACGTCTTAAAACATCCAGATGCTGGCCATAAATCCTCACCACGAAAGGCTGGGGCAGACCGGACAGGCTTTCTCCCACCCGCTCGATAGTCGGCGTATCAAAACTCTGCAGCACGCCAGGAAACTGCATCTGCTGCTTTAACTGCCGGGCAATGGCATCCAGATGATTGGGATTCACGCTTTTTTTCAGAACAACCTGCATTTCTCCCGATGAGCTTGGTTCAGTATAAGCCGTGCCCTGGGCTGAGCCGATACGGGTCAGCACCTGTGCGACATCCTTGTTCTGCCGGATCCTGTGGCTTAACCTGTCCATCGTTCGCACCGTTTCGCTCAGACTGGTGCCAGGAGGCAGGTTGAAACTATCAAGCAGTACCCCCTCATTAGGCAAGGGCAAGAAATTAACCGGAACAAAAGCCATCCCGACACAACTGGTCACCAGAAGTACAATACAGAGGGCAAGGGAAGTACGGGGCCACTTCAGGGTCATGCCCAGCAGGCGAACGTTGCCCCGGTGCAGCCATTCAAGGAATGCCCTGCCCGTACCCTGCCCCAGGGTGGGGTGCCGACCGGAAACGAGCATGTAAAGGGGCAGCAGGGTCAGCGAAATCATCAAGGAAGCCAGCAGGGCAAGACTGATGGCCAGCGCAAAAGGGGAAAAGAACAGGCCTGCAAGCCCTGTGACCAGAAACAGGGGTAAAAACACGCATACCGTTGTCAGGGTTCCGCTGATATCAGGGCTCGCAATCACCCTTAGGCCATTCCAGATTCCCTCGACCACACCATCGCCTTCTTCCCAGCAATGATAAATGCTTTCCATTACAATAACGCCATCATCAGCCAGTAGGCCGATGCCTACGGACAAGGCACCAAAGGTCAGCAGGTTGAGGCTTTGCCCAAAAAGATAAAGGGCTGCCACACCCAGCAGCAGGGAAGCCGGAATACTGAGTGCCAGTCCCCAGACACTTCTTTGAAATCCTAACACCCAGAACAGGGCAACAATGGCCAAAAGCCCCCCGACCAGCAGATCCATACCCAGATCATGGCCGATCAGCCCGACCAGGTGGGCCTGGCTATAGATACGGATCCAGCTCACCCCGGCAGGCAGCTGGGGCTCCAGCTGATGCAAAGCTTTCGTGACTTCCTTCATCACAGGCACGGTTGAAGCATTTGGCTGCTTGAAAAGGATGAGTGCAACGGTAGGCCGTCCATTGAGCCTGACGGCTGAGTGGATGGGAACAGGTTTTTTGACAATCCGGGCAAGCACGTCCAGCGGTACACGGCCACCCTGATAAGGAATGAGAACGGACTTGAGCTGGGACACCTCATGGGGCAGATAGCGCATTTCAATGGCGACATCCTGATGCCCCTGGGTTACATACCCTGCAGGACCCAGAACCACCTGCTTCCTGAGCACCCGGGCAATATCCGAAATGGACAGGCCAAAGCGGCGCAGGGCAACAGGATCAGGCTGTACCCACAAGGACTCGTTGCCGACACCGAATACCTCGACCCGCTGAATGCCTGGCAAGGCTCGAAGTGCTGGGAC
>JAGXAQ010000031.1 GCA_018971485.1 Pseudomonadota bacterium | reverse complement strand
CTGAAGGGTAGCCCTGCCGGTCAAGGTAGGCTGGAGCGGCGCAGAGAATGGAGCGGGTTGTGCCGAGTCTTCTGGCGATAAGGCCGGAATCGGGTAAACGGCCAATCCGGATGGCCAGATCAAGACCTTCTTCAATGAGATCGGCGTAGCGATCATTAAGGGTGATATCCAGCCTGACTTGGGGGTGCATCCGGACAAAATCCGCCATCAGCTGGCCGAGCTTGTGTAATCCGAAGGCGACCGGGAGCGTTATCTTAAGGGTTCCCCTGGGAACCAGGGTTGCGTCAGTTGCAATCTGCCGGGCTTCTTCAATATCAGCCAGGATAGCAAGACAGCGTTCATGATAGGCCGCCCCTGATTCGGTCAGGCTTAACCGGCGGGTGGTGCGGTTAAGTAGCCTGGTTGAGAGATGATCTTCCAGATACAGCAGATGCTTGGAGACCATGGCTTTGGACAGATGCAGTCGATCAGCTGCCCGGGTCAGGTTGCCGGATGCAACGATGGTGACAAAAACCTGCATGCTGGTAAGAGTATCCATACCCAGTATTATCAATAAAAAAGAAACAATATATTTCATAAATACTACTTTATCAATTAAAAAAAGATAATTATTCTGGATGCGTCTGCCTGGATTGGGGCAGGATCATTTGACAAGGATTAAAGACATGACCATTTCAATTGTGGGTGCTGGCAATATGGCTAAAGGCATTGCGTCGCGTTTTCTGGCAGGAGGCCACTCGGTGACGATTGTGGCCCGGGAGGCGTTACGTTCCCGGCGCCTGGTGGAAGAACTGGCGCCTCTGGCGCACTCTTCTGGAGCGAGTGTTCTTGTGGCAGACTGGAATGACCCCCTGAAGAATGAAGTGGTGGTCCTTGCCATGAGTTATTCAGGCAATCTTGAAACCGCACGGCATCTTGCCTCCGGCTTGGCCGGGAAAATCGTGGTGGAGATTTCCAACCCGCTTAATGAAACCTATGATGGGTTGGTGACCACTCCTGACATGTCTGCGGCTGAAATGATACAGGCCGTTCTGCCTGAATCAAAAGTGGTCAAGGCGTTTAATACGGTTTTCGCGAACACCCTTCTGACGGGACAGGTGGCAGGTCAGCCCCTGGATGTACTGGTTGCAGGCAATGATGATAAAGCCAAATCTCTGGTGTCCGGCCTTATCCGGTCTGCAGGGCTGATTTTTATCGATGTGGGGCCCCTTCATCGCGCCCGTCAGCTCGAAGCGATGGCTTTATTGGGTATTACACTCCAGGGTCCGCTGGGACTGAATTTCATGAGTGCCTGGAAGCTGCTTCATTAAGAAGGGGTTTGAATGAAGGTGTATCAATATATCGGATATGGAAGGAGAAACAAATGATTGATCAAAAAACTGCTCCCTATGCCGCACTTTTGCTGCGGGTGAGCCTGGGGGTCATGTTCATGGCCCATGGACTTCTGAAGGTGCTGGTCTTCACCCTGCCGGGGACAGCAGCGTATTTTGTGTCCCTTGGGCTTCCTGGATGGCTGGCTTATGCGGTGACACTGGCAGAACTGGTTGCAGGAGTCGCCCTCATCATAGGGTTTAAGGCACGCTATGTTGCCCTGGTGCTCATCCCGGATCTGCTGGGTGCCATCCTCCTGGTCCATGGCGCCAATGGCTGGCTGTTCACCAACAAGGGCGGAGGGTGGGAATATCCGGCTTTCTGGGCTGTCGCCCTGTTTGTGCAGTTCCTGTTAGGAGATGGTGCCATGGCGGTTTCATTTTCGCATCGGATGAACATG
>JAGXAQ010000002.1 GCA_018971485.1 Pseudomonadota bacterium | reverse complement strand
CCGATCCCATCCCGAACTCGGAAGTGAAACGGCTTCGCGCCCATGATAGTGTGGATACCCATGCGAAAGTAGGTCACCGCCAAGCTCTCTTCCCGCCCCCCCACCTCGGGGGGGCCCTCTTCTCCTCCCCCACCCTTCCCTTGCAGGATTAAAAGTGCTTGAAGTGATTATTTCATATTGAAAATGTATTTTTTGGAACATTCTTATCAGAATACGCGCTTTCTTGGAAAAAATAAAAATGAGGTTGGCTGGGTGGTATGGAAACAGATCGTTCTTTGCTGTAGCAAGGACTGTTCTTTCTTAAATATTTGAGTTTGTGCTAGGATTTCGCTTGACTTCGCTAGTTGCCGGACAGCCTGTAGTGAGTGCATGAGTGGCTGTGAGTCTTATTAGTGCAAGCTCGAAAAGTCGATCATATTTGAACAGGATAGCCCTTAAGCTTACATATTTTTACATAAACGTATGGCGACTTTCAACTTATCTGTTTTATGTCAATGCGTTATTTTTTGTAAATATGATTTTAAATCATGCGCGTTTGATTTATTGGTGAAATAAAATCCAGAATTGGAAGTCCTTATCCAGTCAAGGTTAAAATGAATACAATAGTTGTTAAATTACTGGCACAGCTTTCCGATGGCCGATTTCATTCCGGTGAGCGGATTGCCCATAATCTTGGTGTTAGCCGTACGACTGTTTGGGAGCTAGTCAGAAATCTTGAGTCAATGGGGCTGACTATTTTTTCATCGAGAGGCCATGGGTATTGTCTGGCAGAACCCGTTGATATGCTGGATCGGATAAAACTTAAAGATTTGTTACCCAAGAATTATTTCTATCCAGTTGAAATTATAGATTGTCTTGAATCAACGAATACCACATTGATGCTAATGGCAGATAAAGCTGAATGTGGGACAGCTGTGGTTGCTGAAATACAAACCGCCGGGCGGGGGCGCTTGGGGAGGACCTGGCTTGCTGCTCCTGGTTTAAGTTTAACCTTTTCTATGCTATGGCGTTTTGAGGCTGGTGTTCTTGCCCTTGAAGGGCTTTCACTTGTAGTGGGTCTTGCCTGTGTGACTGCTTTGAGAAAGCTAGGATATGACGATATTTGGTTAAAATGGCCTAATGATTTACTTTATGGAGAAAAAAAGGTTGGCGGTATTCTGATTGAAACCCAAGGTGACGTTCATGGCCCTATTCATACAGTAATTGGAGTGGGAATAAACATTAATGTTCCAGTTGGCTGGCCAAAACTGTTGGGCCGTGAGATTGGTGGTCTTGCTTTACAGGGAGTAAGGATTGATAGAAATGCCATTCTTGCCTCTATTCTGGATGAAATGGCCAGGACCTTGAGTTTATTTTCTATGACTGGATTTACAGGAATGAAAGAAGCGTGGCGTTCGTTCCATGCTTATGAAGGATGTCAGGTTAAATTAACCAGAGATAATGAGATGTTGTTAATTGGTACAGTACGGGGAGTATCTGATAAAGGTGCTTTGTTGGTTGAAGCAGAGGGGAAACAAGTTGAAATCGTAAGCGGTGAAGTTAGCCTTATCGGGGTGTAAGAATGAAGTGCTTGGCAATTGATGTGGGCAACAGTCGCATTAAATGGGGGATTTATTCTAACGGTTGGCTGCAGCTTGATGCAGTTGAATTGGCCTATGCTGAATCGTTACAGCAAGCTTGGTCCTCTTTTAAAGATATTGACCGGGTTATAGCAGTAAATGTAGCCGGCCCCCATATTCAGTCCTTGATTGAAAACTGGCTAAACCCACTCCGTTCCCCTGTCGAGTGGGTGGTATCTGCACCAATATTAGGTGGGATCAAAAATGGATATCTGGAACCTGAGAAACTTGGTATAGATCGTTTGGTCGGAATGATAGCTGCTTGGCATCATAGTAAACGCCCAGTGGTGGTGGTTGCCTGTGGAACAGCTATTACTGTCGATGCTGTGGATCATAGGGGGCATTTTCTTGGGGGATTGATTCTGCCAGGAAAAAAACTGGGAAGCCGTAGTTTAGCTGAAGGGGCTTATGGGCTGGAAATTCTATCGGGGCAGTATAGCCCATTTCCAGTTCAGACTGGTGATGCCATATATAGTGGCCTGATTGAGGCTGTATGTGGAGCGGTCGAACGGATGGCGGGAAGATTGCAGGTTATAACGCATACACGTCCTTCAATTATTTTGGGCGGCGGAGATGCTGGATTGATTGGAGCACATCTGCAGATTGAGTATGAGTACCATGAATATCTAGTATTAAATGGGCTTGTATGTATTAGGGATGAGCCAGATGCGTGAACGATCATTTTTGCCATTTTTGGCTATGTTGTTGGTTGTATTTAATCTGCTTTTCTTTGCATACACAAAGCTACCCCGGCCTGTATCCGGTGAGCCTATGTCTGAGCATCAAGATATTAACGTGTCAGATATTATCCCTTTGAAGAAGGAGCCTCATGCTGTTGGGCATTCCCAATCGGTAGCCGTTTTGAATACAGATTATTGTCTTCATATCGATTTATCACCAATGGTAGATCTGTCCGAAGCCAAAAGACTGCTCAAAACCCTGCAACCTGAATCTATCGAGATTCAGGCGAATAAAATTAAACGCAGCTATTGGATTTATATTCCTGCTTCAAAAGTTGCTGAGGCACTACCGACGATAAAAAAGAAAGGGATCGATCATGTACGCATGGATAGCGGGGCTTATGTCGGGGCCATTTCCCTGGGATTGTTTGATAAAAAAGAAGCAGCGAAGAATCTATTTAAACAAGTTAGAAAGCAGGGTATTGATGTATCACGGTTCCTTGAGATTGAGCGTAGTCCAACCGCATCTGTTTTGATAGCGCATTTTAAAATACGGTTAAGCCATGATAGATGGGCTTCTTTCCTTAAAAAATTCCCTGCTGCTAAAGTGAAAGAGCAAGTTTGTGCCAGTTCCTAGACAGGAAAGAAATTAGTTGCGGGTCAAGTGGTTTTTATGCTGGCATGGCAATTAGCCGTGTAATGTCTTTATTTGAATACCTGAATGTGCGGCTGGATGAATGAACCCTGGAAATAAGAGTCTAGGTTTTACCCTGCGTGGTTTATGGCAGGATTAAAGCTGGTTTGTTTTATATTGATTGAGACAAAGTGTAAACTTTTAATAAAGTGTTCGAATTTTTTTAAGCATTGAACTGGTAGAGCGATCAAATAAGAATGGAATGCTATGGACTTCCCCTCCCCAACTGATAACCTCGTTTCCCCCTATAATTTTTTCAGGTAGCCAATCTCCTCCTTTGACGAGAACATCTGGCCGTACCCGTAATATTAGATTTAAAGGGTTATCCTCTTCAAACCAAGTGACAGCGCTGACACATTCTAATGCAGCAATGATGTGCAGACGATCCTCCAGAGTATTGATAGGCCGGTCCGGTCCTTTGTTGAGTCGTCTGACAGATGCGTCACTATTGATGGCGACCAGCAGGCTTGAACCAAATGCCCTGGCTTGAGCAAGATAGGTGACATGGCCTCGGTGCAGAAGATCAAAGCATCCATTTGTAAAAACCAAAGGCCTATTAAAGGTTTCTAGCTTTGATGGGTGAATAATTTTCTTTTCATATGGGAGCGGGGTTGTCAATTCATGTACTCAAATAAGGTAATGACCTTTGAAACGCCTTCTGTTGTGCTGGCACATTGGGCGGCCAGATTGGCTTCCTGCTGGGTAACAATACCCATCAGGTAGACGATGTGGTCATCTGTAACAACTTTGACATGTTCTGCGTTCAGGCCTTTTTGATTAATCATCCTTGCCTTGACCATTGAGGTGATGACTGAATCGGAAGCATCTCTTACGAGCCCTGAGGCTACAGCTAGCCGCACCTGATTGTAGACGGCCTTAATTCCCGGGCGAGACTGGGCAATTTCTCCAGCCTTGATTTTAACGTTAGTGTTAATGGCAACTCCTGTCAGGAGAACTTTGTGGTCGTATACTGTGACGCTAATTGAGGCTTTTTTCTTTAATTCCTTGCTGATATTCTGGGAAATGGCGAGTTCATCAGTCTTATCATCAATTACCGTTCCTGCTGAACGTCTATCCTGGGCCAGGATGGCCCCTGTTCCTACCCCTGCGGCAATAATAGGAACGCAACCTTGAAGAATGGGCAGGAGAAGCAGGCTAATCATTATTCGAAACAGGTATTTTTTCACTTTGACCCCATCCATTTCATTTAGATTCCTAATAGCTCACAGTCTATAGCGTCACACAGACAGTGAATGATAAGCAGATGAACTTCCTGAATTCTTGCAGTACTTGAGCTTTCAACACAAAGGTGGACATCATTTTCATTAAGTTTACTGGCTAGTTTTCCACCTGATCTTCCAGTCAAGGCAATTACCCGCATACTTCTTTCATGAGCCGCATCTATAGCTTCAATTACATTTTTTGAATTTCCGCTGGTTGAAATGGCCAGGAGAATATCTTGGCTTTGACCCAAAGCCCGTACCTGTTTTGAAAATATTTGTTCAAAACTGTAGTCATTTCCGATTGAAGTGATCGTAGAGGCATCTGTAGTTAGGGCCATAGCCGCTAGGCCGGGACGCTCTCGTTCAAATCGATTGAGCATTTCGCTGGAAAAGTGCTGGGCATCCCCGGCTGATCCCCCGTTACCACATGAAAGTACTTTGCCATCTTGCATAAGTGCATCAACAATATAGTGTGCAGCCTGAATTATGGGTCCGGTAAGTGTGTCCCGTACATTAATCTTTAATGCTGCGCTGTCATTGAAATGCTGCTTGATGCGTTCTTCAATATCCATCATGATTCCTGTTTCGGGCTTTTTGATTCTTGCGGGTTTTCATTTTGCTGATGATAACCTGAAACCAGGCTATGTTCCAACTAGAGAACCAGGGGCAGGAGTTTACCGATAAAGGAGTATTGATGGTATGTAGTGAACAGGGTTGTCTTTATCTTGTAGCCACTCCGATAGGTAACCTTGAAGATATCACTTTACGGGCGCTTAGGATTTTGCGTTCCGTAGAGCTGATTGCGGCTGAGGATACCAGGACCAGTTCAAGGTTGCTAGCACATCATGGAATCAGCACAGCCATGGTGGCTTTGCATGAACATAATGAGCAGGCCCAGTCAAAAGTTCTTGTAAGAAAGCTGTTATCTGGGCAGTCGATAGCCTTGATTTCTGATGCAGGCACACCTGCAGTGAGTGATCCTGGCTCACGTTTGACCCGAATGGCTCAAGAAGCAGAAGTTAAGGTTGTACCAATCCCCGGTCCAAGTGCATTAATTACAGCCTTCTGTGTATCAGGATTTGAGTCATCCCGATTTCTTTTTTATGGATTTTTGCCTGTAACTGCATCTGCCAGGCGGCGTGTTCTTGAAGAGTTTAAAGAATTTGTTTATCCCCTTATTTTCTATGAGGCTCCTCATCGAATCCAGGATTGTATAGCGGATCTGGGAGAAGTGCTTGGAAATCGAAAGATAGTGATCGCCAGAGAGTTGACTAAGTTTCATGAAAATATCGTCGTTTTGACCTTAGATGAGGCCAGGCATTGGCTTGATGCTGATGTTAATCATAAAAAGGGTGAATTTGTGCTGATTGTTGAAGGGGCACCCGTGCGACATGATATTGATATTAAAATGGAACGGATCATGTCGGTTTTGCTGGAGACGCTTTCAGTACGGGAAGCAGTATCAATCGCGCTCAAGCTAACAGGCGCCCGCAAAAAGGATTTGTATGCCTTGGCGCTTCGGTTCCATCAAAAAAATGATCCGGTATAATGGCGCGAATCATGATAGCTGATAAATTGATTATTACCCGCCCTGACGATTGGCATCTGCATCTGCGGGATGGTCGCATGATGGCTACAGTTCTAGCTGATACAGCCTATCGGTTCAAGCGGGCCATTATCATGCCAAACCTGACTCCTCCTGTTACAACGTTGGCTGCTGCCTTGAGTTATCGGGAGCGCATTCTTGCAGCCTTGCCTGCCGGGATGGATTTCGAGCCGCTTATGACGCTGTATTTGACTGATCATACTTCTATCGATGAGGTTAAGCAGGCTTTTGAATCGCGGAAGGTTTATGGTGTCAAGCTTTATCCGGCAGGTGCGACTACGCATTCTGATGCCGGGGTAACTTCCATAAAACGGGTTTATACAGTTCTTGAAGCCATGCAGAAAATAGGCATGCCCTTGCTTGTCCATGGAGAGGTGACAGATTCGGAAACTGACATTTTTGATCGGGAAAAAATATTTCTGGAAAGGGTTCTTACGCCTGTTATTAAGGATTTTCCGGCACTGAAAATCGTTCTGGAACATATTACTACGCTGGATGCGGTTCAGTTTGTCATGGAAGCTTCACCTCATGTAGGCGCTACGATTACTCCCCATCATTTGATGCTGAATCGAAATGCTTTGTTTTCTGGTGGATTGCGACCCCATCATTATTGTTTGCCTGTATTAAAGCGAGAGGCTCATCGGTTAGCTTTGATTCAGGCTGCCACTTCGGGTAACCCCAAGTTTTTTTTAGGAACAGACAGTGCTCCTCATTCACGCCAGGCAAAGGAAGCGTCATGCGGGTGTGCAGGAATTTATACGGCTCATGCTGCTATTGAGCTTTATGCCGAGATCTTTGACTTGGCTCATGCCCTTGATAAGCTTGAGGCTTTTTCAAGTTTTTTTGGAGCGGACTTTTATGGGTTACCCCGTAATACGGGCCAGATTACCCTGGTAAGGAAGAAGCAGGCAGTTCCTTCCGAGATACTCTCAGGCCATGAGGTTGTAATCCCGTTTTGGGCAAATGAAACTTTATCTTGGAGTTTTTTACCAGTCTGACAGGGGATCTTGTTTTTGGTTTTCAAGATTAAGCAGATACCAGATTGGGTCGTATTTCGTGTTATAATCAGCGTGCAAGCAGGCTAGACAGTCGCTGTATTGTATAATACAGAGGAAAGTCCGGGCTCCATAGAGCAGGATGCCGGTTAATGGCCGGAGGTCGTAAGGTCTGGAAAGTGCCACAGAAAATATACCGCCGGGGAAACCCGGTAAGGGTGAAAAGGTGCGGTAAAAGCGCACCGCACTGACGGTAACGCCAGTGGCAGGGTAAACCCCATCCGGAGCAAGACCAAGCAGGAGGCAAAAGCGTGGCTCGCGCTGCCTTCGGGTAGGTTGCTAGAGCGTTCGGGCAACCGAGCGCCAAGAGAAATGACTGTCCTAGACAGAACCCGGCTTATCGGTCTGCTTGCCCTTGTTTCATCAAGGGCTGTTTTTTCTGTTGAATGTCTTGTTTTTCCGATTGAATTCATTTCTTGTTCGAAGCGTGATCGCCTTGGGGATGATGACTGTTAAGGTAAGGTCGGTTATTTCTTTCCAACTTGAAGTTTGATATTCACTTTCGTTGCTATCCCATTATTTATAAATACTTCTATAAAAACCCTGATTGTTTTTATGGATAAGTGTTTGTCCCGAAAACAAAAAAAACATAAAAAAGCCTTTAATTTTCTTGACCCTGCCTAATGATTTTTATATAGTGGGGAAGAGTGGATGAATGTGGTGAAAAAAGATATAAAAGTGGGTAATTAAGCTGCATTGTGTATTTTGGGGGAAGGGATGTTTCGAGGGGTTACAGCACTTAATCTGGATACGAAAGGTCGTCTGGCTGTTCCAGCTAAGCATCGTGATGCTTTGATGGAGCGATCCGATGGCAGGCTGGTTTTGACCGCAGATCCCGCCAAATGCTTATTGTTGTATCCATTACCAGACTGGCAACCTATTCAAGAACAAATCATGGCTATGCCTAGCTTGAATCCCCAGGTACGTAACCTGCAGCGATTGATTGTAGGTTATGCCGAAGATGTCGAAATGGATTCGAATGGTCGGATTTTGATATCAGGGCCCCTGAGAGAATTTTCTGGTCTTTCAAAACGTTTGGTGATGGTAGGCCAGGGAAGAAAATTTGAGTTGTGGGATGAAGAAAGCTGGATAGCCCAGCGTGATGCTGCTTTGGCAGCACCTTCAGGAGGAGGCTGGCCAACTGAGTTGGGAAGCTTTTCGTTGTGATTGAAACAAAGCAGCATCTTAGTGTCATGCTGGAACAGGCAGTTCAGTCCCTGAATATCGAGCCACAGGGAGTATATGTGGATGCAACATTTGGGCGGGGTGGGCATAGTCGGTACATACTCCAGTTTTTGGGCGGGGCGGGTCGACTTATCGCGTTGGATCGGGACCCTGACGCAACAGAAGCGGCAAAACAGATCATTGATCAGCGTTTTTATTTTGTTCGAGCAGCTTTTTCCGGGATTGAGAAGGTATTAGCTCAACTGGGTGTGTCTCAGATAAATGGGTTATTGCTTGATCTCGGTGTGTCTTCCCCGCAGTTGGATGAAGCCGAACGAGGATTTAGTTTTCAGAAAGATGGGTTGCTGGACATGCGTATGGATACAGTTCAAGGACAAAGTGCTTCAGAGTGGATTAATTCAGCCACGGAGGCAGAGCTGTCGGGTGTTATTCGTGAATTGGGAGAGGAGCGCTTTCATAAGCGTATTGCAAGAGCCATTGTATTTGCGCGTAAAAGCCGCCCGATTACCCGTACGGTTGAGCTTGCACAGATAGTAAAAGCTGCAATGCCGGCGCATGAAGTTCATAAACATCCAGCTACGCGCACTTTCCAGGCAATCAGGATGCATATCAATCAGGAGTTAGATGAATTAAAGCAGATTCTTGAGGCAACACCGCGAATACTTGCTCCGCGGGGCAGGCTGGTTGTTATTAGTTTTCATTCACTTGAAGACAGGTGTGTCAAACGTTTTATTGCAAGCCAGTATAAAACGGATCCTTATCCGGAACGGCTGCCTGTTCGAGCTGCACAGATTGCTCCCCCGGTCATGCGACCAGTGGGACGTGCCCGGCTGCCGGATGAAATAGAAATCAAGGCTAATCCAAGAGCGAGAAGCGCGGTCATGCGTGTGGCTGAGCGGGCAGGTGATTTATGTCAAACCGGCTGAACCTGTTTCTTCTGCTTGCCGTGATAGTCAGTGCGATTTGTGTGGTGTCAGCCCAAAATAAAGAGAGGTTGGCCTTCATTTCGTTAGAACAACAGCAGGCTTTGACTAGAAAAATAGAGGTGAAATGGGGGCAGCTGGAGCTTGAACAAAGTACTTGGGCTGTGCACTCAAGAATCCAGGCGATTGCCACCGAAAAACTTCATATGAAATTACCTCAATCAAAGGATATACAGATTGTTTTGGCAGGTAAGGATGGAGAGCAGAATCCGAAATGAACATGAAAACCCAGGTTATTCGTTTTCCGGCTTGGCGTTCACGGATGTTGCTGCTGTTGCTGTTGGCAGGGTTTTTTGTTTTGATTGGCCGCTCGTTTTTTTTGCAGGTGATTAATACCAAGTTTTTACAGGCCCAGGGAGATAGCCGTATTGAGCGGGTGATTCAGATGCCGGCTCATCGTGGGATGATTACGGATCGATATGGGGAACCTTTGGCGATAAGTACACCCGTAGAAGATGTTGCAGCAACGCCTAAGGATGTTCGTATTAACCCGGCTCAATTTAATGCATTGAAAAAGGTGCTGGGTTTATCGGGGCAAGAACTGAGGGAGAAACTGGATGCCAAAAAAGGGTTTGTTTATCTTAAAAGGCAGATGCCACCGGAACAGGCGAAGGCTGTGAAAACGCTAAGTATACCTGGCGTTTTTCTTCAGCAGGAATACAAGCGGTTCTATCCGTCGGGAGAGATGGTTGCCCATGTTGTTGGTTTTACAAATATTAATGATGTAGGACAGGAAGGGGTGGAGCTTGCTTACCAGAAATGGCTCGCAGGAGTTCCGGGTTCCCAGTTGGTTATAAAAGATAATCGGGGTCATGTGATTCAGGATGCGGCAACAATAAAGGAACCGATACAGGGCCATAATCTAACTTTAAGTATTGATCGTCGCTTGCAGTATTTGGCTTTCCGGGAGTTGGCGAAGGGAGTTGAGCAAAGTGGGGCCACTTCAGGTTCAGTTGTTGTTCTCAATGCAAAAACCGGAGAAATTCTGGCTTTGGCAAACATCCCGACATTTAATCCTAATAACCGAAAGCATATGGTTGCGGCCAATACACGGGATCGGGCGGTTACTGATTCGTTTGAACCAGGTTCTGTAATGAAGCCTTTTCTGATTTCCGCGGCACTTATGGCAGGCAAGGTTACTCCTCATACCCTGATTCAAACTGCTCCTGGTTATTGGACGGTTGAGGGGTGGCCAATTCATGACGCTGATCCTCAAGGGTTGATCACAGTTAATCAGGTGGTGAAGTTTTCGAGTAATGTCGGGGCATCTAAAATTGCCCTGATGCTCAAACCTCAGGTCATGTGGCAGCTTTATCATTCGGTTGGGTTTGGCCAGGTACCAGATAGTGGCCTGCCAGGAGAAGTTGCAGGTGACTTGCGCCCCTGGAAGGATTGGCGCCCTATTAATCAGGCTACCATGGCTTACGGGAATGGAATTGCTGTGTCGCTCTTACAGCTGGCGCGGGCTTATACCGTTTTTACAAATGGGGGGGTGCTGTTGCCGGTAAGCATTATAAAGCGAACCGATGCTCCAATTGGGCAGCGTATTATTTCTCCTAAAATTGCTTCAGAAATTGTGCATATGCTGGAAATGGTTACTCAGCCTGGCGGAACGGCATCGAATGTAGTTATCCCAGGATACCGAATTGCCGGTAAGACGGGTACAGCCCACCAAGCCATAAATGGCAGTTATTCCAATAACCATTACTATGCCTCATTTGTAGGTTTTGCTCCTGCATCCAATCCAAGGCTGATTATTGCTGTAACCATTCATGATCCCAACGCCAGCAAGGGTCGATATTATGGTGCGGAGGTTGCTGGACCAGTATTCCAGGGGATTATGACTGATGCCTTGCGAATGTTGGATATCCCACCTGACGATCCGGCCCAGCTGATAGCAAAACCAGATGGAGATGATGGGCCATCGACTGAACATCAGGGCTTAAGCCGGAGATATCATGCCAGCATCCACTGAAATGGAAAAGCTTGTTACGTTTCTGGAATCAGCCCAGAGACTGGAAGTGGACAGCAGAAGAGTATTACCTGGGGATACGTTTTTAGCCTACCCTGGTGAGGTCCAGGACGGAAGGACATTTATAGGCCAGGCCATTGCAAAAGGAGCGGCAAGCATTATCTGGGAGCAGCTGGGTTATGAGTGGCCCAAGACTTGGCAGGTACAGAATGTGGGTGTTATGAATCTCAAACAACATCTCGGGCAAATCGCATCCATTTTTTATAAAAATCCATCGCATGAGCTCTACTGTATAGGGATAACAGGAACAAATGGTAAAACCAGTTGCTGCCATTGGATAGCGCAGGCCCTTACGGCAACCGGAAAACGGTGCGCGCTGATTGGCACGCTGGGGAATGGATTCCCCGATCAGTTGTTACCGACTCAAAATACGACCCCTGACACCCTGCTTTTACATGGCTTACTTAAGGAATATCTCGTTCATGATGCCTGGAGCGTAGCCATGGAAGTGTCTTCACATGGTTTGGTTCAGGGGAGGGTTAACGGGGTAGAGTTTGATGTGGCCCTGTTTACTAATCTGACCCGGGATCATTTGGATTTTCATGGCAGCATGGATGCGTACAGGGATGCTAAATCCAGGTTATTCAGTTGGCCAGGCTTAAAAACTGCAGTGATCAATTCCGATGATATTTATGCCGGACAGATGATGGAGGCTGCCAAAAATTCCCGGATTGTGACTTATGGATTTGCTGGTAGGGAAGATTTGCATGGTGAGATTCTTGAAATGGGCTTGCAGGGTACAAGTTTGAAAATGGATAGCCCCTGGGGTAAGGCTGAAATAAAAACAGAGCTGATAGGGCGCTTTAATGCGAGCAATCTTTTAGGTGTGGCGGGAGTGTTGTTAGCGTGTGATGTTCCGTTTGAATTGGTGGTCAGACAACTGATGCTGCTACAACCAGTATCAGGGAGGTTTCAGAAGATCGGTGGCGAGGGTATGCCTAAAGTGATTGTGGATTACGCCCATACGCCAGATGCTCTTGAGAAAGTGCTGGCTACGCTTCGGGAAACTCTTGTTCAGGGTGGACGTCTGATATGTGTATTTGGTTGCGGAGGGGATCGTGATGCAGGTAAGCGGCCTTTGATGGGCCAGGTTGCGGAAAGGTGGGCCGATTTGGTGATCTTGACCGAAGATAACTCACGGTTTGAATCAGCTTTGGACATTATTAAAGATATTCAGCGTGGCATGAAAGGCAAATGTTGGGTTGAAATAGACAGAAGCCAAGCTATTCATTTGGCCCTGAAGAATGCCAATGCATTGGATGTAGTGCTGGTTGCTGGAAAAGGGCATGAAATTGTAATAGAGAAGAATGGCGAACGATTCCCCTTTAATGATCTGGAAAAAGCTCATGAAGCTTTGATTGAATGGACCCATGGTCAAGATGATGGAAGATAGCATGTTCGAAATTGAAGCGCTGGCTTCAGAGTTGGGAGCCACAGCGTTTTTAAATGCACGGATCTATGGTGTATCGATAGATAGTCGAAGCATCAAGGCAGGAGAGCTTTTTGTAGCTTTGAATGGAGAGCATTTTGATGGGCATGATTTTGTCCCGATGGCCTTTGAGAAAGGGGCTGCAGCCGCGATGATTAGTCGCCGGGTGAAATTGGATAGACCCTGTTTAATGGTAGAAGATACCCGTTTGGCTTTGGGCAAGCTCGCGAAACTCTGGCGAGGGAAATTTAATGTACCAATTGTGGGGGTGACGGGGAGTAATGGAAAGACCACAGTAAAGGAAATGATTGCGTCCATTGCAGTTGCCGAGTTTGGCCAGAATGCAGTTTTAGCAACCCGGGGTAACCTTAACAATGACATTGGACTGCCGCTGACTCTGTTGCGGCTCCGAGCTGCACATCGTATTGCCGTTCTGGAAATGGGCATGAACCATCCTGGTGAAATCCGATATCTTTCAGATAGGGCCAGACCGAATATTGCCTTGATTAATAATGCCCAGAATGCACATTTACAGGGTCTTGGAACAGTTGAAGCGGTGGCCCGTGCCAAGGGGGAGATTTATGAAGGGCTGGATGTCTCTGGAACAGCTGTCATTAATTCGGAAGACAAGTTTTTTACCTTGTGGAAAAGTTTGGCAGGTAGCAGGCAAGTCCTCACTTATGGAATTAGCCAGGGTGAGGTTCGTGCAAATTATACACTTGGGCCGGATCATTCGAATCTGACCCTGTTCTCGCCTGCGGGTCAATTTGGTGTCCGGCTGAATGTAGCGGGTGAACATAACGTAAAGAATGCATTGGCAGCTACAGCAGTTGCAACAGCGGCGCATATTGGAATTGAAGCCATTCGGGTGGGACTGGAAAGCTTTTCTGGAGTGAGCGGGCGATTACAGATGAAGGTGGGTAAAAAAGGCGTAAAGATTCTAGATGACACCTATAACGCCAATCCAGATTCGGTTAAGGCAGGCATACAGGTTCTAGCCCGGTATCCAGGACAAAGAGTGCTGGTTCTGGGGGACATGGGAGAATTGGGTGAGCATGTGTTGGCTTTGCATTCTGACATCGGAAATGTGGCGCGTGAGGCTGGAATTGACGCTCTTTATACCTTGGGGCAGTTCAGCATTGAGGCACAAAAGAAATTTGGAGGGAAAGGGCAGCATTTTTATCATCAAGAAGAGCTTGTTGGTTACCTTAAGGGGCAACTTGATAAGGATATGGTGGTACTGGTAAAAGGATCGCGCTTCATGAAGATGGAGCGGGTAGTTCAGGAGCTTGGAGCATGGACTGAGAATGACAGCCAATAGGGGAAACATATGCTTTTGATCTTGTTCAGGTGGCTTGCCCAGACTATCCGGACCTTCCATGTTTTTGATTACATTACATTGAGAGCCATGTTGGCGACCCTGACTGCCTTGATCATATCTTTTATTGTCGGGCCCGGCATGATTCGAAAGTTGACCCTGATGAAAATTGGCCAGGCTGTCCGAGATGATGGACCTCAGACCCATCTTAAGAAGGCAGGAACGCCGACCATGGGTGGGGCTTTGATGATAGTGGCAATTGCCTTGTCGACCTTGCTGTGGAGTGACCTTCAAAACCGCTATGTCTGGGTAGTGCTTTTTACTACGCTGGGTTTTGGAGTGATCGGATGGGTAGATGATTACCGTAAAGTGGTCCGGCAGAATCCTAAAGGTTTATCTGCCCGGCAAAAGTATTTTTGGCAATCTGTGGTTGGATTGTCGGTGGCTGGGTTCTTGCTTTGGACTTCCAGATTGCCCGCTGAAACGCAACTGATTGTTCCTTTTTTCAAGCATATGGTTTTTGTGATGAGCAGTGTCGGGTATATCGTGCTGACCTATCTGGTGATAGTAGGCTCAAGCAATGCAGTTAATTTGACGGATGGACTGGATGGACTGGCTATTATGCCAACTGTTCTTGTGGCAGGCGCTCTGGCTGTATTTGCTTATGTAGCTGGTAATACTGTTTTTTCTCATTATCTGGATCTGCCCTATATTCCTGGTGCTGGCGAGTTGACAGTTTTTGCCGCATCAATAGCAGGTGCTGGCCTGGGGTTTTTATGGTTTAACACCTATCCTGCTGAAGTTTTTATGGGAGATGTTGGTGCATTGGCTCTTGGTGCCGCGTTAGGGGTAATAGCTGTTATTGTCCGGCAAGAGATTGTTTTGTTCATAATGGGGGGGGTTTTTGTGATGGAAACCGTTTCCGTCATGCTTCAGGTCTGTTCTTTCAAGTTGACGGGAAGGCGGATATTCAGGATGGCCCCACTTCATCATCATTATGAGTTGAAAGGTTGGAAAGAGACGCAGGTAGTTGTGCGGTTCTGGATTATTACGATGATGCTAGTTCTTATTGGACTGAGCACTTTGAAATTGAGGTAGGTAATGCAAGAGCAGCCAGGATATATGAACATGTTTTCCGATCAGACCCTTGTAGTGGCAGGGTTAGGTGATACAGGTCTGTCGTGTGTAAATTTCCTGGCATCTCAAGGAGCAAGGGTTTCGGTACAAGATAGCCGGGGTCATCCGCCACATGAGCAGACGATGTTAAGGATGTATCCCCATATTCCTTTAAAAACTGGCGGGTTTAGTAAGACTGAGATCATGAAATCAGATGGGTTGATTGTAAGCCCGGGCATTTCATTGGAAGAACCTGTTATAGCCCAAGCCAAAAAGGCTGGTGTGCCTATATTGGGAGATATAGAAATATTTGCTCGTGTTTTGCAGCGATTGCCTTATTGCCCTGTTGTGCTTGCCATTACTGGATCAAATGGCAAAAGCACAGTTACTGAATTGGCCGGATCGATGTGCCGTAGTGCTGGATTGAAGACTGTTGTTGCTGGAAATATAGGGTTGCCTGTTCTGGATGTTGTCATGAATGGGCTGCTTGAATCGGTAGAGGCTATCGTGCTTGAACTATCGAGTTTTCAGCTTGAAACGACTGAAAGTCTAGATGCTGCTGTTGCTACAGTTTTGAACGTAACTCAGGATCATATGGATCGATATGCACACATGAAAGCGTATGCAGAGGCAAAGGCCAGGATTTTTCAGGGGGGTGGCGTACAGGTGCTCAATCGGGAGGATGCATATAGTCATGCCATGGCGATACCTGATCGAAGGATCGTAACGTTTGGACTCAATGAACCTGATGGGGAAGATCATTATGGGATTCAATCAGTTGAGAAGATGGATTATCTGGTTAAGGGGGGGCAACCTATTATTCCGGTTTCCACCTTACCGCTTATTGGGCTTCACAATACTGCCAATGTAATAGCTGCGATGGCGTTGTGCGAGGAAGCTGGTTTAGAGCGTTCAGCCCTGCTTCAGGCGGTAACCATTTTTAAAGGGTTGCCCCATCGAATGATGAAAGTTGGAATGATAGGCGGGGTTACCTTTATTGATGATTCGAAAGGGACCAATGTGGGTGCAACGATTGCAGCCCTGGAAGGCTTGGGGTCACCATCGGTTCTTATTGCTGGAGGGGATGGGAAAGGACAGGATTTTTCAGCCATGAGGGCAGTTGTAGATGCCTATGCACGGGCAGTTGTCTTAATCGGACGGGATGCATGCCGGATTGAACAGGCTCTTTCGGGTTCTTCTGTTCCAGTGCTTGGGGCATCAGATATGGAGGACGCTGTGGTGAAGGCTTATGCCTTGGCTCATGCGGGGGATTATGTGTTGATGTCCCCTGCTTGTGCCAGTTTTGACATGTTCCGCAATTATGTTCATCGGGCAGAGGTCTTTTTGAGCGCGATGATTAAGCTGCAGCAGGGGGAATTAAATGGCCCGCTTCAATAAGCAGGAGTTTTTGCAGGCTGAATATGATCAGGCTCTGCTATGGGTGGGTCTTATTTTGCTGGGGTTTGGGCTGGTGATGGTGTATTCAGCGTCCATTGCCATTGCTGATTTACTGACTAGTTCAATGATGCATTCTTATTATTTTTTGATTCATCAGGCCATATATTTGGTGATTGGATTTGCGGCTGGCTATGCAGCTTTCCGTATTCCAATGAAGGTCTGGCAGGATTGGTCTCCCATGATTTTCCTGTTTGGTATCGGACTTCTTGTTGTAGTACTGATTCCTCATGTTGGTCGTGAAGTTAACGGGAGCCGCCGCTGGATTCCATTTGCCGTCTTTTCCTTGCAGCCTTCCGAGTTTATGAAGCTGTTTGCTGTGTTGTATGCATCTGATTATACGGTAAGAAAAGCCAGCATCATTGAATCATTCAAGCGTGGGTTTTTCCCAATGCTGATGGTAATGTTCCTGATTGGGTTCTTGTTGTTGAGGGAACCTGATTTTGGGGCATTTGCCGATATTACGGCGATTACTATGGCCATCTTGTTTCTAGGTGGTGTCAGCGGATTGCAGTTTGCTGGGTTAATCGTAATTCTGTTCGTTGGGTTTGTGATGCTGATTTTTACATCTCCTTATCGATTAGAGCGGATTATCGGTTTTATGCACCCATGGCAGGATCCTTTTGGTGCTGGATACCAGCTGACACACGCCTTGATCGCTTTTGGTCGAGGTGGATGGTTTGGAGTAGGGCTTGGAGCCAGTGTTGAAAAACTGTTCTATCTTCCCGAAGCCCATACCGATTTTCTATTGGCAGTAATTGCAGAAGAGCTTGGATTTGTAGGAGTAATGGTCATTATTGGTTTGTTTGTTTGGCTTGTGATGAGGATTTTCCGTATTGGGCGAAACGCCGTTCAGCTGGAAAGATATTATGGTGCCCTGGTTAGTTATGGAGTGGGTGTTTGGATAGGGGTGCAAGCCATTATCAATATGGGTGTGAATATGGGGTTGTTCCCTACAAAGGGCTTGACATTGCCGCTTTTGAGTTATGGGGGAAGCGGTATTGTGACCAATTGCATTGCATTGGGGCTGGTTATGCGGGTGGACTGGGAAAACAGGATGACCCTTAAAGGCTACAAATTATGACAAGCCGAACAATTCTGATTATGGCCGGTGGAACAGGGGGGCATGTTTTTCCGGCGCTCGCCATTGCAGATGCCCTGAAACAGGAGGGTTGGAGAATTATTTGGTTGGGAAGTCTTAAAGGGATTGAGGCCAGACTGATACCCCAGGCCGGCTACCCCATTTTTTGGATTAAATTTGCCGGGTTACGCGGTAAAGGAGTTTCACACCTGATTATGCTGCCTTGGCGCTTAATTACATCATTACTGGTTTGTGTGATGCTGATTTTTCGCGAAAGACCCCATGTTGTTCTAGGTATGGGTGGGTATGTTTCATTCCCGGGCGGATTGGCAGCTTTGTTTTTACGTTGCCCTTTGATAATACATGAACAAAATGCCATAGCGGGGATGGTTAACCGGGTCTGTTCGAAATGGGCTGACAGGGTTCTGCTTGGTTATCCCAATGCCCTGCATGGGCCCCGGAATAAAATCGAAGTAACGGGTAATCCTGTACGGAATGAAATTTTGAAGCTGGGAGAGCCTGTCGAGCGATACGCTTTACGAACAGGAGCACTCAATATCCTTGTTGTAGGGGGCAGTCTTGGAGCTAGGGCACTGAATGAACTTATGCCTCAGGCTATGGCATTGCTTGCAGAAACAGGAAGGCCAAGGATATGCCATCAGACTGGAAAATTAGATTATGAACAGGTCAGATTACAGTATCGGCAGGCAGCAATTGAGGCTGAAGTTGTTCCTTTTATTGAGAATATGGCTGAAGCCTATGCCTTCGCGGATCTGGTGATTTGCCGCTCTGGGGCACTTACTGTTGCTGAATTGGCGGCTGCAGGAGTAGCTGGTTTATTGGTGCCTTATCCTTATGCTGTTGATGATCATCAAACCGCTAACGCTCGCTACCTGTCAGATAAAGGAGCAGCGCTGATTCTAGACCAGAAGGGGTTAACTCCTGCAGGGCTGGCAGAACTTATTGAATCCATGACGCGTGAAAACTTAAAGCATATGGCTATTCTGGCGAGAAAACTAGCTCGACCAGATGCGGTTAAGCATATAGCCAAAGCATGCATTCATTTGGTAGATGGGGTGTATTCGTGAGACACAAAGTCAGACGGGTCCATTTTGTAGGCGTTGGGGGTGCTGGAATGAGCGGCATCGCCGAAGTGATTGTGAACCTTGGCTTTGAAGTGTCAGGTTCTGACCTTGTGGACAGTCCGGCTACCCGGCATTTATCAACTCTGGGTGCATGTGTTTATCTGGGCCACTCACAGGAACATATAACAGATGCTGATGTGGTTGTGGTTTCTACAGCTGTTGATGAAAGCAATCCGGAAATCGTAGCTGCTAGAGCTGCCCATATCCCTGTTGTGCCACGTGCCCAGATGTTGGCTGAGATTATGCGGTTTCGCAGAGGGATTGCTGTTGCTGGAACACATGGTAAGACAACTACTACCAGTCTTGTGGCTAGTATCCTTGCGGAAGGAGGACTGGATCCGACTTTTGTGATTGGTGGGCGCCTCAATCAGGCCGGAGCCAATGCGAGGCTTGGAGCAGGTGAGTTATTGGTTGCTGAGGCAGATGAGTCAGATGCTTCTTTTTTGCACCTTAACCCGGAGTTGGCAGTAGTAACAAATATCGATGCCGATCATATGGATACCTATGGCCATGACATGGGCAGGCTTAAACAGGCCTTTATTGATTTTTTGACGCACCTGCCCTTTTATGGCTTAGCCATACTGTGTGGAGATGATGCCCAGGTACGGGACATTATCCCGTATGTGTCACGACCGATTATTACTTATGGGTTAAGCGAGGGGGTGCAGGTTCAAGCAGTTGATGTGCGACATGAAGGTGGAAAAATGCAGTTTAAGGTGCTTCGCTCCTTGAAAGAGAAACAGAATCCAATGGAAATAACCTTGAATTTACCTGGCTTACATAATGTGTCTAACGCTCTGGCAGCAATCTGTGTGGCCCAGGAAGTGGGGGTTTGTGATGATGATATTAAGCGGGCACTGGCCGGGTTTGGGGGGGTTGGCAGGCGTTTCCAGAATTACGGGGAAGTAAATATAGCAAACGGGGCTTTTTTACTTGTAGATGATTATGGGCATCACCCTGTTGAGATGACTGCTACTTTGGCCGCCGTAAGGTCAGCTTTTCCTGATAGACGGTTAGTGCTTGCTTTTCAGCCCCATCGCTACACAAGAACCCGCGATCTGTTTGAAGATTTTGTTCGGATTCTATCTTCGGTAGATGCTTTGCTTTTGGCTGAAGTCTATGCAGCTGGAGAGATCCCCATTCAGGCGGCAGACGGTCGTGCATTATCCCGGGCGATCCGTGTGGCTGGAAAGCTTGAGCCAATCTTTGTTGAGCAGATTGAAAGTATGCCAGATGCAATTTTACAGATAGCCCGGCCAGGGGATGTCGTGTTAACCATGGGAGCCGGATCAATTGGCCATACAGCTGCAAAGATAATGGAGATGTCTAATGGCTGAAGTGTCTTTGCGGGGCCGCCTAGAACATGATGTGTCCATGTCGCGTTATGTCAGCTGGCGTGCTGGGGGAGTAGCCAGAAGAGTATATGAACCGGCTGATTTGGCCGATTTGTCTATATTTTTAAGGCATCTTCCCAGTAATGAAGCGATCTGGATGCTGGGTTTAGGCAGCAATCTGCTGGTTAGGGATGGGGGGATAGATGCAACGATTATTTCTATGCATCCATCAGTTGGAGAAGTTAAGAGATTACCGGATGCACCGGGGGGATATGGAAGGGTTTATGCCCAGGCTGGTGTGGCTAGCCCAAAAATGGCACGGTTTTGTGCAAAACAGGGTTTGTCCGGAGCAGCGTTTCTGGCTGGAATACCTGGCACGGTAGGTGGCGCACTGGCAATGAATGCGGGTTGTTTTGGAAGTCAGATGTGGGAAATTGTTTCCGAGGTGGAAACCATTAATAGACAGGGACAATTGCAGCGTCGTGATAAATCTGCTTTTGAGGTTGGTTACCGTTCAGTCCAGTCACTGTTTTCGGATGAGGAATGGTTTACTGGCGTAGTGGTAATGCTGGTTGAGGGAGATTCTGAGAAAAGTCGCCAGGAAATACGAGAATTGTTGGCGAAGCGGATCAAGACCCAACCCTTGGATTTTCCTAATGCGGGCAGTGTGTTTCGCAATCCGCCAGGAGATTATGCTGCACGTCTTATTGAAGCTTGCGGGTTAAAGGGGTACGAGATAGGAGGGGCACAGGTTTCTTGTAAACACGCTAATTTCATCATTAACAAAGGAGACGCAACAGCGGCAGATATTGAGGCCCTTATAGGGCTGATGGAAGAAAAGGTTTTGAAGCAGTTTGGGATAAGGCTGGTGCGTGAAGTCAGGATTATTGGAGTTGGGGCAACATGAAGAAAATTAAGGGTGGATTAGCTTTCGGCAAGGTAGGTGTTCTCCTGGGAGGGAGGTCCAATGAGCGGGATGTATCCTTGAAGAGCGGCCGTATGGTTTATGAAGCTTTGCTGCGGCAAGGGATTGATGCTGAATTGTTTGATCCGGCAGAGCAACCTTTATCAGCTTTGAATGAACGAGGGTTTGAGCGGGTTTTTATTGCATTGCATGGCAGGTGGGGAGAGGACGGATGCATACAGGGTGCACTTGAATTACTTGGTTTGCCTTATACCGGTAGTGGAGTTTTGGCTTCCGCATTATGCATGGATAAATGGAGGACAAAGATTGTCTGGCAGGAAGAAGATATTCCGGTGGCCGACTATGTCATGTTGAACTCTTCTACAAGCTGGGATGAAGTACCTCGCCACCTTGGATTGCCTCTAATGATCAAACCAGTCCGTGAAGGATCCAGTATTGGTATGAGCAAGGTTGAACGGATGCAGGATTTGGAGATGGCCTGGAGAAAAGCTTATGAGCGTGATACCCAGGTGATGGCCGAACGGTTTATATCTGGCATGGAATTGACTGTGGCAGTGGTCAATCGCCGGGCTTTTCCTCTGATTCGTCTTGAAACACCCCGTAGTTTTTATGACTATGAAGCCAAGTATCTGGCCGATACTACGCGTTATATTTGCCCGTGCGGTTTAGATGAGAATTTGGAAAAGAGTATCCAGTCACTAGCTATAAAAGCTTTTGATGTTCTGGGCTGTGAAGGCTGGGGACGGCTTGATCTTATGCTTGATGGTCAGAAGAATATCTATTTTCTTGAAATGAATACTGTTCCGGGTATGACTGATCATAGCTTGGTGCCAATGGCTGCTCGGGCAGTTGGCATGAGCTTTGATGAATTGGTTCTGGAGATTCTGGAGAGTGCACATGTGGGCTGAACCCCGTATCCAGATTATTGTTGCCAACATTCTGCTGACGGTATCAGTCGGTATTATTGCTTTTTCCATGGCGTTAAGAATTCCGGGGTGGTCGATTTTCGCCATTCGCGATGTCCGTATTTCAGGTGATCTTCAACATCTGAAACAAAACGAGTTGCAGCAGGTGATTGCTCAAGGGCTGCGAGGAAACCTGATTACGCTTGATATTGATCGTCTGCGAGATGCCTTTTCCCGTTTGCCGTGGGTTGCCACAGTAAGTGTGACTCGAGCATGGCCAGAAGCTGTCAATATAAAACTTGGAGAACATATAGCTTTTGCCCGGTGGGGTAAAAATGCACTGCTAGATGACAAAGGAGAGATATTTTCTGGACAGTCAAATGATGCATTGCTACCAAAATTTGATGGGCCTGCCGATAGTTCAGTGATCATGCTGGAGCATGATCAAGTCTATACAAGACTTTTAGCTCCACTGGGGCTCAAGGTAAAGGAATTGAGCCTGAGCCAAAGGATGTCTTGGACAATCAGGTTGAATAACGGGCTGTTACTCAAGCTAGGGCAGCAGGCTGATGAGCAAAGGTTAAAACGATTTGTAGATGTTTACCCTGAAACACTGGCCCGTTTGGCAGTTATGCCCACTTACGTGGATTTAAGATATTCAAATGGGTTTGCAATGCATCTTCCTTCTAAAGCGAAAAAACAAGCCAGCACAGATCAGGCGCTATTGGAGAAAAAAAATGGGTAAGGTGAGGGATCAGAAAAATCTGGTGGTCGGCCTGGATATTGGAACATCCAAAATTGTGGCAATTGTAGCTGAAGTGGGTGAAAACGGCAGGCTTGAGATTGTTGGTATGGGTAGTCATGCCTCGCGCGGACTTAAGAAGGGGGTAGTGGTTAATATTGAATCGACTGTCGCAGCCATACAAAGAGCGCTGGAAGAAGCTGAGCTCATGGCGGATTGCAAGATACGAAAAGTGTATACCGGAATTGCAGGTAGTCATATTCGAAGTATTAACTCACACGGAATGGTCGCAATCAAGGATAAGGAAGTGAGTCAGACTGATGTTGATCGGGTTATTGAAACCGCGAGGGCCATTTCTATTCCGATGGACCAGCAGATCCTGCATATCCTGACTCAAGAATTCATTATAGATGGGCAGGAGGATGTGCGTGAACCTCTTGGTATGAGTGGCGTTAGGCTAGAGGTGAAGACTCACATTGTGACTGGAGCGGTGTCTTCAGTGCAAAACATTATAAAGTGTGTGATGAGGTGTGGGCTTGAAGTGGCTGACCTGATTTTGCAACCGTTGGCTTCAAGTCAGGCTGTATTAACTGATGATGAGCGGGAATTGGGCGTCTGTCTGGTCGATATCGGAGGGGGAACCACGGATATTGCCGTATACACGCATGGTGCGATTAGGCATACGGCTGTGATTCCGATAGCAGGAGATCAGATTACGAATGATATCGCCATGGCATTGAGAACCCCAACCAAGGATGCTGAAGACATCAAGCGTGATTTTGGTTGTGCGTTACGACAGATGGCGAGTGAAAGCGAGATTGTAGAGGTTCCTGGGGTAGGCGAACGTGAAGCCCGCCAATTATCACGGCAAACCCTGGCCGAAGTGATTGAGCCAAGGGTAGAGGAGCTTTATTCGCTGGTCCAGGCTGAATTACGTAGAAGTGGTTATGAGGAATTGTTGTCATCAGGGGTTGTTTTGACGGGAGGAAGCAGTTGTATGCAGGGGATGGTGGAACTGGGTGAGGAGGTGTTTCATATGCCAGTCAGGTTGGGACTGCCTCAATATGTTGGTGGCTTATCGGAGGTGGTTCGTAATCCAAGATATGCCACAGCGGTAGGGCTGTTATTGGCAGGTTCTGAGCAGCAGGAAAGGTTTCATGTTGAGAAGATTAATATTTCTTCAGTAAAACAGGTAGTTGAAAGAATGAAAAGCTGGTTTCAGGGAAATTTCTGAATCAGTAAGGGAAGGTTTTTCCTGGGTTATGGTTATTGAAAAAACAAGGAGGTTCATATGTTTGAAATTTTAAGTGCACAGACGCAAGAAGCGGTTATTAAGGTTATTGGTGTAGGTGGATGTGGAGGTAATGCTGTTGAGCATATGATTAATCAAGGGGTTGCCGGGGTAGAATTCATTGTTGCCAATACAGACTCCCAGGCCTTAAAACAGTCAAGTGCAGATGTTAAAATACAGCTTGGTGCTGATTTGACGCGTGGACTCGGTGCTGGCGCAAATCCGGAAGTAGGCCGCAATGCAGCTTTGGAGGATAAGGATCGGATTGTTGAATTGATAGAAGGGGCCGACATGCTTTTTGTCACGGCTGGCATGGGAGGAGGAACAGGAACAGGCGCCGCCCCCGTTATTGCTGAAGTGGCTAAGGATCTCGGTATCCTAACTGTCGCGGTTGTGACAAAGCCTTTCATGTTTGAAGGAAAGAGAGCCAAGATAGCCCAGGCTGGTATTGAAGCTTTGGCTAGCCATGTTGATTCCCTCATTATTGTTCCGAATGAGAAATTGATGCAGGTTCTGGGTGATGATGTTACCCTGCTTGACGCTTATAAGGCTGCTAACAATGTGTTGCATGGTGCAGTTGGCGGAATAGCTGAGGTAATTAATTGCCCAGGCCTGGTTAACGTGGATTTTGCTGACGTTAAAGCTGTCATGTCTGAAATGGGGATGGCCATGATGGGCTCAGCGATGGCATCTGGACCCCAGCGCGCCAAGATAGCGGCAGAACAGGCGGCCGCCAGCCCGTTACTGGAAGACATCAATCTGTCAGGAGCCAGAGGTGTTCTGGTCAATGTAACGGCAAGTTCTTCTATAAAAATCAAGGAAGTGTATGATGTTATGGGCATCATTAAAGGGTTTACTGCCGATGAAGTGCAGGTCTTTGTTGGAAATGTAATTGATGACAGCATGGGTGATGCTCTTCGTGTCACCATGGTTGCGACAGGGCTGGGTTCCCCTTTGGCACGAAGCCAAAGCAAGCCCTTAACGGTTATCAAGACTGGTACGGATCATATGGTGATATCAGAGCAATCCATGACCGTGGGTATGGGAGATCAGCCGGCCGTGATTCGACGTAAGCGCGGCCAGCAGGTTGAAGCATTGCGTCAGTCCGGGGTGGATATGTTTGATATTCCGGCCTTCTTGCGCAAACAGGCTGACTAGGAATGAAGCGAGATGACTTATGTGTTTAGAATGTGCTAGAATAACCCGCCGCTAGTGTATTGATTTGGCGTAAAAATGATTATGCCAGCTCTTGTTGTCGGGGAAGAGCGTAATATGAAGCTTGAGTAACGGTTTTTACGCTGATTGGAGTCGATATTCGAGGTAGCAATGAGGAGGTGTAGTATGATTAAACAACGTACACTGAAGAATACGGTCAGTGCTACTGGGATTGGATTGCACACAGGGGACAAGGTTCTGTTGACACTGCGCCCCGCTGCGCCAAATACTGGTATTGTGTTCTGTCGGACGGATCTTCCTCATTTGCCCCGTATCAAGGCTGCCGCGACTGCAGTTGGAGATACGCGTCTTTGTTCCACTATTGAACATGCCGGTACCCGCATTGCAACGGTTGAACATTTGATGGCTGCATTTGCTGGTCTGGGGGTTGATAACGTTTATGTTGATCTTTCTGGGCCTGAAGTACCGATTATGGACGGAAGTGCTACCCCTTTTGTTTTTCTGATCCAGTCTGCTGGCATTCAGGAGCAGTCTGCCCCTAAGCGTTTTATCCGTATTAAGAAGCATCTTCGTATTGAAGAAGAAGGGAAATGGGTTGAGCTTGCCCCCTTTGATGGTTTTCGTCTTGATTTCAGGATCGCATTTAGCCATCCTGTGATAGAGCAGACTGTTCAGCAGGTCATGATAGATTTTGCTATGACCTCATTTCCACGCGAGGTTGCCCGGGCGCGAACATTCGGTTTTATGCAGGATGTTGAAAAGCTGCGCTCGCAGGGACTGGCTCTCGGAGGAAGCCTGGACAATGCTATTGTCATGGACGATTTCCGGATGTTGAATACGGATGGTCTGCGTTATCCCGATGAATTTGTCCGTCATAAGGCTTTGGATGCAATTGGTGATCTGTATCTTCTAGGTCACCCTCTTATTGGGGCATTCACAGCCTATCGCTCAGGCCATGCGCTGAATAACCAGCTTCTGCGCGTCTTATTGGAAGATAGTCGTGCCTGGGAATATGTTTCTTTTGCTAAGGCAGAAGAAGTTCCAGCTTATATGCTGCGTCTAGTCGGGCAACCTGCCTGGTCCTAATGCTTTTTATGCTGCTTGAGTAGACGCGTGAGGGCAGATTTTAATTCACCCTCTTTGAGGGTATTGTTAAGCGCATCTATCGCTACAAGTGCTTTTTCCGGAATATTTCCTCGGGTTTTACTTCTTCTCTGGCTGATATCCTGATTAGGCCTGACGATAACAACCATATTCTTAAAGCGGTAGCCCTTTATCATAAAGGCTTCCAGAATAGAAGGGGCTTGATGTCTGGCGTAGGTTGCAAGATATCCGTTGGGCGAGATAAGAAAAAGTTCATTGTCCTTGATATGGCTGACTCGGATTGGTTGTAGCCGTCCTGGCGCAATTTCTTTCCATACCTGATCCAGATTGCTAAGGAACTGGGCCTTCTTCAGGACTGATTCAGGTTCAGAATCAGAATCAATATAAAATTTGAAAGGGCGCATGTTAGTAAGATTCAGGTTCCTGTCCCAAGACATGAATTCCGCGCTGACTTGACGCTTCAGTCATGAAAGCATATAACAGGGCAGCAGGAGTTGAAAGCAGATTGTTAAGAATAATAAGGTGAAGACTGATTTGGTGGCGGATGGATATTATAGTGCAATTGTTCTGGATTTAAACTGATGCGTCAGGGCGGCCAGAATACAGGTAAACAGAATGGGTGGGGTAAAAGGCAGATTGATTTTTCGGTGGCGCCACCGGATCGCTGGCTGGTATCGTTAATTGTTTTAGTTGCTTGCCTGATTTATGTACCGTTTCTGCATAATCCCCTCCAGTTTGATGATTTCAATTTTTTTAATGCCCAGAGCTGGCATCAGTACTTTTCTACATGGCGGGTTTTTTCCTTAAGGGCAATTCCTTATGCGACATTAAGTGATACGTTGGGCTGGGTGGGTCCTTATCTGGTACCACTTAGGATTGAAAGTCTTGCCATTCATACGTTGAATGGTGTCCTGCTGTACTTTTGGTTGAAGCACCTGTTTGGGCAACTCCCTGAGCGGGTTGGGCAGCAAGCTGTCCCGGTTTGGTTTTCCTTGGCAGGAGCATTATGGTTTGTGGCAAGCCCGGTCGCAGTTTATGGTGCCGGGTATCTGGTTGAACGTACCATTTTGATGGCGACCATGTTTGCCTTGATGAGCCTTTTGGCCTGGGTTAAAGGAATTACGGCCAAGCGTCCGCTCCTGTTATATGCTGCTGCTCTGTTTTGTTGGCTTTCGATCTTGTGTAAAGAGTTGGCAGTAATGCTTCCAGCTGTGCTGATGTTGCAGCTTTTGGTTTTATGCAGATTTGATACCGCATCATGGCGGCGTTCCGTTTTTCCTTTGTTTCTGGCTGGGTTGGCCAGTATTTATGCCTATTGGGCCGTTTTACACTCAGGAATCATTGATCATAGTTATGAATTTGATGCCCATAGCCTGTTAGCTAGAATCAAAGAGATGCATGTCGGGTTTGAGTTGAAGCATATCCTTTTACTCAGCCGACTGACTCAAGCTACCTTGTTTTTCAAGTATCTTGGATTGTGGCTTCTTCCGATAACAGCCTGGATGTCAATCGATATGTACCTGCCGATTGACATGAATGTGTTGAATCCGGTTTACCTTCTTGGGGCGGTAGGCTATCTGGTTTATGGTATTATCGGATTTTGCCTGATTATAAAAAAGGGAGAAAAGGGCCTGCTGGGTTTGGCAATGCTTGTGCCCTGGATCCTTTTCTTTACAGAATTTTCGGTTGTTCGGGTGCAGGATATATTTGTTCTGTACCGAAGCTACTTGTGGATGTTTGCTCTCCCAGCTGCACTGCCTTGGTTGGCCAGCCAATTTTCCGCTCGCCGGGTTTTAGGGTTATCATTCCTGCTTGTTTTGGTTTCCATGCCGCTTGCAATTGATAGGTTGGTCAGTCTGTCATCAGCCTATTTGGCATGGGATGATGCTGCGAAGTTGGCAGAGAGAGGGCCGGCATTACCCGGAATGGAACGTATTTATTATAATCGTGGAAATGCTGAACTGATGTTAAAACAATACATGCTTGCGCGTAAGGATTATGAGTTAGCTATTCATTTTAGGCCAGATTATGCTGCTGCCTGGAATAATCTTGCCAATACATATTATGCTATGGGCCATTTTGGTCAGGCTGAACATGATTTTCATCAGGCATTGCATTTTGATCCCACGCTGTCTCAGTCATGGGTGGGTATGGGGCTTTGTTTAGAAAAAAAAGGTGCCCTTGTACAGTCGAGACAGGCTTATGGACAAGGATGCAGGTTAGGCAATCCTGTCAGTTGCAAGCGTTTTCAGAGCATGAAGGATCGTCAGCACCCTTGATTCTTAAAAGGGTTCTTACTGTAAAAAGTGGGTTGCGCGTGCGATAATTGCGAAAATAAAGGGTAGAACCTTTGCCATGTGGCGTGTTCTAGCATATTTGATTATTTCGATAAAGTTTACATTTTATGATATCTGGTTTGGTCAAAAAGGTTTTCGGGAGTCGTAATGAGCGCTTACTTAAGCGATATCGCGGGGTTGTTGAGCAGATTAATGCGTTAGAACCCGCATTTGAAAAAATATCGGATGAGGAGATCCGGGCCAAGACGAACGAGTTTCGAAAACGTTGTCAAAATGGCGAGAGTCTGGATGATTTGCTTCCGGAAGCCTTTGCCTTGGTGCGTGAGGCAAGCAAACGAGTTTTCAAGATGCGTCACTATGACGTTCAGATGATTGGTGGCATGGCGCTGCATTATGGCAAGATTGCTGAAATGCGAACAGGAGAAGGTAAAACGCTGGTGTCTACATTGCCTGCCTATTTGAATGCTCTGGGTGGGGCTGGGGTTCATGTTGTTACGGTAAACGAATATTTGGCAGAGCGTGACGCAAACTGGATGGGTAGGCTCCATCGGTTTTTGGGGCTGACAGTGGGTGTGAATCTATCTAGCATGAGCCATGAACAAAAACAGATGGCCTATAAATGTGATATCACCTATGGTACCAATAATGAGTTTGGTTTCGATTATTTGCGTGACAATATGGTCTACCAGATTAATCAGCGGGTCCAGTTACCTCTTAATTATGCGATTATTGATGAAGTAGATTCAATCCTGATTGATGAGGCCCGTACTCCATTGATTATTTCAGGGCAAGCTGATGATACTACGGAGATTTATGTCAAGATTGATCATTTGTCAAAGTCGCTCAAGAGACAGGAGGTTGAAGATGGGCCGGGTGATTTCTGGGTTGATGAAAAAGCACATCAGGTACTCTTGACTGAGGAAGGCCATGAGCATGCTGAGCGCCTCTTGGAAGAGGCCGGCCTGCTTCAGCCAGGCGGGAACTTGTATGATGCTTCGAGTATTCAGCTCATGCATCATCTTTACGCCGCTTTGCGGGCCCATGCCCTGTACCACCGGGATCAGCATTATGTTGTACTTAATAAGGAAATTGTGATTGTTGATGAATTTACCGGCCGTATGATGGCAGGAAGGCGCTGGTCAGACAGCTTGCATCAGGCAGTTGAAGCCAAGGAGGGTGTGCCGATTCAAAAGGAAAATCAGACACTTGCCTCCATCACTTTCCAGAATTATTTCAGGCTTTACGGCAAGTTAGGTGGCATGACTGGAACAGCTGATACTGAAGCATTTGAATTCCAACAGATTTACAGTCTGGAGACTGTAGTGATTCCAACCCATCGGCCTATGGTACGAAAAGATCAGATGGATCAGGTTTATTGCAGTGCCCGGGAAAAATATGACGCTATTATCAAGGACATTCAGGAGTGCTATGAGCGAGGTCAACCAGTGCTGGTTGGAACAACCTCGATTGAGAATTCTGAGCTTCTGTCTGAAATGCTCAACAAGGTTAATCTTAAGCATCAAGTGCTTAATGCAAAACAGCATGAGAGCGAAGCACATATTATTGCACAGGCTGGTCGTCCCAAGATGATTACCATTGCCACTAATATGGCAGGTCGAGGAACAGATATTGTTCTTGGCGGCAGTATAGAAAGTGATCTTGAAGTTATCCGTAATGATGAGAGTCTGGATGAAGCAGCCAAGCTTAAACGGGAGCAGGAGCTGAAGGCCAAATGGCAGGGACTTCATGAAGAAGTGCTAAATTATGGTGGGCTTCATATCATCGGAACGGAACGCCATGAATCCCGTCGGGTAGATAATCAACTCAGGGGACGTGCAGGGCGACAAGGGGATGTAGGATCTAGTCGGTTTTATCTGTCTTTGGAAGATCCATTGCTGAGGATTTTTGCTTCGGATAGGGTTGCAGCAATCATGACCAAGCTGAAATTGCCTGATGGCGAAGCTATTGAACATCCTTGGGTAACCCGGGCTATTGAGAATGCGCAAAGAAAAGTTGAAGAGCGGAACTTTGAAATCCGTAAACAGCTACTTGAATATGATGATGTAGCCAATGACCAGCGTAAGGTGATTTACCAGCAGCGCAATGAGCTTTTGGAGGCCGATGATATTTCCGATACTATTTTGGCGATGAGGGAAGATGTGCTTCGGGCCCATGTGGAAAGTTATGTTCCGGCGGAAAGTATGGAGGAGGAATGGGATATCCAAGGCCTTGAAACGTCTCTTGAAAATTTATACAAGTTAAAACTATCCATTTCGCAATGGCTGGTAGATGAGCCTGACCTTCACGCAGAAACCTTGTGTGAGAGAATCATTGAAGCAGCGAATGCGCAATATGAAACCAAAGAAGCGAGCGTCGGTGGAGAAGTGATGCGTCATTTTGAACGCTCGGTGATGCTGCAGAGTCTGGATCAGCATTGGCGTGAACATTTGGCCGCATTGGATCACCTGCGTCAAGGTATTCATTTGAGAGGCTACGCCCAGGTTGATCCGAAACAGGCTTATAAACGTGAATCTTTTGAGCTTTTCAGCATGTTGTTAGAGACCATAAAACGGGAAGTTACGCAAATCACCCTGACTGTTCAAGTGCAAGCTGAGGATGATGTTAATAATGAAGCTGATCCATCTCAAGTTACCTCCAATATTCAGTTTCAGCATGCAGATTATGATTTAGCGCTGGGGTCTTCTGATCCGGTTGAAAAAATAGCCAAGGTTGGTCGTAATGATCCCTGCCCTTGTGGATCAGGGCGAAAATACAAGCACTGTCATGGTAAGCTGTCTTGATCTGTGTTTATGGCCCTATTGTGCCAAGTTATGGCGAACAGGATAACAGCCTGCTTTTTTAAATGGATTGTGTGTCATGACTGTAAATCTGGAATCACCCAAAGCGGATTGGCTCCATCCGGTTAAAGGAGTGGAACTTGGTATTGCTCAGGCCCATATCAAAAAACCTAATCGTAAGGATTTGCTGGTGATTCGCCTGAATGAAGGGACACGGGTTTCGGCTGTTTTTACTCAAAACCGGTTCTGTGCGGCACCAGTTGAGATAGCCCGCGAACACCTTGGCCTGACTCAACCTCGTGCGCTGGTGATTAATACAGGGAATGCGAATGCTGGTACGGGGTCCGCAGGATTGAAATCCGCAAAGAATGTTTGTCAGTCGCTCGCTGATTTGATTAAGTGTCCTGCTGAATCTGTTTTGCCATTTTCAACCGGGGTGATTCTAGAGCCCTTGCCTGAAGAACGTTTAATCCGGCACCTTCCGGATTGTGTGGCTGATCTTGATGCTAATCATTGGCTTAGTGCTGCTGAGTCAATCATGACGACTGATTTGGTTCCCAAGGCGGCTTCGAGGAAGGTCCTCCTTGATGATCAACTGGTTACTGTAACCGGGATAGCCAAAGGATCTGGCATGATTCATCCGAATATGGCAACGATGCTTGCATTTGTTGCAACAGATGCGAATATTGACCAGGGCTTACTGGATACATGGGTGCATGAAATTGCTGATGAGACTTTTAACAGCATTACAGTCGATGGGGATACATCCACTAATGATTCTTTCCTCTTGATGGCAACAGGGTGTGCAGAAATACGGGTTGAGGAAGAGAGTAACCCTTATGCCCATGAAATCAAGGAGGCGATTCGGGCCGTTTGTCTTGAATTGGCCCAGGCCATTGTTCGAGATGGAGAAGGGGCAACTAAGTTTATAACGATAAAAGTTGAAGCAGGCCGAAGTGTCTCTGAGTGTCGCAAGGTTGCTTTTGCCATTGCTCATTCACCTTTGGTTAAAACTGCTTTTTTTGCCTCTGATCCCAATCTTGGCCGGATTCTCGCAGCAATAGGTTATGCGGGTATTGATGATCTGGATGTGAGTAACGTTGTAGTTTATCTGAATGATGTCCGCGTGGCTTTTGAGGGTGGAAGAGACCCCGCTTATCGTGAAGAGGATGGGGTGCAGATCATGAGCCAGCCAGAAATCACCATACGCGTGCTGTTGGGGCGGGGCAAGGATCAGGCTCGAATCTGGACCTGCGATTTTTCTCACGATTATGTGCGAATTAATGCAGAATACCGGAGTTAGAGGCACTCATGGATTATCTCGATCAATTTTTGCATCGGGCAGAACGGCTCCTAGACAGGCTAGAGGATCTCTTGCCCCCGAAGGTTTTGCCTATGGACTGGTCGGCTATTTTGGCTGCACGATGGCGTAAGGTCTCTTTTGGCGGAAGGCTTGAGCCAGTCCCTTTGCCCCATATGCTGGATTTAGATGATCTTCAAGGAATTGATGATCAGAGAAATCGGGTCGATCGAAATACTTGCCAGTTCGTGGAGGGACTACCAGCTAATAATGTCCTGTTGACAGGTGCTCGTGGCACTGGAAAATCATCGCTGGTCAAGGCTATGTTGACGCGTTATGGGCATAAAGGGTTGCGCCTGGTGGAAGTGGATAAGGCTGATCTTGTTGATTTGCCTGATCTGGTTTCAATTTTTGTGAAACAAGATTACCGCTTCATTGTTTTTTGTGATGATCTTTCTTTTGAAGATAATGATGCCTCATATAAATCTTTGAAAGTGGCTTTAGATGGCTCACTGGGCGGATATGCCAGGAATGTGCTGATTTATGCGACGAGTAATCGACGCCACTTATTACCGGAACATATGTCTGAAAACCTGGAAACCCAGCATGTTAATGGAGAAATCCATCCAGGTGAAACGACGGAAGAGAAGATTTCTTTATCAGAACGTTTTGGACTTTGGGTTCCTTTCTATCCGTTTACTCAATCGGAGTATCTGGCTATTACCGCATACTGGCTCAACCATTTTGGTTTAAACCTGTTTGGGCCAGAGATCCAAGGGGAAGCATTGCGCTTTGCGTTGGAACGTGGTTCCCGGAGTGGCAGGGTAGCTTGGCAATTCGCTTGTGATTTTGCTGGAAGAACCAGGCTGCATGAAGCAGGCCATTGAAGTTGTAGCTGCAGTTATGGAGGATCTGGACGGGAGGTTTCTGCTGGCCAGTCGTCCTCAAGGCAAGCCTTATGCAGGCTATTGGGAATTCCCGGGAGGAAAGATAGAACCAGGGGAGACAGCACAGATTGCCCTGGAGCGTGAATTAACTGAAGAATTGGGTGTTCATGGCCTTGTTCCTTATCCATGGATACATCGACGATTTGATTATCCACATGCTCGGGTGATCATTCATTTTTATCGTGTTCGTTCATGGGAAGGTATTCCTAGACCGCTTGAAGGGCAGGATTTACGCTGGGTCCAACTGGGTGGCCCTTATCCGGCACCTATGTTGCCAGCCAATGATCCCGTTCTCACTGCTTTGGCCTTGCCCCAGTATTATGCCCTGACCCATTTTAGTGATCCGTTAGAGCCGCTTTCCATGGACCGTTTTTCTCTGGCTCTGGATAAGGGTATTCGTTTGATCCTGATGCGTGAACCAGAGATGAATGAGGGCCAGCGTGCCCAGCTTTTTAGGCGTATACAACCGTTTGTGAAGAATAAAGGTGGGGAACTGCTTTTTCATGGAATGCCTAGGGTTGCCCGGTTGGTAGAAGCTGATGGTATTCACCTGAACTCGATTGAACTGATGCGACTTGCTTCGCGCCCTGATTTTCGAATATGTGCAGCATCTGTTCATGATGCTAAACAAATTGAACAAGCTGTCAGGATGAATCTTGATTTCATTGTTCTTTCACCTGTCATGAAAACAAAAAGCCACCCTGACAAGGCCCCGCTTGGCTGGCCTGCTTTTTCCCGGCTGATTCGAGATTGTCCCATACCGGTATTTGCTATGGGGGGCCTTCAGCAGGTACAGTTAAATGAAGCGATGAAATCAGGTGCGCATGGCATTGCCATGCAGCGTGCAGTTTGGCCATTGAGTCATGTTTGCCGGAATAAAAATGATTCAGGTGAGCTAGAATAGCTTAAGTGTTAGTTCAGTTTTTGGGCGCGATTGCCATGCGGGGCTACAAACTACAAAGCATCAGGTTGAATTCGACGTCCTCGTCAGCTGTTTTAGGTTTTTGCTGACCGTCCAGTAATGTGAATCGGATGTTGATAGCGTATCGATTAGCTGATATTTCCGGAACAAATGTGCTTTCATCAGGCATTTTTATCCGCAATAGCTGGGCACTGCGACCAGATAGAACCTGCTGGTAATTACCTTGTCGCGCAATTTGATGGACTGGCTGCCCTGCTTCGCGTAATAGTTTTAAAATAAGAGAAAGACTTTTTTGTATGCACCTCATTGGATTAAGCCATGCATCCAGATCACGTCTTCTAATACTGGCATCTTGGTGGAGCCAGTAATGATAGGAAGGTGCATCGAATTCGCATAGTCCACCGGGGATAACTGCTCTTTGCCGGATACTCATTAGCCAGTCATTATCCCGTAAATGCTGTCCTGTCTTGCCTGGAAGAGTATAAAGAGTGTGATTGATTTCTTTAAGCTGGCCCAGGACATTATCTAGTGCATCCAGATCGATAGAAGGGTTGCTTTGTAATGGTTCCAGAAAGGATTTGTGTCGCTCTACTTCCTGCAGCAATTCAGATTTGAGATCTGCTCTTGTGGTTACGTCCATCATCTCGAAAAGAGCCATGATCGCTGCATGATGATCCAGTTTGTCATCACGGGACACGTAAAAGTCAGCCTTGTCGAAAAGATGCTCTAGTCTTAGCAAGGTCCTGATGCGTTCATTCAGGGGATAATCATAACTAATCACAAGATGGCTTGCTCCAGAATAATAGTTTATTTTGACTGATATTTACTGGTTTTACTAGCTTATACCAAAATTCTTGCGTTTTAAGGTTGAGTATCACCCGTATTGAAATATTACGCCACTATATTGAAATCAGCGGATCTCATTCTTGATTATTTTCGCTTTGGATTAACGGGGAGCGTTTTTACTGATTCGTTGATGCTGCCGCCAAGGACAAATAATATTGATGGAGGGATAGGACCTTCTCAAGGAGGGTTGAAAGGTCAGTCGAGTTATCAAGCACATCATCAGCAAATTGCAACCTCGTTTCTCTACTTACCTGATTATGAAGGATATGCTTTACTTCTGTCTTATTTAATCCGCTTCTGTCCATGACGCGCTGGATCTGGATGGATTCATCACAGTCAATGACTAGTATTCGGTTGAGCCATTCGGTATAGCCTGATTTTTCAACCAGCAAAGGAACAACTAACAGAATATAAGGCGCGGTGCTTTGGCTGAGCTCATGGTGTACAGTCTTGCGGATGAGAGGGTGTAAAATAGCTTCCAGCTGATTCAAGGCCTGCTTGTTCTTGAATACGGTTTTACGCATTAATTGACGATCAAGACTACCATCAAGCAGGAGATAGTTTTCACCGAATGTTTTTCTAATTGTCTCAATAGCTTCCCCACCCTTACTAGTCAGGTTACGGCTGATTTTGTCTGTGTCGATGACCGGTACGCCAAGGGTTGCAAAGGCATCTGAAACAGTGCTTTTTCCGCAACCAATCCCACCTGTTACTCCAATGACATAGGGTTTTTTCATGGAAAGTAAAGATGAGTCAGTTCAGGCCCAAAGAACAGGAAGATAATCCCGCCACCTGCAAGATAAGGGCCGAATGGAATAGGGTTGTTTCGGCTGTGCTTTTTGAACAGGATGAGATATAGGCCTACACATGCTCCTGTTAGGGACGCCATTAGAAGGATGGCAGGCAAACTGATCCAGCCAAACCAGGCACCCAGGGCTGAGAAGAGCTTGAAGTCGCCATAACCCATACCTTCTTTACCCGTTAACAGCTTGAAGGCCCAAAAAACGAGCCATAAGGATAGATAGCCAGCAATAGCTCCGATTACGGCATTCTGAATAGAAGAAAATGTGCCGCCCAGGTTGAAAATCAGGCCTGCCCAAAGAAGGGGTAAGGTCAGGAAGTCTGGCAGTAATTGCCTGTCAAGATCAATGGCAGTTAGTGCAATCAGTGAATAAGCCAGATAAAGGCCGGATATGGTTTTAAGTCCGATTCCGAAATGCCAGGCAATAAAGAAACTGAGCAGCGCAGCGCTTAGCTCAATCAGGGGATACCGTTTTGAGATGGGTTTCTTGCATCCGGCACATTTGCCCCCTAAAACCAGGAAACTGATGATGGGTAAATTTTCAAGGATACGGATGGGTCGTGAGCAATGTGGGCAGTGTGAACCTGGTGTCAGGAGATTATATGTCGGAAGTTTTTGGGGTAAAGGTGTATCCAGCAGGGATTGACAGTCTTGTTGCCACTGTCTTTCTAGCATGGTGGGCAGCCTATGTATCAGGACGTTTAAAAAACTTCCGATCAATAGACCAGAAATTGTGATTATGATAGAAAAAAGAGTGGGTTCCTGTTGCAGGAAATGAATATAAGGCAAGGGGGCTCCAATTAGGAAAATGACAGAAGCTAGTCTAGCGATTCCTTTTCATTGGAGCAACAGGAATAGGGTTGCAAAATGAAAGTGGGTACAAGCTTTAAACCTGAATGAAACAAATGTAATTAACCTAGACAATTAACGGAAAAGGCATTTTTTTGAAGTTTTAGTAGCAAGGGCAAATTTTTGAGCTCTTGTTCAAATGAATTGCCTTGATGTACGTAGGATGTATTCATTTTAAATGCTACATCAAGCTTCCTGAAGGGCTAGGCTTAGGTAATGCTTGTCATGATGGTATTCCCTTGAGTTTTAAGCGGTGCTCATGATTTCAGGTGGATTGGGTGAGTTAGATGAACCGATCTTTCACCATGTCGGATGCAGCTTCTTTGTAATTTTTCACTGGCATGTTTTTTTAAATGATAAGGCTTGTCATTGGAGAGAAGAACAGTTTTAGGTATCTTGAGATTATTTTAGTTTCATGTTGAACGTTTTTGACAAACGATTGAGGTTTAGTAGATCATAATAGGGTGAAGTTAAGTTTTATGCTGACAGACTTTCTGCACCATCTGACGAAAGGTGATGTGTTGCTTGTCTGGACAGTAAATAAGGCTAAACTTTAAGAAGCCATAATTTTTCCCATATAAAGCAACAGGGTGTATTGCTGCGGCTTTTTTTATTAGGGAAGAAACCCGATTGGGTGATGTCTTCTTTCTCCTTTGTACGTGATGAAATTTAGCGTGCCTTGATGGGTAAAAGAACCCGCTGAACCGTGTAATTTCTCACAAGGGCTGAGTCTAGGTTAGGTTTATTATTTGCCTAATGCTCCATCCTCTTGGTATCTTGTTTCGAGTAAATAATTGCCCACCTGTGGATCTATTATCAATGGTTATTTATGTCTATATGTCTAATTGCTGCAAACGCCTTATTTTATTGTGTGGCTTCCATGCAGTATGTCTTTGCGAGTGTGACTGATATTGGATAGGTTAAGATAGCAATAAGTTTGGGGAACTCTACGCAGTTATCCGGTTTCTTTCTATAAAAAATTGGCTTTTGCACTTCGGCATGCATCTGTTTGGTTGTTGCAATGATACTTAATGTATTACAGATCCCATCTTGAAGATTGGTAGGTACATGGCAATGACCAATCCACCGATAATGACACCTAGAACAACCATGATGATGGGCTCCATCAGGCTTGATAGGGCACTCACTGCATCGTCTACCTCGTTTTCATAAAAATCGGCAATTTTTGAAAGCATGTCGTCCAGTGCTCCTGATTCTTCTCCGATAGCCACCATCTGTAACACCATGTTTGGGAACATATTCGAGTTTTGCATGGAAACGGTTAGGCTTGTACCAGTTGAGACCTCAGACTGGATTTGTTTTGTAGCATCCTGATAAATAAGGTTTCCAGAAGCTCCTGCTACGGAATCCAACGCTTCAACCAAAGGGACCCCGGCAGCAAACATGGTGGACAGGGTTCTAGTCCAGCGGGCAATGGTTGCTTTTTGAATGACTGGACCAAAAACAGGTAAATGGAGAAAAAGCCGATCCATGAAATACTGGACTTTAAGAGAGCGTTTCCATAAACGGAAAAACCCCCATATGGTTAAAATGAGCCCCCCGAAAATAAGCCACCAGTCATGGACAAAGATATCAGAAATTTTCATGACTAGAAGTGTTGGTGCGGGTAGATCCGCACCAAAACTGGTGAAGAGTGACTTGAAAGCAGGAATGACGAAAATCATGATGATGGTTGTGATGACAAAAGCAACTACAATAATTGATGCAGGATAAAAGAGTGCAGATTTAATTTTACCCTTGATGGCAAGAATCTTCTCTTTGTAAGTAGCTAAGCGGTCCAGAATCGTATCTAGGATACCTGCCTGCTCGCCGGCTCGGACTAAATTGCAGAAAAGCGGGTCAAAATATTGGGGATAATGGTTGAAGGCTTGGCTCATGCTGCTCCCGGACTCAATATGGTTACGCACATCAGCAAGTAGTTTCTGAACAGAAGCATTTGAATGCCCCTTACCAACGATATCAAAGGACTGAAGTAAAGGGACCCCCGCACGCATCATTGTGGAGAGTTGTCGAGTAAAAAGGGTGATATCCTTTTCCTTGATTTTTTGGGGACGTTTTGCTAAAAAGCTTCGTTTTCTGATCTTGCCGACACTAATACCTTGCCGGCGGAGTTTAGCAGCTGCGACAGCCTCGGATAGTGCCTGGATCTCGCCTTTGATGATTTTGCCTTTTTTGTCCCGCCCTTCCCACAGGAAGTTGAGTTCTTTGCTTTTTTTTACTGTTATCGGCATATTTTATCTGTCCAGGTTGGCTTTTTATTGAGTTTGTATTGAAGCCTTGTTCTGTTTTCTATTCTGGCTGTTTTAACAGGTGAGTGTAAAGGGGTTGAGCATTATTGGCTAGCAGGGGGGAAAGTATCCGGTTTGGATCATTATAGATGAGAGCAAATAAAAAAGAACAGACTGGATCGCCATTAGTGTAACCTTTTACAGGTGCTTTACATTAAGGTTTAATGGATTTTGAGCCCTGTTAAGCATTCGTGTGGGTCAGGACTTCTTCAAGAGAGGTGATACCGAGTTTAATTTTTCTTAGACCACTTTGCCGAAGGGTTAAAATTTTTTCACGTCGAGCTTGATCGGCAATATCGTGTGCATTACCGCTACGCATAATGATCCGGCTCATTTCTTCTGAAACGGGGAGAACCTGGTAGATGCCGATGCGCCCTTTGTAACCAGTCTGCTTGCAGACATCACATCCTCCAGGCCCATAGGGTTGCCAAGAGCCAAGTTCTTCTTCAATAAATCCCGCAGAGATTAGCACGTTGGCCGGAATATCAACGGGTCGTTTGCATTGGCATAATCTTCGTGCCAGTCTTTGTGCTGTAATGAGATGAATACTTGAGGCAATATTAAAAGGGGCAACACCCATGTTAATAAGTCGGGTTAGCGTGCTGGGAGCATCATTGGTGTGCAAGGTCGATAGAACCAGATGCCCGGTTTGAGCTGCCTTGACAGCAATATCTGCTGTTTCAAGATCCCGGATTTCGCCAACCATGATGACATCTGGATCCTGTCGTAAAAAAGCTCTTAGGGCTGTAGCAAAGGTTAATCCGGCTTTTTCGTTGACATTGACCTGATTAATACCTGGAAGATTGATTTCTGCAGGATCTTCTGCAGTAGAAATGTTGATGTCTTCCCCATTCAGAATATTGAGGCAGGTATATAAGGAGACAGTTTTTCCAGATCCGGTGGGCCCCGTTACCAGAATCATTCCATCTGGTCTTCCGATTGCATCAAGTAGAAGCTGTTTATGTTCTGGTTCATAACCCAGGGCATCAATTCCTATGGTTGCAGAGGCCGGATCGAGAATCCGCAGAACAATTTTTTCTCCAAAAAGTGTTGGTAGTGTCGATACGCGAAAATCAATTGCACGGCTCTTGGATAGTACCAGCTTCATGCGGCCATCCTGGGGGACGCGTTTTTCTGAAATATCCAGTCTGGAAATGACTTTGATTCGGGCTGCTATCTTGTCTTTGATGGCTAAGGGAGGTTGTGATACCTCGTACAGTACCCCATCCATCCGGTAACGAATACGCAGGTTTTTCTCATAAGGTTCAATATGAATATCAGACACGTCAGCATTAATAGCATCCAGGAGGATTTTTTGAAGGTATTTAACGACAGGCGCATCATCTACCTCAGAGCCCATTTCAATGGCAGGGGTTTCGGTCTCTTCAGCAAAAGCTAACTCCAGATCCTGGCCGCCAAGGTTTTTAAGGGAAATATCCCTTTCGTCTGCAATACGGTTGATGAACTTTTGAAGTTTGTCATCTTCGACGACTATCGGGTCGATGATAAGACTGGTCATGATACGAATTTTGTCGAGCACTTCCTGATTGGTGGGGTCGGAAAGAGCTACAAACAGATGCCCCCCCCTTCGAGACAGGGGGAGAATGCCCTGTTCAACAATAAGCCTAAGTTCGATAAGCTCATATGGCAGGGTTGATGGATCCAGGGCATTAATATCAATCAGGGGATAGCCAAAAGTCTGCGAAGCAAAGTCGGCCACTTCACCCGCCGTCATTTTTTTGCTCGCTACGAGCTGATTGACAAAGTTGACACCGTTATGCTCTGCCTGAGCAAGAATGGTTTCCGCATCGGCCATGGGTAGCCGGCCTCGATGGACAAGCGTTCGTGCTAGGCCACTTATGGACCCGGATGAAATGGGCATTGGTTCATGTTGATTTGCAAATTAGAGGTGAACCATCTTGGCATGATGCGAGGGTATTTGTAAAGAATGAGACGAAGACGGGTTGATGCTATATGCGTTATTAAGTTTCACTGGGCTGGAGTGGGAGTGTTTCGGTTTCCATGTGGGGTGCAGGGGTGATTTTTGCGGTACGGACTTGATGATCATGAACGTGAACAATTTCAATAGTATGATCATTGATTTTGAAGGTTACTCCAGTCTCGGGGATATCTTGAAAATACTCAAGGATAACCCCGTTCAGTGTACGAGGCCCTTTAGTGGGTAGCTGCATGCCTAATTTTCGATTGAGATCTTTGATTAGGGTTGAGCCGCCAACAAGATAGCTGCCATCCTGAAGTTTTTTGGCTCCGATGGCGGTGAGATCACCAGTAGAAAATTCTCCAACGATTTCTTCAAGAATATCTTCAAGCGTCAAAAGACCGAGTAAATCCCCATATTCATCGACAACCAGACCTAGCTGCTCTTGGTTTTCCTGAAACATTTGAAGCTGGGATAACAGGGCGGTTCCTTCTGGGATGAAATAGGGTGGCTGGATAATCTGCTTCAATGAATCCCGGTTAAAGTTTCCCACCCGCATTAAATGCAGGACGTTTCGCATTCGAACGATACCAATTAGATTGTCTAGGCCTCCAGAATGAACAACGATGCGGGTGTGAGTGCTGGTTGTAAGTTGCTCGGTAAGCATATCAAAATCTCCGTCAAGATCAACTGACTCGATTTGACCTCTTGGAGTCATAATGACATCGACCGTGGTTTTTTCAAGTTCAAGAAGATTGACAAGAATCCGCTGGTGCTGTTTTGGAATAAAAGGCCCCGATTCCATGACAAGGGTACGCAGTTCAGCCATACCCAGGCGAACTTGATTGACATTAAGCTTGGAGGTGAGTCCCAGGAGACGTAAGAGCCCTGATACAAAGAGGTTGATGAACCAAACAATCGGGTAACATAGGCGCAGTAGTGGGATTAGGATGGCACTGGCAAAAAATGCAATAGGCTCAGTATAGGTGGCTCCCAGAACCTTGGGTGTGATTTCAGAAAAGACCAGTATTGAAAAGGTGACGATTAAGGTGCCCGCTGTCAGGGCCCATTTGTTGCTTCCGAGTAGATCGACACTAATTATGGTTGCCAGGGTTGCAGCTGAGGCGTTGAGCAAGTTGTTTCCCAATGAAAGTACGCCTAGTAGCTTGTCAGTTCGGGATAAGAGGTAACCTGCCCGCCTGGCTCCTTTGCTTCCAGTTTTGACTAGATGTTTTAGGCGATATCGGTTTAATGCCATCAGGCTGGTTTCAGATGCTGCGAAAAAACCGGACAGGATGAGAAGGAAAACGAGGGCAGCAAAAAAAAGGCTTAAATGTATGTGGCTCAACTAAATAGGCTCTCAAGCGATGTGAAGCTTGCATATTAAACTTCTTTTTGCTTTTTGTTCAAGATGATGCATGGTGAAGCAGGATATCTAGTACAAAGCGTGATCCTAGATAGGCTAAAATTAGCAGGAATGAGCCTATCAGTGTAAATCGTGTTGCTGTCCGCCCTCGCCAGCCATAAAGGTGCCTGCCAGCTAGAAGAATAGCAAAAATCATCCAAGAAAGAGATGCAAAAACAGTGTTTTTATTTATTTCGAGTGGCTTGCCAAACAGTTTTTCTGAAAAAAGCATACCACTGATAACTGCTAGTGTTAATAGTGTAAATCCGGTTGTAATAATCCGGAAGAGCAGTTTTTCCATGCTGAGAAGGGGCGGAAAATGGGAAAAGACCTTGGGAAGATGACGGCCATGGAGCCCGCGTTCTGCAAGGGCGATGATGAGGGCATGCCAGGCAGCAATGCTAAAAAGGCTGTAGGCCAGGAAAGCGATGAGAAGGTGTAGCTTGAAAAAAAGATAGCCGGTAAGAGGGATGATGTGGTAGGAAGGCCAAACCAGTGGAATCAAGATGCACAGGGTGGCTACCGGGAAGACAATTGCCTGAATACCATCAAGTTCATGAGTGAAATTGGCTATCCAGTAGATGAATACAGTTAGCCAGACAATCACAGACAGTGTTTCTCCAAAACCTAGATTATAGCCTGTTGCTGTTTTTATGGTTTTATAGAGCAATAATCCATGAACGAGCAGGGGCAGGATGACAGCTAGATGGAGGAGCCTTGTTCGTTTGCAGGGAGGGGAAATGGTGAGGTTGCCTTGCCAGAAAAGAATGGCATAGATGGTATACAGTGTAGCAGTCAGGAGGTAGAGAAGCAGGGTGGTCAACCGGATCTCCAGATTTTATGTTTTTAATTGTGTAATTCTAGCATATTGAAGGTTGGCTGGATCCTTGTTTGGCTTGAAAGCGTATAATAACAAGGATAGAAAAGGCTTTCTAATTTTGGGGACAATATGTTTGACAATTTATCGCAGCGTTTATCGGCAGTAGTTAAAAGCCTTCGTGGGCAAGCCAGGCTTACGGAAGATAACATACAGGATGCTTTAAGGGATGTTCGTATGGCCCTGCTTGAGGCTGATGTTGCTTTACCGGTTGTACGGGATTTTATCTCTACGGTTAAAACGCGGGCGCTTGGTCAGGAGGTATTGCGTAACCTGAGTCCAGGTCAAGCTGTGATTGGAGTGGTTCATGAGGAACTGACTAAATTAATGGGGCTGCAACAGGCCGTGCTTAATCTTGCTGCCCGCCCGCCCGCCGTCATTTTGCTTGCTGGCTTGCAAGGTGCCGGTAAGACGACTACAGCGGGCAAACTTGCGCGGCTGATTCGTGAGCAGATGAACAAGAAAGTTCTTCTGGTCAGTTGTGATGTGTATCGTCCGGCTGCAATCGATCAGTTACAAACCCTGGCAGAACAGGTCCAGGTTGACTTCTTCAGGGGTGGGTCAACTGAGACCCCGGTTGAGATTGCCCGGGCTGCAATTGATTACGCCAAGCGTCACTATCAGGATGTCTTGATTCTTGATACAGCCGGACGTTTGGCGATAGATGAAATGATGATGGACGAGATCCACAGGCTTCATGAGGTTACTGATCCCGTTGAGACATTTTTTGTTGTGGATTCAATGCAAGGTCAGGATGCGGTCAATACGGCAAAAGCTTTTTCGCAGGCCCTTCCGCTCACAGGGGTGATTGTGACTAAGCTGGATGGTGATGCAAGAGGTGGTGCAGCCTTATCCGTCAAGGCCATTACAGGCGTACCCATTAAGTTTGTGGGGGTGGGCGAGAAGCTGACAGGGCTGGAACCTTTTTATCCTGAAAGAATGGCTTCCAGGATTCTGGGAATGGGGGATGTACTTGGGCTGATTGAAGAAGCCCGTCGTGGCGTGGATATGGAAGAAGCCGAGAAACTCAGCCGTAAAATGAAAGCTGGGAAAGGTTTCGATCTTGAAGACTTCAAAGCGCAGATGGTTCAAATGAGAAAAATGGGTGGAGTTGGTTCTCTTTTGGACAAGTTGCCGCAGGAATATGCAAAGCTTTCGGTTAATGCAGGCGATAATGATCGTACCTTTATTCGTATTGAGGGTATTATTAATTCCATGACCGCGCTGGAAAGAAGCAAGCCTGAAATTATCAAGGCTTCCAGAAAACGACGAATCGCTGCAGGTGCAGGGGTTCAGGTACAGGATGTTAATCGTCTTCTGGCTCAATTTGATCAAATGCAAAAAATGATGAAAATGTTTTCACGTGGAGGAATGGGTAAAATGATGCGGCAGATGCAGTCACTCATGCCCATGCGCCGTCGTTGACTGATTGTATGGCAAGCCCTGTTTCTGCGTCTGGTAGGATCTTAAAGATAAGTTCCTTGCCAAAATAGCAATTTTTATCGTAAACTCAACACCTTTTTTCGGTCTTTGGAATATGGGCAGATTATGGTAATCATTCGACTTAGCCGTGGGGGTGCAAAAAAGCGCCCGTTTTACAATGTTGTGGTAGCTGATTCACGCAATCGGCGCGATGGGCGTTTTATCGAGAGAGTAGGTTTTTATAATCCGGTTGCTGCCGGTAAGCAGGAAGCCCTGCGTCTGGACAATGAACGGATTGAATATTGGCGTTCAGTGGGCGCGCGATTGTCAGATACAGTGGAGCGTTTGGTAAAATCCACGGTAAAATCTTAAGACCTATGCTGGTTATGGGTTCTGTGCGTGCACCATTTGGTGTGCGTGGCTGGGTTCGGGTTCAAAGTTATATGGATCCCCCGGAAAATCTGATGGATTATCCGGTGTGGTCTTTATCCAGCCTTGATGGTGTTGAGGAATATCCGGTTCAGGATAGCCGGTTGCATGGAAGATGGATTGTAGCCAAGCTTGAGGGAGTTGAAGATCGGGATGCAGCTTTAGCCCTGCTGGGCCGAGATATTCTTATTCCCCGGGAAAGATTGCCCAAAACGGCTGAAAATGAATATTACTGGCAGGATCTGGTTGGTCTGGAAGTGATGAATTGTCAAGGTATCGTTCTAGGTCAAGTAGACCATTTGCTGGCGACTGGTGCCAATGATGTTTTGGTTTTGCGAAACGGGCGTGAAAGATTGATTCCTTTTATCGCGAGCGTAGTGCTGGAAGTTAAGATGGATAAGCGGCAGATAATGGTCGATTGGGACGAAGACTTTTAGTTTGGTTGGGCTCTCAAGGAGAGGGGACTGAAACATTACGATGTGGTAACGCTGTTTCCGGACATGTTCGAAGCCTTGACGAGATATGGCGTCACCCGGCGGGCTTTTGAGCAAGAGGTATATGACTTTAAAGCATGGAATCCGAGACAGTTTGCAGAGGATGCCTATAAAACCATTGATGATCGTCCTTATGGTGGAGGCCCTGGGATGGTTATGATGGCGCAACCCCTTGAAAAGGCAATTGCAGCGGCCAGGAACCGGCAGTCCAGCTTGGGTGTAAATGATGCCCCTGTTGTTTATTTGACACCGCAAGGCCGATTGCTTAAACAGGCAGATTTGGCTGATCTGCTGAAATTGGATGGTTTGATTCTGCTCTGTGGCCGCTATGAGGGAGTTGATGAGCGCCTTATTGAAAAAGAAGTGGATAGAGAGTATTCGGTAGGGGATTATGTGCTTTCAGGTGGCGAGTTACCTGCCATGTTGTTGCTGGATGGTTTGATTCGCTTGTTACCTGGAGTCCTGGGTGATGCTGACTCAGCGGCACAGGATTCGTTTGCGGATGGGTTGCTGGATTATCCGCATTACACGCGTCCGGATGTCTATAATGAGCGGAGTGTTCCTGAAGTATTATTATCAGGCCACCATGATCGGATTTCGCGTTGGAGACTAAAGCAGGCTTTAGGTAGAACCTGGCTGAGGCGACCGGATTTGATTGCGGTTCGGGAGTTGGGTTTTAAGGAACAGCAGTTGTTGAATGAATTTAAACAGGATATGGATAAGAAGGAGTAGGATGATGGACTTGATTGCCACATTGGAGCAAGAAGAAATTGCACGTCTAAACAAGACGTTGCCTAATTTTTCTCCCGGTGACACTGTCGTTGTGAGTGTTAAGGTTAAGGAAGGAACCCGCGAGCGTTTGCAGGCTTATGAAGGTGTCGTGATAGCTAAGCGTAATCGTGGCTTAAATTCTTCTTTTATTGTGCGCAAGATTTCAGCTGGTGAAGGAGTGGAGAGGACATTTCAGTCTTATTCGCCCTTGATTGCAAGTATTGAGGTTAAAAGGCGTGGGGATGTGCGCCGCGCCAAACTCTATTATTTGAGGGATCGCTCAGGTAAATCTGCACGAATCCGTGAAAAACTGGAGCGTAAGGTTACAGCTTAAGTGGAATTAGCGGATGGCTCTTTTATCCTGTCCTGAAGGGTTTGATGGAATTTACAGCGCACCATTCGGTGCGCTCGGTATTGTTGCTAGACATGATGTGCTTTACCGGGTTGAGTTCTTGCAAGAGGGGGATTATAGTCCCCCTGCAAGTCGCATAGCCTCTGCAGTTTTTTTTGAATTGGATGCTTATTTTTCTAATTCTTCCCATGTGTTTAGTGTTCCCATGTCTGCATCTGGTACTTTCTTTCAAAGACGTGTATGGGAATTAATGAGACAAATCCCTGCTGGGTGTGTTCGAACTTATGGTGATGTCGCGACAGAGCTGACAAGTGGTCCGCGAGCTGTTGGTGGAGCCTGTGGCTCCAATCCTATTTCCATTCTCATACCATGCCATCGGATTGTTTCCAAAACAGGTCTGGGTGGATTTAATCATACTCGTGCCGGAGTGTACATGACGGTCAAAAAATGGCTGCTGGATCATGAAGGAGTCAAGATTTAGCTGCCAATCCTGTTTTCTTTTCCCGAAATAAGTTTTTGAATATTCAATTTATGTCGGATAATGAGCATGGTAGCAATGAGGGCGACAGCCCATTTCCATGATGGTTCGGACAGAAAAAAGAAAGCCAGTATTGGTGAAGACAAGGCTGCAATCAGCGCCGATAGGGAAGAGATACGGAAGGCTTTAAGAAAAACGATCCAAATAATCGCAACACATAACCCAAGTTTTAACGAAAATGCCAAAAGGATTCCTAAAGCCGTAGCAACACCTTTTCCGCCCTTGAACCGAAAATAAATTGGATAAAGGTGGCCTAAAAAAGTGGCTATGGCTACATATGCAATATCGGAGGCTGTTAGAGCTGAGTGCCAGAAAAACTGGAACGCAATAAAAACCGGAACCCACCCTTTGATAGCATCGCCAAGCAGGGTGAATAAGGCAGCTTTTCTGTTTCCGGTTCGTAGTACATTGGTAGTTCCAGGATTGCCTGAGCCAAAGGTGCGAGGATCAGGAAGATGACATGCTTTGCTAATGATGATCGCAAAAGACAGGGAGCCGATGAGATATCCTGTACAGATTAGAAGAAAAGTCGTTATGTTCATCGTGCTGAGCTTACCATTTAATGAAGGCCGGAAAAATGGATATTGTATTTATTAAGGATCTGCGTATTGCAGTGGTTATTGGTGTGTTTGACTGGGAGCGTCAGGCTCCCAGGGAAATTGGCATTGATCTTGAGATTGCACTTAAAAGCAATCAGGGTCAACTTCGTCGCGACAATGTGGAAGATACAGTCGATTATGCCGATGTGGTGGCCCGTCTTTTTCAGGAACTGCCCCGTCAACGTTTTGCCTTGGTTGAAAGGTTGGCAGAATTTATTGCCGAGCTGTTGCTGAAGGAATACGAAACACCTTGGGTAAGGGTCAGGGTAAGCAAGCCGAATATCCTGCCTTATGTTGCAGAAGTAGGTGTGACGATTGAGCGTGGGCATGAAATCTAGTTTTTCAGAAGATTAGTGAAGTTCCTCAAGCGGCCAGCGTGCTCGAATACAGAAGCCAGGTTTCTGGCTGGCTTCGGCCAAGCGCATGGCCCCGGCAAAAGCAATCATGGCACCATTGTCGGTACAGAACTCAATTTTTGGGTAGTGCACTGTTCCGCCATATTGGTTGACCAGGGTGTTCATTTGTTGTCTTAACTGTTTGTTGGCCCCTACGCCTCCGGCGACAACCAGGCGAGTCAGGTTTTCCTGCTTTAGGGCTAATAGTGCTTTAAAGGTGAGCACATCTACAATTGCTGCTTGAAATGAGGCAGCAATATCGCGAATAAGGGTTTCATCAAGTCGAACTGTGTTGGAAAGGGTTAAAACAGCAGTTTTTAATCCACTAAAGCTAAAGTTTAAATCTTTACTTCTGATAAGTGGGCGCGGCAGCTTAAATCGGTTTGGGTCGCCCGTCTCGGCTAGTTTTGAGAGGGCCGGTCCTCCCGGGTAGCCTAGATTTAGAATTTTAGCGGTTTTGTCAAAGGCCTCGCCTGCTGCATCGTCCAGGGTTTCTCCAAGTTTCCGGTAGTTACCAATTTCATTGACCCGCATTAATTGGGTGTGCCCACCTGAAACGAGAAGAGCAATGAACGGGAATTTAGGCGGTGTAGGTTCAAGAAGCGGGGCAAGCAGATGCCCTTCCAGGTGATGAATGCCAATTCGTGGGATATTGAGGGAAGCGGCCAGACCTTCTGCAACTGAAGCGCCAACCAGTAATGCGCCAGCTAGGCCTGGGCCTTCTGTATAGGCAATCGCATTCAGATCATTGAAGGTTTTGTCTGCTTGATGAAGTGCTGTTCTTATTAAAGGAATGATACGGCGAATATGATCGCGAGAGGCCAGTTCAGGAACCACACCGCCATATTCTGCATGCATGGCTATCTGCGAATGAAGTTCATGTGCCAATAAACCCGATGAAGTATCGAAGAGAGCAATTCCTGTTTCATCACACGAGGTTTCAATTCCTAAGACCAGCATGCTAACACCACTCATAAAATGGAAATTATACTTCAAGGGGCAGGGGGGTGCTACTTAAGAAAAATGTAGTTCCGATTGAAAAGCGAAGCAAGCCCAGATATAATTTCATATTTACTTGCATTTTTGCGGAGATTTCATGCCCAGTGTTCGTGTAAAAGAAGGGGAACCGTTTGACGTTGCCTTGCGCCGCTTCCGTCGCACTATTGAGCGTTCAGGTTTGCTTAACGAGCTTCGTGCCCGTGAATTTTATGAAAAGCCAACCGCTGAACGTAAGCGTAAGCAGGCTGCAGCAGTCAAGCGTCATTATAAAAGATTACGTAGCCAGACGTTACCTCCGAAGCTCTACTAACAGGGTTTGGGTGACATGACCCTGAGACAGCAAATTTCAGATGATATGAAGCAAGCGATGCGCGATCGCGATACTGTGCGATTGGGTACGGTCCGTCTTTTGCTTTCTGCAGTACGTCAGCAGGAGATTGATAAAAGGTCATCTGATAAGGAAGAGTCCTTGAATGATCAGGGCGTGATCGATGTGATCCGCAAGATGATTAAGCAAAGGCGAGATTCGATTGCCCAGTACGGAGCTGCTGGGCGGCAGGATCTGGTTGATGCGGAAGCAGCTGAAGTTAACATTCTAGAAGGGTATCTGCCTGCTGCTCCAGGTGAAGAGGAGCTAAAGGCCCGTGTAAGAGCAGCTATTATCGCTACTGGCGCTAGTGGGATGAAAGATATGGGGCGTGTGATGTCTGTGTTGAAATCTGAACTGGGTGGGAGCGTGGACATGGCTGTTATTTCTGGATTGATAAAAAGCGCGCTTACCGGTTGATGCATTGTGCGGCAGCAGGATCGCCGGTAAAATGACCTTACACGTGTTTGAGGGTTCACCCATGATCCCGCAATCATTTATCGATGATTTGCTGAATCGGCTGGATGTGGTCGATGTTGTAGGTCGCGCAGTCACCTTGAAAAAGGCAGGGGCTAATTATCAGGCCTGCTGTCCCTTCCACCAGGAAAAAACTCCATCCTTTACCGTAAGTCCGGTTAAGCAGTTTTACCATTGTTTTGGTTGTGGTGCACATGGAAATGGTATTGATTTTGTGATGGCATGGCGAGGCCTATCATTTGTGCAGGCTATAAATGAGCTGGCTCATATGGCTGGAATGGTGGTTCCAAAAGATGAGAGTCAACCTGTTCAACGTCAGCCGGATCAGTTGACACCTGTTTTGGAGGAAGCGTCACGATTCTATCGTCTTTCCTTGAAAGGATCGAAGCGAGCTATTGATTATTTAAAAACCCGTGGTTTGACGGGATTGACTGCCGCACGGTTCGGTTTAGGGTATGCACCAGCTGGATGGCGGTCGCTAGAGACAGCCTTAAAGAACTATGAAGCTGATGAAGTGGTAGATAGTGGTTTGGTAATTGTGAGCGAAACAGGTCGACGGTATGACCGTTTTCGGGATCGCATCATGTTCCCGATTGTAGGTTTTCGTGGGCGGATTGTCGGATTTGGCGGTCGGGTTCTTGATACAGGGGAGCCGAAGTACATGAATTCACCCGAGACACGCTTGTTTGAAAAGGGCAAGGAGCTCTATGGTTTGGCTCAAGCACAAAAAGCAATTCGAATAAAAGGCCGTGTACTGGTTGTTGAAGGCTATATGGATGTGGTTATGCTGCATCAGTATGGGGTTGATTATGCTGTGGCCACGCTGGGCACGGCAACAACGGAAGCTCATGCTAAATCATTGATGCGTTTGGCTGATGAAATTGTTTTCAGTTTTGACGGAGATAGCGCTGGGCGACGTGCAGCCTGGAAAGCACTCAATAGCTGTTTGAAGGTGATTCAGGATGGGAAAAAAGTTAAGTTTTTGTTCCTTCCAGAAGGGGATGATCCGGATAGTTATGTTCGTGGTCATGGCAAGCAGGCTTTTGAGCGGCTGGTCGAGGATGCGCAGTCTTTGGCGAAATTCCTGTTAGAGCACCTGGCATCGGGATCTGATCTTCAGACTGAGGAGGGGCAGGCAAGATTGATTAAGGAGGCTTACCCACTGATTCATCAGATGCCAGCTCCGGCTTATCGTCTGGTTTTGCGAAAAAGCCTTGCGCAGCGGGTAGGGCTGAGCCTGGAAGAACTGGATGAGTTTTCAGGAAAGGTGGATCAAAAGCCTGTTTTTTCTGGGGTGGTAAAACGAGGTGGTTCGAGGTTGGCCCGCGTTGCGCCTTCCTTATTGCGGCATTTGATCAAGCTTGTGTTCATGCAGCCTTCGTTAGCTCTTAATTTGCGTAATGAGGCCTTCACTGGTAAAGGGGCCGATCTTTTGCAGCACATGATTGAAATGGTGGTATCAAGTCAGGACATTAGTAGTATTGAGCTTCAGCAGGAATTGCTACATAGTGAGTTTAGTGAGATAACTTCTATTTTTTTATCGGAAATCAGTGAATTAAATGGAAAAATTGATGTCCAACAAGAGTTCATGGATGCAGTAGGTAAATGGCGTGAGCGCCAACGGAAACGGCGAGTTGATGAATTGCTGAAAAATGAATTGACCCCTGCAGGAAAAGAAGAATTGAGGGGATTGCTTGCCCATTGACAGACTCATTTACAGAGTCATTTTTAAAATCATTAATCGGGATTGAATTTATGGTGAGTGATAACGAAAAATCCGAAGTACGCCTCAATGATGCTGATGAACGACGGATGCGCTTGAAGTCGCTGATTGTTCTGGGAAAGGATCGTGGCTATCTCACCTATGCGGAGATTAATGATCATTTGCCAGATGAAATGCTGGATGCTGAACAGATTGAATCAGTCATCAGCATGATCGGAGATATGGGTATTGCTGTTTATGACGAGGCACCTGACGCAGAGTCTTTGCTGATGTCGGATGCCCCTCCATCGGTAACAGATGATGATGCTGTTGAAGAGGCAGAAGCTGCTTTGGCCACTGCAGATTCTGAATTTGGCAGAACGACTGATCCGGTCCGGATGTACATGCGTGAAATGGGAACAGTTGATTTGCTGACTCGAGAAGGTGAGATCGAGATTGCCAAGCGGATTGAGGATGGTCTGAAGCATATGGTGCAGGCTATTTCAGCATGCCCTACAACTATTGCAGAAATCCTGAAGCTTGTAGAACAGGTTGAAAACGACACACTTCGAATTGATGAGCTGGTTGATGGTGTCGCATCTTTGAGTGATGAAAATGCAACTGCGGATGAAGAACTCGATGAAGAAACATTGGAGAGCGACGAGATTGATTCCGATGATACTGAAACAGATGAAGAGGGAGAAAGCTCAGCGATCGCCGCGGCCAATCTTGCCCAGCTTAAAAGTGATGCCATGGAACGTTTTGCCATCATTCGCGATGCCTATGCAAGGATGTGCACCATTTTGCAGCAGAAAGGATATGGATCCGAGCCCTATAAGGAAGCCCAGGAATTGATTTCGAGTGAATTGATGGCGATCCGTTTCTCTGTCAAACAGGTAGAAGCCTTATGTGATAATTTGCGCCAGTTGGTTGACGAAATAAGAAGTTACGAACGTGAAATCATGAATTTGTGTGTACAAAAAGGAGGGATGCCTCGGCAGTATTTCATTAAGAATTTTCCAGGTAATGAAGGGAATCTTTCTTGGGTAAGCCAGGAATCGGTATCAGGTAAGGCCTATGGCACAGATTTATTGCGTATGGAAATTCTGGTTGTTGAATTACAGCAAAAATTGGTAGATCTGCAAAATCGGGTTGGGATTCCAGTCAAGGATCTCAAGGAAATCAATCGGCAGATGTCAACTGGTGAAGCAAAGGCCCGACGTGCTAAACGTGAAATGATTGAAGCAAATTTGCGGTTGGTAATTTCTATCGCAAAAAAATATACCAACCGGGGCCTCCAGTTTCTGGACTTGATTCAAGAGGGTAATATAGGCCTCATGAAAGCGGTTGATAAATTTGAATATCGTCGTGGCTACAAATTTTCAACCTATGCGACATGGTGGATACGTCAGGCCATTACTCGATCAATTGCCGATCAAGCTAGAACCATTCGTATACCGGTTCATATGATAGAAACTATTAACAAGATGAACCGAATTTCCCGGCAGATTTTTCAGGAGACAGGTCTAGAGCCAGATCCTGCAGAGCTGGCTGAAAAAATGGAAATGCCCGAAGACAAGATTCGCAAGATTCTGAAGATTTCCAAAGAGCCGATTTCCATGGAGACCCCGATAGGAGATGATGAGGATTCTCATTTGGGCGATTTTATTGAGGATTTGGCAACAATGGCTCCGTCTGATGCGGCGATGTATTCATCTTTGCGTGAAGCAACTAAGGAAGTACTGGAATCCTTGACTCCACGTGAGGCCAAAGTGCTTCGAATGCGTTTTGGGATAGAGATGAACACTGATCATACACTTGAGGAAGTTGGCAAGCAGTTTGATGTGACCCGTGAACGTATTCGTCAGATTGAGGCTAAAGCCTTGCGTAAATTACGCCATCCATCTAGATCAGATCGGTTGCGTAGTTTTATGGATAATGAGCAATAACGTAAAAACCATCAAGCTTGCTGTTGACGTAGGCTTGATGGTTCGGTAGCATCCAGTGCTTGATCCGGTTTCTTTCAAGATAAACTCCGATTCTTCGGAGTTTATTATATTTGGGCCTGTAGCTCAGTGGTTAGTAGCAGAGGACTCATAATCCTTTGGTCGTCGGTTCGAATCCGACCGGGCCCACCAAAAAGCATAAGCTTTTCGTCGACTTTCTAGAATTGTCTTGTGGTCCACAATCCAGTTTTTACTTGATCAAAAAAACCATGGTTTTTTTGATATTAAAATCCTGGCCTTAAATTAAATAACACTGGTCAAGTAAGTGAACAGTAATATCATTCTAAATTTGTTAAGTAGATATCAATTAAATTTCGGAGTTTAATGTAAATCCGTTATGAATCATGGTAAGAGCGATAGTTTTTATTTGGATAATTATTATGGCTGATGAAACGAGATGAGATATTGGTTTCCAGCCAAGCGATATGGCTTGGGGTGGGCTTTTCCCGTTGTGTGGCAAGGATGGCTTGTGCTTATCTCCTATGTTTTGTTAGTAATTCTTATAGTGCTGGTATTTCCGCCAACAATTCATTTTTTCTGGTTTTGGTCTGCTTTTGGTTTGCTTACTATCCTGCTTGTTACAATCTGTTGGGTTAAGGGAGAGCCGTTGCATTGGCATTGGGGTAAGTGATATAGCTAGTCGAAAATAAGCTGCATATCCCCTTTTTAATTGATCTGCAACAAGCATTTATAGGTCAAATTTAGCCCCGGTTGATTTATTAAATGGTTTGAATTTTTTAGATAACCCATCTGATTTTTTATATTTAAAAAAGGGTAATAAACCGGTTAAGGCTTACCTGTTATTGCTGGGCTTTATAATATAGAATAAAGATAAAAGGTTATTGTTGTAGGAAGTTGTAATCGTTCCGGCTTGAGAAAATGGCAGGTTAATTTTGTCGAATGAAGTAGTGAAAATGGAATGTGCAACAGAAATCTACGGGAGTGGGAAAACCCGCCTTACGGTAGCAACGGGTAGTCCTGGCGAATTGGGTTTGTTGCGCGTGATGGCTGAATTGTTCCTACAGGATAACAAATCAGTCAGCATTGCTTGGATAAAGGCAGGCACAGGCCGTTCTTTGTCCTTGCTTAAGACCTGCCAGGTTGATTTGGCCATGGTTCATGTGCCCTTTGAAAAACAACCAATTATTTTTGCTGATACTGGTCTGAAACGGTCCATAATTGCTGGAAATGAATTTTATCTGGTAGGTCCGAGAGGTGACCCCGCTCAGGTAAGATATGCTCACTCTATAGAAGATGCATATAGTCGGATTGCAGCTAAAAAGTGTCCTTTTATCTCAAGAGGAGATGATTCCGGTACGCATCAGACTGAAATGGCTATTTGGCATCGCACACAATATCATCCAGGTGGATCATGGTACATCATCAGCCATGATTTTATGACAGCAAGTCTGTTGTTGGCGAATTCTCGCAAGGCTTATTTTATGCTGGATAGTTCTACATGGGCAGTAGAAAAACCCCATGTTATGAACCTGTCTTTGCTTTATCGTGGTGATTCCGCGTTATTAAACCCCTACCATGTTTTTATCCGCAGTGCATCAATAACTGAAGAAGAGAAGCTAGCACGGAAATTCCGCTCTTTTCTGGTTTCGATGCGTGGACAACAACTGATTGGAGCTTATGGCTGCGATATTTACGATGCCCCACTCTACCATGGAGCGAGCTTTATAAGAAATCTGCTGGAGCCATAGGTGATTGCAAGAAAAATAGGGCAATACTTTCTATTGTTTTGATAATGAAATATGAATAAATCAGGTGGTCTGCCTGGAAACGAAACGGATTTATTGGATTAAAGTCAATTAATACGCTGATATCAGGAAATTACTTTTGTTGAAGTAAGATGACAGTTATAAAGATTTAACCGTGTTGAAAATTAATCGGGATTGTTTGGTATTAATCTTAAATTGGCTAAACAAGGTTTGTTTTGAAATTTTGTCAGTATAGGAATAAAACTTGGTGTGATGGACTGGACCTATTATCTTAAAGCTCTGGTGGCTCTTTCTGTTATTGTTAATCCAGTCGGAGCTGTACCTGTATTCCTGACAGTGACAGATGGGCAGGATAGGGAGCAAAGGAAAAGAACCGCCCGGCTAACAGGGTTTAGTGTTGCCTGTGTTTTGGTGGTGGCCTGTTTGACAGGAGAGTCCATTCTAAGGTTTTTCGGAATCAGCCTTGCTTCATTTCGGGTGGGAGGGGGATTGTTAATCATGTTGATGGCAATTCATATGATGCAGGCTAAAATAAGTCCAAGCCGCCAAACTCCAGAGGAGGCCCGAGAAGCTGAAGATCGCGAGAGTGTAGCGGTTGTTCCTTTGGCCATACCCTTGTTGTCTGGTCCAGGCGCCATTACGACAGCTATTCTTTATGCCAATCATATTCATACAATTTTGGGTATGTCTATTTTGATTGCCAGTGCTATTGTTGTAGGCCTGTTTGTCTGGTTGATGCTTTTGCTGGCAGACCCGGTTAGCCACTGGCTTGGTCATACCGGTATTAATATTGCGACACGTCTGATGGGATTGCTGTTAGCAGCAATTGCTGTTGAATTTATAACGCAGGGCGTGGCGATTTTGTTGCCAGGGCTTGCCTGATCGATATCAGAATTTGATAACTGTTCGGGTTAAGGATATAACAGGCCTCTTGTTTTAGGCAGGTACACTATTTTCAGTTTTTTTATGGTAGTAGTGGCTTGATTCATCTTATTTTTGGATTTTAGGTAACGTGGAAAATTTTGGGAAAGTTCCTGGTTGTGGGAATGTGAAAAATTTTGGGCTCTGGTCTTGTTCTAACGTTTTGGTTGATAAAAAACTTTTTTTAAAATAGGGATTTAAATTTTCTTTTTCATGTGATACAAATGCCACAGTAATTCCATAATAAAAATTCGGATGCACGTGGTTATGAGATTATGAGAAAAAGGATTTATCCTGATCATTATTAACCTGGGTGTTTGTCAGGCTTTCGGAGAACAAGATGTTTCTAAAATGGGTGGCCGGTGCAGTATTGATTTGGGTTGTATGTTTTGTTCCCGTAGATGATGCGATAGCTGGAAAGCTTGTTTTTAACGAAGCGCCTTCTTCTCGGATAGGTGTAATTATCCCTGTTTCACTTACCAGGAGGCTTCACCTTCGTTCTGAGGCAGCAGTGATTGTTGATCAGAAAACCGGGCGTGTCCTGTATGGTAAAAATATGCAGGAAGAAGCCCCCATTGCTTCCATTACCAAACTGATGACAGCCATGGTGACTTTAGATGCTGGATTGCCCTTGGATCAAATGCTGACTGTTACTGAGGCTGATGTGGATACATTAAGACATAGTGCATCCCGTTTGCCAGTCGGGACAACGCTGAGCAGGCGCCAGATGCTGCAGCTTGCCTTGATGTCATCTGAGAATCGAGCAGCATCTTCGCTCGCACGGAATTATCCAGGTGGATTGCCGGCATTTGTTGATGCCATGAACCAAAAAGCACGAGAACTTGGAATGTGGCATACTCATTTTGTTGAGGGTACAGGGCTAAATGATCAGGATGTATCTACTCCTGAAGATTTGGCCAAAATGGTGAATGCTGCGTACCACTATCCTTTGATTCGGCAAATTACAACAACGAGTAAGTACCGTGTCAGCTATGCCCCGCATCGCTTTTTGAATTATTTGAATTCTGACATCTTGGTCAGAAGCCGTGCTATGCCCATTGGCCTCTCAAAAACTGGTTTTATCAATGAAGCAGGCCATTGTCTGGTTTTACAAACACGGGTATATAGCCATCCTGTAATTATGGTCTTCCTTAATTCATGGGGTGAGTACACCCGTGCTGCTGATGCACTTCGTGCAAGAAGGTGGCTTGAATCGCTAGATTGGCGCCGTGTCGTGACAAAAGAGGGCTGAATGTCTGAGAGAATCGGATTTATTGGTCTGGGCATTATGGGTCGACCGATGGTAAATAATCTTTTACGGGCAGGCTATCCGATTACAGTGTACGGCCGACATCCTGAGTTACTGGAGGATATGCATCTAAAAGGGGCAATAATTGAAACATCAGCTGCTCGGTTAGCGGCCCAAAGCGATATTGTTTTTACTATGTTACCAGATACAGATGATGTTGAGAGTGTGCTTTTCGGAAAGGAAGGCCTGCATGAGGGGCTTGTTGCAGGAAGTATAGTTGTGGATATGAGCTCTATTTCTCCCGTTTCGACCCGTCTGATGGCAAAGCGACTGAAGAGGCTGGATATTGATATGCTTGATGCTCCAGTGTCAGGTGGAGATGTAGGCGCCAAGACTGGCACGCTTTCCATAATGGTCGGTGGTGACAGACAGATATTTAACCAGGTTTTACCCATTTTTCAGTATTTGGGCGAGCATATTGTTTATATGGGTGATCATGGGGCTGGCCAGGTGACCAAATTGTGTAACAATCTTTTGGTGGCTATTACAATGGCTGGTGTTGGTGAAGCATTTATTCTGGCTGGTCGAGCAGGAGTGGATTTGGAAAGAGTACGTGAGGCACTGCTTGGAGGTTTTGCGGCAAGCAGGGTTCTTGAGCTACATGGTAAACGAATTCTCAATGGCGATTTTGAACCAGGTTTCAAGATTGAGCTTCATGCCAAGGATATGAAAAATGCTTTGGAAGTTGCGCGAGAAATGGGACTGGCTCTTCCAGCAACTTTGATGTGCAGTGGTTATCTTAATGCCATGATTGGCAGGGGAGAGGGAGGGCAGGATATCTCCGCAATGATCCATATTCTTGAAACTCTTAATTCTCATTCCATTTCTGGTAGTAAAAAGAACTGATTGAACTTTCTCCATTGTCTGCTGTTCTGCTAGAATTTTCACTTTTAGTTGAATTACCCTGCGTGGGTTGTTATATGCCTTTATTATTGATATCAGAAAGGAGTGGCAGTTTATAAACTGGCTGCATGTCTGCCAGATAAGAGAACACTGCCGAATTAAAATGATTTTGCTGGCACCAGACTCATACAAGGGAAGTCTTGCAGCCATAGAGGTTGCTAAGGCTATGGAAACCGGTATTCGCCGGGTGCAACCTGATGCTGAAGTTCGTTTGATGCCCTTGGCTGATGGAGGTGAAGGCACACTGGATGCAGTTTTGGAAGCAACGAATGGGAATCGTCATGAACTGGCTGTAACCGGAGCCAGCTATGAAAAATTAATGGCTGGCTACGGCCTTCTTGAGACACCTGAAGGTTTGGTTGCCATATTGGAAGCGGCGCAGGTCGTGGGAATAACTTTGCCATTAAGCATGCCAGTTCGTTTGCGCACTACTCAGGGTCTTGGCGAAATAATCAAGCATTGCTTGGATTTGGGTGTGCGGCGTTTCATGATTGGGTTGGGAGGATCATCAACCAACGATGGAGGCAGCGGCTTACTTGTTGCACTTGGCCTGAAATTGTTTGACTCTCAAGGGCGCCTTTTGAGGGGAAATCCTGAAGATCTCAAGCATCTTGATTACGTTGATTTTTCGTATTTAGATCCCAGGATAGGCGAATCGTTGATTACGATTATGTCTGATGTAAATAATCCACTTTGTGGAATTTTGGGTGCAACAGTTGTTTTTGGGCCCCAAAAAGGAGTACAGGAGGATGAACTTGCCGAATTGGATGAGTCGTTGGCACGGTTTGGCTCTTGTTGTGATGCTCATACTGGAAAACAGATATCGCTCCAGGCTGGGGCAGGTGCTGCTGGCGGCCTAGGCTATGCCTTGCAATTGCTAGGCGGGGTATCCCGCTCAGGAGCTGAAGTGCTGTTTGAGCTGATAGGTTTTGATGAGGCAGTTCGGCAGGCAGAATGGGTTTTTACAGGGGAAGGCAGGTCAGATTCCCAGACTCTTTTAGGTAAAGTGGCTCATGCAGTCAGTCAGGTTGCCCGGCGCTACAATGTGCCAGTGACACTTTTATCTGGAGGGCTTGATGAGGCAAGCCTTCTTAATCTGGGGCCCCATTTTGCCGGGTGTTTTTCTGTAATTTCAAAACCAATGACTCTGGAAGAAGCATTGGTTGGGTCATCTTCGATGGTCGCAAATTGTGCCGAGCAGTTGATGCGACTATGGCTTGCCAAAAATTAGCTTGAAGGGCCATGTTTTTTTTGTAGAAGCCAGAAGCGCTCAATTTTTTCATCTACCCGGCTTGCCTGCCAGCGTATTATCCACCCTTTATCTGGGTGCGGCGGCTTGAAGGCTGGTCCGCGAACCAGTAACAAGGAGCAGCCAGGATGGTATGAAGAGTGCAGAATAATGTTGTCATAGTATTGTGCATAAGCTTTCAGGTTAAGGCCCATTCCAATACTGTTGATGCAGCCGTAATTTTTGGGTAAGGCGGTTCCCAATTCGTTCATGATAACCCGGTAGTTTTTGCTGGCATTGAAATAAGGTAACCAGATACTACATAATAGTCCCCAAATCATGAGCAATCCTAGAGCCCAGTTGGTAATGGACCGATAAGGGGCATTTCTTAGAAAAATCCGGGAAATAATCCAAAGCAGTGTGACAAAAAGGGCAGTTGTCATTGCGCCAATGGTTGGGTGAGCCACAAAATGAGCTTGAAGTTGATGAAACCGGTGGCTGATGATTTGAGGAGTACCTGTTACAAGCGAAATATAGGCAATCCATATGACTAGGCCAAAAAAGCCAAAGGTCATGGTGCCAAACCAGTCAAAAGCTGATTTGGCACCTCGTCTGAGCGTGTAAATTCCACCGCTGGCAATTAATGCCAGGGGTAGGACAAGAACCATGGCATTTTGATCGCTTGGGTCGCTTGCCAAAGTGAGTGAAATAAAAAGTAGAGTAAAGGTTATTAGTCCAAGGCTGATAGCTTGAGGTTGGGGTCTGTTATGACGATGATACCATGTTGCCCATAATGCAAGGGGCAGGGCAGGCCAGCAGAACCATGGCAAGATGCTGAGAAAGTAACTTCGTTGCCCGGAAGCTGCCTGAAAACTTAAAACTGTTTGGTGTAGCCAGGCAATAAGTAAGTTCGGATTTTTTTCATAGAGAAGGACAGGCCAGATAACAATCCATGGCAAAGCAATTGCAATAGTATTCAGTATAAAGACGAAGTGAGAACGTGTATGCCAAAGTCGGTTGCTTAGAGGGAGTAGCAAGGCAAGTAAAACCAGCGTAATACAGTCAATGAGTCCTTTGCTATAAAATGTGAGAACGAGAGAACCTGCGAAAATCCATATTGCCAGGAGAGGTCTTTTGGTGGTCAGCGTAAGGCCATATAAAGCCAGGCTTATCCCTGATAGCCAAGCCACGTTCGACGTTAATTGATGGGAGCGAACCAGAATACCTAATGTACTGATTAGAATAAGGGCACATAGTCGGCCATGTCCTTTCCCCCATGATTCCCTCGCAGCCAAGGAGGTGCTGAGAATACATATGCCTAGGTAAGGGATATTGACAAGCCGGATAGCATTTTCATATCCAACGATAGAGCCTAGCATTTTCCCCATCCATGCTGCTGTTAGATAATAAAGAGTGGGGTGAGCCAGAAAGGGCTTTCCAAGCAGGGTAGGTAAGTACCAAGGATCGCCTGATATAAATCGTTTTGTTAGATCGAAGCTGATGGGTTCAATAGGTTTCCAGATATCCCGGCCAATGAGGCCTAGAATTATCCAGAACAGACAGGCAAGAATAACCAGAATAAGTGGGGGAGTATCATTTTTGAGAAACTGGTCCTCTGGCCTCCTGCTTCGTCTCATGTAACCTTTTCTCCACTGCATTTGCAGAGTTTTTGCATGATTGGCATCTGCAAGCATAAATGTTTTGCCAGATTTTGGCCAGTTGTGTGACTGGTCAAAAGACCCAAAAGAAAAAGGCAGCCGAAGCTGCCTTGAAACTAATGTGTCCGAATTACTTTAAGCCATATTTTTGGCGGAATTTTTCTACACGACCAGCAGTATCAACAATTTTTTGCTTACCCGTATAAAAAGGGTGGCATTGCGAGCAGACCTCAATATGCAAAGGCTTGTTCATAGTAGAGCCAGTCTTGAAGGTTGCTCCACAGCTGCATGTCACGGTAATTTCGTTATATTCTGGATGAATATCTGGTTTCATCATTTTTCGGCTGGATCATTCTCCTGCTGGAGAGCCGGCCGCTCCTTTGTCGTGCAAATTTTTGTCAATCGACATACTTACTTAACTACTTGTATTGATTTGTAAAATACGTCGTCCTTGTTGGCAGTTTTTCCCATTTTGGAAAGACTTTCGCGATTATCCCTGATCTGCCTTTTAATTGCGAGGTAAATAGCTACTTAAACAGGTTATTATGTTGCAATTTTAAATAAATGGCAAGTCTAACTGTATCAGCCTCGTCTCATGGAATCAAAGAAGTCAGCATTATTCTTGGTTGCACGGATTTTTGTATGAAGAAATTCCATGGCTTCCAAATCATCCATGGGATACAAAAGTTTTCTCAGTACCCATATTTTCTGTAGCACATCTTGTTTGATTAGGAGTTCTTCCCTGCGTGTTCCGGAACGATTTACATTAATCGCAGGGTAAATCCGTTTTTCTGCCATCCTTCGGTCAAGGTGGATTTCCATGTTGCCAGTCCCTTTAAATTCTTCATAGATCACATCATCCATCCTGGAACCTGTGTCCACTAAGGCAGTGGCAATAATAGTGAGGGATCCGCCTTCTTCCACATTGCGTGCAGCCCCAAAAAATCGTTTTGGCCGCTGCAAGGCATTTGCATCTACCCCCCCTGTCAGGACTTTGCCGGAAGCCGGTACAACTGTATTGTAGGCTCGTGCCAGGCGCGTGATTGAGTCTAGCAGGATGACCACATCCTTTTTGTGTTCAACAAGCCGCTTGGCTTTTTCTATGACCATCTCTGCAACTTGAACATGACGTGTGGCGGGTTCATCAAAAGTACTGGAGACGACCTCCCCTTTTACAGTTCGAGTCATTTCAGTTACTTCTTCTGGCCGTTCATCGATTAGCAGTACTATAAGATAGCATTCAGGATGGTTGGTTGCGATTGAATGGGCAATGTGTTGCAGCATGACAGTTTTACCGGATTTCGGACTTGCAACAAGTAGACCTCGTTGCCCTTTTCCAATTGGAGCGATGATATCTATAATCCGGCCTGTTATGTTCTCTTCACCTTTGATATCGCGTTCAAGGAACAGGGCCTCTGTTGGAAATAGCGGGGTCAGATTTTCAAAAAGAATCTTGTGTTTTGAATTTTCTGGTGGTTCGCCATTGACACTATCTACTTTCACTAGCGCAAAATATCGCTCCCCTTCTTTCGGGGTCCTGATCTCTCCTTGTATGGTATCGCCCGTATGCAGATTGAAACGTCTGATTTGACTTGGGCTGACATAAATATCGTCAGGTCCAGCCAAATAGGAACTATCTGGAGATCTCAGAAAACCGAACCCGTCCTGCAATACTTCCAGTGTGCCCTCCCCATAAATACTTTCCCCTTTTCTTGCCTGGTTCTTGAGCAGGGCAAAAATGAGATCTTGTTTTCGAAGGCGGCTTGCTCCTTCGATTTCATTGGTTACGGCCATATCGACTAGTTCGGCCACGTGTAATTGTTTTAAATCTGATAAATGCATAACGCGATAACTCTTGTTTGAAAAGCCATTTGGCAGGTTGGAGTAATGATGGGGAATGGGCTTTTGCCCGCCTGTTCGCAGATTCCTGTTATTAGGTCTGTGTGGTTATGAGGAACAGTTAGGTGGAAAGGCTAACAGCTTTATATCGTGCTGTCAATAAAGGCTGTTAGCTGAGACTTGGAGAGCGCCCCTACTTTTGTTGCTGCTACCTGTCCACCCTTGAATATCATTAAGGTCGGTATACCACGTATGTTGAATTTAGGGGGGGTGCCCGGATTTTCATCAATATTGAGTTTAGTGACCTTGAGTTTGCCTTGGTATTCATTGGCAATTTCTTCAAGAATAGGCGCTACCATTTTACAAGGGCCACACCAGGCTGCCCAGTAGTCAACAAGAACTGGCAGGCCATCCTGAAGTACTTCCTTATCAAATGTATCGTCAGTAATACTGTGTATGTGCTCGCTCATGCGATCCTCGTGATAATAATTTTCTGCGTTAAGGGAGGGTGGTTTATTCTCTATCCTGCTTGATTATAGATATGATAGAAATAATTTCACGAATCATCATTTTGCCAAAAGCTTGCTGGACAAACAAGAGGCCTTTTATCCTAAATTCAGCTAGAGTGTAGCATAGATCAGAGCAAGGTAATAAAACAGCCTGTTTAATTTGTTTGAATTGTAAAGGAAATTAAATAGGGGCCAGGAGGTCGATAATGTGCTCAAGAATCTATCTTGTCAGTATTTTTTTCTGGTTTTTGTGTTGAAACGTGTTTTGAATGTGCAGGTTTACGGAACAAGGCAGCAGTCTCAGGCTGTTTTGTTGTTGTACGGGGGGGCAAAGTGGAAGGAGCAGATTGCAAGGTTTTTGTTTTCAAATTCAGGCGAGATGACTGAAGTAGCCAGGCAATTTCAGTTTCACCCTGAAAAACCGTTGACGGGATGAAACGGTTGGATGGTGAGTGCGCTTTTTTTTGTTCTACCGGTGGCTGCACGTCTTTTTTTGAAGCGGGTATTGTTTCTGGGACAAGGAATTTTTCTGGATCCTGCCTCTCAATTTTGCGTTTGATTAGTTTTTCAATATCTTCAAGTAATTTTAATTCTTCAGGGCAGACTAGAGAAATGGCTAAACCTGAAGCACCAGCCCGACCTGTTCGGCCAATACGGTGAACGTAATCTTCAGCTGAATTTGGTAATTCGAAATTGATTACGCAAGGTAGTTCTTGTATGTCAAGGCCCCTGGCCGCAATATCTGTGGCAACCAGAATCCGGGACTGCCCATTTTTGAACTGGTCCAAGGCTTCCATACGAGCCTGCTGGGTTTTGTCTCCATGGATGGCTTGTGTATTCAGGCGGGCCCGGTTAAGCCGGGTTGCCAATTGATTGGTCCCCTGACGAGTTCTGGTGAAAATCAGGACTTGCTGTAGGTTGAGTTTGTTGATGAGAGAAACAAGGAAGCTCTGTTTGTGTTCGGTATCAATAAGCCATGCAGTTTGTTCGATTAGTTCGGCAGTTGCGTTACGATTCGAAGCTTCAATTCGTTTTGGCTGTTGCAAGAAACTGTTAGAGAGTTTGGTAACTTCATCATTGAATGTAGCCGAAAAGAGCAAGCTTTGCCGATTAGGCGGCAATAGCCCGAGAATTCTTTTGATGTCAGGAATAAATCCCATGTCTAGCATGCGATCGGCTTCGTCTAGAACCAGGACTTGCACTTGGGAAAGACGAACATTTTTTTGTTCTACTAGATCAATCAGGCGCCCTGGGGTAGCTACCAATATTTCGACACCCGCTTTTAAAATTTGCTGTTGAGGGGCGATATTGACCCCGCCGTACACTACGGCACATCGAAGCGGAATGTTCTTTCCGTAAAGGAGAAAGCTTTGATAAACTTGAGCGGCCAGTTCGCGGGTGGGGGTTAGTACCAGTGCTCTTACAGGATGTCTTGCAGGGGAGGCGCTGGTGTTAGCATGAGGGAGCATTTTTTGTAGAATGGGTAAAGCAAACCCCGCTGTTTTCCCTGTTCCTGTTTGTGCGCAGGCCGTGACATCATGTCCCGACAAAATAACCGGGATGACCTGTTTTTGGATATCTGTAGGTTCGGTATAACCTTGATCACTGATTGCGGTCAAAAGCGTCTGAGCTAAGCCCAGGGCAGCAAATGGCATATTTAGTCCTCAGGCAAAACAACAAGAGCCCATGATGTTGTAAAATAGTGAATTATAACCGGATTTAGGATTCTTTGCGAATTATGCCCGCTTTGTTTAACCCGGAACAGTCAATAGCCCAGTCGGCCATAGTATCCAGCATGGTCTTGGATTCCCCTAAAGGTGCACATAGATGGAAGGTTATATTTTTATAGGTTTGGCATAATGAATTAAGCTTTGGAGGTAGATCACGTTTCAGGTGGCCCCCTCGTGCGAGAAAAAAAGGGATAATCGCGATGGTTTTTGCCCCTGCCCGAACTGCCTCCTCAACAGCGGATTCAATGTTAGGGGGCATACGTTCAAGATAAGCCAGTTGGACATATAAATCAGGCCGGGTTAAAAGAATTCTTTTTTTTATGCTTTCAAAAGGCGCTGCCCATTCAGGATCGCTGGCACCATGTGCGAAAATAATCAGGGCATTTTCGTTTTTTACCATTAAGGTTCCTGGGTAGACGGTATTGTTTGGTCTGACTATGTCTTGATTACTCATTGTTTCATAGGGAGAAAAGAATGAAAAGAAAAATCGAGCTGAGGATACTGAACCCTTTGGTGGGGTCGTGCATAGCATTGCCTTCCTATGCAACAGAAGGATCTGCCGGAATGGATCTGAGGGCGTGCCTTGAAGGGCCAGTTGTAGTCGAGGCAGGACAAACAACGCTAATCGGTACGGGTATTGCAATCAATATCCATGATCCTGGCCTGATGGCTGTAATTGCTCCTCGATCAGGTTTAGGAAACCGGCATGGCATTGTTTTGGGCAATCTGGTAGGAATCATAGATTCTGATTATTCAGGCGAAATTAAAATAGGTGTCTGGAACCGAAGTGCGGAGTCGTTTACGATTGAACCTGGCGATCGCGTATGCCAGATGATGTTTGTGCCGGTTGTCCAGGCTGATTTGCAAGTGGTAGAACATTTTTCTTCAGAAACGGTGCGTGGTGCCGGTGGGTTTGGACATACGGGCAGAAATTAATGAGGCATGGATGGTGTTTTAAGAATAGTTTATGTGTTGGGTTAAATTGGGCGGGATATTATTTTTGAGCGGAAGCCGGATGGTTTTGGCCTATTGAAGTTCAGATCTTTCGTTTTATATCTTGATGGTATCGTCTGGAAATTTCTTCTACCAGTTGTAGGGCAAGTGAGGATTTGTCCATTTTGGGAAGAGGGTGTTCCCCGTTATCGTCAATCAGGGTTGGCTCATTGTAGGCTGAGTTGATGGCATCGACTGAATTGGCAATAATAAGGGGTAATTTTTTACGTTTACGCTTTGCTTGAGCGTTTGTTAGGAGACTCCCGCTTTCTGCTGCAAATCCGACACACCATGGGGCATTAGGGCCTGTTGCAACAGTAGCAAGGATATCTGGGTTGGGGGTTAATTCTAGCGTTATATTATCCGTGTGCTTTTGGATTTTATTCGATCGAGGGTGGGCTGGCCGATAATCCGCAACAGCTGCCACGCTTATAAAAATATCGGATGAAGCAGCTTCCTTAATGACCTGGTCATACATCTGTAATGCGCTGGTTACATGAACCATACGGGTATGTCTTGGCGGTTCAAAATTGGTAGGGCCGCTTACCAGGGTAACTGTTGCACCTGAAGCAACACATGCTCTGGCGAGTTCATATCCCATTTTCCCTGAGCTTGAGTTGGTAATGCCCCGGACGGCATCAATTGGCTCATAGGTTGGTCCTGCCGTAATAAGTATCCGGGTTTTGGGAAATAATTTAGGCGTTAGAACTGATAGAAGATCCTCATATATGGCTTGGGGTTCAAGCATTCGGCCAAGCCCAGTTTCACCACAGGCCTGCTCTCCTTCTTCTGGCCCCAGTATAAATACACCATCCATTTGAGCCTGAGTAACATTTCGTTGTGTTGCAGGATGCTCCCACATTTGCCGGTTCATCGCTGGTGCTAAAATAAGGGGGCAGTCCCGTGCAAGACATAAAGTGGTTAACAGATCGTCTGCCTGCCCATGAGCAATTTTGGCGATAAAGTCAGCGCTGGCTGGAGCAACAATAATGGCATCGCTATCTCGCGATAAATCAATATGAGCCATTCCGTTTTTTATACGGTTATCCCAGAGATCGAGCCATACTGGCTCATTGCTCAGGGCTTGAAATGTAGCAGGGGTTATAAAATGTGTTGCTGCCTGGGTCATGACGACCTTGATATTAGCGCCATCCTTGATGAGTAGACGGGTCAATTCAGCAGCCTTGTAAGCAGCTATCCCTCCGGTTATACCCAGTATGAAGTGTTTCTGGTTCAATTGTGTCATGTTGTGGACAGTTAAGAGCCCGATTGTTCAGTTGTCGCTTGGGACGGCTGTGTTGGATGCTAGATTAATGAGACCATTCTAACTGATTTTTTGGCGCACTTTAAGTTTTGTCATTTTTTCATTAATGGAAGTTTAACTCAAAAGCATAATGTTTTTATTTATCGGCTTATTTTTTGGGTAAATTTTTAAGATGGGAAAGCAGCAGCTTGATTGCCCTAAGCCAGCCTAACCTGTGGTACACTTTATTTGCCTATAATTTTGTAACTTATTTTACCAACCGTTTATTGCGTAAAATTTTTACGGTGCAGTGGGTAGATTTCATTATTTTCTGTGCTCATTGCTGGTTTATTTGATCTGGTTCTTAAAATCTAGAGCATATGATTCTATGCCATGTAATTTTTTATAGTAGGGCTTGAGTAATGAATGTATTAACCCTTGTCGCCCATCCTCAGCCTGGAAGCTTTACATATGCCTTGGCCCGTGCTTTTGAAACAGGGGTGAAGAAGGCCGGGCATTCTATTACCCAGGTTGATTTGTACGAACAAAAGTTTTCGGCTTTGGTAACTGGGGCAGAAATGGCTTCTTGGAAAAGTGGTTATGTTCCTGAAGATGTGCGGTCTCAGCAAACCATGTTAAAGCAAGCTAATGCTCTTGCGTTGATTTATCCGGTATGGTGGGGGATGCCCCCGGCGATTTTGGTGGGCTGGCTGCAAAGAGTCCTTATTCAAGGGTTTGCTTTTGAAAGTGGAAAACAACGGGCAGGCTTACTTGATATTCCTGCCCAAATTATTGCGACGATTGGCAGTAAGGATCGTCCGGGTGAGAGGTTGTTTGAATCTTATTTTTCAGATTTGCTTGGTGTGTTTTCTTATTGTGGTATGCATTCCCACCCTCCTCTGGCCTGTTGGGGATTGAATGCCGCTACTCATCAATCAGTTCGCAATGATTATATTAATGCAGCCTTAACCTGTGGCGAAAATATCTTGATATCTAATCATTCCAAGGTTTGAGTGCATTATCTTCCAATGATTTCAGGCGGCCCTTTTTGTGCCGGTCTGACTTGAGATTGAGCGGCGGGTATGGTATAAGTACCGTTTTTCGAAATTCTGGAGAGTATGATGGCACGCGTATGCATGGTTACCGGGAAGCGGCCGATGACAGGAAATAACGTATCCCATGCAAATAACAAGACTAAGCGGCGTTTTCTGCCAAACTTGCAGAATCGTCGATTTTGGGTTGAGAGCGAGAACCGTTGGATAAGTTTACGGTTGTCTACTGCAGGTTTGCGGACAATAGACAAGCTTGGAATTGATGTGATACTGGCCGAGTTGCGTTCTCGTGGCGAGAAGGTTTAAGGAGTTTATACATGCGCGAAAAAATTAAGCTTGAGTCTTCGGCGGGAACCGGACACTTTTATACAACTACCAAGAACAAACGCACGATGCCTGACAAGATGGAAATAAAGAAATTTGATCCTGTAGCTCGCAAGCATGTTTTATATAAAGAAACCAAACTGAAATAAGTTGTTGTCGCGGTATTACCTGGATTGTTTTTAAAAGTCCCGCATCTGCGGGGCTTTTCATTTTTAATTAAGAGTATAACCTTTCTTCTTATAAGCTAGCTTGATTGCATGAGCTAATTCATATGCAGCCATAGTGTAATACATGCTATGGTTGTATTCATGTAGCACTTCTAGGTTATGGAACCCAAGCCAGTATTCTGTATGTTTGGGTGAATGAAGAATAATAAGCCTGGCTTTAATGTTTAGTGGCATGCGTGTCGTTGTATCAAGTTGCACGCCATTAGACAGGAAAGATCTAAGCGTGCCTTCTAGCGGCATCCCTTTCAAAGGCGGTGAGGCAAACTTGACTGGAATGGCGATAGGCCCATCTTTTTGCCATCCTTGTTGGTGGAAATAATTAGCAACTGAGCCTATGGCATCTTCAGGGTCATTTAAAATGTCTGATTTGCCATCATGATCCATGTCGATGGCGTAGTGCCTTGCATTGCCTGGCATGAATTGAGGCCATCCGATTGCCCCTGCCCATGAACCTCTGATATGTAGCGGGTTCAGGTTGGTTTCCTGTGAAAAGAGCAGGAACTGGGCAAGTTCGCCCTTGAAATAAGCTTTTCTGTCCGGATAATTGAAAGCCAGCGTGCTAAGACTGTCTATAGCACGATAACGTCCTGTATTTTTTCCATAACGGCTTTCTATACCTAATATGGAAACGATTAGGTCTTCTGGAACGCCATAGGCATTACTTGCCTGAGCTAAGGTGTTATGGTACTGATGCCAAAAACGGACTCCATCGTGAATCCTTTCAGGAGTGAGGAAATGCTGATAGTAGTAATTCCACCCCAGGCTGCTGACCGGGTTGGGAGTTGAACGGGTTACCTTAGGACGGGGAGAAACCTGGGAGAAAAGTTCACGCAGTCTGGACAGCTTCATATTGTATCTTTGATGCATGAATTCAATAAATGATTTGACTTCAGGCCGATGTATGAAGGTACCTGCTTCGTTTATAGTCTGATCACCTTTTATCGTGACGAGGAGAAGAAGAAGCACGATCCGGGATAACAAGCGAAAAAAGGATACCCTCCAAATAGAAGATTGAGGTGCCACAATTCTCTCCATCTGGCTTGTTTATGGCAACTTTTCTAAGATTCTCTTTGTCTTGGCTTGTTTTTATTAAAGAGTTTCAGACACTAAAAATTTAGAAAGTAAGGTAAACCCCCGGAACTTAAATAGCATAGCAGCGCAGTTTTTTAGAAAACTGCCTGATTGCATCAATGCCACTGGCTTCGGCTTTGTGACACCAGTCATTCAATTGTTTGATGAGTTGTTCTTGTGAAGCAGTTGAACGGGCCCAGACAGCTGAAAGGTCCTGTCTTAGATTATACAGGTTGGATAGAACGCTACTCAGATTAAGGATTTCCTTTAGAGAAGCCTGTTCTTTTTCCCTTAAATTTTTAGCATCTGCTTGTAATAGTTGATGAAAAAATGACAGAGATTCTTTTGATTGTGAAGGGGAAATTTTTAGTTTTGACAACTCTTCACGGCAGATGGCAGTAAAAGTTCTGGAAAATTTAGCCATGACATCATATCGATGCGTAATAATAGCTTGAAGTGTTTCAGCATCGCATAGTGTTTTACTGTAATTGTAGCGAACCTTGGGTGCTATTTTTTTTACCTTTGCCAGATGGAGGCATTCTAGAATACGAATATAGAACCATCCAATATCGAATTCGTACCAACGGTTGGATAGTTTGGCTGAGCTTGCATAAGCATGATGGTTGTTATGTAGTTCTTCACCACCTATCAGAATTCCAAATGGCACAATATTGGTGCTCGCATCTTCACTTGCAAAATTCCGGTATCCGAAATAGTGGCCTACCCCATTAATGACGCCAGCAGCGAAAAGAGGAATCCAAACCATTTGTGTTGCAAAGATAAGTCCACCTGGAACGAGCCCGAACAAGGCTAAATTTGTGGCTAGCATCAACATGATGCCAAAGACGTTATGAGGGGTGTAAAGTTTGTTTTCTATCCAGTCATCAGGCGTGCCATGGCCATATTTTTGCAGGGTTTCTTGGTCTCGTGTAGCTTTTTTATATAGCCCCACACCTCCCCAAAGAACCCGCTGTATGCCAAATATCTGCGGGCTGTGAGGATCTTCTTCAGTTTCACACCTGGCGTGGTGGTAGCGATGTACCGCTGCCCATTCCCGGGTTACCATCCCCGTGGTCAGCCAAAGCCAGAATCGAAAAAAATGGCTGGGTATAGGATGTAAATCCAGTGCTCGATGGGCCTGATGCCGGTGAAGATAAATTGTGACTGCGGCAATGGTGATGTGAGTAAAAACCAAGGCAACCACTATGTAACCCCACCAGGGTAAAGAAATTAAACCAGACAGTATCAAGATGTTTCCTTTTATTAAGGACGACAAATAAACAGTGCAACTGCACCATTCTTTTTATATTAGGTTCTTTAGTTCAGAGGTGTATTTTACGGTATTTCCGGCTAAGTGCAAGTCGTTATACAGAAGCTTTCTTCTGGAATTACCTTTAAAAACGACTAATTAGTTAGAAGAATGAGAAACAGGGCATCTGTGTAGCCATAATTTTAGACAAACAAGTGCTGGAAATCACCTGTAGGTTTTCATCTGAATTTCATGGGACTGGTTTGTTTTCATTCAGGCGTGACGGATTCTTTCCATTACTGCCCCAAAAAAACCATCCGTATGATGTTGATGGGGCCAAAGTTCGAGCATAGGTCCCGTATTAAGATCAATATGCTGTCGCTGAAGGATTTTCTGGGCCGAGATTAATTTGAATTCTGAATTTTTGGCAAGGAAAGCTTCAACCTGATGATGGTTTTCCTCTTTTAATAAGCTGCAGGTTGCATAGACAAGCCTACCTCCTGGCTTTACCATTTGCGCTGCGGCATGGAGTATAGATGACTGTTGCTGAACGAGTCTTGCAATTGTATCGGGAGATTGGCGCCATTTAAGTTCCGGATTTCTGCGTAATGTGCCTAGACCAGAGCAAGGAGCATCCACAAGAACACGATCCATGCGAGCTTGATAGCGCTCAAGCTTTGGATCATGCTCGGATTCAATCCGGATGGGTTGAATATTGGTTGAAGTAGATCGTCTTAGGCGAGGCCTCATTTTCGCCAGTCTTTTTTCTGAAATATCAAATGCATAAATTTGCCCGCTGGATTTCATGTCGGCTGATAAAGCGAGGCTTTTTCCTCCCGCCCCCGCACAAAAGTCTGCAATACGTTCATGCCGTTTAGCTTCCATGAGCTGACAGATTAGCTGGGACCCCTCATCCTGTACCTCAATAATCCCTTCCTTGAAAAGATCCAGATGCACCAAATCCATCTTGTTATCTAGACGAAGACCGAGAGGGGCATATGGAGTGAGGGCAGAGGCGATATTTTTATTTTGTAGTCTTGATAAGATTTCAGGACGGCGTCCTAGTAAACTGTTTACTCTGAGGTCAAGAGATGCTGGTGAATTGAGACTATAAGCGAGTTGGGTAAGTTCTTCCGGTTCGAATATCTGAGATAGTTTGATGTAAAGCCAGTCTGGCAGATTGAGTGTTAAGGCAGGATTGGTGGCAGGAAGCGTTAAGTTGCGCGAGTATTCTAGCCATTTTGTTTCTTTGGAGTGAATGTGAGAGGAAATCTCTCTTATGCTAAACCCTTGATAATATAAAAGATTTGCTAGAAAAATGCGTCTTGGTGTTATGTTGTCCTGGCAGATCCATTCGAGTCGCCGTAGAAACCTTAGGATTGTATAGCAGTTTTCAGCGACGAAAAACCGGTCTTGTACCCCAAGTTTGGGCAAGGAGCGAAATAACTTATGTAAAGATAAATCTACTGGTTCATGAAGTGAGAGTATGTTGGACAGCGCAAGCTCTGTTGCTTCGAGTCGAAATGGGGATAATTGGACAGACATATTTATTGAGTGACTTTCAGTTGGGCCAGGGTTTGTTTAAATGCACCCCCGTGTGAATCGTAGATGATTATCTTGACAGGCAAGTCATGCTCTGACGGGGCTAGCCATAAGTCCAGACCTTTATTACCTGGATGGGTTACGCGTGATATATGAATTGCTTTCCATGTACCAGCAGAGGTCTGAACGGTTTCAGCCCCATTGTTACGTAGGGTATAGGTTTCTATCTTTTTTCCGGTGGTCATCGGAATGGAGAATGTTCCTGAGGGTAATGGGGTTACCGAATAATTGTACATCAGGCTAAGGCGATCCTGGGCGTTTGGGGCAAGTTTGGCGATAATGCTTTTGCCATTAAAAGTCATGTCCAGTTGCTGTTTTGCCCAATGAAATCGGGTGTGAATATCCTTGTCGGGTGCTTCTCCGCGCCATTGATCGAATTGGAGTGGATGCAGCCCGGATTTTTTTAGGGTTCCTTGGCTTCTTGCTGTGATAGGTTTTGGCATTAGAAGAGCAACCAGTCCATCAGCCTTGGTTACACTGTTAATTTCATAGTGGCCATTATGGACGGTAAAATCATCGGTTACCGTACCTAGGCGAAGGCCATCCCGCATTACGTTATAGACTGCGTGGACGGTAAGGGTCTGAGCTATGGCCGGGAGTGATGTCAGAAAAAGCAGGTAGACAAGTTTTTTCACGTCAGTTCCAAGGTGAGATAAGCGCAGGTGCGCTAGAGAAAGGCGTTTTGAGGTGCACTGATTCATGTTTTATTTCAATCTGGTCATGAATGAGCCATGAGAGTGCTTTTGGATAAATCAGATGTTCTTGCTCTAGCACACGTTGAGCAAGGGATTGTTCTGTATCATTTTGAAAGACTGGTACTGCCGCTTGAATGATAATGGGGCCTACGTCAAGTGTTGGTGTTACAAAATGAACTGTACAGCCGTGTACTTTAACACCTGCAGCTAACGCTCGAGCATGTGTGTTCAACCCAGTGAAAGCAGGGAGCAAGGATGGATGAATATTAATCATGCGATTGTTGTAATGTAACACGAAAGTATCTGTAAATATTCTCAGGAAACCAGCAAGGATAATGTAGTCTGGCGTGAATTGGTCAATTGTTTCTGCCAGAGCCCGATCAAAATGTTGCCGGTCGGGGTAGGCTTGATGATTAACGACCCGGGTTGGAATCTGATGTGAGAAAGCGATATCCAGCCCTTTCGCTTCGGGCCGGTTTGAAATAACACATCGAATGTCCAGATCGAGTCTTGCAGTGAGGATAGCCTTCAGATTACTTCCACGGCCCGATATTAAAACGACACCGCTTTTCATGCTATGATGACCTGGGGTTCATTTGGTGCACGTAACTGTATCTGGCCAATATTAAAGACGCTTTCCCCGGATTGTTCCAATAATTCGGTGACCCGTTGCAGCTGGTCTGGAGAAATAACCAGAACAAGGCCAATGCCACAGTTAAATGTACGATACATTTCCTGTGGGGATATTTGTCCTTCTTCACGAAGCCAGTCAAAAATTTCAGGCCGATTCCAGGTGGATGCGTTAATATGTGCGCACCATTGTGATTGCAGAATTCGCGGGATATTTTCAAGTAAGCCTCCTCCTGTAATATGAGCAATCCCCTTAACTGTTGCCTGTTGAATGAGCTTCAGAATGGGTTTGACATAAATTCGAGTTGGAGCGAGCAGGGCGTCGGCATAGCTTGTTGGACCAAAAGTATCGGTTAGCCTGATTTTGTTGCGTTCAATAATCTTTCTAATAAGTGAATATCCATTAGAGTGAGGCCCGTTGGATGCCAAACCTAGAAGGATATCGCCACTTGTAATTGTATTTCCGGTGATAATTTTACTTTTTTCTACAACACCTACTGCAAAGCCAGCTAAATCATATTCGCCTGAAGGATACATGCCTGGCATTTCTGCAGTTTCACCTCCAATGAGGGTGCAGCCTGCCTGTGTACAACCTTCCGCAATTCCTGCTATAACCCGGGTTGCAGTAGTAACATCCAGCTTTCCGCAGGCATAATAATCAAGAAAGAAAAGAGGCTCAGCTCCTTGAACAAGGATATCATTGACACTCATGGCGACTAAATCAATCCCGATAGTATCATGGCGATCCAGTTCAAATGCCAGTTTAAGTTTTGTACCTACCCCGTCTGTACCAGATACAAGTACTGGCTCGTGTAAACCTGATGGTAAGGTGCAAAGGCCGCCAAATCCTCCAAGCCCAGCTAAAATTTCAGGTCTGATTGTACGCCTTGCATGCGGTTTTATGGCTTCAACTAGTGCATCACCGGCATCAATATCTACGCCTGCTTCACGATAGTTCATTGGGGTTTTAGTTGGGTTCAAGATTGGTTCTTTCTTCTTTCAGGTTAATTTTCCCGGATAATTTGCTTATTATACTGTTTCTTTGTTGAGAGGTTTTATTGTCTTTAATTTTATCATATCCGAAAGAATAACCTGTTTGTTCAGCGCCAAAATGTAATCTATGTTCTTTGTTCTGGTCTGGGTATATGGCATAAATTTAAGCAGGTAAGGATTTTTTTATAGACACGGTTTTTATCACTTTATTTACTTTTTCTAGACTTCTACCGAATGAGGTTTAAAAGACGGGGCCAGAAAGAGCTATAGTGGGCTGGTAATGAAATATTGTTTCAGTTATTTTTCTTAAATTTTAGATAATCTTGCTGAAAAGAAGAATGGTATGCGTCAACTTTTACTTGATATTCCTTTCCTGTCTGGGCCGAGTTTTTCGGATTTCATTCCTGGTGTAAATCAAGAACTTTTAGCTTATTTGGCCAATTGGCACAAAACGGGAGAAAAGTGGGTCTATATCTGGGGTGAAAAAGGGTGTGGGAAGAGCCACCTCCTTAAAGCGGCGGTGAATGCCTTCATTGAGTCAGGTGAGAAAGCGGGTTATTTTGAATCAGGCCACATTCCTGACCTGAGTTGGTTGGAAAGCCATGATCTTCTGGCGCTTGATGATACTCATTTATTAGATGCAGAAGGCCAGGTCGCTTTGTTTGTCTTGCTTAATCAGGTAAAAGAAGGCAAGTGTCATTTGCTTTTGTCAGGTGATAATGCCCCTTCATTGCTAAAGATACGACCTGATGTTTCGACCCGTCTTGGGTATGGGCTTGTTTTTCATGTGCATAGTCTGACAGATTGGGATAAGAAGGAGGCTTTGTCAGCTTATGCACGTTCTCGGGATTTAAAGGTGAGCTCAGAGATCATTGAGTATCTTCTTAATCATACGCAGCGTGATATGCCTTCATTGATTCAATTACTGGATACGCTCCTCATGTCCTCATTGGAAACAAAACGACCTATAACCCTTGCTTTGCTGCGTGAAATTTTAGCGGTATCCTGACTATCATCCAGATGACTCCTGGCCTTGGCTGTTTTTGTTTACTGCCTAGTCTGCCAGATAGCCGTTCGAGGCATGGCAAGCATGGTGTATCCTGCGAGGAATCGAACAGTTGTTTTTGGGTGAACTTGCGGTGAAGGCTGATCTTTTTTTCGACAAGTCACGCGTGAGTGTCATCGGGGGAACCAAAACCCGGTAGGTCGTTCGCGAGACGCAGACTGAGCCCTGGAAGCTTTGGGTGCAGTCCTGACAGGGCATGGGGGTGAAAGACAGGTTTCGTTGAAATCAGTAAACATCTTGTCAAGTCCCGCCGGTAGAAAAATGATATTTCCTGATCCCGCATTTGTTAGTGATGATGGTGATCTTGACCGTGATTTTTGCTGGGTGGTGTAGTCATCATGCGCAGCATGTCTGGTCCTCCTGAGCGCATAAATTTCCAGATCAGGACTAAAGCGGCAGCTATGAAAACAATATTTAACATTGTGGTGTAGTTCCAGCTGATTGTCTCTATTGCGACCGTGGCATGACGTTGGGTGGGAATCAGCCCGGTCATTCCGAACAATAGTTCGATTATGTATCCGGCCGCAGCCATCGCTGCGTAAAACACGACAAATAACAATGCAGCGATCCGCCAGCCATAGTATTTGCGGTAGATGTCGAGGATCGGCAGAATGATTAGATCCGCGAAGATAAAGGCAACCACGCCGCCAAAGCTGATGCCGCCGTTCCAGAGCACGGCGGCGAGTGGCACATTGCCGACTGAACAGACGAATGAGACGATCGCCACCAGTGGTCCGATGAGTGGCCCGACCAGGGCGGATCCAAGACGGTGATGTGCGAGGAACAGTGATTGCCAGAAGGAATGCGGCACCCAGGCACCGAGTGCGCCGGAGATCAGCAGGCCCAGCACAATGTCGATCCACACGCTTGCCCAGTTCATGATGAAGAAGTGACTGATCGCCGTAAATCCCTTCGGCGATAGTGCGCGTGTGAGAATGGAGCCATTGTTTTTCACCGACATGTCCATTGCCGCATGGCCTTCCATTCGTCCCTGTCGCCCTCGCGCTGCCTCGTCGTGTGCTATCTTGAGCCGGTTTTGCGTCATCGCCCGACGGAGCATAAGCACCATCAGCGCGATCATAATCGGACCGCCGATGAATTCAGCCAAAGTGAACTGCCAGCCGATCAGAACGGCAAGGATGATACCGAGTTCAAGAACAAGATTAGTTGAGGCGAACTGGAAGGCCATCGCCGCCGTAAAGTCGCCGCCTTTGCGAAAGATCGACCGCGCAAGTGCCACTGCTGCGTAAGAGCATGATGAGGAAGCTGCACCGAGACTGCTTGCGGTTGCTATAGAGCGTAATCCGGCATCTGGTAACAGATGGCTCATCTCGCCCTTGGTGACAACTGCTTGAATCAGGCTCGATAGTATGAAGCCGAGTATCAGTGCCCAAAGGATATCCCATCCCATTGACATGGCAAGCAGTAGGGCGTTAAGAAGCGCGATTGTGACATTATGGATCATGATGGCGTTCTACTGAATCCTGAAATTGCGACAGACCGTCCTTTTCGTAGCACCTATGTCGAGTGTGACGATCACCGCTGCCAGCTTTCCGATATCGATTGTTTTGGTTATTGCTGGCTCGATGATCCTTGAACAGAGGCTGCTTATCGACACAGCCACTGAGCAGGGCGTTATGCTGCAGATGGATTGCCTGCCGCTTATTGCCGGTTGATATACGCATGATGTTGATCAGCATGTGTGGGAATCCCCTTTTTAGGTGATTTTCTTATATTTTATGCCATTTTGACAGTATTTTCCGTAAAGCCGTGAATCTGGGCTTTTCACCGATCTCTTCTCAAGCTTACAGAAAATCTTGACGCCAGATGTCCAGTGCCCCCATCTTGTTTCTTATACACATCTGTGAGGCATTCTGTTACCGCGGCCCAAGAATATTTCAATAGTTTCAATGGCCGTTCTAGTTTTAGACATGATATCAAGGCTAATCATTTCTTTTTATGGCTGTGTGTCTTGAGCGCTGGTGAAAACCCCACGTAATATGCTATTGAAAAATAGCCCTGTTCCAGGTTGGCATAGAGCAACTCAAACTTTGAGCTTGGAAGTTGTTACGCTCCTTACTGGCTAGACTGCCTGGAACAGTCAACATCCGTCAGCCAGTTCTGGTGCCGGTATCAGCATGGCTTGGCCAGTGAGCGGAGCAGCAAGTCAGTGCCGGTGTTCTGCTTGGCGTTCGCGAACAGGCCGAAGGTCAGTTCATGTTGCCATCACCACATCGCTTGGGGTCATGTAATTGAGCATTTTCAGCAGTTCTATCCGGCCGTCCGTGTGATGAGGCGTGGACCTCATTAGTGATTTCAAGGCTGTGCCCCATAAGGACACGGGGCGTGCTAGTGTCTGTAGAAATCGAACTGTAAAATGGCTCTATGAAGCAGTTGTTGAGACGAAACATCTTGATGGCAAATATGTTGTTTGATTGGTTTGATTAGCGTTTTAAGGGTTGGCCCCATTCTGAGTTAAAGAAAAGCTCGCCGGAAGCGCGTCGTTCCCTAGGTGCTGTCTCACGTTGGCGCAATTTTTCAGGGAGCTGTTGTGCATCTCCTGGATAGCCAATAGCAATCATGGCCATAGGGGTGATTTCGTGAGGTAAATGAAAGTTTTTGCGGAGTTGCTGGGAGTCAAACCCGCCCATCTGATGGGCAATAAGGCCTAAGGCAGTGGCCTGTAGGCACAGGTTTTGTGCGGCTGAACCTGTATCATATTGAGCCCATCTGTTTGGCAAGCCCTTGTTATTTAGTTCATAGGCTAGTGATACAGCTAGGACAGGGGCGTTCTGGACCCAGGTTTTGTTCCCGTCTGCTAAGCAGCTGAAAGCATTCTCCCATGCTTTAAGGTTTTGACTCTTGTTCCAGAAAATGAATCTCCAGGGCTGTTCATTATTACAGGATGGAGCCCAACGTGCTGCTTCAGCAAGAAGAACCAGGGTTTCAGTGTTGATGGTTGAGCTGGGGTTTAAAGCTCTTTTACTAATCCGATTGCTGATAATTTCATGTAATGTTGAGATGGAAGCGTTCATAGTCAGGCCTTTGAAAAACAGATGTAAAAAATCAAAGTCTATTTATCTTAACAGTTACTTGAAAAGAGAGAGATCTTTTTGGTTTGAGTTTTTCGGTTTGCTTTGTGGTGGTTATTTTCTGCGGCCCCGTAAAAATCGTGTTGTGCTGACAACCCGGAAAGGAAAATTTTTTTTATTTCAGGGTGTTGGGTGCATGTGATTGTTTGAAGTAATTCTTGTGAGTGATTTCGATTTTTAGGTAATTAATTATATATAGTTATTTGCTGTCTAGTATCTGGCTGGAAAAGGTTGGCCTTGATTGAAAATGAGAAGTTCTCCCGGATGTATGTCTGTCCAGATTTCGTTATCTGTTAGGGGTTCTGTAGCAATAACGGCAACCCGATCCTGGCTGGTGGTAACTAGACTAAAATCTACGGTTATGTCTTCATCTATCAGGTGGGCATTTGAAAAGGGAGCCTGACGGACGATATAGGTTAATTTGGTTGAACAGTGACAGAATAAGAATTCACCATTGCTTAATAAATAGTTAAATGAACCAAAGGTGGAAATTTCATGACTTATGTTCCGAATTTTTCGGGCCAGAATTTCAATTGGAGGTTCCTGATTTCCAAACTCGCCATAAAGACGATTAAGCATGTCGCAAAAGGCTGTTTCACTGTCTGTGTCTCCAATGGCAGAATAATATCCATTTGAGGTTGGAACTAAATGTTCAAGGTTTCCATTGTGTGCAAAAATCCAATTCTTTTTCCACATTTGCCTTATAAAGGGGTGACAATTTTCTAGCGTAATTTTTCCTTGGGTTGCTTTTCGGATATGCGCGATAACATTGAGAGAATGAATGGGGTGAGTTTTAATATATTCTGCTATAGGAGAATCAATAGTGGGTTTGGAATCCAGAAACAGTTTTACGCCCTTGTCCTCGAAAAAGGCGATACCGAAACCATCTCGATGATCTCCTGTTTCACCTCCTCGTTTGCTGAAACCATCAAAAGAGAAGCAGATATCAGTAGGTACGTTACAGTTCATTCCAAGAAGTTGGCACATGATTATATGGCTAATGTTAGACTGCTTTAAATCTTAACATGGGACCTAGGACAAAACCACGCATGCTTGAATCCGACAGGAAATGTGGCATCACAGGTTCTTAGAGGAAAAAATATATGAAAATTACCCTGAAAATGATATTGGGGTGCTGACTAAGCTGATTTATTTGTTTCATGGATTAAAGTGGAGAAGAGTTTGAGGTTAGTTTTATTTGATTTGGATCATACACTTATAAGTGGTGATAGCGATTTTGAGTGGGCTCAGTTCCTTATTGGGGAAGGGGTGCTTGATCGTGAGCTTTATGAGGCAAGGAATAAGGAATTTTATAATGCCTATATGAATGGAACATTGGATATTTATGCCTTTCTGGATTTCCAGCTTAAACCGCTTTCACGTCATGACATGAACGAGTTAAGTACTTGGCATGAACAGTTTATGTCCCGGAAAATTCTCCCCATGATTTCGGAGCGGGCCAGGGTAGAAGTCAGCAGGGCTGTGGGGAGCGCCGATTTTGTGGCCCTGATTACTGCCACCAACAGTTTTGTTACGGCTCCTATTGCTCAGGAACTGGGTATTACACATTTGATTGCAACTGAGCCGGAAATGAAAAACGGGGTTTATACGGGTAAGGTGAAAGGAACACCCTGCTTTCGAGAAGGCAAAGTTACCCGCTTACATCAGTGGCTTGCCGAACAGGGATTGTCATGGGGTGATATTCATAGCAGCCGCTTTTATAGCGATTCACATAATGATCTTCCGCTGTTGCAAATGGTGTCCGAGCCTGTTGCAGTTGACCCGGACGAGGTTCTTAGAGCTCATGCAGGATTGAATCAATGGCCTATCGTCAGCTTGCGTTAGGGTGTCGTTGTGAGTTTGAGTTCCAGATTGGGCTTGCTCTTGTTTTTGCTGGTATTAGCATTGGCTTAGGTCTTGCTCTGGGAAGCGTTCATGTAGGAATGGCACATTTATGGCAGGCAATGTGGCATGAGGGTTCAACCCAGAATATCCTGATTTTTTGGAGCATCCGTTTCCCGCGTGTGGCTTCTGCTTTTGTTTGTGGTTCGCTTCTTGCGTTATCTGGCGCTTTGCTTCAAGTACTGCTGCGGAACCCCTTGGCTGATCCTTACTTGTTGGGGGTGTCTGGAGGGGCTTCAACTGCAGTGCTGCTGTTAATTTTTCTGGATGCCCCCGCTTGGCTTCTAAGGCCAGGCGCATTGATTGGGTCGCTGATCAGCATTGGCCTTGTTTTGATTGTCAGCCTAAGAACAGGTGGATGGAGGAGCGATCGTCTTTTATTGGTAGGTGTTGCGCTATCAGCTGGATTCGGTGCCGTGATTACCCTAATCCTGTCGTTGGCATCTAACAATAATTTAAAAGGCATGCTGTTTTGGTTGATGGGGGACCTGTCGCAGGCGGGAGTGCCGGAACTGGCACTGGTTGTCTTGGTGATAACATCTCTAGCCGCAATTTGGCTCTCACCTATCCTGAATCTGCTATTGCTTGGCGATGAAAAAGCAGCAACACTGGGCATAGCCTTATGGCCTACCAAGCTAGCTATTTTTTTAATTGCTTCTTTTGCAACTGCGGCAGCGGTGATTCAAGCTGGTACAATAGGGTTCGTTGGATTGATTATCCCTCACGCCCTTCGTTTGGTGCGTGTTACTGACTACAGGCGTTTGTTACCTCTGAGTATACTGGTAGGTGGCGGATTTCTTTGTGATGCGGATACGCTTGGCCGTGTGCTTTTCTCACCCGTGGAGTTACCGGTTGGGGTCGTTACTGCCCTGATTGGTGTTCCTCTTTTCCTTTTGCTGCTGGCCAGGAAGCCGGCATGAACCTTGAAATAAGAGATGGGGTGATTTCGGTAGGCGGGAGCCTTTTTTTCCAAAACCTTAATTTAAAGTTTAATCCTTGTGCTCTTACCGCGGTTATGGGAAGGAATGGAAGCGGGAAAACTTCATTGCTTCAGGTTCTGGCCGGATTGGTAAAGCCCATGGCTGGAATGGTTGGTCTGGATGGAGTTGATCTTCAGACAATTGCTCCTCGTGAGCGTGCCCGACTGATTGGGGTCCTTGTTCAGCATGAGCCTGAAGCTTTTTATGGGACAGTCCGGGATTATGTAGGGTTAGCAAGAATCCCATGGACAAATGGCTGGAAGTTTACCTCAAAAGATAAACAGGCAGTTACTGAGAGCCTTTATCTGCTTGATCTGGATTCATTGGCAGATGAAAGTTTTCACTATTTGTCAGCGGGAGAGAAGCAAAGGGTAAGGATTGCGCAGTTATTGGCACAAGAAACCCAGATGCTATTGCTTGATGAGCCTTTACAGAATCTTGATATTGACTATCAGGGACGTGTCATGGACATGCTTGGTTTACAGGCCAGGAGTGGAAAGGTTGTTTTATGTGTCCTTCATGATATTTATTGGGTGCAATCGAGTTGTGACCAAGCTTTGTTGTTGTTTGATGACAGGCAAGCCAGAATGGGACAAGTTAAAGATATTGTGACACCGTTTGATTTACAGTTGCTTTACGGGGTTGAATTCGTATCTGTAAATGCAGGAGATACATGGCTTGTGCCACAAAAGTGATGGAAAAAAATAATGGTAGCTGTAAAATGGCCGCATTAGGACATATTTTTTTTCTCGGGCTGCAAGTTTGTTTTTTTCTGAATTTTTCTTCTTGTCTTGTTTTAATTTTAAATCCAGCCGCATTATGAGCCTGTATAGGCGATCCCATGTCTGAGGATTTCCATGATTGCTAAATTTTTTCGGGCTGCGTTTGGTAAGCCTGCCAGTCTGGGTTCTTTGCAGCCTCGTACGATTCCTGCTAAACGTTATGGTCTTCACAGGACAAGCCTGAGCCCTGCTTCTTTGTGGGTGACAGAGCAGCTACAGCTTGCAGGCTTTAGTGCTTTTGTGGTTGGAGGTGCGTTACGAGACCTGATAGTTGGCATGACGCCTAAAGATTTCGATGTGGTGACGGACGCAACACCTCAGGAAATACACGCACTTTTTAAGCGTTCCAGGATTATTGGGCGTCGTTTTCAATTGGTGCATGTCATGAAAGGGGACATTATTGAAGTATCCACCTTTAGACGTGCAGTGACTCAAGGGCCAGATGCCCCTGCTTCAGACGAGCGGGGTAGAATCATTAGTGATAATGTCTTTGGGACACAGTCCGAAGATGCCTTGAGACGGGATTTTACAGTTAATGCCTTGTATTATGATCCTTCTACTGAAATTATTCTGGATTATGTTGGAGGGGTAAGGGATATAGAAAACCGTCTTTTGCGAGTCATAGGTGATCCTTCATTACGGTTTCGGGAGGACCCTGTCAGAATGCTGCGTGCTGTTCGTCTTTCTGCCAAACTGGATTTTCAGATAGATGAAGCAGCAAGAGTCCCCATTGCTTCAATGGCGCATCTTCTTAATCATGTCCCTGCTTCGAGAATTTTTGATGAGATGCTTAAATTGTTATTGTCAGGGCATGCTCAAGAAGGTATTAATCGGTTAAGGGCTGAGGGTTTGCATCATGGAATTTTGCCGATGCTTGACCGTGTACTGGAGCAGCCTATGGGGCAAAAATTTGTAGAGCTTGCGCTATTGAATACTGATCTTCGAATCAGGGAAGGTAAATCAGTTTCACCTGCCTTTCTTTTTGCCACCCTTTTCTGGCATGACCTGATATCAGCCTGGCATGATGTTCAGTTGCAGTCAGATTCATCTGTTTCTGCCTTGTATGAGGCCATGGATCAGGTGATGGATGATTTGACCGAAAAGTTGGCTATTCCACGCCGGTTTGAGATCGGCATGAAAGAAATATGGGGGCTTCAACCCCGGTTTGAATTGCGAAGTGGTCATAAGCCTGTACGGTTATTGGCTCACCCCCGTTTCCGGGCAGGCTATGATTTTCTTCTCCTGCGTTGTGAAAGCGGGGAAGTGGACATGGAATTGGGTCGATGGTGGGAGCAGTTTCAGGTGTCATCTGAATCTGAACGGAAACAGATGTTGGTTCAAACAGCTTCCCCACATCGTCGTAAACGCCGTAAACGTTCTGTTAGCAGTCAGGTGAAACAGTGACCGTCTCCTTTATTGCCTTGGGAAGCAATCTGGCTGAGCCTATTGGCCAGATCAGGACTGCTTTTGAACAACTTCATGAATGGCCGGGTATTGTTGTGCAAGGTTGTTCATCGCTGTACAGGACCTCCCCGGTTGGCTATTGTGACCAGCCTGATTTTATTAATGCCTGTGCCCAAATTGAGACAGGGCTGTCCCCCCATGACTTGCTGGATGCACTTCAAAGAATTGAGCAGATACATGGTCGGGAGCGTGGAATCTTAAATGGGCCAAGAACCTTGGATCTGGATATCTTGTTATATGGTGACAGGATCCTGGCTGATGAACGGTTGACTATCCCGCATCCTAGAATGCATGAGCGGGCTTTTGTTTTGGTACCTTTGGCGGATATGGATATGGGGATATTGATTCCTGGTCATGGGTATGTAGCCCAATTGTTGGAAAAAGTTGATCAGTCCGGGGTTGAGCGTATCAAAGGAACATAAGATGCAAGTGATTAGGGATTTGTTAGAGTTGGAGCAATATGTTCAGGCTGGAGATTCAATTGCCTTGGTACCTACACTTGGGAATCTCCATGAAGGACATATGGCTCTTATCAAACAAGCCCGTAATGAAGCCAGGCGGGTTCTGGTCAGTATATTTGTCAATCCTCTCCAGTTTGGTGCCGGAGAGGATTTTGAGCGTTACCCTAGAACTGAGAAGGCTGATCTGATGCGGTTGGAGCAATCAGGTGCCGATGCTGTCTTTCTTCCTGATGTGAAGTTGCTTTATCCTGTCCGGCAAACGGTTATGGTTGAGCCTTCACCTGTAGCTGCCGATTTATGTGGTCGGACACGCCCAGACCATTTTAAGGGTGTTGCTACTGTTGTTCTTAAGCTTTTTAATCTGGTTCGACCCCAAGTGGCGTTGTTTGGAAAAAAGGATTATCAGCAGCTCTTCATTATTCGGGAAATGGTTGAACAACTGAATGTGCCGGTCAGGATCAAGGGAGTGGATACGGTAAGGGATTCAAATGGGTTGGCCTTAAGCTCGCGCAATGGCTATTTGGATGAATCCGATCGATTGGCAGCTTCTTTTCTTTATGCCACCCTTCAAGAGATTATTCGTGTTGTTTCTTCGCGAACAGTTGTTTTTGGCGATGCTTGTGAAATAGCGGCTGAAAAAATGCGTTTGAAAGGATGGAAGGTTGAATATGTGACCATTCGGGATGCTAATACCCTTCAAGCTCCAACGCCAAGCTCCAATTTTTTGGTGGTGTTGGCGGCTGTGGTGATTGGTCAGACCCGCCTAATTGATAATCTTGAGTTTTTTTTGGATAAGGATTGATTCATGTCCTATAATGGATTTTTGGAATCAGGATTTGAAACACGATTAATTGGCGAATATAATAGCTGATTTTACCTCAATTTCTAGAGTTATTGCCGATGCAAAGAACCATGCTTCATTCCAAGTTACATCGGGTGCGGGTGACGCATTCAGAGCTTCATTATGAGGGTTCATGCGCGATTGATGTGGCGTTGTTGGAAGCAGCTGATATTCTTGAATATGAGCAGATCCAGATATGGAATGTGACCAATGGGGAGCGGTTTACGACCTATGCCATTTGTGCGGAGCGGCATTCCGGGATTATTTCAGTCAATGGATCAGCAGCACGTCGTGCATGTCCAGGTGATATTCTGATTATTGCCTCTTTTTCCCACTTATCCGAACAGGAACTTAAAAGCTATCATCCTCAACTGGTTTATGTGGATGAATCCAACCGTGTCAAGGAAAAAAGATTGTCTATTGCGGCTCAGAGGGTATGAGACGTTTGGCCTTATTGGCTTATATGGGATTTTTCTGGGCCATGCGCTGGAGTGAATAGCTATATCCAAGCCGCTTAAGCAGGCCAGCTTGTCTGTATCGTCTGGTGCCCAGAGCCGGAATCGAACCGGCATGGGGGGTTACCCCGCCGCATTTTGAGTGCGGTGCGTCTACCTATTCCGCCACCTGGGCCAATCAAGTTTGGCTGATTACAGAAAATTACAAGACGTAATTATCGTTAAAAGTAAGCTTTCCTGCAAGCCATGTGTGATTCCTTTGGTTTCAACATGATATAATTTGCCCTTTTTGTTGATCATTTTATGCGCCTTCAAGATTTTGATTTTGAGTTGCCAACTGAACTGATTGCCCAATATCCGCCCGACAGGAGGGGGGACTCGCGTCTTCTTTATCTGGATTCAAGAAATGGGAGCTGGGAAGATAGGCGTTTTACAGATTTGCTCTCATATATCGGGCCAGATGATTTACTTGTGTTTAATGATACACGGGTAATCAAGGCAAGACTTTATGCACACAAGAAAAGTGGGGGGCGGGCTGAACTGTTAATAGAGCGGCTTCTGGGTAAAACAAAAGCAATCGCTTATATTAAGGCAAGTCACGCACCCGGAATTGGAAGCACCCTAACGGTTGAAGGAGGGGAGAAGTTAGCCGTTATTGGCCGCCAGAATGAATTGTATCAGGTTGAGTTTGCTTCAGATGTGCTGGATGTGCTGGAAAAATGGGGGCATGTTCCTCTCCCTCCTTATATTAAGCGACCGGATATTGATGAGGATAGTGAGCGTTATCAGACGGTTTATGCTCGGTCACCAGGTGCTGTAGCAGCACCGACTGCTGGTTTGCATTTTGATGAGAACATGTTAAAGAGAATAGAGTCCAGGGGAGCCAAAATAGCTTATGTGACCCTTCATGTAGGGGCAGGAACTTTTTCACCGCTGCGTTCTGAAGATATTTTGAGTCATAAAATGCATAGTGAGTGGTATGAAGTGTCTCAGGCCACTGCAGAAATGATTAATGCTCACCGTTCTGCTGGAGGGTGCGTTCTGGCGGTAGGAACAACGAGTTTAAGGGCGCTGGAAGGCTCCTCAAAGCAGGGTGTGTTGTTAGCTGGAACAGGAGAAACAGATTTATTTATAACTCCCGGTTATTGTTTCCAGGTTGTGGATCGTCTTATGACCAATTTTCACTTGCCACGCTCAACACTTTTTATGCTGGTCAGCGCATTTTCCGGAACTGATCTTGTTCGTAGGGCCTATGCCCATGCTGTATCTGAACGGTATCGTTTTTTCAGCTATGGTGACGCCATGCTGCTTGAGCGATCGGGAGCAGTAAAGTGAAGTTTAAGGTATTGTCTCGGGAGGGTTTGGCAAGAAGGGGTAGTTTGACCTTGTCACATGCGACGGTTGAAACCCCAGCTTTTATGCCTGTTGGAACTTATGGGGCGGTTAAATCGGTTAGCCCGGATGAAGTTGCAAAAACAGGATCGCAGATACTTCTTGGCAATACGTTCCATTTATGGTTACGCCCCGGATTGGAAGTGATAGAAAAGCTAGGCGGATTGCATGCATTTATGGGGTGGGACAAAGCTATCCTGACTGATTCGGGAGGATTTCAGGTTTTCAGTTTAAATAGTTTGCGGAAAATAACAGAGGAAGGCGTTTCATTTCGTTCCCCAATAAATGGAGATGCCTGCTTTTTGACGCCTGAAATATCAATGCATATTCAGAAGATCCTGGGCAGTGATATTGTAATGGCTTTTGATGAATGCACCCCTTATCCTGCTGACAGACATACGACAGAGCAATCTATGCAACTGTCTATGAGGTGGGCTGAACGATCACGTAATGCCCATTTTGGTAACCCTAATGCGTTGTTTGGTATTGTGCAGGGAGGAATGTATGAATCTTTGCGCGAAGACTCGCTTAAGAGTTTGACCGGTATGGGCTTTGATGGTTATGCCATCGGTGGTTTGTCCGTAGGAGAACCTAAGTCGGAGATGCTGCGCATTCTGGATTTTCTTGGGCCGAATATGCCGGATAATTCACCACGCTATCTGATGGGGGTCGGTACGCCACGGGATCTGGTAGATGGAGTGATGCGTGGAATGGACCTGTTTGACTGTGTAATGCCTACACGCAATGCAAGAAACGGCTGGTTATTTACCTGGCAAGGTAACATCAAGATCCGGAATGCAAAGTATGCAACAGATGTATTGCCTGTTGATGAATCCTGTGACTGTTATACCTGCACACATTTTTCTCGTTCATATTTGCATCATCTGCAGAAAATTAACGAGATGCTAGGCTCAAGGCTTAATACCCTGCATAATCTGCATTTTTATCAGCAGTTGATGGAACGTATTCGTCATGCCATAGAAATCGGGGGGTTGACTAAATTTGCGGCCGGGTTTTTCGGACGAATTGAAGGAACGTGCTAGAATGGCCCGGTTTAGAAAATTTTGACTTGAATGAGTGTAGGGCAGGTATCTTTGCAACTGCCTGTTTGAGTTATTTTATGGAGATGTGCATGTTTATAAACGATGCTTATGCTGCTGCAGGAAGTGCTGGATTTGATCCAGAATCATTGTTGCGTAATTTTTTGCCGCTTATTTTATTGTTTGCCTTGTTTTATTTTTTGGCTATTCGCCCGCAACTAAAAAGGCAGAAGGAACACAGGGCCTTGATAGAGGCGCTTCAGGCAGGAGATGAGGTGGCAACGTCAGGAGGTGTGTTGGGGAAAGTGACCAAGGTGTCAGATGATATCATTAGTTTGGAAGTAGCAGAAAAAGTCGTCATTAAGGTGCAGCGCGCTTCAGTGCAGATGGTTCTGCCTAAAGGAACAATTAAGGATTAGTGGCATGAGGCCAGATCTTTGGTATGACTGGTAATAGCAAGGTGCAAAGAAGACGATGAACCGATATCCACTCTGGAAGTATATTCTGATTGCTGTGGTGATTGTGGTCGGGGCGGTTTACATGACCCCTAATTTTTATAGGCAGGTACCAGCTGTTCAGGTCTTGCCTTTAAATGGACGTCCCAATAACTCAAGCTTGCTTGCTTCAATCAAAAGTATTTTATCTGCCCAGCATATTTCACCCCTGCGTATTGATGCTGGAAAACATGACGTAAAAATTCGTCTTTATAACACCCAAGATCAAGATAAGGCTAAAAACGCCCTTCAAAAGGGCTTGGGTCAGGGATACTCAGTAGCTTTGAATTTACTCTCCTCTTCACCTCAATGGATGGAATCTATTCATGCACTTCCGATGTATCTTGGGCTCGATCTGCGTGGTGGGGTGCATTTTCTGCTTCAGGTTGATATGCAGTCCGCGCTCAAAAAATCCATAGATGGTGAAGCCAATGATCTTCGTTCTGCTTTTCGCAGGAAGGATATCCGATATTCTGGTGTGGAACGTAATCAGGACAAGGTGATTTTTAATTTCTTGACGAAAGAGGATGCTAGCAAGGCCAGCCAGCTGGTTCAGGAGAAATACCCCAACCTTCAGGCAACTCTTTCACAGGATAGTTCAGGATTTGTAATGCGTATTCAGCTTACACATCAAGCTATCCAGCAGTTTGAGAATTATGCATTGCAGCAAAATATTACCACCTTGCGAAACCGGGTTAATGAATTAGGTGTGGCTGAGCCGGTTATCCAGCAGCAGGGGATGGATCGGATCGTAGTTGAATTGCCCGGCATTCAGGATACAGCCAAAGCCAAGAATATTCTTGGTCGTACTGCCTCACTGGAAGTGCATATGGTGGATGAGGAAAAGATGGCAGACCCGAATGCGATCCAAGAGGCCCTCGCTGGCAATGTCCCCTTTAATGACGAACTGGAGAAAACCCGGGCTGGTGAGCCCTATCTTCTTAAGAAGAATATCATTCTGACTGGTGATTATATTACGGATGCTTCTCCAGGCATGGATAATCGTACGGGATTGCCAGTGGTTAATGTGACTCTGGATAGCCGTGGTGCGAGGATATTTAAGGATGTGACTCGGGATAATGTCGGTAAGCGTATGGCGATTGTTTTGGTTGACAAACATGAGTCGCAGATTGTAACCGCTCCAGTTATCCAGGAGGAGATAGCTGGTGGGCGGGTGGAAATCTCCGGGATGCGCAGTGTACAGGAGGCAACTGACACTGCCTTATTGCTTCGGGCCGGAGCTTTGGCGGCGCCGATGGACATCGTTCAAGAAAGTACAGTCGGTCCGAGTCTGGGGGCAGCCAATATTAAGAGTGGTTTTGATTCAACTTTGTTTGGCTTTCTTGCGATTGTTGTTTTTATGATGGTTTATTATCGGGTTTTTGGTGTAATTGCCTCGATTGCACTGGCTGTGAACCTGATGCTTCTGGTCGCTGTCTTATCCATGCTGCAGGCAACGCTTTCCTTGCCAGGTATAGCAGGTATGGCCCTGACTGTTGGTATGGCTATTGATGCTAATGTTCTGATATTTGAACGCATCCGGGAAGAACTGCGTAATGGAGCAACGTCTCATATGGCCATTCATGCCGGTTATAATCGAGCCATGGCTACCATCATTGATTCAAATATCACTACATTGATTGCAGGTATTGCATTGTTTTGGTTGGGATCTGGCCCGGTCAGGGGTTTTGCAGTGACGTTATGCATAGGTATTCTTACATCCATGTTCTCAGGCATTATGGTGTCTAGAGCCATGGTTAATCTAATTTATGGCCGTAAACGTAAACTGGCTCATATTTCAATTTAGGGGTGGGCAAAGAGTACTATGGAATTATTGCATATTAAAAAAGATATCCCGTTTATGCGCTATGCGCATGTGACAGCCGTAATATCCCTTCTGACCTTTGTTGCCGCAGTTTTTTTCCTGTATACCCGTGGATTGAATTTTGCTGTGGATTTTACGGGAGGGACGGTAATGCAGGTACATTATGACCAATCGGTTAATTTGTCTGATATTCGGACAGAGCTCGCGCATTCCAAGCTTGATTTACGAGATGTTGTAGTGCAAACGATAGGTAATGCTGATGATGTGTTGATCCGGATGCGGTCCAAGGCCGGAACTTCTAGTAGCAAAATAGGTGATGAAGTAATGGGGGTGCTGTCCCAGAGTAATTCCGGTATTCATCTGAGAAGCGTTGAGTATGTGGGGCCAGAAGTGGGTAAGGAACTGGCTAATAACGGAGCACTTGCTCTACTGGTTGTTTCAGTAGGTATTATGCTTTATTTGACGATGCGGTTTGAGTGGCGTTTTGCAGTGTCCGGAATTATTGCCAATCTTCATGATATTGTGATTATTCTAGGGATGTTTGCAGCATTTCAATGGGAATTTTCCTTGCCTGTTCTTGCTGGGGTTTTAGCTGTGTTGGGATATTCGGTTAATGAGTCTGTTATTGTATTTGATAGGATCCGCGAAAATTTCCGCAAGATGCGTACAGCTAGTGTGCCTGAAGTTATCAATAATGCGATTACTCGTACTATGTCTCGGACTGTCATAACGCATGCCATGACACAGACAATGGTATGTGCCATGCTGTTTTTTGGTGGGCCTCCATTGCACTATTTTGCCTTGGCCTTGACCATAGGGATTCTTTTTGGAATTTATTCCTCGGTTCTTGTGGCTTCTCCTTTGGTATTGTGGATGGGGGTGTCCCGTTCAGATCTTGTGAAATCATCAGGAAGAAAAGAAGGAACAGCCTAAAAATTGCTATGTTTTTTTAAATGGCTTTAGTCGTCGGATTTGATGCGCCAGTTCAATGGCCTTGCCCAAATATTCAGAAGGTTTCATTTTTTTTAGCCGGTTTTTTTCTTCTTCAGGCAACGCTAAGGAATGAATGAATTGATGAAGGTCTTCTTGAGTGAGGCTGTCTTTTCCCCGTGTCAGGTTTTTAAGTTGCTCATAGGGATTGTTGAGGCCATGGCGGCGCATGATAGTCTGAATGGGTTCGGCCAGAAGTTCCCATTTATTTTCCAGGGTGGCTAATAATTTTTGAGGATTAGCCTCAAGTTTTTTTAGCCCCTTGAGGCAGGAATAGTAGCCTATGAGGGCATGTCCAAGTGCCACCCCCATGTTTCTTAGTACTGTCGAATCAGTTAGATCCCGCTGCCATCTCGAGATGGGGAGCTTGGAACTAAAATGATTGAGCAGGGCATTGGAAAGCCCCAGGTTACCTTCAGAATTTTCAAAATCAATAGGATTGACTTTATGGGGCATAGTGCTTGAGCCAATTTCGTCTTCCTTGATTTTCTGCTTAAAATATCCGAGTGAAATATATCCCCAGATATCGCGATTCAAATCAATAAGGATAGTATTGAGCCGAGCGCAGGCATCAAAAAATTCAGCCATTGAATCATGAGGTTCAATTTGTATGGTATAGGGATTGAATGTCAGGCCAAGGCTTTCGACAAAATGCTTGCATAGATTTTCCCAGTCGATATCCGGGTAGGCTGCAAGATGGGCGTTGTAGTTTCCTACAGCGCCATTTATTTTTCCAAGAAACTCAATCTTATCCAGATTCTGGATGGCACGATTCAGTCGATAGGCCAGATTAGCAAGTTCTTTTCCAAGGGTTGTAGGTGTGGCTGGCTGGCCATGGGTGAGCGACATCATGGGTAATTCCGCCAGGGTGTCAGCGAGACTGACCAGAAAATCCTGAAGCTGGTAAAGAGCTGGAAGCAGTTGGTTTTCTTTGGCTGCTTTAAGCATAAGTGCGTGAGCAAGGTTGTTGATGTCTTCAGAAGTGCATGCAAAATGAACGAACTCTTTAGCTTTTGCAATATCGGGCCAGGCCGAGATGGTTTCTTTGAGCCAGTATTCAATGGCCTTGACATCATGGTTTGTGGTTGCTTCAATTTCCTTGATCCGTTGAGCATCACTGATATCAAAGGCGTTTATCCGGTTGAGGAGTCCGGATTGGGATGCGGGAGAAAACCGGGGAACTTCTGGTATTAAAGGACATTCGCTTAAAGCGATAAGCCAGTGCACTTCTACATGAGCACGCATCCGCTGTAGAGCAAATTCGCTGAAATAGGGGCGAAGACCGTTAAGCTGTGAGGCATAGCGGCCGTCCAGAGGGGATAAAGCGGTAAGAAAAGAATCCATATGGTTTTCGGCAGTGCTCGTGCCGCTTTCATTTTTAGTTTAATTTAACTAGAAATACTAACATATTTCGTCAGGATTCTGACGCTCTACATGGTTGCGCACGCGTTCAATTAAATTTTTCTCCTGAGATAATGCTCGAAGAAGCTTGTTTTTTGGATCTGATGCAATACGATGAGCCCAGCGAATGGGTTCGGGAAGGCGATAACCTTTCAGACTCGCAAGAACCAGTTCAACTGAGTGATCCAGGCTGATATTATTACCTGGGGAAATATAGATAGGGCGTGCCTTGATTCTGCTTTGGATGACTTTGCCAATGATTTCCCCATGATGAATCAGATTTTGATTCGTGTTCTTATCTGATATTAATTCATGCGTACCAATGAGTCTGCTTTTACCTACTCCGATTGAGGGTAGGCTGGTTATAAGTGCAATATGACAGGCTAGACCAAACCGTCTGGGGTGGGCTATCCCATGGCCATCTATCATCAGTAGATCAGGAAGTAAGGCAAGCAGGTTCATTGCATCGAGAATGGCGGGTAGCTCTCGAAAAGAGAGTAGTCCTGGAATATAGGGGAACTGGGTAGGGCGTCTGGCCACTGCAAAGTCGATAAGCGACAGTTCCGGGAAGGAAAGGAGTGCAACAGCTGCACGTGTTATCTGTCCTTTCTGTTCAAAACCAACATCGATTCCGGCGATATATCGGGGTGAAGGTTGTTTATCGATTAAATGGATCTTCTGTGCCAGTTTTTTTTGTTGTTCAATTGCCATGGCTGGTGAGATTCCACTAAAGTCAACTGCAGGAAAATTCATTTCTATCCTTTGCATTCAGGAGTTCGAGTATAATTGTTTCATCATCCATCTAAAATTAATTGAAGGGAAGATACCCAGGCATGCTAGAAGAATATCGCAAAGAGGCAGCAATACGTCAGGAGATGGGGCTACCCCCTTTACCTCTGAATGCTACGCAGACCGCTCAGCTGATTGAATTAATTAAATCTCCTCCCCCGGGGGAAGAAAAATTCCTGTTGGATCTGCTTAAAAACAGGATTCCGGCAGGAGTGGATCAATCTGCTTATGTTAAGGCAGCTTTTTTGACGGATGTGGCCAAAAAACAGATTGACAGTTCACTGCTTACCCCTGTTGAAGCCATAGAATTACTTGGGACTATGTTGGGGGGATATAATGTTTCTGTTCTTGTGGATTTGCTGGATTCAGAAGCCGCTGATGCAGCTGTTGCTGCCTTATCTAATATTATCCTGGTATTTGATGCGTTTCATGATGTCGAAGAAAAGATGCGTGCAGGCAATCAAGCTGCACGAAGGCTGATGCAATCCTGGGCAGAAGCCGAATGGTTTTTACGTAGACCTAAATTGGAATCAGTGATTCATGCTGTTGTGTTTAAGGTTTCAGGCGAAACCAATACAGATGATCTTTCACCTGCGCAAGAAGCGTGGAGCCGCCCTGATATTCCACTTCATGCCCAGCATATGTTGACTGCAAAATTTCCTGATGTTCTGGTTGAGCTTTCTAAATTGAGGGAAAAGGGATATCGGTTGGCCTATGCAGGTGATGTGGTGGGGACAGGCTCTTCTCGAAAATCTGCAATTAACTCGCTGCAGTGGCATATGGGTCACGATATGCCCTGTATCCCAAACAAGAGAACTGGCGGGATAATTTTAGGGGGAAAGATTGCCCCGATATTTTTTAACACTGCTGAAGATTCAGGAGCTTTTCCAATTGAATGTGATGTAAGTGGCCTGAACTCGGGAGATGAAATCCTGATTCATCCCTATAAGGGTGAAGTGACTACCCCGGGGGGCCAGTTGCTAAGCCAGTTTAAAATGGTTCCTGCTACTTTGCCGGATGAAGTGCGTGCTGGAGGACGAATTCCGCTTATTATTGGTCGTGAACTGACGGCTAAGGCCCGGAAAGCACTGGATATGGTTACCCCCTCTCTTTTTATAGAGGCTCTTCCTGGCCAGGAGAACAAGACGGGGTTTACACTTGCACAGAAAATGGTAGGGCGTGCCTGTGGGGTAACTGGCGTCAGACCTGGGACGTATTGTGAACCTAAAATCACGACTGTAGGTTCTCAGGACACAACGGGTGCGATGACCCGGGATGAATTGAAGGAACTTGCCTGTTTGGGATTTTCTGCTGATCTGGTTATGCAAAGCTTTTGTCATACTGCAGCTTACCCAAAACCGATTGATATTCAGCTGCAGCATGAGCTGCCAGAATTTATGTTTACTCGTGGCGGGGTCGTACTCAAACCTGGGGATGGAATCATTCATTCTTGGTTAAATCGTATGTTATTACCCGATACAGTTGGAACTGGAGGAGATTCGCATACCCGTTTTCCAATCGGTATATCCTTTCCAGCTGGCTCGGGTCTTGTCGCTTTTGCAGCAGCTTTGGGTGTGATGCCTCTGGATATGCCAGAATCTGTTTTAGTGCGTTTTAAAGGAACAATGCAACCTGGAATCACATTGCGGGATTTGGTGAATGCCATTCCCTATGCTGCAATTCAGGCTGGCATGTTGACTGTAGGCAAGCAGGGGAAAAAAAATGTTTTCTCGGGCCGGATTATGGAAATTGAAGGTTTGCCGGATCTTAAAATTGAACAAGCTTTTGAGTTTGCTGATGCCTCTGCGGAACGGTCTGCGAATGGCTGTACGGTAAAGCTTTCCAAAGAACCTGTGATTGAGTATCTGAATTCGAATGTTGCGTTGCTTGAGTACCTGGTTGAACAGGGATATCAAGATAGACGGACTCTCGAACGACGAATTTCTGCCATGCAGTCGTGGCTAGAAACGCCTGAATTGCTGGAGGCTGATGAAGATGCTGAGTATGCTTATCAACTTGAGATTGATTTGGATAAGATTAAGGAACCCCTTGTAGCCTGTCCAAATGATCCTGATGATGTTCGTCCGTTATCACAGGTTGCCAATGATCCTGTTCAGGAAGTGTTTATAGGCAGCTGCATGACGAATATTGGCCATTATCGGGCCGCATCCAAAATTCTTGAGGATTCTGGAATCCTGCCGACCAGGTTATGGGTAGCCCCTCCTACAAGAATGGATGAAGCCCAGTTACGTGAAGAAGGGGTTTACGGAGTGCTTGGGCGGATTGGAGCCCGTACGGAAGTTCCTGGATGTTCATTATGCATGGGTAATCAGGCCCGTGTTCTTGATCAAGCTACAGTGTTTTCTACAAGTACAAGAAACTTCGACAATCGTATGGGTCGTGGGGCGAGGGTTTATCTTGGTTCTGCCGAATTGGCAGCAGTGTGTGCACAGTTAGGAAGAATACCGACTCCAGATGAATACCTGGAAAAGGTTTCGAACCGTATTGCACCTTTGGCGGACAATATTTACCGTTATCTTAATTTTGATCAGATGAGCCAGTATCAGTCACGGTCCAGAAAAGGGGTTGCTTTTTCTAATCCGAAGTAAACGGGGAGTAATATTTAGAGTCTCTGGGCAGGCATGATTGAACCAAGGGCGTGTTCTGATTATTTTTTGAATCAGCTGTCTGAAAAATAAAGGTAAATGAGGTTAAGGCGCTCCTTTAAGGTTCGAAAAAATTCGAGTTTATAGGAGATTGGTTTACGGCAATAATAAATATTGCTTTTAGAAATATAGCGAGCTGTTTTTTGTTAAGGATTTTGAATGTTAGACGAGGATGCCTCCACCAAGACAAACCTCACGATCATATAATACTAATGATTGTCCCGGTGTAACGGCCCACTGAGGAACATTAAAGCGAACTTCAACCTGTGTGTCCTGAATCTTCTGGATAAGGCAGGAAGCGTCGGTTTGTCTGTAGCGTGTTTTGGCACTAATTTGATACTCAGGCAGAGGGCTATTATTGATAAAACTAAGATCAGATGCCCATGCAGATAGAGTTTTGAGTAGTGGGTGGTCTCGCCCCTGAACAACCGTCAGGGTGTTATTTTTAAGATCTTTCCCAGCAACAAACCAGGGTGCGCCCGGCCCTCCGATGCCAAGCCCTTGCCTTTGCCCAATTGTGTAAAACATAAGCCCCACATGTTCTCCTATAGTTTTTCCTTCCGCGGTTTTAATAGGACCTGGTGTTCCCTTGAGATATTGGGAAAGAAAAGCGCGGAAAGGGCGTTCTCCAATAAAGCAGATACCTGTTGAATCTTTTTTGTCGTGAACGATGAGACCCGCTGTTCGGGCAAGATCACGAACAGTAGGTTTGTTGAGTTCACCCAGGGGGAATATGGTTTTTTCAAGCTGCCATTCTTTTAGCCGATAGAGAAAGTAGCTTTGGTCTTTGTTTTTGTCATAAGCTTTGCACAGGAATGGACGGCCATCGTGGTATTGAATTCTTGCATAGTGACCAGTAGCGATAAAATCTGCGCCCAGTTTTAACGCATGATCAAGAAAAGCCTTGAACTTGATTTCTGAATTACACAGGATATCTGGGTTTGGTGTGCGGCCAGCGTTATATTCAGTTAAAAAATAGCTGAACACCCTTTCTTTGTATTCGGAACTGAAATCAACAGCTTCCAGATCAATACCCAATTTATCAGTTACAGCGGCAACGTCCAGAAAGTCCTGTTTAGCAGGACAGAATCCATCATCATCTTCCCAGTTTCTCATAAAAAGGCCAATGACCTCATGGCCTTGTTCTTTGAGCAGCATGGCTGCAACGGAAGAGTCAACTCCACCTGACATGCCAACAATTACTCTTGCCATTATTTATTTTCCGAGATGAAGAGAGTGTGTATCAGATCCAGATTATGGATCTGACCAGCCAGGTAATCTTCAATATTTGCGAGTAGCATCGGGCTGCGGTGATGAATGCGATTAGCCCGAATTTCGCTGATATTCATCCAGACAGTCCGAGTGATTCCTTGATCAAGAGGCTGGTCTGCCAGGTATTCTTGGACTGTTCCTGAAAAGGCAAAGCGGATATAGGTTATGGGTTTAGCTGGATGTTGCCAATGGTAGATACCGATTAAGGATTCGGGAACAAATATGCAGGCTGCCTCTTCACGGGTTTCGCGTATGACTGCTTGCGTTAGGCTCTCGCCACGTTCAAGATGTCCTGCTGGTTGATTGAGAACCAGTTCGCCATCAACCTTTTCTTCTACGAGGAGAAAACGTCCTTTTTCTTCAATAATGGCTGCAACAGTTATATTTGGATTCCAAACCATGTTTTCTCCATAGATCCGTGCGATTTGCCGTGTCGCAGGTCAAAAAGGTCTCTGCTAAACTTGGACTACGCTAGTTGCGCTTATTTTATCATGTTGATCGGTAGGATAGAGGTATGAGTGAAAAACTTGAGGCGTTCATAGAAAACTTAAGCAGTTGGCCTGGTAATGAACAGGTTTTTAATCCTTGGCATGATGTTGATCCGGTATGGGACAAACCAGGATCTAGTCTTGTACGTCAGGAGCAGCTTAAAACTTATCTGGCCCAACGTATAGGTAAGGCTAATTTAATTCTGGTTGCAGAAGGCTTGTCGTATCAGGGAGGGAAATTTACGGGAATCGCCATGACTAGCGAGAGGATAATTCTGGGGGGAAAAGAAAACATTTCGCCTTCCAGCGTGTTTGCAGGGAACCCCGTTCAAACCAGTATCAAGGCTGGTGGATTTAATGAACCTACGGCATCGATTGTGTGGGACATGATGATTCATTCAGGTGTGGATCCCTATACAGTTGTATTGTGGAATGCTTTCCCATGGCATCCTCATTTAGAGAAGAAAAGCTTAACTAATCGGCCTCCCACGCGGAATGAGTTAAATATGATAAAGCCCTTGTTTCTTCAGTTCCTTGATCTTTTTGATGATGTAAGGTTAGTAGCAGTAGGTTTGAAAGCCCAAAGCCTTCTGGCGGACATGGGGTTGGAGTGTAAAGTTGTGCGTCATCCAGCTCGAGGGGGAGCAAATCAGTTTAGAATGCAAATGAAGGAACTCCTGTGCGGCAAGCTTGAATAAAAGACACCAGGGGTATCTCTAAAAAAGAATTAATTATCCTGAATGCTCCATTGTCCGAAGTTAAGGGAGCTTATGTTATAATTTCCTATGCTATAGCGGATAAGCCTGAGAGTTGGATAACCAACTTTTGCGGTCATATGTCTGATTTGCCTGTTTTTCCCCTCATTAAGAATGATCTCAAGCCAGTTTGTTGGGATGGATTTTCGATATCTGACTGGAGGATTTCTGGAGGGAATCTCTGGTGGGTCAATTTGTTTGACAAGTGCAGGACGGGTTGTGTAAGGGCCAAGGTTAACACCAGTTCTGAGTTCTTTAATTGCTTTATCTGAAGGTTCTCCTTCCACTTGTACCCAGTACGTTTTTGGAAGATGATGATCTGGATGGCTAAGCTTATACTGCAAGGATCCATTGTCTGTCAGAAGCAGTAATCCTTCGCTGTCAGTGTCGAGCCTTCCTGCAGGATAGACATGCGTAATCGGGATAAAATTCTTGAGTGTAGGGTGTTTTTCATGAGGACTGAACTGGCAGACGACGCCATAAGGCTTGTTAAAAAGAATCAGTGTTGTCATGCCTTGATTGTCTATAATTAGACAAAATTTGGCAAGGTTGTAGGATTAAGGAGAGTTCGTTATGTTTGAATATATCAAGGTGCCCTCCAGGGGAGATAAAATTGGCGTGGCCCAGGATAGCAGTCTGATTGTGCCTGATGAACCCATTATTCCATTTATTGAAGGCGACGGCACGGGTATAGATATTACACCTGTTATGCGACAGGTGGTTGACCATGCTGTTCATCTGGTTTATGGCACCAAGCGACAGATCCACTGGATGGAGATTTATGCAGGTGAGAAGGCTAATAAGCTTTATGGTCATAATACCTGGTTGCCAGAAGAGACGATACAGGCGGTAAAAGATTATGTGGTATCCATTAAGGGGCCATTGACGACCCCGGTAGGTGGGGGGATGCGCTCGTTAAATGTTGCTCTAAGACAACAGCTTGATTTATATGTTTGCTTGCGGCCGATAGAATATTTTAAGGGTGTGCCTAGTCCCTTAAAAGAGCCTGAGAAGACCAATATGTTGATTTTTCGGGAAAATTCGGAAGATATCTATGCGGGAATCGAATGGGCGTCTGGTACCCCAGAGGTTAAGAAAGTGCTTGCTTTTTTGCAGCAGGAAATGGGCGTAACCAGTATTCGTTTTCCAGAAACATCTGCAATAGGGATTAAGCCCGTTTCACGGGAAGGGAGTCAAAGGCTTATTCGTAAGGCAGTCCGTTATGCAATTGAGAATGGGAGAAAATCGGTAACGTTGGTTCATAAGGGAAATATCATGAAGTTCACCGAGGGGGGATTTAAAACCTGGGGGTATGAACTTTGTGTGAACGAGTTTTCTGGCCGGATGCAAGAAGATGGTTCCTGTATTTTACCTAATGGGTTGCGAATTAAGGATGTGATAGCTGATGCTTTCTTGCAGCAGATTATTCTTAGGCCAGAGGATTATGATGTGATTGCTACGCTTAATCTTAATGGGGATTATCTTTCTGATGCTCTGGCAGCCCAGGTGGGCGGTATAGGCATTGCTCCAGGTGCTAATTTATCTGATACAGTGGCGATATTTGAGGCTACTCATGGCACAGCGCCAAAACATGCCGGTAAGAACAAGGTGAATCCTGGCTCCATAATACTTTCTGCTGCCATGATGTTGCGACATATGGGTTGGGTCGAGGCAGAGCAAAGCATCATTCAGGGTATGCGCCGTGCAATTAGCGAGAAGATTGTAACCTATGATTTCGCAAGATTGATGCCTGATGCGACTGAAGTGAGCAGTTCAGGTTTTGGTGATGCAATTATTCGTCTTATGGCCTGATCAGACAAGTATATTGAAGCTAAAAACAGGTTTTAAACCTGCCATGCCCGCTAGTTCCCAGGATCGGATGACTAGCGGGACATGAAAAAAAGAGAATAAATCGGTATCGGGAAGATTAGGCCGAAACGATATTTGAAGCCTGTTTCCCCTTTGGCCCTTGTGTCACCTCAAAAGCGACACGCTGTCCTTCTTTTAGGGTTTTAAAGCCATTCATGTTAATGGCTGAAAAGTGGGCGAAAAGATCGTCCCCGCCATCGTCAGGTGTAATAAAGCCAAACCCTTTTGCGTCGTTAAACCATTTAACAATTCCAGTTGCCATAATCTCGTTCTTCCTTAATGTGTTACTCGCAGTAATCAAAATTCACATAACTTTAAATAGTTTATGGAGATTTATCTGATAGAATCTGCGAAATTTATAACTTCCCCGATAAACCGGAGCCAACTTTGTTTCCCCTTTTTATATCTGGGCTTGGATATTTGAGGCTTGCTTACCCTTGGGCCCCTGCGTGACATCGAATGTGACTTTCTGGCCTTCCTTGAGAGTCTTGAATCCAGCCATATTAATAGCTGAGAAATGCGCAAATAAATCATCGCTGCCATCATCTGGTGTAATGAAGCCGTAACCCTTGGCATCATTAAACCATTTTACTGTACCTGTTGCCATATTACTTCCTTAAAAGACAAATTGCGGGCCAGGCCCGGTTACTGTTTGTGGGCGTCAGTTCTCAAAACAGCATATAATTAGTTATATTGTTATAGTTAATGCTGGGGTAGATCAACTCCCTTCGAGCTTTTTACTTCTAATGCATAAAGAAGTCAAGAAATTTTAAACCATCTGAATCTATAGTAATTTGGGACTTGAAAATTTCAGTAACAGCGTCAAAATAGTATCTGAAGAGTAAGGAATGTCATGGCGACCCAGCATCAAGAAGATACATTGCTGGCGGTTCGCGAAAGCAAAGTTAAGCCGCCGCCCCTGTATCAAGTAGTTTTGTTGAATGACGACTATACGCCGATGGAGTTTGTCGTAGCTGTACTGCAACGTTTTTTTGCTAAATCGCGGGAACAGGCGACACAGATTATGCTTAAGGTGCATCGCGAGGGTATGGGAGTGTGCGGCGTCTATCCCAAGGATATTGCAACAGCAAAGGTTGAACAGGTGGTTTCATATGCACGACAGCACCAGCACCCATTGCAGTGCACGATGGAGGAGAATTAAATGATTGCGCAGGAACTGGAAGTTTCGTTACATATGGCATTTATTGATGCGCGTCAAAAACGCCATGAATTTATCTCCGTAGAGCATCTGCTATTAGCTTTGCTGGACAATCCATCTGCTGCACAAGTGCTGCGAGCGTGTGCTGTCAAGATTGAGGATTTACGTAAAGCCCTTGCAGATTTTGTTACTGAACATACACCCATTGTGTCTGGGACAGATGAGGTGGATACCCAGCCCACGCTTGGATTTCAGCGTGTCATTCAAAGAGCGATTCTACATGTGCAGTCTTCAGGCAAGAAAGAAGTAACAGGGGCAAATGTCCTGGCTGCAATTTTTGGTGAGAAAGATTCACATGCTGTTTATTTTCTTCATCAACAAGGTGTGTCTCGTTTGGATGTGGTTAATTATATTACCCATGGGATCAGTAAGGTAACGGATCACGCCGTTCCACGCCAGGAAATGGAACAAGAAATTGATGCTGAACAGCCTCCGGCGACAGCCCTTGAAAATTATACATTGAATTTGAATGCCCAGGCTTTAGCCGGGAAAATTGATCCACTTATTGGTCGGGATCAAGAGGTGGAGCGTGTGATTCAGACGTTGTGTCGGCGACGCAAGAATAACCCCCTTTTGGTTGGAGAGGCAGGAGTGGGAAAAACTGCTATAGCAGAAGGGCTGGCACGTCGGATTGTTGAAGGCCAGGTTCCTGAATTGCTTTTGGAAAGCACGGTTTTTGCTCTGGATATGGGAGCTTTACTTGCAGGAACAAAATATCGTGGGGATTTTGAGCAACGCCTGAAAGCAGTGCTAAAACATTTGACTGATAATCCAAATGCCATCTTATTCATTGATGAAATCCATACGTTGATTGGGGCTGGTGCTGCTTCTGGTGGTACATTAGATGCCTCAAATTTATTGAAACCTGCGTTAAGTTCGGGCCTGCTTAAATGTATCGGTGCGACGACGTACCAGGAATACCGTGGAGTTTTTGAAAAAGATCATGCCCTATCAAGACGATTCCAGAAAATTGATGTGTCTGAACCTTCTATTCAGGAAACGATTGAAATTCTCCGCGGATTGAAATCGCGTTTTGAAGCCCATCATGGTGTCAAGTACACGGCTGCGGCTTTAAGTACTGCAGCAGAACTTTCAGTGCGGTATATCAATGATCGTCATTTACCTGATAAGGCTATTGATGTGATTGATGAAGCAGGAGCTGCGCAACGCATTTTACCTAAATCGCGACAGAAGAAAACGATTACCAACCGAGAGATTGAAGAAATCATTGGAAAAATTGCGAGAATCCCCCCCAAGAATATTTCAAGTGATGATCGGGCAGCGCTCAAGACCCTGGATCGTGATTTGAAATCTGTTGTGTTTGGGCAAGACAGGGCAATTGATGCTTTGGCTTCAGCTATTAAAATGTCCAGGTCCGGGTTGGGTGTGCCTTCAAAGCCAATTGGTGCTTTTCTGTTTTCTGGTCCTACCGGGGTTGGAAAAACTGAGGTGGCACGTCAGTTGGCTTATACATTAGGTATTGAACTTATCAGGTTTGACATGTCTGAATATATGGAGCGTCATGCTGTATCCAGGCTGATTGGCGCTCCGCCTGGTTATGTGGGTTTTGATCAGGGTGGATTGTTGACGGAGGCTATTACCAAGCAACCTTATGCAGTTTTGCTCCTGGATGAAATTGAAAAAGCACATCCGGATATTTTTAATATCCTGTTACAGGTTATGGACCATGGCACTTTAACTGACAATAATGGAAGAAAAGCAGATTTTAGAAATATTATTCTTATCATGACAACGAATGCTGGGGCTGACATATTGAATAAGTCAGGTATGGGATTTACTCCCTCTGAAACAGAAGGGGATGAAATGCAAGAAATTAAACGGCTCTTTACCCCAGAGTTCCGCAATCGTCTGGATGACATGATTTCATTTAAATCACTGGATTATCCTGTTATATTGAAAGTGGTTGATAAATTTCTCATGCAACTCGAGGGCCAGTTGCATGAACGAAAGGTTGAAGTCACCTTTACAGATGCTTTAAGAGCACATTTGGCTAAAAAAGGGTTTGATCCTCTGATGGGGGCCAGACCGATGGCGAGGCTTATCCAGGATACTCTCAAGCGTCCATTAGCTGATGAACTTTTGTTTGGGCGTCTGGTTCATGGAGGTAAGGTCACTTTTGATTTTGATGGAACTGGGAAGATTAAGCTCCTGTTCCAGGAAGAGGAGGTTGAGCCTGTTGCGTAAGGGTAAGCTTAAAACCTATTTTTTATTGCTATCAGGTCTAACGCGCTTGGAATATATCCAGGCGCGTTTTTTTATGAACGATAAATTGCAAGACTTTGGTAAAGTTTGATACTGATAGTGTTACAGGAATGAATTTGGATAAAAAACGGGATCCGGTTTGAGTGCTGGATTGTTGATTTAGGGGAAGTTTTACAGATAACCACCTGTTGCAGTTGACGGTAATATAGTTTTTATGATTTTGATCTAAATCATTCTTAGAAGTTTAGATTTATTACAATCAAGACTAAAATTAATCCTTTTTGAGGTTGATATATGGATAACCCGAAACAGGAGTTTGGTCTGGCTTTAGTAGCGCTGTCTCGCGCGTGGCGTAATAAGCTTGACGAACGGTTACGGGTGTTCGGTCTGAGTCAGGCAAAATGGGTAACATTGCTGTATGTTTTTCATCATCCCGAAGGATTGATTCAAAAAGAGCTTGCCAAACTCATTGGTATTGAAGGGCCTACCTTGGTTCGCTTGCTGGACCGCCTTGAGATAGACGGGCTGATAACCAGAACCCCTTCCTTGGCAGATCGGCGTATTCGAAAGATTCACTTGACTGTAAAGGCGGCACCCCTTTTACTTCAAATTGAGCAAATTGCTGAAAACCTGCGCCTGGAAGTTTTGGCTGATGTTTCCTCTGCCGAATTAAAAATTTGTAGTGATACTATGAGCAGGGTTAAAAAGAGAGTGGATTTATTGAATTAGGTTGTTATGTGGTCAGAAAGGGATCTAGCTCGCGATGTAAGAATTCATGAAAATGGATCATGCCATCTTCTAGAGGGGACTGGTAAGGCCCGGTTTCATTTTTTCCTTGGAGATAAAGAGCATGGCGCCCTCTTTGCATGCGGGTACATATTTCTTCATCTTCCTTGGCCGTTTCACGATAGGCAGCCTGTTCAGCCTCCACCAGATCCCGTTCAAAGAGTGCGATTTCTTCTGGGTAGTAAAATTCAACAATGTTTTTACAAGATTGAGGCCCTGTAGGCAATATGGTACTGATAACCAGTACATTGGGATACCATTCAATCATGATATTAGGGTAATAAAGCATCCAGATTGCCCCATGGATAGGTGGAGTTCCGTTATTGTAGGTGAGTACCTGTTCATGCCAGCGTTTGTAGGTAGCTGTTCCGGGTTTATTTAAAGCTTCATGAACCCCGACTGTTTGGATGCTATACCAGTCACCGAATTCCCATTGAAGGGAATTGCAGTCAACAAATTGCCCGAGTCCTGGATGAAACGGTGCTACATGATAGTCTTCAAGGTAGACTTCAATGAACGTTTTCCAGTTAAAGGGATAACTGGTTATTTCATAACGATCAAAAATATATCCTTTAAAATCGAGATCCTTCATGACGCCAATATGTCCAAGATCAGCTAGAACGTCACGGGGGCCTGTAAATAAAAGACCATTCCAGTTGGTGAGGGGGATAGAATCAAGCTTAAGGCAGGGGTTTTGCTGAAAATGCGGAGCTCCAAGCAGGTTTCCTTTTAGATCATAAGTCCAGCGGTGCAAAGGGCAGACAATATTAGAGGTGTTTCCTCTACCGTTAAGCATTATAGCTTGTCTGTGCCTGCAGATATTGCTAAGGCATTCTATTCCGTTTTGGCTATGTACGATTGTTTTTGCTTCATCAAGCCAGGAAATGGCATGAAAGTCACCCATATTAGGTACCATCAAAGCATGACCTAAATAATATGCTGAACGGCAGAATAAATTTTGCTGTTCAATATCGTGAACTTGGGGTTCAATGTACCAGGAAACAGGTAACTGAGCGTTTGCCTGAACGAGTGAAGAAGCGTCTGCTAGATGTGTCATATACCCCCCTGTGGAGTAGTGTAAACATCGAGCGGGCAGGCTCGAAAACAAATTGCTCATTATATTGTTTTACCCGTAAAACTCAAGGCTTTTTAGGGTCAAAGTTAATTTGACCAGATTGACCGGCCAGGTTGAATAGGGTATGTTTCGATACTTTTATATATTTCACAATCTTTTCTGTGATGTGGCAGATTTACCCTGATTTTATTTTCGGAATTTTGCAGAGTGACTAATTTTTCAGACTGGGCCTTAGGCATTCAGCAAAGGATGGAAGGGGTGCTTTCCCGATGCCTGCAGGCACCTTCTCAGGATCTGGCGGGTTTGTATGAAGCTATGCGTTATGCTGTTCTTGATGGCGGGAAACGCATACGTAGCCTGCTTGTATTTGCTGCTGGTGAAAGTGTTGGTGCGTCTATAGACCATCTTGAGATCATTGCTGCTGCAGTAGAAATGATTCATGCCTATTCGCTTGTGCATGATGATATGCCGGAAATGGATAATGACGTTCTTCGGCGTGGAAAGCCGGCCTGCCATGTCCAGTTTGGCCAGGCAATGGCGCTTCTGGCAGGTGATGCCCTTCAGACAAGGGCCTTTGAATTGTTGGTGAACCATCTGGCTACGTTGGGGTCTGAACGGATAACACTTCTGTTGAGAACTTTAACACATGCGGTAGGCCCGGATGGGATGGTAGGAGGACAGGCGATTGATTTTGAACATATCGGCCAATCCCTAAATCATGATCAGATTGAGCGCATGCATCAGCTTAAAACGGGTAGCCTTATTCATGCTGCTGTTATGCTGGGCGGACTCGCAGGGCACTGGGATCATGAGCAAGAATTAATGCTGGATATTTTTGGAAAACAGGTCGGATTGTTATTTCAGGTGGTGGATGATGTGCTTGATGCTACCGCCTCGACCCAGATGCTTGGTAAGACGGCTGGTAAGGATGCATACCATCATAAACCGACCTATGCCACTATTTTAACTCTTGATGCAGCACGTCGATTAGCTATGGATTTACATCTGTCGGCTATTGGTTCGGTTTCGCCCTTTGGGCAAAAAGGCCGTTATCTTGCCGCGCTTGCTGATTTTATTTTGCAACGGCAGTTCTGAAACTCATGACTGAATATCTTGACAGGATTAACTCACCCGCTGATTTACGTAATCTGGATCGGGAGGCATTGCATGAAGTCGCTGATGAGCTTCGTGCTTTTTTACTGGATAGCGTATCTAAAACAGGGGGGCATCTTGCCTCAAATCTTGGAACAGTTGAGTTAACCATTGCATTACATTATATCTATAACACGCCTTATGATCGTTTGGTCTGGGATGTGGGTCACCAGGTTTATGCCCATAAGGTTTTGACAGGGCGGCGTCTTGCCATGCAGCATTTACGGATGCTAGGTGGTATATCCGGGTTTCCTCGGCGCGAGGAAAGTGAATATGATACTTTCGGTACGGGCCATTCTTCGACTTCGATCTCTGCAGCATTAGGTATGGCTGTTGCCGCACGTCTGAGAGGCGAAGATCGTAAGGTTGTTGCGGTCATTGGTGACGGGGCTATGACGGCAGGAATGGCTTTTGAAGCATTGAACAATGCAGGTGCAATGGACGCTAATTTACTGGTGGTATTGAATGATAATGATATGTCAATCTCGCCTAATGTGGGTGCATTGAATCAATACCTTGCCAAATTGCTGGCGAGTCGTTTTTATTCTGTGGTTCGTCGGGGTGGAGAAAAAGTGCTGGGTATGGCGCCGAGTATTTTGGAACTGGCCAAACGTGCGGAAGAGCATGTCAAGGGTATGATGATGCCAGGCACACTGTTTGAAGAGTTTGGCTTTAATTATATTGGTCCAATTGATGGGCATGATTTGGATGCCCTGCTGTCTTCACTTCAGAATATTCGTGATTTCAAAGGGCCTCAGTTTCTGCATGTTGTGACTAAAAAGGGCAAGGGCTATAAGCTTGCAGAAGATGATCCGTGTTTTTATCATGGTGTCACCAAGTTTGATCCGCAAAATGGTATGGATCAGCCAGCGCCTTCAACGCGCCCATCTTACACCCAGGTGTTTGGTGACTGGATATGTGATATGGCTGCAGTCGACAAACATCTGGTGGCAATTACACCTGCGATGCGTGAAGGTTCTGGCTTGGTCCGGTTTGCCGAGGAATATCCAGAACGCTATTTTGATGTAGGAATTGCTGAACAGCATGCATTAACCTTTGCTGCCGGTCTGGCTTGTGAGGGATATAAACCCGTAGTAGCAGTTTATTCCACCTTTCTACAACGGGCTTATGACCAGTTGATTCATGATATTGTTGTCCAGAAGCTTCCAGTCATGTTTGCCATTGATCGGGCAGGAATAGTTGGTGCTGATGGTTCAACCCACATGGGGGCGTATGATTTAAGTTTTTTGCGCTGTCTGCCTAATATGATGATTATGGCACCAAAGGATGAAAATGAGTGTCGCCAGATGCTGTATACCGCTTATATGCAAAATACCCCAACTGCAGTACGTTACCCTCGCGGAGCTGGATGTGGTGCAAGGGTTGAACAACCAATGCATGTATTACCTATTGGTCGGGGTGAAATCCTCCGGCAGGGGAAAAGGATTGCTATTTGTGCATTCGGTAGTCTTGTCATGTCTTCTTTGGCAGCAGCGGATAAGCTGGATGCCACGCTTGTGAACATGCGGTTTATTAAGCCACTGGATGATGAATTGCTCGAAAAACTATCTTCTGGCCATGATCTGATTGTTACAGTTGAAGAAAATGTCATCATGGGCGGTGCTGGTTCAGCTGTTTTGGAAAGTCTGGAGCGTCGGGGTATCCGGATTCCGGTTCTGCAGCTTGGATTACCAGATGCGCCTGTTGAACATGGCTCCCAGGCAGAATTGCTTGCTCGTTGTGGGCTGGATTCAGCAGGAATTTTAGCCTCGATACTGTCAAGATTATCCGAGTAGATTGCTCAGGTATAGTCTTTGTCATATAATTCTCGATAGTGCGCACGTGCCGTAATTTTGGAAGCCATCATGAATCAATGTGAAGTATTGCCGATAGCAGATGTACAAAATACTCCTGATACCCGAAAACTGGCAATTGATCGGGTAGGAATCAAGGCTATTCGTCATCCAGTAAAAGTTGCTGATAAAAATGGTGGCATTCAGCATACGATTGCTCTGTTTAATATGTATGTCCATTTACCCCATAATTTCAAGGGGACACACATGTCGAGGTTTGTGGAGATTCTTAATAGCCATGAACGGGAAATCTCTGTGCGTTCTTTTGAACCCATGCTGCGGGATATGGTTAAGCGTTTGGAGGCAGGTTCAGGTCATATTGAAATGAGTTTTCCTTATTTCATCAATAAATCTGCCCCGGTATCAGGCGTGCAAAGCCTGCTGGATTACGAAGTCACCTATAATGGAGAGATTCGTGATGGTCACTATGAATTAGAGATGAGGGTTGTTGTTCCTGTTACAAGTCTTTGTCCTTGTTCAAAAGAGATTTCAAGTTATGGGGCACATAACCAGCGTTCGCATGTAACTGTGACAGTAACGACCAATGGTCTTGTATGGATTGAAGATTTGATTCGGATTGTTGAAGAAGAAGCCTCCTGTGAGCTTTATGGCCTGCTTAAGCGGCCGGATGAGAAGTATGTGACGGAACAGGCGTATGATAATCCAAAATTTGTTGAGGATATGGTTCGTGATGTTGCGGCCCGTCTGGCAAAGGATGATCGGATTGTGGCTTTTACAGTAGAATCTGAAAATTTTGAATCTATTCATAATCATTCTGCATATGCCCTGATTCATAAGGACAAACGTGCTGAATGAGTGAATTGTTCTGGTGTTTGTGGTCTTGCTGTAGGTCAGGGTGTAGCAGTTAGTCTTTAGTCCCTGAAATTAGCGAATTGCAAGGGTAATTCGGTATGGGTTTTTTTGATGAGGGCAATTGCTTCTTGCAGGGTGTCTCTTTTGGTACCTGATACCCGCATGCTGTCGCCTTGGATACTTGATTGAATCTTGAGCTTGCTGTCTTTTAGTGTCCGGCCTATCTTCTTTGCCAGTTCTGCTTCGATTCCAGTCTTGATTTGAACGGTTTGCTTAACTTTGTTGCCGCTAATTTTCTGGGGCTCCTCAGGCGCCAGACATTTTAAGTTAATGCTTCGTTTGACTAGTTTATTGTGCAGGATATCGGTTATCTGATCGAGCTTAAAGGCATCATCAGCAAAGAGGGACATGGTAAGCCCGTTTAGCTCAACCCGCGCATCTGAGCCCTTAAAGTCAAACCGTGTAGAGATTTCGCGATTGGCCTGTTCAAGCGCATTCCGTATTTCCTGTTTATCTACTTCTGAGACAATATCAAATGAAGGCATAAATAAGCATCCTTATTCAAAGTGACAGATATAATTTAATACTTCTTCTGTTTCAATTTCAAATGAGGAGTTGGCAGGAATGCTGAACGATTGTCCGGCCTGATACTGCTGAGAGGAAGGATCCTGGGCAATTCTGACCCGGCATGTGCCATCCGTTATTTGCATGCGTTCAGGGGCATTCGTATTGAAGGTGAGCCGACCAGGGAAAATGACCCCAAGTGTTTTTTTAGAGCCGTCGGAACACTCTATGGTATGGCTTACACATTTCCCGTCAAAATAAATATTAGCTTTTGTTAGAACAGTTACATTCTTAAAATGTTTCATAGTGGATCCGATTTACGAAATTTTGCGCTGATACGCATGCGTAGGGCGTTTAGCTTGATAAATCCTTCGGCATCTTGCTGGTTGTAGGCTCCTGCATCATCTTCAAAAGTGGCTATGCTTGTATCGAATAGAGAGTCTGTTGCTGACTCACGTCCAACTACAGTTACATTACCCTTGTAGAGTTTGAGTCGAACCTGGCCGTTAACCCTTTTTTGTGAACTATCTATCATATTCTGAATGAGCCGCCTTTCGGGGCTCCACCAGTAACCATTATAGATAAGGGAGGCATATCGTGGCATTAGATCGTCCTTGAGGTGAGCAGTTTCACGATCCAGGGTAATAGATTCGATAGCACGGTGTGCCTTGAGCATAATAGTTCCCCCCGGAGTTTCGTAACATCCCCGGGATTTCATGCCAACGTAGCGGTTTTCAACTATATCAAGTCGTCCAATACCATGCTTGTTGCCCAGCTGGTTGAGTTCGGCAAGAATTTGCGCCGGGCTCATAGGTGTGCCATTGAGTGCTGTAATATCCCCATTTTGATATGTCAATTCAATATATTCAGAAGAATCTGGTGCATTCTCAGGTGAAGAGGTCCAGCGCCACATGTTTTCTTCGGGTTCATTTGCAGGATTTTCAAGAATACCGCCCTCATATGAGATGTGTAAAAGATTGGCATCCATGGAATAGGGTGAGCCCCCCCCTTTTTTACGGGTAATGTCTATCCCGTGGCGTTCTGCATAGTTAAGAAGTTTGTCACGTGAGGTAAGATCCCATTCTCTCCAGGGGGCGATAACCCGGATATTGGGTTCTAGGGCATAATAGCCGAGCTCAAACCGGACTTGATCGTTTCCTTTGCCGGTAGCCCCATGAGATACCGCATCTGCGCCTGTCTTTCGGGCAATTTCAATCTGGCGTTTGGCAATAAGGGGGCGTGCGATAGATGTGCCAAGCAGGTATTCCCCTTCGTAGAGGGTGTTGGCCCTAAACATGGGGTAGACAAAATCCTTGACGAATTCTTCCTTCAGGTCTTCAATGAAAATTTCCTTGACCCCGAGTTTTCTGGCTTTTTCTCGGGCGGGTTCAACTTCTTCACCTTGGCCGATATCGGCAGTAAAGGTTACAACTTCACATTGGTAGGTATCCTGAAGCCATTTTAGAATGACTGAAGTATCCAGGCCGCCTGAGTAGGCAAGTACAACTTTCTTGACGTTTTGCATTGAAGATGTCCTGCAGGTTATGAATGTTATTGGACTTTACCAATCAGTAGAAATTCCATCAGCGCCTTTTGTGTATGTAAACGGTTTTCAGCTTCATCCCAGACAACAGATTGCGGTCCATCAATAACCTCTGCCTGGACTTCTTCTCCTCTGTGAGCCGGTAGGCAGTGCATGAAAAGGGCGTCAGGATGAGCCAGTTGCATCATTTCCTCATCTACCCTGAAATCAGCAAAATCAAGCTTTCGTTCTTCGGTTTCATCTTCATAGCCCATGCTTGTCCAGACATCGGTTGTGACTAGATCAGCCCCTATGGCTGCCTCATTGGGGTTGGTAAAGCATTCAACGTGCATGGAATCAAAGTTACCGACACGCTCAGGCTCAATTTCATACCCTGGTGGTGTACAAACGTGCAGGTTGAAGTCCAGAATCTGGGCAGCCTGCATCCAGCTGTTGCAGACATTGTTTGAGTCACCAATCCAGGCAACAGTCCGTCCTTTAATTGGACCCCGTTTTTCAATATAGGTAAAAATGTCTGCTAGAATTTGGCAGGGATGATATTCATCTGTCAGCCCGTTGATAACCGGAACTGCTGAATGTTTTGCAAAACGTTCAACAATCTCCTGTTCAAAGGTTCTAATCATGACAATATTGACCATCCTTGACAGGACGCGTGCAGTGTCTTCGATAGGTTCAGCACGCCCTAGCTGGGTATCTCTTGGAGATAAGAAAAGTGCGGTTCCTCCGAGCTGGTACATTCCTGTTTCAAAAGACACTCTGGTCCTGGTGGAATTTTTCTGAAAAATCATGGCCAGGGACTGTGCTATGAGTGGTTGGTAAAGTTCCCCTTGTTTTAACATGCGCTTGAGTACAGCGGCCCTGCGAAACAGATAATCCAGTTCGCTTTGGGTTAAATCCTTGAATTGTAAAAAATGCCTGACTTGCATAAGAAACTGCCTTGTTTGGGTTTGTTGAATTAGCCTTCAGCCAGAAAACGTTTAATTAATGGAATGAGCCGTTTAATTAATTCTTCAGCTTCTTCATGTTTCATGACTAATGGTGGCAGAAGCCTGATGACGTTATCAGAGGTGACATTAATTAATAGCCCCTGCTCAAGTGCATCCATTACAAGCCGTGTGCAAGGCCTGTCTAGCTCAATACCGATCATAAGGCCATGGCCACGAATTGTGGTGACTCCTTTTTGATCACGTAGCTGGGTTGACAAGGCCGTAAGTAAAAATTCGCCAAGCTGTTTGGCATGTGTTATCAAACCATCTCTTTCAATTACATTCAGCGTGGTTAATGCAGCAACACAGGCTAGTGGGTTTCCACCAAATGTTGAACCGTGATTTCCTGGCCCGAAGACCCCTGCTGCTACGCCTGAAGCCAAGCAGGCACCAATTGGAACACCTGAGCCTAATCCTTTGGCAAGAGTCATCACGTCTGGTCGTACGCCAGAATGCTGATAGGCAAACCAGTTGCCAGTTCGGGCAATGCCACTTTGGATCTCGTCCAGAATTAATAGCCATCCATGGGTATCACAAAGTGCCCGTAAGGCTGGCAGATAATCGGGGTGGGGTACATTGATTCCGCCCTCGCCTTGTATGGGTTCTACCAGTATACCGACAATACTGCTAAGGTGTTCGGCTGTAGGTTGAATCACATCTGCATTTCCATATGGAACGCGGATAAAGCCAGCAACCAGCGGTTCGAATCCTGCCTGTACTTTTCTGTTGCCTGTTGCAGAAAGAGTTGCAATCGTGCGTCCATGAAAACTTTTTTCGGTTACAATAATGGTAGGGGAGGTTATTCCTTTGCGATGACCATATAGACGTGCCAGCTTGATCGCCGCTTCGTTGGCTTCAGCTCCGGAGTTACAGAAAAAAACCTCCTGCATGCCCGAAAGTTCCGCTAGTCGTTCAGACAGCATTTCCTGCTCAGTAACCCTGTAGAGATTGGATGTATGAATGAGGCGTTTTGCCTGTTCGCTAATGGCTCGGGTTAGATCTGGGTGATCATGTCCAAGGCCATTTACGGCAATACCACTTAAGGCATCTAGATAACGATTGCCATCTTTATCCCATAACCAGACTCCTTTGCCGTGATCAAAAGCGATAGGCAGTCGGGCATATGTATTCATTAAATGTGATATAGACATAATGTAGAATCAAAACAAAAGGCACGGGGAGCAGGTCGCCGTGCGTGTGATTGATTGTCCCTGTTTTTTAAATTCGACTATCAGCCGATCAGAAAAGGGGTTCAGTTAACAACGCCGCTTTGTGATTACGGGAATACCCGTATGGATGTCGTAGCCGTGTTTGTCGAACCAGAAAATGTTAATTTTTATCTGAAAATGCTATTCCCGCAAGTTATTTGGCTTCATTCTAACACAACTTTGGTTTTCGGCGCTGATCCGGTTTGAAAAGGAGGTTTCGTTTGTCTGCCTTGCTTGCTTATGTAAAGGATAGAAGGTGTTAAAAAGTTGTGGGCGCTTTCCTGGAGTTACGCTTTGGCCCACTATCTGATAAACTGTAACGGGTTTTTTGCCGGGTTTCATTGGATTGGGCTTCATTGGGCACTGAAACCTGTATTAATGTCACTTTTTTGAAATGTGGGATCTATGGGCGCGAATTCGGAAATTATAATTCAAGGCTTGACGAATGCTGGTAAAACTTTCAGGCCTAGTGATTGGGCTGAGCGGCTATCAGGTGTTTTTTCAACTTTTGGTGAAAATCGCCGTATGTGCTATTCACCTTATGTTCGTCCGGTGGATATAGATGGAGTCAAGTGTGTAGCTGTAAGCAAAACCCTTGAGGAAAAGGATAAGCGGGCGTACCATTTTTTACTCTCTTTTGCTAAAGATAATGATCTGAAGTTGTTTGAATCAAACGATCAGGATGCAGGCTAGCTATATTTAAGCTGGACGTTTGTTTTTCAGCAAGCAGGGTTATTCTCAAACGTCCAGCTAGAAGATAGGATGGGGCTGGTTTAAGCTAATGCCTTTATTGCGCTATTCAGGCGGCTTTTATGACGGGCTGCCTTATTTTTATGAATAATCCTCTTGTCAGCTATCCTGTCGATAACGCTGACTGATTCGTTGTATATTGTCTGGGCAGCTGCTTTGTCCCCAGCTGCAATAGCTTTCGTAACTTTTTTGATGGCAGTGCGTAAAGTTGAGCGCAAGCTTGCGTTATGTGCACGCTGCTTGATTGATTGTCTCGCGCGTTTTCTTGCCTGTGCGCTATTGGCCATAAAAACTCCTCATACAATGTGCCGTAAAAACCTTGCATGATAAGATTTTTTTAAAATTTTCGCAACTCCTATCCTGTGTGTCTAGCTTGGATACAGGGCGTAAAAAGCTTTGGTTTGTCCGGTTTCTGCTGGTTTGGTCTGGATAATGAAGGTATTTGTGGGCGAAAGGGCTGTTTATCTTGGCGGGTTGTGTTGAACTCTATACCATAGCAGTTTAAAAAAAGTGTCAGGATCATCTGGTGAATCTACTTAAAGCATTAGCTCGCGTTGGCAGTATGACCTTTCTGTCCCGTCTGCTCGGTTTTGTCAGGGATGTGATAATTGCCAGAATATTTGGAGCGGGATTGGTAACCGATGCTTTTTTTGTAGCATTTAAAATCCCGAACCTGTTGCGTCGGGTATTTGCTGAAGGTGCTTTTTCACAGGCTTTTGTTCCGATACTGGCCGAGTACCGTATGCGGTATACAGAAGATGAGACTCGATCCTTGGTGGATCATGTGGCTGGCATGCTTGGATTTGTTCTGGCATTTGTATCGGTTGCTGGTGTTTTGCTTGCCCCCTTGATTGTTTATATCAATGCCCCGGGTTTTGTTTCTGATCCGGAAAAGTTTGAACTGACAGTCTCGCTGGTGCGCGTCACTATACCCTATATTTTGATGATTTCCCTTTCATCGTTGCTGGGTGCAATTTTGAATACCTGCAACGTCTTTACGATTCCAGCAATTACCCCGGCACTACTCAATCTTTCATTCATTCTGTTTAGCCTTTTTTTAGCCCATTGGTTTCATCCCCCTGTAATGGCACTGGCCTGGGCAGTCATTTTTGGAGGAATTATCCAGTTTCTTTTTCAGGTGCCATTTATCCGGGCTGTGGGGTTGATGCCCAGGTTCCGGTTGAACTGGCATCATTCCGGAATGCGTCGTGTCATGAAACAGATGGGGCCAGCTATTTTTGGTGTCTCTGTTGCACAGATTAGTATCCTAATCAATACCATTCTGGCCTCTTTTTTGGCTACAGGGAGTGTTTCATGGCTTTATTATGCTGATCGTCTGATGGAATTTCCCACGGGAGTCATGGGTGTGGCTTTAGGGACCATTCTTTTGCCTAGCCTGTCTAAACATTATGCTGATGCTTCCCATGAAGCCTATTCCGACCTGCTGGACTGGGGCATCCGTTTGACCCTGCTTTTTAGCCTTCCTGCCGCACTTGCACTGGCAATATTATCGAAGCCACTGGTGATCAGCTTATTTCAATATGGCCATTTTAGTCCTTTTGATGCCCTGATGTCAGCGCGTGCTGTACTGGCTTACAGTGTCGGTTTGTCAGGATTGATCATGATCAAGGTCCTGGCCCCTGGATTTTATGCCCGGCAGGACATTCGTACACCAGTAAAGATAGCAGTGATCAGCCTTATTTGTACCCAGCTTTTCAATTTGGTGTTTATCTGGCATTTAAAGCATGCTGGGCTGGCTTTATCGATAGGGCTTGGCGCATGTGTAAATGCCTTGTTGTTGTATCGAGTCTTGTTAAAGCGAAAGATTTATATTCCCAGGCCAGGCTGGAAACGCTTTATTTTGGCCCTGGGCATGGCTCTTTTAATGTTGGGGCTGTTCCTCTGGTATGTTGCCTCTCCCGTTTCTTCCTGGTTTGGTACAAGTGTTGAATGGCGGTTTGGACATTTAGGTTTTCTGGTGTCAGGGGGAGCATTGGTTTACTTCGGGGGGCTACGCATGTTCGGTGTGAATGCAAAAGATTTTATAAAGCGTGCCGAGAAATAATAAAAAAGCATAAAAAAATAAGAATATATTCTTTATATGAATAATATTGTTCGGTAATATATCATTTAATTATTGATCTGGAGAAATGATGGGCAAGGTTTATCTTGTCGGTGCAGGGCCTGGTGCCGTTGATCTTCTGACGTTACGCGGTGCCCGCATTCTGGCTGAGGCCGAGATTGTATTTTTTGATGCCTTGGTGAGCAAAGAGATATTGGCATTGGCAGCGCAGGCCATCCAGGTTCCCGTTGGCAAACGTTCTGGTATTGCCTCAACAGATCAAAGAATAATCAATCGTTGCCTGGTTACCGCAGCGCAGCATTACCAGTGTGTTGTACGTCTGAAAGGGGGCGACCCGATGGTTTTTGGCAGGGCCCAGGAGGAATTGGATGCCTTGGACATGGCCGGAGTTGAGACAGAGGTAGTTCCCGGGATTACCGCCGTATTGGCTGCAAGTGCTCAAGTCAAGATAGCCCTGACTCGTCGGGGATCCTGCCGGAGTATTATTTTAGCCACACCGGCCATAGGTGAGGGTGAAGCAGATTCTGATTGGGCAGCAGCAATTAAGAGCCAGTCTACAGTTGCACTTTATATGGGGCTTAATCAATCCGAACGTATGATGCATTCCCTGATGTCACAGGGCGTGCCTGGAAACATGCCGGTTCTGGTTCTGGAAAATGTATCTACTGGTCAGGCAAGACAGTTGGCTACAACCTTGTCAGAGCTTCCTTCAGCTCAGCAATGGCGGGAAAGTGGCCCTGTTCTGGTTCTGATTGGACGGGTTTTTGATCGCCTCGTTAGGGCAGAAGCTAAAGAATTGCTCAAAGCTCTTTCCTGATTATGATAACAGGGTAACTGGTTTTTAATACGTGAAAGCGGTATGATTCCCATATTTGTCCCCTATGCTGATTTCCCATGGATTCTCAAGCCGTAGTGGCCGACCTTTTGCACTAACCATCGGTAATTTTGATGGAGTGCATGCTGGCCATCAAAGGCTACTGGCAGATCTGGTCATGAATGCACATGCCAGTAACCTGGCTGCCTGTGTGATGACTTTTGAGCCGCATCCCCGTGAGTATTTCAATCCCCGGTCTGCACCATCCCGTCTGACAAGTTTGAGGGACAAGTTGTCCGTAATGTCTGATATGGGGGTGGAAGAAGTCATTATTTTGCCTTTTAATCATGATACTGCTGCAATCAGCGCGATAAATTTTGTTGAAAGGCTTGTGTATATTGGCATGAAAAGCCTGCTGGTGGGAGATGATTTTCGGTTTGGGGCAAGGCGGGCAGGGGACTATGCATTGCTTGAATCTTTGGCTAGCCCAATGGGTTTTGGATTATCAAGAATGCCGAGTGTGATGGCATCAGGAGTGCGTATTTCTAGTACAACTCTTCGCCAGGCCTTAGAAAAAGGAGATTTGACAAAAGCCCGGGAACTTCTTGGCCGTCCCTACAGTATGTCTGGCCGGGTAGTTGCGGGCCAAAGAATCGGACGTACTTTGGGTTTCCCGACAGCCAATGTCAAGATGAACATCAACGTTCCTCCTATGTCCGGTATTTTTGCCGTACAATTCCACGGCATTTCTGAAAAGCCTCTGCCCGGGGCTGCCAGTTTGGGCACCAGGCCTACGGTAACTCATTCAACAACCCCGGTTCTTGAAGTTCATCTAATTGATTTTAAAGGTAATATTTATGGGAATATTGTTCGTGTTGAGTTTATGCGTAAATTGAGGGATGAAATCAAGTATTCGAACCTGGGACTATTGGCTGAACAGATCCATCGTGATGTTGAAGAAGTGAGGGATTATTTTGGTCAACTGAATGAATCGGTAACCTGAATCGGGATTATATGCATGTCTGAATACAAGAATACATTGAATTTGCCTGACACGGATTTTCCTATGCGGGGAGATCTGGCCAAACGAGAGCCTATGATGCTGGATCTTTGGCAGAAAAACGATTTTTATGGGCAGGTACGTCGCGCGAGAAAAGGGAAACCTAAATTTATCCTGCACGATGGGCCTCCTTATGCCAATGGTGATATTCATATTGGGCATGCTGTCAACAAGATCCTGAAAGATATGATTGTTAAGAGTAAGACCTTTGAAGGTTTTGATGCGCCTTATGTGCCTGGCTGGGACTGTCATGGCCTGCCTATTGAGCTTATGGTGGAAAAAAAACATGGCAAGAACATTCCAGCCCGGGAATTCCGTTCACTTTGCAGGCAATATGCAAAGGAACAAATTGACCGGCAACGGCAGGATTTTATCCGTCTAGGGGTTATGGGGGACTGGGATCATCCCTATTTGACAATGGATTTTCGTTTTGAGGCCAACATTATCCGTACGTTAGGACAGGTTTTGAAAAATGGCTATTTATATCAAGGGCAAAAGCCAGTCCATTGGTGTATTTCCTGCTCTTCAGCCTTGGCAGAAGCAGAAGTCGAATATGAAGAACGGGTCTCCCCAGCTGTGGATGTAATGTTTCATGCAGTAGATCCTCAAGCCATGGCCAAGGTCTTCAAGCTTCAAGATCCCTTTTCCGATATCCATGCCGTTATTTGGACAACGACACCCTGGACTTTGCCGGCTAATGAGGCAATCAGCGTTCATCCGGATCTGGTTTATGATTTGATTGAGACGCCCCGTGGAGCCTTGATTCTTGCCCATGACCTGGCTGAAGGGGCGCTGTCACGATATGGATTGGATGGAACCTTGCTTGGTCAGGCACAAGGCCGGGATCTTGAGAACCTGTATTTTCAGCATCCATTCCATGATCGAACGGTCCCGATTGTTCTGGGCGATCATGTCACCCTGGAAGCAGGAACTGGACTGGTTCATACCGCGCCGGCTCATGGGTTGGATGATTATATTGTTGGAAGCCGCTATCAATTGCGAGTGGATAACCCCGTAGAGGCGAATGGTCATTTTCGTTGTAATGAACCTTTGGTTGGCGGTATTGAAGTATTTGATTCTAATAAAATCATTATTGATAAGTTATGCTCAAACGGACGTCTTTTATCACAACTTCAGCATAAACACAGCTATCCTCATTGCTGGCGACATAAAACCCCTATTATTTTTAGGGCAACAAGCCAATGGTTTATTGGTATGGACATGGATAACAACCCTACATTAAGACATATTGCCGGCACAGCAGTTGCAGTAACGGCATTTTATCCGGAGTGGGGGCGTGCTCGCCTCGATGGTATGATTGCGAATCGCCCGGATTGGTGCATTTCAAGACAGCGTAGCTGGGGGGTGCCTATTCCATTATTTGTACATAATGAGACACAAGCTATTCACCCCATGTCCGTTCATTTGATTGAAGAGGTAGCTAAACGGGTTGAGCAGGCTGGAATAGATGCATGGTTTGAGTTGGATTGTGCCGAACTGCTTAAGGACGAGGCTAAAGAATATCATAAACTGACTGATACCCTTGATGTCTGGTTTGATTCTGGTGTAACCCATGCCTGTGTGTTAAAGGTAAGGGAAGATCTTTCTCATCCTGCCGATATGTATCTGGAAGGTTCGGATCAGCATCGAGGCTGGTTTCAGTCTTCATTGCTGACAGGATGTGCAACAGATGGCTATGCCCCTTACCATGGCCTTTTAACCCATGGTTTTGTTGTGGATGGCAAGGGACTCAAGATGAGTAAATCCCGGGGTAATGTGATTCCACCTCAGAAAATCATGAACAGTCTTGGTGCGGATATTCTTAGACTTTGGGTGGCTTCAACTGATTATGCGGGTGAAATGAGTATCTCTGACGTGATTCTGAAGCGGGTTGTCGAGTCATATCGACGTATCCGGAATACCTTGCGGTTTCTTCTGGCTAATCTTGCAGATTTTAATGCCCAGAAGCATTCGGTGCCCATAGAGGATTTACTGGATATAGATCGTTATGCCATAAGCCTGGTGGCAACGTTGCAGAACAATGTGCGTCGTTGCTATGAGCAATATGATTTTCATCAAATCGTTCAGTTAATACAGGTTTTCTGTTCGGAGGATTTGGGTGGATTCTATCTTGATATATTAAAGGACAGGCTTTATACCTGTCAGGTGAATGCCCATGAACGGCGTGCCGCCCAGCAGACCCTGCATCATATTGCCCATGCCCTGGTTCGCTTGCTTGCTCCTGTTTTAAGCTTTACTGCTGAAGAAGTCTGGGCTGAACTGCAAGGCTCCAATGAATATACCATTTTTATGGAATATTGGTACGAATTGCCTGATGTGCCGGATACTGCATTTGTAGAACGGTGGAGAGCACTAAGGCTATTGCGTGAAGATATTCAGAAGGAACTTGAACAGCTCCGCGTGAGTGGCCTGATAGGCTCTTCTCTAGGAGCAGAAGTGAAATTACATGTCAAAGGTGAAACTGGTTCGTTCTTGAAGGAAATGGGGGAAGAGGTGAGATTTGTCCTGCTGACTTCTTCTGTTTCGTTTTCGTCGGAAACTTTGGAGTGTCCCAGCCGCCTTGATGGGGTAAGTTTTAAGGTAGGCTCTTCTTCTGGTCAGAAATGTGAACGTTGCTGGCACTACCGTCCAAGCGTTGGATTAAATCCATCTTGCCCGGATTTATGTGATCGGTGCATTGTTAACCTGTTTGGAGAAGGAGAGGTTCGCCATTATGCGTAAGGTTTTACCCTGGCTTGCCTTATCTGCATTGATTATAGCAATGGATTATTTAAGCAAGCTGGAGGTTAGCAGGTGGCTTGCAGATGGACATACGGTTGTGCTTTGTCCTTATATCAGCTTTGCCCTTGCCTGGAATCAGGGTGCTGCTTTTAGTTTTCTGGCTTCTGCTGGGGGGTGGCAGAAGTTATTGTTTATCGGTATTGCCGGGATTGCAGCCTTGATTATTCTCGTTCTGCTTGTGCGCAATTTTACGAACCGCTGGTTTTGTTTTGCTTTAAGCCTTATCTTGGGTGGTGCATTGGGCAATATGTTAGATCGGCTGCTTTATGGCCATGTGATTGATTTTATCCAGTTGCATTATGGTGTGCATTATTGGCCGACGTTTAATGTGGCTGATTCGGCGATTACAATTGGAGCAGTTTTGCTCATTGTGCAGGATACAATGTTTAAACGCCGTTAGTTCTTTTGGGGTAAAGTTTTTTGGCTAGAAAAAATGACAGAGTGAAATGGAGTGCTTATGCAGATTCTGCTTGCGAACCCGCGCGGATTTTGTGCAGGGGTTGATCGGGCCATTGAGATTGTTGATCGTGCCCTGGATCTATTCGGTCCTCCTGTTTACGTGCGTCATGAAGTAGTACATAACAAGTTCGTGGTTGGTAATCTACGTGCTAAGGGAGCCATATTTGTTGATGAGGTCAGTGAGGTACCAGATGGTGCTGTACTTGTTTTTTCAGCTCATGGTGTATCAAGACAGGTAAGAGATGCTGCCTCTTCACGTAATTTTCGGGTTTTTGATGCGACGTGTCCGTTGGTGACTAAGGTTCATATGGAAGTTGTGCGTATGAGAGAACAGGGCCAGGAAGTCATTATGATTGGGCACAGGGGGCACCCGGAAGTTGAAGGAACGATGGGCCAGGCCCGTTCCGGAATCTATCTGGTGGAGTCATTGGCAGATGTAGATACCTTGTTGGTGAATGACCCCCTTCATTTGTCTTATGTAACTCAGACCACCTTGTCAGTCGATGATGCAAGTGGAATTATTGAAGCGCTTCATATGCGATTCCCTGATATTAAAGGTCCCAAGAAAGAGGATATTTGTTATGCGACCCAGAATCGTCAGGATGCGGTCAAGAGTTTGTCAGCTCAATGTGACGTGGTTATCGTGGTGGGTTCTCCGAATAGTTCGAATTCCAACCGCTTGCGTGAAGTTGCCCTAAATCAGGGTGTAGATGCGTATATGGTTGATAATGCCGATGAGGTGGATCCGAATTGGGTGCGTGGCGTAGCACGTGTAGGTTTAACCGCAGGTGCGTCAGCCCCTGAAGTGTTGGTTCTGGCGGTCATTGATCGATTAAAAGCCCTGGGTGCTACTTCAGATGTAATTGAGCTAGATGGTGTAGCTGAATCCGTAACGTTCCCACTCCCTAAGAACCTGATTCCTATTCGGGCAATTCAGGATTGAATCCAAGCGGTAGTTTTTTTACGCTTTCTAATGTCTATGCTTCATTCCATGAGCGAACCAGGATAATGATATGTCTGCTGACGTCTTGATAGTGGGAGCAGGCTTAATTGGGCTTGCTACGGGCTATGAATTTTCCAGGGCAGGATATCAGGTTCTTATTCTTGATCGAGGCTTGGTGGGCCAAGAGTCTTCCTGGGCAGGCGGCGGAATCCTGTTTCCATTGATGCCTTGGGACTATGCAGAACCTGTCAATATTTTGGCAGAATACAGTCTATCTCTTTATCATAATTGGACTGAACAATTGTTTGCGGAAGGAGGAGTAGATCCAGAGCTGATACAAAGTGGGCTTGTGCATTTGTTTCCTTATGATATGCATTCAGCGCTTTCATGGATAAATCAACGTGGGATGCGCTGTGAGATTGTGAATCCCCAGGAGATTGTTTCTGATCTTTTATCTGAAACAGAAGCTTTATGGTTTCCAGATGTATATCAGGTTCGTAACCCGAGACTTACTCAATCCCTTAAAACTGTTTTGGAAAAGCGTGGTGTTCAGATTGTTGAACGGGTTGATGTAACTGGCTTGATAGCCCGAAACAGCCGAATAATTGCACTTGAAACCAGTTCGGGACAATACAAGGCAGGTTCTTATGTGATTACAGGTGGAGCCTGGAGCCAGTCTATCCTAGGCGCATATGCCTTAAATCTTTCTATTCGGCCAGTACGGGGTCAAATGCTTCTTTTTAAGGACAGGCCATCACGGTTGAAGCAGATAATTTATCATCAAGGTACATATATTATTCCTCGCAAGGACGGGCACGTTTTGACGGGGAGTACGCTTGAAGAGGTTGGTTTTGATAAAAATCCAACGTCGGATGCCCGTGAAAATCTATTCCATCGTGCCACAGACCTGTTGCCTTGGTTAAGGGACTCAGAGTTTGTTCAGCAATGGGCAGGACTGCGTCCAGGTTCGCCGCAGAGTATCCCGGTTATTGATAGGCATCCACTTTTGAGTAATTTATATGTCAATACCGGGCATTTTCGTTATGGGGTAACTATGGCACCTGGTTCAGCAAAATTATTGGTTAGCCGTTTTCTGGATCAGGAAGCGGCTATCTCTCTTAAACCTTATGTCTGGCCACATCAGCTGGATGGATTTTGAGCAAGATTAGACAGAGTATAATTTGTTCGTTAAACTGAAACGATGACACAAATGATTCATTCTCGTGAACAGGCCCATGCCTTATTAAGGGAACATGATATTAGTCCTACCCACCAGAGGATCGAGATAGCGTATGCGCTTTTTTCTCGAGGAGAGCATTTGAGTGCAGACCAGGTATTATCAGCTGTGAACCACCTATATAGCGAGACGTCAAAGGCGACGGTTTATAACACATTGAATCTTTTTGTGCGTCAACGCCTGATTCGAGAAGTAATAGTTGATCCAAATAAAGTTTTTTATGATCCAAATACACTTGAGCATCATCACTTTTATGATGTGGTTAATGGTCGTTTATACGATGTTGATGCACAAAATATCGCTATTCATGGTTTACCTTCTCTTCCAACTGGGATGGAAGCCGATGGGATTGAGATTGTTATCCGTATCAGGCCTAAGTCTCAATAGTTGCCCATCTGAGCTGAGTCTCCTATAATTCACCCTTCTTGTTTTTCCTTGAATAAGATTGGCCGGAATAGCTCAGTTGGTAGAGCAGCGCATTCGTAATGCGAAGGTCGGGGGTTCGACTCCTCTTTCCGGCACCACCCCTATACCTGCAATATAATGATTATCCGTTATCTTTTTGATTAAACGGATTTTTTATTTCCTGCATATTCCCAAAATATCACATTTCACCCTGTATTTTGTGGTAGGTTTACACCAAATTTACACCAGACCTCCTATGGGGTCATATGGGTACTCTTACTAAACGAGGCAAAACATGGAGGGCGCAAGTCGTGTTAAAAGGTGTCAGGAAATCGGCAACCCGTGATACGAAGCTGGAAGCGCTTCAGTGGATTGAAGAAACCGAGCAGGCCATTTTATCCGGTAAACACGAAAAGGTCGTCACCATGGCTTTCAGTGAGCTCATGGATAAATATGCCAATGAGGTTTCGATCAAGAAAAAAAGGGGAGCGTGTGGAAAAAATAAGGATACAAGCCATAAGCCGCCAAAGCATCGCCAGTGTGTGCTTATCAGAGATGGATGCGAGACTCATGTTGGCAAGTGGCGGGATGAACGCCTGCAGTCCGTATCAGAGGGTACTGTCCGGCGTGAATGGAACCTTCTCTCTTCCATTTGCACCAAGGCTGTTAAGGAGTGGAAACTGCTTGCTAAAAATCCATTTAGTGATGCTTCCAAACCAAAAGAACCCGAAGGACGGGATAGGCTTATCACGCAGGATGAAATTGACCAGCTGATGCAAGTATTCGGAGACAATATCAAAAGCGTGATGGGAAGAGTGGGCCAGGTATTCTTGTTTGCCCTGGAAACAGGGATGAGGCAGGGTGAGATATGTGTCCTTAAGGCCGAAGATGTTTATCTGGACAAGCGCTACCTCAAGATCAGGGGGAGTGAACTCGGTGCAGGAAAAACACGAGCAGCCAGGCGAGATGTTCCTTTGTTGGATAAGGCTATCACTAATCTTGAGCGTGTAGGGTGTGACTTCAAATTAACCCTTTCTCAAATTGAAAATCTGTTCAGGAAGGTGAGGAAAAAAGCCAACATCGAGGATCTGCATTTTCATGATTCACGTCATTATGCGATTACCATGTTGGCAAGGAAGCTGAACATCCTGGAGTTGGGCAGGATGGTCGGGCATCGAGAACTAAAGATGTTGCAACGCTATTACAACGAATCTGCCGAGGAAATAGCTAAAAACTTTAAACTAGGAAGGCTACCATTCAAGTAGCGGATTGAATTTAAAAAGCTCTAAAAGAACTTCTGCAGGTGAATCTTCAAAAAAGATTTGCGCAGTAATTTACGCGTTTCATTTATTGAAATTATCCGGTCGACTTCATCTAACTTATCATCATTTAACTATCAGTTAGCGTGATTTTTTTTGAGAGGAAGGAAATCCTACTTCTATCCCAACTTTTTGTGGGAGGATTACCTTTCCAGTTCATGATTTAATCGACCTTGTCGAATTGGATCAGGTTATGGCCATGGATGATTGAGATGATTTTGCCGGCATAGGATGGATCGGTTGCATAACCAGCTGCCGCGATGGCTCTTGTAAATGCAACCGCATCATTGGCATGTGTGAACGCTTTCTCATAGCGCGGGTTATTCAGCAAGAACCGCGCGTGATCGTCAATGCATTCAAGCCATGTAGAATATTTTCGCCATCTTGCTGGCACCATGAGCCATTCACCATGCAGGTATTCCCGTGTACGCATCTCGATGGTCGGACCATGCCATGACGGGTCGGCTTTCACGCCGAACAGGTTGAGCCCCATTTCAGTCAGCTGTGAAGATCCCCAACCGGATTCCAGTGCCCCTTCTGCTATGACAAAGCTCGCAGGAATCCTGGTTCTTTGCATCGAGTCCTGCGCTGCAGGGGAAATTCTGGAAATAAACTCAGACGGCTTCATGATGGATAACCTCCTTGTCCGTGAAACGGTAACCTTCCTTATTTCTGTGCAATCCAGAGCGGAAAAGGCAGATTATGCTTGCCTTCATCCTTGCCTGTATGATGTTCCTTACAGAGTAATTCCCCGTTGACCGTCATGTCAGCAACGAAAGTGTATGGATCAGCCGGATCGAACTTTGACCAGTCAAAACCCTGGGCATGCTCGCCCCATACCCCAGCCTCGCAATCCTTGCGGAACAGATCCCAATCGATCATGTTGGCAAGGCTGCGTTCAATGGGATGATGATGGGCTTCCAAGGGGTGGCCAGAATCTTCTGTCGTCCTGCCACAGACATAACAGCGGCCACCAACCCGTTTGACCAGGATCTTCTTTGATTCCGTGAACAACCTGGTTGTCGTGCGGACTTCATGACCAGGGATATTGATGTCCACAACCAGTGTTTCCTTTTCTTCGTGGATTTGTGATACGCGAGTCATCTTGTTTCTCCAGATATAAAAATACCCGCCGAAGCGGCTCATGTTTAATGAATGATTAATTTATACTTGCATTTGACAAGTGTAACTTGTCACTTTACAATCAACTTATCCATCAGAGATACAGCATGTAAAAATGATTAAAAGCTTTCAACATAAGGGGCTTAAGGAGTTTTTCGAATCAGGTAGCAAAGCCGGGATTCAGCCCTCCCATGAAAAAAGAGTGCGTATACAACTTACAGCGCTTAATTCCGCAATCCAGCCAGAAGACATGGATGCTTCCGGCTGGCAGTTTCATCCCCTGAAAGGGGACATGAAAGATGTCTATGCAGTTTCAGTAAATGGCAACTGGCGGCTAACTTTCAGATTCGAAGGAGAGAACGCCATACTGGTTGATTATGAGGACTATCATTAAATTACTAAAACCAACCCTGATAGGGTTAGTCAGAGGAGATAAATCATGGGCACAATGTTCAATCCCGCACACCCTGGCGAGGTTTTGCGCGAGTACTTGCCCGCCAACTTAACCATAGGCCAGGTAGCCGATGCTCTCGGTGTGAGCCGTCAAGCCATTTCTGCAGTACTTAATGGCCGCGCCAATATCACTGCCACCATGGCGTTAAGACTTTCCATGGCACTTGGCACTACCCCTGAATTCTGGATTAACATGCAGTCTCAATACGATTTATGGCAGGCGCAACAGAATCCGCCAAAAGAAGTTCAGCGCCTGGCTGAAGCATGCTAAGCAAAAAACAACATGAGTGAATGGACTGCCACTACGAAACACAATGGCCTGGTTTAGTTAATAAGCAGCAACCCGGACGTCAGACCGGTCAAGCGGCATGACTTACTTCAATCAACCCCTTCAAAACACGGGGCGATTCATTTTCGATTTCGATTGTTTGCCGTGAAACAACAGTCGACTGTATTTTAAGTTTCTAGCACGGCCCTGTTCCTTGGCCCGAAGGCTGGGGTCTGTTATCCATTGAGTCAGCCTGTTATTTTTTTTCTAATGAGGTAATCCGGTGATAATTTACCTGGCCCATGAAAAATAAAAATAAGAAGTAATAAGCCCCAGAAAAAATGCTCTTCAAGCCCAGCTGCTCCTAATCCAGAATAGGATATGACAGCGGTTGCATTGAGAATGGATAAGGCTATGGCAGCAAATCGTGCCCCGAATCCAAGAGCAAGAAGAACTGAGCCACCTAGTTCAACGCCTGCTGCCAGATAGGCTGCGACATGGGGTGGGAGATAAGGGACGTGGTAAACGTAATCAAACAGTTGAAGTGTACTGCTCCAGCTTGAAATCTTGACATATCCTGCCCGAAAAAAAACATTGGCAAGCCAGATTCTGGCGGCCAGATCCATAACTGGACTTAAATAGTCCAGCCCGGCAATTCCATTTTTGGCTAGTTTAATGACGGCTTTGCAGCTGTTTTTCATGGTTTTTCCTTAAAAACATAATCAGTTAAAAGATTGAGTGTTGCTAGGGTGGTAAGATGGGCTGAAAGATCGAATTGTTCGTTTTTTTCAATGGCAAGGCTAAAGGCTGAGCCTATGGTTTCAAAGCGAAACAGAGCCTCAGTGCATACCCAGGCATCGGGAGATAAAGATAAGAATAAGTATTTTCCTTGAAGTTGACGTAACAGGATCCAGTCCTCACCTTCATTCAAGTGGACAGTTTTTATATCTGAGTTCGGTTGATGCATTTTCCAGATGGTGCTTACCGGGAATGGGGAGTGGAGCATTTTGACTGAAGGTTGAAAGTGAAAGCGTAATGACTCAAGTGCATGGCTGGGGACAAACTCTAATCGACTTAAATTATTGGGTGAGTCTTCTGCTGTAAATCGAAGTTCATGAATAAGCCACTCTAATCGGGCCATATCTGCCAGATAGATTACCTGATTGATAATATTATTATTTTTAATAAATTCAGGGAAATTTTTTCCATAAAAATTCAGGTTCCCTGAAGTGGAGGGATGGTTTTCAATATAAGAATGTGACAGCCCCTGAAAACAGGCGTCTCCGATCAGCGCATGAACGATTGGAAATGAGATTTTAAGTGCATTAAGCTTGTTGTTAAATATAGTGTTCCGGTAAATCAGCGTTCTTGCCTGAACAGTTTTAGGGTTCACTGCCTTTTTGAAAAAAGCAGAAGGGGACCCTTGTAGTTCTTTCATGAATGTGGTTTGCCAGTCAGCAAGGGATAATGGCATGATTTTGCTCCAGACAGGTCTGAGCCTTTTTAGCTTCAGATAGAAGAACAGAAAGCTCAGGGATATTGCTGTCCCATTCGATTAAGGTGGGTTGGTTTCCGGTTAGCTTGAGAGATTTGGTGTAAAGATCCCATACCGCATCACAGACTTGAGTGTCATGGGTATCAATTAGGGCATGATGGGTTACTGTATGTCCAGCCAGATGGATTTCGCGGACTTGGCTTGTTGGAAGTCCTCCCAGATAGGTAAGAGCATCAAAACCATGATTGATACTATTGACGTAAAGGTTATTGACATCCAGAAGAAGATAGCAATCTGCAGCATTGACTACCTCACCAATAAAAGCCCATTCAGGCATGATGGATTCTGGAAATTCAAGGTAACTTGAAATATTTTCAACCAGTATCTTTTGTCCGAGTACGGTTTGGGTTTCGATAATGTGGGTGGCAATGGTTTCAACCGCTTCTCGCGTATAAGGCATGGGAAGCAGATCATTGGCATGAGCAAATGATGTCCTGCTGAAACTTAAGTGTTCTGAAACAAGAGCGGGTTTAAAATGACTGACAACTTGATTTAATGCCTTGAGATGTTGCATATCAAGTTGTCCGGCTGTTCCTAGTGATAACCCCACTCCATGGATGCTGAGTGGATAACACTGTCGGATTTGATCCAGCCAGGCTATATCGGGACCTCCGTCCCCAAAGAAATTTTCTGCATGGACCTCAAGCCATGGGATAGAAGGAGATAGTGTAGCTATATCGCGGTAGTGGGGGCTTCTTAAGCCTATTCCGGCCGCAACCGGAATAGGCATGGCCCGATGGGCACTTGGCATTATAGTGTAGGTGTCAGACTGCCACCTTCAATTTTGTGGCATGTTCCATGAGGAACGAGCACAAAAGCATCTTTTTCGTCAGCTTTTGTTGCCTGTCCGGCACAGGAGTGGCTACTGTTTGCGACAGCACAATCATTCATATGAGGTGCATTGATGCCGAAACATTTTTCGACGGGGGCACTTGCCGCAAATGCGGGAGATGTGGCAGCAATTGCGCCAAGTGCGACTAGCCCCGCAATGGCAGATTGGATGGCAAATTCTTTTTTCATTTTATTTCCTTTTTTCAAGTCATGAAACCGGCTTAAGACCGGGGGAGGTGATCGTTGACCGATCTGAGCATTAGTCGGACAGAATCAAGATCTGTTACAAAAAAAATAAGATTCTTTAAGAGGGCGTGCGTGGAGTGGGGGTATGTTGACTTAGGTTTGAAAGAATGCGGGATTTCGTAGCTTCATCCAGGTTCTTGTCAGAAGGGGTAGTAGCTTTGGCTGCGCGTGAAAACAGGGCAAGATGCCGAAGAAAATGACTACAGGGATCACAGGTTTTCAGGTGTAGCAATAGGCTAAAGCGTTTGAGAAGGGATAACCTGATTTCGCGAGAACGTGAAATGAGCCGTGTGGCTTTGTGGCAGTCCATCATGAAAGTTTTTCCTCCTGGGGGTTGCCCCATTTTGTTTGAATGCAACCTTGAAGAAGTAACCTTGCCCGATAGAGCATGATTCGGCTGTTAGCTGCAGTAATTTCCAATGCCCTGCAGATTTCCTGTGTATTCATTTCCAAAGATTCTCTGCAGCTGAATATAAGCGCCAAGGCGGCAGGCATATTTTTTAAACAGGTTTCGAATGTCTGTTTAAAGGCCTTTTCTTCCAGAAGTTTTTGCGGGTTTCCCCAATCAGTTGGAGTTTCAATCCAGTGGCCAGTACTATCAAAGAAATCACCAGTGTGATCTTCATCCTCATTTGATGTGAGATCGCTTTCATAGGTGATATGGTGTTTCTTCCGATACAGATCAATTATCTTATGCTTGAGAATCCCGGTGAGCCAGGTTAATTCTGAGGACTGGCCATGAAATGATCCCATACTTTCAAGCGCTGCAAGAAGAGTATCCTGAAGACAGTCTTCAGCCATGGCTTCATTCTGAAGGTGGCCCAAAGCGTAGCGAAATAGCTTGTTTCCATATGTATCCAGCCAGTTTTCCGGGTTAAGCATGGGACGTGTGCTGGAATTGGGCATGATTTCTACTTATGTGAAAAAATGGATTCATATTGCTTTTTGGGCAAGGTTAGGAAACAAGCTGGCCCAGATCTGTTTAATTTATTTAGGGCTTAATTTACAGATAATTTCTTCTATATTCAACTGGATTAGTTTAAAGAAGATCCAATAAGGCTGGTGGGTAAGGGAGATGGGTTCCAGGAGGGATAAGGAACTGTTTAGTAACGTCTGTTTTAGAGATAATCAAGATGTCTGGCCTGATCCTGTTATGTCTAAACCAGTTAACTGGCTTCAGCAGTTGACATGTATCGAGTTGTTTCCTTCCTGTTTAAGTTGTGGCGTTATAGGGCGTAGATGCGTATACGTCATTGAATAAAATTGTTAACATGGCCAGCGTTTTAAATAGAAACGGACAGGGCTTGAAGTAATCTTTATTTAGGTTATTGCTCTAACTCGGTAATGGATCAAAAAAACTTAATTGTATTGAGAAGCCAGTTTCGAAGACGGTTATTTCTTGCATGTTGTATTTTCGTTTTGGGCATAGGGCAAGTTCCTCCAGTATTTGCAACCGTTTTCGGCTTTGCTCAGGTTCAGGCCAAAGCCAGAAAGTTGCTTGGCTTGCCCTATCACAATAAACCTTTCCCTGTGCCAGGCCTGCTGAGGAAACTGACCCCGTCTCAATATGCCATGATCCAGGATGTGGATCCTTTATGGCATCAGGAACATTTGTTATTTGATGCCCAGTTTTATTTGCCTGGTTCTTATTTTAAACGCCCAGTCTTGATTCATAGTGTTGTTAATGGCCAGGTTCAGCCTATCCCGTTCTCACCCCGCCGCTTCACTTTTGGCGATCTTCGAATTGGGGATAAGTTACCATCGAACATGGGTTATGCCGGTTTCCGGCTTTTGTACCCACTTAATACCCCCCCTCATAGAAATGAGTTTATTTCTTTCTTGGGCGCGAGTTATTTCAGGGCAGTAGGTACTGGGCAGATTTATGGTACGTCAGCCCGTGGCTTGGGTATTGATACCGCTTTGCCGTCCGGTGAGATCTTTCCATACTTTAGGGAGTTCTGGCTTGTAAAGCCCCATCATGGTTCAAGAAAAATGGTGGTATATGCTCTTCTGGACAGCAAGGTTGCGACTGGGGCCTATTGTTTTACCATTCACCCAGGCAAAGCAGTCACGGTGGGCGTCAAGGCTGTTATTTATATGAGAAAGCCTGTTCAGAAGCTTGAGATTGCACCCTTAACGAGCATGTTCTGGCATGGAAGGGGTCGAGGGGTCAGGGCAGGAGATTGGCATCCTGCCCAGCATGATTCCAGCGATTTGGTCATGGCAAATGGAAATGGGGAATGGGTGACCCGCCCCTTGAACGATCCCCTTTACACGCAAATAACTTCCTATGGCATGAATCAACCTCAGGGGTTTGGCCTGATTCAGCAGGACCGCCACTTTTCCTCTTACGAGGGATTGCAGACGAAATATCAATTACGCCCCAGTGTTTGGGTAAGTTTCATAGGAAAATGGGGTAAGGGCCATATCCAGCTTGTTGAATTGCCTACAAACAATCGAGATCTGGATAATATTGACGCCTTTTGGATACCCGAACACCAACCAGCACCGGGTGTAGCGTATCATTTTAACTATCGGCTCAGGTTTTTTCTGGATAATCCAAGGCTTATCCCTAACGGTCATCCGGTGGCTACTTACATAGGCGATGGAAAAGCACCTGGATCAAGGCAGGTAGTGATTGATTTTGCTGGACCTGGCCTGTCAGACCTGTCAGCATCTGCCCGGGTCCATGCTGTAATAGGAGTAGATAGGGGCGCGAAAATTTTGAACCAATCAGTTAAATGGGATCGTTTTGAGCATTCCTGGCGAGTAACTGCTACGATTCTCCCGGTTTCTGGCCATCCTTCTGATGTGCGTTGCTATCTTGTTTTGAATGATAAAACGATGAGTGATACTTGGCTATATTTATTAAATGCGGCAAAGGAGTAACTTTTATTCATGGATAATCTAATTCGCCATGCAAATGCAGGTTTACACCATGATATTCCTGTTCTTAAAAAGAATGATTTGGCAATGAGCCGGATTGAACAATATCTGCGGTGTCTGCAATTGAATGATATCGAGCGTTTCAGGATTAGGCAGGAGGTGCTGGAACGGGTTAATCTTTCAGGAGAAACCGAGGTATCTTACGGTCTGGTTTTTTCTGTTTTGCAGACAGTTCTTGCCCGGCTTTCCGGAGGAGATGAACTTGGTATCCGGCTTCAGCCCTGGTCAGGTGTAAACCGGAAACGGCATGAAAATCAGGAAAAATTATCCGGGTGGTTGAAACAGCAACTACAGCCGCCGTTAGCGAGACAGCCCATGGTCCCTCTCAGACTGAATCGTTCATGGCGGGATGCTTGTAGGCGTTTCTTGACCGTTTTGGGCATTCGGAGAGGAACTCCAGCAGTTCGACGCGCATTACAGGGGTAATGTTGGCCTTAACAAAACCCCCTCCCGCCTGGAAACTCATTGCCCAGTCTCGTCGTATGTGGTTTACGGCGTTGGTTATCTTTCCTACTATCTTTGCATCTGCCCTTTTGGCCCAATCATTTGCCTATTCTTTGCCATTATGGCTTGAAATACCTATCCTGGTTATTTTTATTCTGCTTTTTTCTTGGGTTTCTGTAGGTTTTTGGACTGCACTGGCTGGCTTCATATTATTATTGCGTGGGAGTGTGCATATTTCTCAGGGAAGCCCGGAACTATCTATGGGGCAGCCTCGTGAAAAGACCAGGGTGGCGGTTGTTATACCTATTTATAATGAAGAAGTCGGGCGTGTAGCGTTGGGCCTGTTGGCAACGTACCGTTCACTTGAGTCGGCAGGCGCCTTGTCTTATTTTGATTTTTTTCTACTCAGTGATACTCGTGATCCCGAGATTTGGCTTAAAGAAGAAATTGCCTGGGCAGGTTTATGTAAGATGCTTGAAGGATTTGGGCGCATACACTATCGTCGCCGGTCTATGAACAAAAAGGCGAAGAGCGGAAATATTGCCGATTTCTGCAGGCGGTGGGGTAGGGGATATGAATATATGGTGGTGTTGGATGCTGATAGTGTCATGAGTGGCAGGACGTTGTTGGATTTGTTAAAAATGATGGAAGGTAATCCCCAGATCGGCATTATCCAGACTCAGCCGGTTGCTGTGAATCGTGAAACCCTCTATGCCCGGTTGCAACAGTTTGCGCATCGGCTTTATGGCCCTTTATTTAGCGCTGGCCTGAGGTTTTTACAGTTAGGGGATGGGCATTATATTGGACATAATGCCATTTTGCGAGTAGCACCATTCATGCGGCATTGTGCTTTGCCTGTTCTGCCTGGAGATCCGCCTTTAGGTGGGGTTTTGCTTAGCCATGATTTTGTAGAAGCAGCTCTTATGGCCAAGGGGGGGTGGGAAGTATGGTTTGTGCCTGAACTGGATGGAAGTTATGAGGAAGTTCCGCCTACTCTAATTGATGATTTAAAACGGGATCGGCGTTGGGTACAGGGTAATCTTCAGCATATGAGATTGTTGTGGAGTGAAGGATTACGTTCCGCGCATCGATTATTGTTTGTCAATGGTGTCATGTCATTCCTCGCTGCTCCCTTATGGGGGGCGTTTCTGTTGTTAGGTGCAGTTGCTGCCTGGTACTGGCAAAGAAGCGGGGGAGGAATGAATGCAGAAGGAATATTTGAACTGTTTCCAGCCTGGATATTCGGGTTAACCGCATTTTTGCTTTTTTCTCCAAAATTTATGGCATTATTTTGGGTTATAGCCCAGCCTCATCAAGCCACTCGGTTTGGAGGGAGAATTCGTTTAGGATTAAGCGTAATCCTGGAGATGCTATACTCTATTCTAATGGCTCCTATCCGGATGTTCTTTCATAGCCAGTTTGTTTTTCAGGTTTTTCGTGGGAAAAGTGCTCGTTGGGGTGTACAGGTTCGTTCAGATCAAGCCATTTCATGGGCTGGGGGTTGGCAGGATTTTGGATGGTGTTCAGTTGTCGGGCTTGTTCTGGCCGCCTTGGGTTATCTTTTTCTGGGCAAGGGTTATTTTGATTGGCTTGCCCCAGTTTTATTAGGCATGTCAGTGGCGGTACCCTTGGCAGTCTGGACTAGCCGGGCATCCGTTGGGCGTGCAGCGAGGCAGAATTGTCTGTTTGTGATCCCGGAAGAGCATGATCCTCCTGCAGAATTGCTGGAACTGTCGCAGGATATCTGGATTAAGTTTCCTTGTTTAAAAGATGATCCATTTGTTCAAGTAGTCGTTGATCCCCAGCTTAATGCACTCCATGTGGCTTTGCAGCGCAATCGTAATTACAGTGCCAAACATAGGCTGTTATGTCAGAAGGCGCTTGAACTTGGCCCTGATCATTTGACACAGAAAGAACGTAATACCCTGCTAGGTGATCGTCATTCTATGCTGTCCTTGCATCTGGGTGTATGGTCATTGGCCGATAAAGTAAAAATGGCCCAGTGGGGACTGGAGGATCTAGATTCTGTTGCTAGAAGTCCGGTATCTTTAAATTATGAATCCATTTAAATTAAAAGTTTTTGGCCTGAAATAGGCGAGTCTATTTTCCTTGTGCGAAATTGATTTGTTTGATTTTTAAAGTTACGCACAGATCAGGAAACCACCGTTCATTTGTTTCAGTTGAAATTAATGTGTTTAACAGCTATTCCTGATATATTCCTTCTATCGTATTACTTGGATAAAGGACAGAATCATGACTGAACCTGTTTGTGCACAAAAAAGCCCCTATGCCGTTGGGCTAGAATCAGGAGATTATTTCTGGTGTGCATGTGGACGTTCAAAGAACCAGCCGTTTTGCGATGGCTCACATGTCAAGACGGATATTCTTCCGGTGAAGTTTACTGTAACTCAGAAAGAGACCAAATACCTATGCGGCTGTAAAACGACGAAGCATGCCCCTTTTTGCGATGGCTCGCATAAATCACTGTAAAAAATTGATCCTGGTTTGGAGAGGGCTGTTTTTTTCTACCCTTGGAATGTAATCATGACTGCAAGCACTCACTGATTATGCATGACTGGTTGAGAATGGTAACTATCTTATTGATTGTTTGTGGCCCTGATTTGAAAAAAAGATGCCAGCCCACTTAGAAGAAAAAACTTATCTTGCTTTGCAACCTATTCTGGATGCAAAACAGCAAACTGTTGCTTATGAACTTTTATTTCGCTCGGCACGTACTATGGCTGCTGATTTTGTTGATGGCATGGCTGCTAGTACCACTGTCATTGCCCAGGCTTTTACTTATTTTGGGCTGGAACAGATTCTTTCCCGTCAGCTAGGTTTTATTAATGTAAATGAAGATCTGCTGATGAGTGATCTGATTGAGGTTTTGCCACGAGACAGGATTGTGATTGAACTACTGGAAACAATCCCCATTACTCCTGAAATTGTCGAGCGTTGTGCTGTCCTGAAAGTCAAGGGATACATGTTAGCCCTGGATGATTTTGTCTCATCGGAACGTTTTGATCCGGTTATTCCATACATCGATATTGTTAAAGTGGACTTGATGGAGACTGATAATGTAGGTCTTCGTGAAACAGTCAAGCGATTTAAAGGGAAAAAAATTCGACTTTTAGCTGAAAAAGTTGAAACCAGAGAACAGTTTGATTTGTGCCAGGAGTTGGACTTCGAGCTATTCCAGGGGTATTATTTTGCCCGACCGGTTATTGTTAGTGGGCGGCGGATTGATGCCGCACGAATGGCACTTCTAAAATTACTTAAACAGATCCAGGCTGATGATAGTTTTCAGCAGATAGAGCAGACTTTTCAAGAGCATCCGGCCTTAAGCCTTAAATTATTGAGGCTGGTTAATTCAGTAGGTGTGGGCGGGGCCCTCATCATTGATTCCATTCAGCAGGCCTTGCAGGTTCTGGGGATGAGGCAGTTACAAAACTGGGTGCTGCTATTGCTTTATACTAGTGAACAGGATCATACCCCAAGCTCATTGATGCAATTGGCTGCGAGAAGGGGAAAACTGATGGAGCTCTTATCTCTTTCAATTATTAAGCGTACGCGTAATTCGTCCGATTTGGCGGGGTCGGCTTTTATGGTTGGACTTTTATCACTTGTTGATGCCCTTTTTGGAATACCGATTGAAGAGGCTTTGAATGGCCTTAATTTGGCAGAAGAAGTGATGCTTGCGGTCATAGACAGAAAAGGGATCCTGGGGCAGATTTTAAGATTGGCTGAGTACGCGGAAAAAGGTGATTTTGAGAATCTTGGAGATAAGATTGATATCATGAATATTTCTGCTCATGATTTTATGACAGCACAGGTTGATACCATGCAATGGGTCAGCCGTCTAACACTCGCCTGATGGAATCAGCGTGTAGTTTTATGAAAATGTCCCGCATTAACCTGTTATCTGAAAACCTGTTGAATCCATGTGCTTATGTCATCAATTTCTGTTTTTGAGACTGAGTGGGCCATTGGGTACTCTTCCCACTGAATAGGAAGATTGGCCACCTTAAGTGCATCACGGGATTTTTTTGAGAATTCTATATCAATGACCGGGTCATTCTGGCCATGTGCCATGAATATGGACGTCCACTTGTTGGCTGGGGTTAAATGCTGGATGAGGTTGTTCCGAAGGGGTAGATAGGTTGAAAGGGCCATAATACCAGCCAGTTTTTCTGGATATCCTAGTCCAGTATAAAGAGCAATAGCCCCACCTTGGGAAAATCCTGCCAGAATAATATGAGAGGACGGGACCCCCCGTTCGTTTTCCTTTTGAATCAGCTCGCCGACCTGGGCAGCGCTTTGTTCAATGCTTTCCCGGTCTTCATGCGTGTCGCGATCAAATCCTGAAACATCATACCAGGCGCGCATCTGCATGCCTTGATTCAGGGTAATGGATCGGAATGGAGCATGAGGAAAAATGAAACGGATGGATAGTGAGGCAGGAAGTGCAAGTTCAGGTACGATGGGTGCAAAATCATAGCCGTCAGCCCCTAAGCCATGCATCCAGATGATGCTGTGTCGGGGTGAGCTATCCGTGTTGATTTCATGTGTTTCGAGTGTGGTTGCGATCATGCTGGTTTCTTTCATGTTCTAGGTGGGCGCAGAGCGGCTTTTGGACGAAAGACCTGTATGACGTTTTCATCCGTTTCAAGGTAGGGCCCACCAATTAAATCAATACAGTAGGGAACGGCTGAAAAAACGCCGTCTAGCGTTTCTTTAATGGCTTTAGGTTGCCCTGGCAGATTAATGATTAGGCAGTGCCCTCTTGTAACAGCAGTCTGGCGGGAAAGAATGGCTGTCGGAACATATTGGAGACTGACTGAACGCATAAGTTCTCCAAATCCAGGCAATTCCCGTTCAGCAATATCTTTGGTTGCTTCCGGTGTTACATCTCTTGGTGCAGGCCCGGTTCCGCCGGTAGTCAGGATGAGGCAGCATTGTTGTGTATCAACCAGGTTAATCAAGGTTTGGGAAATAACCTGTCTTTCATCAGGCACTACCTTTTCAAAGCCTTGCCAGGGGTTGATGAGTACAGGTTCAAGCCATGCTTTTAAAGCTGGTATGCCCTCATCTTCATAAATGCCGCTTGAAGCACGATCACTTATTGAGACCAGGCCAATTTGAATGGCGTCTGCCTTAGGGTCAATCATGTTGTTTCCTTTCAGTGTCACTTAGCGTCAGAATTTCTCGTATGTAACGGAATAACAGGCGGCTGTTTTTAGGTGGGGCCTCCTTTTGGGTTTCCTGTCGGCTGTTCCGGATAAGGTTGCGAAGCTGCTGGATATTGGTTGATGGGTACAACTGAATAAAATCCTGGGTGGCTGCATCATCATGGATTAGCTTGTCCCGCCACCGTTCCATCATATGAAAGCGGGCTGCTTCTTCCTGGTTGTCTCCTGCCCATGCAGTCAGTTTTTCACGTATCGGGGTAACATCAATCTGTCGCATCAGTTTCCCAATATACTGCAGCTGTCGTCGCCTGGCTTCATGGGACATGTGTCTGACAGCTATGATGGCTTCACGCAGGGTATCAGGCAGTTGCAGTTGGTTTAAACGTGAGGTGGATAATTCTGCAAGAGATTTTCCCGTATCCTGAAGGGATAACATTGTTTTCTTAAGCTGGGTCTTGCTGATTTTTTCTTCAGGCATGCTGCAGGCAATTTGAATAATAAACCTTTATTTTATCCTGTCGCGCTCTAAGACTCCAATACAAGAAATTGCAGGCAAGAAAAATGGGGATGAAAACAGGTTAAGGGCAAACAGGCCTGGTGTAAAAGAAGGCATTTAGAATGTTGACTGGGTGGGAAAAAGCGGAGATTTTAAGCAAAGAGGATTTATGACCGGTATAATGCTGGGATGATACTGGATAGTTAATGAGGATATTGTGGCAGATACAGGTTTTACTTATAGTTGTGAACAGCTTTCAAATTTGGCTTCAACTGTACTGGACTTGGCAGCGGAGGCAGGAGCAAGTGCTGCTGAGGCAGATGTTTCAGAAGGGTTTGGTGAAACTGTCAATGTGCGGCTAGGTGAGGTTGAGACAATTGAGTATAACCGAGATAAGGGGTTGAACGTCACGGTTTATTTTGGGCAGCGTCGGGGCCATGCCAGCACCTCTGATTTAAGTCTTAACGCGTTGCGTGAAACTGTTTCAGCGGCTTGCTCAATTGCAAGGCACATGGCTGAGGATGACTGTGCCGGATTGGCTGATGCCGCACTGTTTGCCCGGGATTGGCCTGATCTGGATTTGTATCATCCCTGGAGATTATCGGTTGAAAAGGCTACAGATCTGGCTCGGGAATGTGAGCAGGCGGCACTGGATGTTAGTCCGTCCATCACCAATTCAGAAGGTGCTGGTGTGTCTACGGTTGAATCCCAATTCATATATGCCAATACAAATGGATTTATGGGGGGGTATCCTGCTTCAAGGCATGATATTAGTTGTGCGGTAATAGCAGAATCTGCATCTGGCATGCAACGGGATTACTGGTACGATTCATCTCGTCACCCTGGCTTGCTTCCTTCTGCTGCAGACATTGGAAGAAAAGCAGGACAGCGCACAATTAGACGGCTTGATGCCCGTAAAATCAAGACAACCCGCGTACCTGTGTTGTTTGAGGCGCCTATGGCATGTGGCCTGATTGGCCATCTGGTTAGTGCAGCCTCGGGTAGTGCGCTGTACCGGCGTTCCTCATTTTTGCTTGATATGTTAGGCAAAAAGATTGCACCGGACTGGATGGTAATTGATGAGGATCCTTATCTTCTGCGTGCTCAAGCCAGTACCCCTTTTGATAATGAGGGTGTGGCAACACAGCATCGGCGGTTTATAGATAAAGGAGTGCTGGCCGGATATTTTCTTGGCAGCTATTCAGCCCGTAAATTAGGCATGCAGACTACAGGTCATGCCGGTGGGAATCATAACCTGATTGTTGAAAGCACTGGTCAGAGTATTGATGCCTTGATTGCCCAGATGGACCAAGGTCTTTTGGTCACAGAATTACTAGGTCATGGAATTAACATGGTGACAGGGGACTATTCTCGTGGAGCAGCCGGATTTTGGGTTGAAAATGGCCAGATTTGTTATCCGGTTGAGGAAATTACGGTTGCTGGGAATCTGCGCGAGATGTTTGCCCATATGGCTGCGATAGCTACTGATCGGCATATAGCAGGCTCTCGTCAGTGTGGTTCAATTCTTATTGATGGGATGATGGTGGGGGGGTCCTGAAAACGTTTAGCCAAAAAAAGGAATCAGGATCCGAAACCTGAAGCGTTGGTTTTTTTATTTTTTGTTTTATTGAACACTCTGTTTTGCAGGAGATCCAGATGAAGTGCCCATTTTGTGGTGCTGCAGATACTCAGGTAGTTGATTCCAGGGTTAGTGAAATAGGAGATAATGTGCGTCGTAGGCGTAGATGCTCTGATTGCGGCAAGCGTTTCACTACATTTGAGACTGCTGATTTACGTATGCCACAAATTATCAAGCAGAATGGAACCCGCGAAGAATTTGAACGGGGTAAATTACAGAGCAGCTTCTTGAAGGCCCTGCATAAACGACCGGTTGCCGCTGTGAAGGTGGATGATGCGATAGAGGTCATCATGCAAAGGATTCTTGCACAAGGTGAACGTGAGATTCCTTCCCGTCAGATCGGAGAAATGGTGATGGAAGAATTGCATAAGCTCGACAAGATTGGCTATGTCAGGTTTGCATCGGTCTATCGGAGTTTTCAGGGTGTCGATGATTTTCGGGATGTTATCCGGGATCTCGAATGAATGAAGATAGACATTGGATGAGCCACGCGCTTGCTTTGGCTGAGCGTGGCCTGTATTCGACTACACCTAACCCGCGTGTAGGTTGTGTGCTCGTTCGGAAAGGAGTCTGTGTCGGAGAGGGATTTCATGTCCGGGCAGGGGGGGCACATGCAGAAATTATGGCCTTGCTTGCGGCAAAAGATGCTGCTAAGGGAGCGACAGCTTATGTGACTCTTGAACCCTGCTCTCATTTTGGACGTACACCGCCTTGTTCTGATGCCTTGATTCGAGCGGGTGTAAATCGGGTTGTTGTGGCCATGCAAGATCCTAACCCTTTAGTATCCGGGCAGGGTATAGCAAGGCTTCGGGCGGCAGGTATCCGAGTCGATAGCGGTGTAATGGCAAATGAGGCGGCAATGCTTAATATTGGATTTATTTTTCGCCATCAGAAGGGCCGCCCCTACCTGAGAAGCAAGATTGCCGCTTCAATTGATGGACGGACTGCTTTGGCAAATGGTGCCAGCCGCTGGATTACAGGAGAGGATGCCAGACTGGATGTGCATCGGTGGCGAGCCCGTTCCTGTGCCATTCTGACTGGAATCGGTACGGTGATACAGGATAATCCTGAGTTGACAGTTAGGCATGTAGCCACTCCGAGGCAGCCTCTATGCATTATAGTTGATTCAACACTCAGGATAACGCCAGATCATGCGCTGACCCGCTTTGGCACACATTTAATAACTGTGAATGATCATGTCTCGTTTCGCCCCTATGAAGACAAGGGGGTTATTGTCCATGTGGTTGAGTCCCGTGACGGGCGGGTTAGTCTGGAAAGCCTGATAGCCTGCATGGCCCAGATGGAATTAAATGAAATCCTGGTAGAGGCCGGGTCAGTGTTGAATGGGGCTTTGCTTGATATGGGGCTGGTGGATGAACTGATTGTTTATTTTGCTCCTTCTGTCCTTAAGAATCAGGCGCGTGGGATGTTTGATGGAAACATGTTAGAGGAGCTTGAGGGTTCAAACCCGTTCCGATTTGTTGAAAGCGGTCTTGTGGGTGAAGACTTGAAAGTCATTCTTCGTCGACGATCAGTTCAAGGGCTTATCTAGGAGACAGGATGTTTACCGGTTTGATTGAGGCACAAGGACGAATTGTCAGGGTAAGTCCATTGGGTACGGGAGTGCGCCTTCGGATTGAAATCCCAGGCGCGTTCCTAAATGAGGTGGAAATTGGAGATTCCATTGCAGTCAATGGAGTGTGTCTGACGGTTGTTGAACAGGATAAAGCTGGATTTGAAGTGGAAGTGTCGGAGGAAACACTGGCCTGTAGTCATGGCCTGGATGATTTTTCTCTGGTTAACCTGGAACGGTCGTTGCGTTTTGGCAGTAAGCTTGGGGGTCATCTTGTGTCAGGTCATGTTGATGAAACAGCTTCAGTGGTTTCTGTTGAACAGGCTGAACCTTATTGTGTGCTCCAGTTTGAAGTGTCGCATAGATTGATTCCTTTTATTGCCACCAAAGGTTCGATTGCGGTGAATGGGGTTAGTTTGACTGTGAATGCTATTCAATCCTTGATAGTGAGTGTCATGGTAATCCCCCATACTTTGAAAGTGACCAATCTTGGCCTCCTGAAAGTAGGCGGTAAGGTTAATATTGAGGTAGATATGCTGGCACGTTATGTTGCACGGATAGCACCGTTTGTCCTGAAAGGAGAAAGCTTGTGAAAGGAATTAGCCCGATTGAGGAAGTTATCGGGGGGATTCGTGCCGGACAGATGGTTATTCTAGTGGATGAGGCAGATCGGGAGAATGAAGGTGACCTGGTTATTGCAGCAGAGTGTGTTACACCAGCCCATATCAATTTTATGGCCCGCTATGGTCGAGGACTCGTTTGCCTGACTTTGACAGAGGCCCGTTGCCGGCAATTGCACTTACCATTGATGGTGACTCATAACCATTCCCCCTATGGAACTAATTTTACCTTGTCGATTGAAGCAGCGCACGGGGTGACTACAGGCATTTCAGCAGCAGATCGTGCGACAACCGTTCAGGCTGCTGTTAAATCTGATGCCCGGCCTGAAGATATTGTCCAGCCAGGTCATATTTTTCCGCTGATGGCCCAAAATGGCGGAGTGCTTGTTCGTGCAGGCCATACTGAGGCCGGTTGTGATATCGCGCAGCTTGCGGGATTTGGCCCGGCTTCAGTGATTTGCGAAATTTTGAGGGATGACGGCGAAATGGCGCGCTTGCCAGATTTAATTGAATTCTCCAGGACACATGGCCTCAAGATAGGTACTATTGCAGACTTGATTCATTATCGAAGCCGTACAGAAACTCTTGTGGAACGTCGGGTGGTCCGTGATGTTGTGACTTCCCAAGGGCGCTTTAAATTGTATGCTTATTATGATAAGCCGGCGAATGAAACTCATCTGGCTTTGGTTCATGGTGAGATACATCCCGATGAAGATGTGTTGGTTCGGGTACATGAACCTTTAACAGTTCTGGATTTCTTGGATGAGAGGATAGGGGAGCACACGTTTGGGTTGCAAGAATCCATGGCCAGAATTCAGGCGGAGAAGGCAGGTGTTCTGGTCTTGTTGCGTCGTCATGAGAATGCAGGTGATATCTTGTCCGGGCTTGGTCAGAAAGGAAGCATTTATCGGGCAGAAGGACAGATGGAATTACGCCATTTTGGTATTGGTGCGCAAATCCTTAAAGATTTGAATGTGCATCGTATGCGGCTTCTGGCCGCGCCGAGAAAAATGCCTAACATGGCTGGATTTGATCTTATTGTGACCCAGTTTGTTGAAGCGGAAGGAAAAAAATAATGGGAATCAGGGATATGGCTGAAGACTCTTCCATGTCTATGAAGAGCCAGGATCTGCTGGTTGGAATAGTAATGAGCCGCTTTAATCGTGATATTGGCGAGGCTATTTTGTCTTCATGTAACAAGGCACTTCTGCAATTGGGCGTGCCAGCAGAGCACTGCAGTCTGGAAACGGTGCCAGGAGCGCTGGAAATTCCCCTGATGCTGGATGCAATGGCCCGGAGCGGGCGGTTTGATGCACTGATTGCAATTGGTTCTGTTATTCGGGGTGAGACGTATCATTTTGAATTGGTTTGCAATGAGTCGGCGCGTGGGATTGGTGAGGTTGCTCTAACATATGGGATTCCTGTTGCCAATGCTGTTTTGACAACCAATGACAGGCAACAGGCACAAGCCAGATCCTCAGAAAAAGGCCACGATGCAGCGTATGTGGCAATTGAGATGGCTTTGCGGCTAAAACCTTATCAGGAGTTAAAAGATTGAAAAGTAGTCGCCATAAGGCAAGAGAGCTGGCTTTAAGGGCTTTGTACCAAGAACACTTGAACGGAAGTAATCCTGATGAATTGATGGAGATGCTGAAAACGGATCCCGAAGGCCAAAAGGCAGATGTGGGTTATTTTGAAATGCTGATACGAGCCATTATCCAGAATCAGGCTAGTCTGGAAAGGGCCTTGGAACCATGTCTTGATCGTGGGATTTCTCTTGTTAGCCCGGTTGAAAGGGCCATATTGCTTATCGGGGCAGAAGAGCTGATTAATAATGTTGAAGTTCCTTATCGGGTGATTTTGAATGAGGCGATTGAACTGGCTAAACGATATGGGGGAACAGACGGCCATCGTTTTGTGAATGGTGTTCTGGATAAACTTGCGCTGGTCAGCCGTTCAGTTGAAGTGGCCCATTGGAAAAAGACTCACGCTGAACGCTGATGACTCCTGAATTTGATCTGATTCAAAGATATTTCACCCGACCTGCAAAACATGCCATTTTGGGTATCGGTGATGATGCAGCTTTGCTCAGAGTGCCGAATGGGATGGCACTAGCAGTATCTGTGGATACGCTTGTAAGTGGGCACCATTTTGAGATTTCTTCTGATGCTCGATCCATAGGCTATAAATCTCTGGCGGTGAATTTATCTGATATGGCTGCAATGGGGGCTTCTCCCCGTTGGGCAACCCTGGCTTTGACTTTGCCGATGGTTGATCCAGCCTGGCTTGCTGCGTTTGCAGATGGTTTTTTTGAGCTGGCAGATAAGGTTGGAGTTGAATTGATAGGCGGCGATACTACATCTGGGCCATTGGCTGTAAGTGTACAAATTATGGGGGAGATCATGCCTGACAGCGCGTTACGGCGCGATCAGGCATGTCCTGGTGATGATATATGGGTTTCGGGGACACTTGGGGATGCGGCTGCTGCATTGGCTATCCGGCAGGGACGAAGTGGATTTGACGGGCCTGAGCGTCAGATTCTTGAGTATAGACTGGACTGGCCTGAGCCCCGATTGTTGTTGGGCACCCGATTACGGGGGTTGGCTCATGCTGCCATTGATATTTCAGATGGATTGTTGGCGGATCTGGGGCATATTGCCAGACAGTCATCGGTTCAGGCCCTGATTAATCTTGATGCCCTGCCTTGTTCACCTGAGCTTTGCGCAGTAGGCGATCAGCAGTTGATAGAAGAGTGTTTGTTATCAGGGGGAGACGATTATGAACTATGTTTTTCGGCTGCACCAGATGGTCGCGATGATTTGAAAAAACTGGCTGAATCCATTCATCTTAAGTTAACCCGTATTGGAAAGTTTCAGGTAGGCGGGGGTTTGAAATTGATGAAAAAAGGCAAGGAGGTGGATTTGCCCCGTTTTCTTGGATTTGATCATTTTGGATAGGGAGGCTTGTTTTCCTTTTGGCTTGTTGAAGCATCCGTCGGTGTTTCTGGCATCCGGTGGAGGAATCGGCTTTATTCCTATGGCGCCAGGGACATTTGGCACGCTGGAAGGATGGCTCCTGTTTTGGATATTGCGCCACTATTTTGGTTTTTCTGTTCTTTTTTGGCTTGTTGTAATCCTTTATCTTGCGGGTATTGTGATATGTGATTTGGCGGCAAAACAGTCGGGGGCGAAGGATCCTTCGTTTGTCATATGGGATGAAATGATTTGTTTCATGCTGGTGTTGCTTTTTACGCCTTCATTGTGGATTTGGCAGTTAGTGGCATTAGCCCTTTTTAGATTTTTTGACATTCTTAAACCGGGCTGGATAGGCCTTGCTGATAAAAAATTACAGGGTGGCTTTGGGATCATGTTTGACGATTTTCTTGCGTCAATTTCAAGCATTGTAGTTGTGTTTGTTTTGTTTAGATTTTTTGCCAGGGTTTAAGATAAGCTTAAAAATCATGGATAGTCTAATTCAATTGGCTACGGATGTTGGAGGCATTCTAAAGCAAAAGGAGAAATTGCTTGCTTGTGCTGAGTCGTGCACGGGTGGCCTGATTAGTGCTACAGTGACCCGGGTTCCTGGAAGTTCGGAATGGTTTGACAGCGGGTATGTTTGTTACAGCAATTTGGCTAAAGCCAGATTGCTTGGGATTAATAGGGCAACCATAGAATATTATGGCCCGGTGAGCCGTGAAATTGCATGTTTGATGGCTCAGCGTGTTGTGTCAAATAATGATGTGGATGTCGGTTTGGCAGTCACTGGTATTGCGGGGCCCGGAGGAGGCACGCCCGAGCTGGATGTTGGAACAGTCTGGTTTGCTTGGCATCTTGAAAACGGAAAGACCCGGAGTAAAGTAGAGCACATCAGTGGATCACGTATTGAAGTGCAGCAACGTGCTGTCATTCTTGCCCTGGAGGGTTTGATTGATATCTTATCCTGAATATTGTTTTGTGCTATAAACAGTAACTTACTTGGAGTAAGACATGGAAGATAGCAAAAGTAAAGCCTTAGCGGCTGCTTTGTCCCAGATTGAAAAACAGTTTGGTAAAGGTTCGGTTATGCGTCTTGGAGACAAGGGGGTCATGCCGGATTTAGATGTAGTTTCAACGGGTTCACTGGGTCTTGACATGGCTTTGGGGGTAGGGGGGTTGCCTCGTGGGCGGGTTGTTGAGATTTATGGCCCGGAATCCTCTGGGAAAACAACCCTTACTTTGCAAGTGATTGCAGAAATGCAAAAACTCGGGGGGACAGCCGCATTCATTGATGCTGAACATGCATTGGATCCCCAGTATGCACAAAAGCTTGGAGTGAATGTAGCCGAATTGCTGATTTCGCAGCCTGATACAGGAGAACAAGCCCTGGAAATTGCAGATATGCTTGTGCGTTCCGGATCGGTGGATATTGTGGTTGTTGATTCAGTAGCAGCCTTGGTACCCAGAGCCGAAATTGAAGGTGAAATGGGTGACTCCCATATGGGCTTGCATGCAAGATTGATGTCTCAGGCCTTGAGAAAGCTGACTGCAAATATTAAACGCACCAATACCCTGGTTATTTTTATTAATCAGATTCGTATGAAACTGGGTGTGATGTTTGGAAGCCCGGAAACTACAACGGGTGGAAATGCACTGAAATTTTATGCTTCAGTACGGCTGGATATCCGTCGAATCGGTACAATTAAAAAAGGAGAAGATGCGGTTGGATCTGAAACACGCGTCAAAGTAGTCAAGAACAAGGTAAGCCCTCCTTTTCGTCAGGCTGAATTTGATATTTTTTATGGGGCAGGCATTTCTCGGGAAGGTGAAATTATTGAGCTGGGTGTTCAGCAAAAGCTTATAGAAAAATCAGGTGCGTGGTATAGCTATAAAGGAAACAAAATCGGACAGGGGAAGGATAACACCCGTGATTTTTTGAAAGAACATCCTGATATGGCCAAGGAAATCGAGCAGCATATACGGGACAACCTGGGAATGGGTCCGATGATTTTTAATCCGGCTCCGGATGAGGTATCACAACCGGCCTATGAGGAATAACAGGCTAACATTGAAAAATCGTGCATTGGGTTATCTGGCACGGCGCGAATATGCGGAGGCTGAGCTTTACCGAAAACTGCAGCCTTTTTCTGAATCGACTCTTCAGCTTCAAGAGCTTATGCATGATCTTAAAGCGCAGGGTTATTTATCTGATGTGCGCTTTGCCCAGCAGTTTATAGAGGTTTATAGCCGGCGATTTGGTGTGAGGCGGATTAGTTATGAGTTAAAGCAACGAGGTTTGTCTGATGAGACTATTGCACCTTTCCTAGACCAGCTGAATGCCCAAGAGTTTGAGTATGCCAGACAGGTCTGGGAAAAAAGGTTTGGCCAATTTAAGAAAGATGTTTTGGAACGGGAAAAGCAGAAAAGGTTTTTACAAAATCGTGGGTTTAGTTATGACTCTATTCAGAGGCTCTTTTCTTTTTTAGATGAGAGCGAGGAGTAGGATTTTGTATTTTTGGACGAAACAGGCTAATTCAATATCATGAAAACAAGTGACATTCGCACCAGGTTTTTAAATTATTTTGAGCGTCAAGGTCATACCAGGGTGGCCAGCAGCTCTTTAGTTCCGAATAATGATCCAACCCTGCTGTTTACCAATGCGGGAATGGTTCAATTCAAAGATGTATTTCTTGGGCGAGAAACACGGGCTTATACCCGTGCAGTGTCGAGTCAACGTTGTGTTCGTGCTGGAGGGAAACATAATGACCTGGAAAATGTTGGCTATACTGCAAGGCATCATACTTTTTTTGAAATGTTGGGCAATTTTAGTTTTGGGGAGTACTTCAAACGAGATGCCATTTCTTTTGCCTGGGAATTTTTAACCCGGGAACTCGGTTTATCGAAAGACAAGTTGTGGGTAACGGTGTTCGAAGAGGATGACGAGGCAGCGAGTATCTGGGAAAACCATGTAGGTCTTGAAGCAAAGCGGATTATTCGTATTGGATCCAAGGATAATTTCTGGCAAATGGGAGATACAGGGCCTTGCGGGCCCTGTACCGAGATATTTTATGATCATGGGCCTTCTGTCCCGGGAGGGCTTCCTGGTTCTAAGGATCAGGATGGGGATCGTTATATTGAGATTTGGAATCTTGTTTTCATGCAATATAACCGGGACAAAGAAGGAATGTTACACCCTTTACCAAGACCTTCTGTTGATACAGGAATGGGGTTGGAGCGGATTGCTGCTGTTTTACAAAATGTGCACAGTAATTATGAAATCGATCTTTTCCAGGATTTGCTGCGGGCAGCAGCCAGGGAAACAGGTACGACTGATTTGGCTTCAAGTTCCCTGAGAGTGATTGCAGATCATATTCGTGCGTGCTGTTTCCTGATCCTGGATGGAGTAATTCCAGGCAACGAGGGGCGGGGTTATGTCCTGCGCAGGATTATTCGGCGGGCGAGCCGGCATGGCTACAAATTAGGCCAGAAAGCCCCCTTTTTTCATTCCTTGGTAATTGATCTGGTTGCCGTGATGGGGGAAGCCTATCCGGAATTGGCGAAAGCTGCTCCCCGTATTTCTGATATTTTGCGTCAGGAAGAGGAGCGTTTTGCTGAAACATTGGAAAATGGCATGGCTATTTTGGATACTGCGATGCAGACAGGAGATCCAATCCTGGATGGTGAAATGGTTTTTACTTTATATGATACCTATGGGTTTCCATTGGATCTAACAGCTGATATTGCCAGGGAAAGGGGATATACGGTTGATTTTTCTGGCTTTGAGCGGGCTATGGAACGGCAGCGCGAACAATCAAGGCGACACTCCAAATTTTCCTTGCAGGATGTCGTATCATTTGATGGACAGGCGACCGTTTTTCATGGATATGAAACCCTGCAGGCTGCCGCAACCATTCTTGCCATTTATCGTGAAGGCACTTTAGTTAATACAATCAAGGCAGGAGATGAGGCTGTGATTGTGCTGGATGAAACCCCATTTTATGCGGAATCAGGGGGGCAGGTCGGGGATCAGGGCCTTTTGCATTCAACTCATGCCGAGTTTGTCGTTCGTGATACTCAAAGAATTCAGGCCGAAGTGTTTGGACATAAAGGTGTTCTGGCTACAGGACAGTTGTCAACTGGTGAATCTGTGGAGGCTGCAGTTGATGCCCAGTCACGTCGTTTGGCTGCTTATAATCATTCAGCTACCCATTTACTGCACGCAGCTCTACGTAAGGTTTTAGGGGAGCATGTGCTACAAAAGGGTTCTTTGGTTGATTCGGAACGGCTCAGGTTTGATTTTGCTCATTCCCAGGCAATGACTGATGAAGAGATTCATGAAGTTGAAAAGCTGGTGAATGCTGAAATTCGCAGCAATCATGCGGTAGATACCCGTTTGATGAAATATGATGAGGCAGTTCGATGTGGTGCCATGGCCTTGTTTGGAGAAAAATATGGGGATGAGGTTCGTGTGATCAGTATGGGTGAATTTTCGACAGAGCTATGTGGCGGCACTCATGTTGGCCGTACTGGAGATATCGGGATATTTAAGATTGTTGGTGAGTTAGCTGTAGCTTCCGGTATACGCCGAATCGAGGCTGTTACAGCAGGGGCTGCTGTGATCTATATGCAACATCAGGAAGATATATTGCATGAAGTGGCCCGAAACCTGAAAGTGCAACCCCAGGATGTTACAGCACGGTTAAGCCAGATCCTGGAAAATGTTCGCCAGATGGAAAAAGATTTGGGGCGGCTTAAGGCCAGGGTGGCGACTTCAAGTTTGGACGGTTTGGTAAAAAAAGCTCTTACTTTTAAAGGTGTGAAAGTCTTGTCGGAAAAGATTGATGGAGCGGATGCTAAAATTCTTCGTGAGGTAATGGATGCTGTCAAGCAGCGGCTGGGATCCTGTGTGGTTGTTCTAGCCAGTACCGATGTAGACAAGGTGACTCTTATAGCTGGTGTCAGTTCTGATATGACTGAAAGGATTAAGGCAGGTGAGTTAGTCAGTTTTGCTGCTTCGGGTGTCGGTGGAAAAGGAGGAGGACGAGCAGATATGGCCCAGGCAGGGGGAAACCAGCCCGATAAATTGCCTGCTGTGTTGTCTTCTGTTCCGGATTGGGTTAGAAACAAGATGGCCTGATTTGGTTTTCTGAAACCTGTTATGTGCTAAGTGGCGGGTTACATGTTTTCAAAGCTAGGGCTTATATGCATATTGAATGTTAAAGGGGAGAGGGGAAGGAGTGTGCCTTGTTGGAAAAACCGCAGAAAACTGCTGGTTTTGGCAATAAATAATGGGCTAGAGCATATTTTGGTGTGTCTGACAGGATATCCTGTTCAATATAGTGCATTATAATGAATCGGATGAGTCAGGATATCCTGTTTAAACAAGAAAAAGCTTGAATCTAAGATATCAATTTTTGTTCATTCGCCGTAATCGACCTAGTAATCGTCTGGCAAGTTCTCCGAATAGTTCCGTTTGAGTGGGATGGGGATGAATTGCCTGAGCAACTTGGGTTAGGGTTAATCCTGCACTGACTATCATGACCGCTTCACCAATAAGTGTATCAGCATGATCTGCCAGGAAATGAACCCCAATGATGGTCTGGTTTGCCTTGTTTGCGACCATTTTTATAAATCCTTGGGTTTCACCCGTGATCATGGCTTTTGCGTCAATACTGAAGGGGATCTTTGTTTCAACTGGTTCAATACCCTTATCTTTTGCCTGTTTGCTGCTTAATCCGACAAATGCGGCTTGCGGGCGAGTAAAGATCACGCCGCAGTCACGGTTTGAGTCGTATTTCATTGGTTCGCCTAGTAGGTTAGCGGCGGCAATACGTCCTTGTGAGGCTGCTGTATGTGCAAGCATATACCCACCGACTACATCTCCTACTGCATAAATGTGGGCAACAGAAGTCCGTCCACTGGATTCAGTTTTAATGGCTGGCCCGTCGAGGGTAACTCCAGCTTTGGCCAGATCAAGATTACCTGTTTCGGGTCGTTTTCCAGTAGCCATCAGAATGAAATCGCAGCTGAATTCGTGTTCTTTACCCTGCGCCTGGTAATGGATTTTCATTTTACCCGGTTTTCCTGAGATCTGGCTTATTTTGGCTTGGGTGACCATTGATAGCCCGGGTTCATGATCAAGAATATTTGATAATTGCTGGGCTACCTCTTCTTCAACCTCCATGAGGGGGCGATCGTTTGCTTCAAGCAGGAGAACTTGTGTGCCTAGATCCTGAAAAATTTGGGCCATTTCAACACCGATGGCTCCAGCACCAATGATGCCAAGTTTCTTTGGAAGGGTTTTGAGCGACCAAATGGTGTCTGACGTCAGTACGCCCGTATCAAGATGTTCGCGTGCACCTGGAATAGGCGGGATAAATGGAGGGGCTCCAGTTGCAATTACAGCTGCCCCAAAACTAATTTCAGATATCTTTCCTTCGGCAGAAGTGATACTGATTCGATGATCGTCAATAAACTTGGCTTGCCCTTGAATCAGTTCAATTTTTAATCCCCGATCAGTCTGTGCCGCCATTTCTCCGCGCTTGTTCAAGATGTTCTTGCGGTGATTTTCGAGGATTTCCCATGAGATGTGAGACCTGGCGTCGGTTATGACACCGAGTAAGGCATCATTGTTATGATCCTTGATGCGATCGGCAGCTGCTCGCCATGTTTTGCTTGGGATACAGCCACGCCAGAGGCATTCACCGCCAGGGAGCGGGGCATTATTGACCATGGCCACTTTGATGCCATGATCGGCTAAATCCCGCGCACAATCTTCACCTCCAGGGCCGCCTCCGATAACAACGACGCTATAGTCAAAATTGCCTGATGGAATAGGGCTACCTGTTGTAGCAATCCATGTTTCGGGAGCTTCAATGGCCTGCTTGAGATCTTTCATGAATTCTGCGGCATGGGCCCCATTTAAGACACGGTGATCACATGTGATATCCAATGCCATGCCATTGGGGCCTGATGCCGGGATGGCAAGAATTGCGGCAATCCCGGGTGTTGGAATCGCTGTAAAGTGGCTTACGCCAAACATGCCCAGGTTGGAAATGGTGAAGGTGGGATTGGTATATTCTTCGGGTGATAGTTTGCGAGTTCGCGCCCTAGGAACAATATCATCAAATTCTTTTTGTAGCTGGGTTAAGGTTTTATGCTGGATATCGCGTAGAATTGGAACAACCAGCCCTCCTTGCTCAGCGGCCACTGCGATCCCAAAATCATGGTTATTCCTTTCGACGATTTTATCGAGTGGCTGGTACGCATTATTGACCATCGGATGACGGCGCATTACTTCGGAACAAGCTTTTGCAATGGCAATGGTAAACGATACGCTAGAGGCACGAGCGGCCTGAATCAGTTTTTCAGGGTGAACATTGACACTTAAATGAAAAGTTGGAAGAGTTAGGGCTGCTGTCATGGAATGTGCGACAGCCTTTTCCATGGCAGTCATTGGACGGCCATTACCAGGCACTTGGACCTGGGGTAACTGATGTGCTACTTCTTCCATGGTGGGTTGGGCGTGAATGACATCTGTTGCCATGATGACCCCGTTGGGTCCTGAGGCAGAAACGATGTTCAGGTCAACCCCTTTCTGGGCTGCAAGTTTACGTGCATAGGGTGAAACATAGCGGTTACTTGGTCTTGCTGCAGGTTTTACCCGGGTTTGAGGAATGCCTGTTTGATCAGGCTGCAGCAAGGATGCTGGAGCCTCTTCAATTGCATGAACATTAGGCAGGGGATCATCCTCCGTTTTTTCAACAATTTTGTGTTGGGAAGAAACCTTGACCTGGTCATGGCGAACACGGGATTGTGCATCGACAATAAAACCAATCGGATGACCGACATTAATGACCGATTCAATGCTGGCAAGAGGGCCTGAGAGAATGCCATCTTGAAAAACTTCCACATCCATGATGGCTTTGTCGGTTTCAACTGTAGCGACGATGTCGCCCCTGTGAATGCTGTCCCCCACCTTTTTTTCCCAACTGATGATTGTACCCTGGGTCATGGTGTCAGAAAGTTGGGGCATCATGATGGGTATGCCTGCATCGTGGGGAATAATGTCACTTGATACTTGACGGGAGACCAGTTCGTCCTGTGCTATCTGGATATCGTTAGGAGTATCAGAAATATAGCCTAGCGGATCCCCTACAGGGATGGTTGCACCTATTTCAGCTAAAGGTCCGGCTAGATACCCTTCTTTGAACACCTCCACATCCATGATGGCTTTGTCGGTTTCAACTGTTGCGACAATGTCACCCCGCGCAACGCGATCCCCTGGCTGTTTTTCCCAACTGACAATGACCCCTTCAGCCATGGTGTCAGAAAGTTGGGGCATGGTAATGACAAAGTGTGCTGACATGAGAATTCCCTGCTTCTTTATCTAAAATGTAACATATTGATGAAAGATCGGTTATGACTTGCCTAATAGTTTTAGGGTTGCTTCTACAACATCGTCTGTATTCGGAATGGCTGCTTTTTCCAGGATATAGCTAAATGGTATAGGAACATGCCTGGCATGGACTCTGACGGGAGCAGCATCAAGCTCATAAAAACATTCTTCATTAATGATGCTGATTACTTCGGATCCCACTCCGACCGGACCTTCGTCTTCCTCAACGATGAGGGCACGATGCGTTTTGCTAACTGATTTGCGGATTCCTGCGCGATCCAAAGGTGCAAGGGCATACAAATCGACGACTTCTGCATTAATGCCATGCTGGCGGGCAAGGATATCAGCAGCATTTAGACACCACAGTACGGAAATGTTATAGCCAAAAAGCGTAATGTCGGTTCCAGCCCTGGATATTTCCGAACCCTCGAGAGGATGAAGATATTCTCCGTCAGGTACGTCACCCTTGATGTTATACATGAGTTCGTGTTCATTGATGAAAACAGGATCCGGGCTCCTTACCGCTGATTTTATTAACCCATAAGCCTGTTTCGGGCTGCTTGGAGTAACCACCCGGAGCCCGGGAGTTCCCATAAAAACCTTTTCCATTCTTGCAGAATGCTGGGCACCTAACTGGTGGGCTGTTCCTCCTGGGGTACGTATGACAACAGGGGCCGTTAGCTGTCCACCTGACATGTATCGTACCTTAGCCGCGCTATTCATAATCTGATCCATGGCCAGCCACGCAAAATTGACCGACATGATTTCGATAATGGGCTTGATACCAAGGAAGGAAGCCCCAATCCCTAAGCCTGTATAGCTGTTTTCGGAAATAGGAGTATCAATTACCCGAAGTGGGCCATACTTGTTGTATAGGCCTGTGGTAGCCTTGTAAGTACCGCCAAGCACACCGACATCAATACCCATGGTAATTACCATGGGATCCCGTTCCATTTCCTCATCATGGGCACGCTGTATTGCTTGCCAGTAGGTTAATTCTGCCATGTTTTGCCTTTAATTATCCGAGTATCATGTCTATTATATTAAGTATTAAGCCAATACATATTGTTCCAGTTCCTCGGGGTTGGGTTCTGGCGATTCATTGGCAAACGGGACAACCTCATTGTCAATGTAGCTCATGATTTCTTGGTCCATAGCTGCATATTCTTTCGCAGTCAGCACTTTTTCGTGAACAAGTTTTTCGTACAGAATGTTCAGGGGATCGCGTTTTTTCCAGGATTCTTCTTCTGTTTTATCTCGGTAAGCATTTGAATCTGACATGGAGTGACCACGAAAGCGGTAGGTTTTCAGTTCGAGAAAGTAGGGCCCTTTACGGCTGCGTACATATTCAACCGCCTTTTTGGCATGTTCATAAACAATGTCAAAATCTTGGCCATCACAAACATCTGATTCGATATTGCTGCTGCTAAGTCGTTTATATTGATCAATGACTGCAGTTGAACGGTATATGGATGTGCCAATTCCGTAGAGATTATTCTCGCAAACGAAAAGGACAGGTAATTTCCATAAGGAACACATGTTCATGGTTTCGTGAAAGCTGCCTTGATTGTTTGCCGCATCCCCCAAGAAGCAGATGACAATTTCTGAGCCGCCTTTTAACTGGATGGCTTTGGCCATACCGGCAGCAAGCGGGAAAGGCCCTCCAACCAAGGCATATCCACCCATGAAATGATGTTCTACATCAAAAATATGCATGGATCCGCCCCTGCCTTTACAGCAGCCCGTTTCTTTTCCGTATAGTTCAGCCATGATGTGTTTTGGATCAGTGCCGCAGCGGATGGCGTGTACGTGATCACGGTATCCCGTGATCACGTAATCAAAGCCGGGTCTTGCTGCTTCCATAACTCCTTGCGCACAGGCTTCCTGGCCAGGGTACAGGTGTAGGAAACCACCAATCTTGCGCTGAACATAATCTTGGTAGCAGCGTTCCTCGAAACGGCGTGCAAAGAGCATGTCACGTAGTACGCGTTTTTTTTCTGCCAATTCCATTCAGGATTTCCTTATCGATAGAACCCAATCCTCGTGGGGATTGTTCATTATTCCCTGTACTGCATGCAGGGGATATAGCTTCTTGGATTGTGGAGTATCAAACAAATTTCTGATCATCACTGTTTTATTCAGGCTGGTCAAGTTTTGGTAATAGTAGTTTGGTTCGGTTAGTCATTCAAAATTCACACTAAAGTTGTCAGCCATGCCGAGATTAAGCTATCGGTGAGTTTTTTTCCAGCAACTTGGTGGAACAGGAATTGCCAAACCTGCTGTTATTGGGCATGGTCTTTATCCGGTAGTCCCGTGTATCAGTATGTTATTGCTATACCCCATCTTTTATTTGGATGGGCTAATCTCAGTGCCTGACAATCATGAGCTTATGGTAAACTTTGAGAATTATAACATTTCACCTGTTACATGTCGCGTAGTGGTAGCAGGCTGGTTTGTCAGTCAAGGCGCTTAAATTATGTCAGGCAATACTTTTGGACAGCTTTTTTGTGTTACTTCCTTTGGGGAATCTCATGGCCCGGCTATTGGATGTGTTGTGGACGGTTGTCCTCCCGGCCTGGCAATCACATCTGAAGAGATTCAAAAAGATCTGGATCGGCGTAAACCCGGGACATCACGTTATGTTACCCAAAGGCGGGAATCGGATTCTGTTGAAATCTTGTCAGGTGTTTTTGAGGGCCAAACTACTGGAACGCCCATTGCCCTTTTGATTCGGAATGAAGATCAGCGTTCAAAAGATTACAAAAATATTGCAGCTTCTTTTCGGCCCGGGCATGCGGACTGGACCTATCTTAAGAAGTACGGTATTAGGGATTATCGTGGCGGGGGTCGGTCATCTGCTCGGGAAACAGCGGTTAGGGTGGCAGCAGGCGCGATTGCCAGGAAATGGCTGAAGAATCGATACGGGGTCCTTATTCGCGGGTATCTTTCGCAATTAGGGGCTATTTCAATTGCATTGGTGGATTGGGAAGAGGTGGATAAAAATCCTTTCTTCTGTCCGGATTCAGCGAAAGTTGATACTCTCGAAAAATTTATGGATAGCTTGAGAAAATCAGGCGATTCAGTTGGGGCCAGGGTTACAGTGGTTGCCGAAAATGTGCCTCCTGGGTGGGGAGAGCCGGTTTATGGTAGGCTGGATGCTGATCTGGCATATGCATTGATGGGAATTAATGCTGTTAAGGGAGTAGAAATTGGTGCTGGATTTGCTTCAGTTTCCCAGTCAGGAACTGAACACAATGATGAAATGTCGCCCCAGGGTTTTCTGTCAAACAATGCGGGAGGAATTCTGGGAGGAATTAGTACGGGGCAGGATATTGTCGCTTCCATCGCTATTAAACCTACTTCCAGCATACGACTCCCTCGACGTTCAGTCAATCTGGCTGGCGAGGCTGTCATGATTGAAACGCATGGGCGCCATGATCCCTGTGTGGGGATTCGGGCAACACCAATTGCTGAGGCCATGGTGGCAATCGTTCTGATGGATCATGCGTTACGGCACCGTGCTCAAAATGCGGATGTCATGAGCCCCGCACCCGATATCCCAGCTTCACCTGGTAATCATTGAGATTCTTAAGGACAGGTCGTGAATGTCAGATCGCGGCTTGCCGCTTTTTACTTTTTCTATTTTGCCAGCGTAGGTGCTGTTACCCCTTATTTTGGCCTGTATTTTAAATCAATAGGGGCGACTGTAGGTCAGATTGGCTTCTTTATGGCCTTGTTACAGGTGATGAGAATGTTCAGCCCCAACCTTTGGGGACATCTGGCCGATCGGCATGGTTGTCGGAAGGGATTAGTTGTTTTTGCTGCCATGGGTAGTGTTATAGCCTTTCTGGGATTTTTTTTCACTTTAGATATTCTGGTATTGATCCCCCTGGTTGCATTCTTCAGTTTTTTCTGGAATGCCCCCTTGCCCCTGGTTGAAGCTGCCACCCTAAATTTTTTAGGGGCAAGAACGACAGGTTATGGCCATATCCGTCTTTGGGGATCCATAGGTTTTATCCTGAGTGTAGTCTCCATAGGATGGCTTCTTGACAGGATTGCGTTAACCGGTTTGCTCTGGGTGACATTGTTGCTGCTTCTTGGAGTGGCAGGGTTATCGCTTTTTCTACCTGTTGCCGGGCCCCTTCCTGCTATTGGTCCTGTAGAGCAAAACCTTCCTTTCGGGACTCGAACTAAAATCATCGTGTTTTTACTTGCCTGTTTTTTCATGTCGACCGCACACGGTATTTATTATGCGTTTTACTCTGTTTATTTGGTTGATAATGGCTATAACCGGGCAGTTGTTGGAATGCTTTGGGCATTAGGCGTGTTGTCCGAAATTGGTGCCTTTTTGGTTATGCCAAAACTTTGGGAACGATTTGGGGTGCGCCGCCTTTTACTGACAGCTTTTCTGGGGGCGGTTTTACGCTTCGTGTTGATTGGCTATGCTATCGGATACCCTGTGCTGATTGTTTTTGCCCAGACTTTGCATGCGTTAACGTTTGCTGTATTTCACACTTCGGCAGTTACCATGATTCATCGGTTTTTTCCTGGAAAAAGCCAGGCCAGGGGCCAAGCACTTTATACCAGTATTGGATATGGGGCGGGAGGGAGCATGGGTGGATTGTTGGGCGGATGGGTATGGGAGGCTTCTGGGCCCGCGGTCATGTTTGCTATGGCAGGAATTTTTGCTCTTCTGGGATTTTTGTTGGTAAAGGTTGGATTGAAGCCGGTTCCGAATACTGGCGGGGCTTTGTTAAATATGTGATAATTTCTAATTTTCTCCAGTGATTTTTTTGTCGGATGGGCGGAAATGAGCGGACGTACTCTTTACGATAAATTGTGGAAAAGCCATGTGGTTCGTGCCGAAAACGATAGCATGGCATTACTTTATATTGATAGGCATCTTGTGCATGAGGTGACCAGTCCACAAGCTTTCGAAGGGTTGCGCCTGGCCGGAAGGAAGCCGTGGAGAGTAGCGGCCAATCTAGCTGTAGCTGATCATAACGTTCCAACGACTGATCGAGCACTGGGAGTGACTGATCCTGTTTCCAGGCTCCAGATCGATACGCTTGATGAAAATTGTTTGGAATTTGGAATCACTGAGTTCCGAATGAATGATGTACGCCAGGGAATTGTGCATGTTATTGGCCCGGAACAAGGAGCAACGTTACCTGGAATGACTGTTGTATGTGGTGATTCCCATACAAGCACTATAGGCGCTTTTGCAGCCTTGGCATTTGGAATCGGCACTTCTGAAGTGGAGCATGTCCTGGCTACACAATGCTTGTTAGCCAAAAAGTCAAAATCCATGCGGGTTACTGTGAACCATCGTCTTCCTGAAGGAGTAACGGCAAAGGATATTGCATTGGCGATTATCCGCCTAATTGGCACTGCTGGTGGGACTGGTTATGCAATTGAGTTTGCTGGAGAAGCCATTCGTTCTTTATCCATGGAAGGCCGTATGACATTGTGTAATATGGCAATTGAGGCTGGAGCAAGGGCGGGTATGGTGGCTGTTGATCAAACCACGATTGATTATATACAAGGCCGCCCTTTTGCACCAAAGGGGGCGTTATGGGAGTCAGCAGTATTAAATTGGCGCACCCTGAAAAGTGATGATGATGCCCATTTTGATTATGAAGTCTGTCTGGATGCTTCCAAGATTCGCCCTCATGTATCTTGGGGTACTTCGCCTGAAATGGTTGTGACAATTGATGATTGTGTGCCGGATCCTGAGCGTGAGACTGATCCTGTTCGTCGTGAGGCATTTGAGCGGGCATTGGTTTATATGGGCCTTAAGGCAAACCAGCCAATTAATACGATTCGGGTGGATAAGGTCTTTATTGGGTCATGTACGAATTCCCGTATTGAGGATCTGCGTGCAGCAGCAGGTGTAGTTCAGGGCCATCATGTTGCTGAATCGGTTAAACAGGCCCTGGTGGTCCCGGGCTCAGGATTGGTTAAGCGACAGGCTGAAAGCGAGGGCCTTGATCAGATATTTACCAAGGCTGGATTTGAATGGAGGGAACCCGGTTGTTCCATGTGTCTGGCAATGAACGCCGATCGTCTTGAGCCGGGCGAACGGTGTGCTTCAACCTCGAATCGGAATTTTGAGGGTCGCCAAGGTTCAGGGGGGCGTACTCATCTTGTGAGTCCTCAAATGGCTGCTGCTGCTGCCATAGCGGGACATTTCACTGATTTGGGCGCTTTTTAAGCGGGGGTAAATCTGATGGAAAAATTTACGGTACTAAACGGCATTGTAGCGCCTCTGGATAGATCAAATGTGGATACTGACGCAATTATCCCAAAGCAGTTTCTGAAATCCATCCGTCGAAGTGGATTTGGCCCGAATCTTTTTGATGCATGGCGTTATCTGGATCAGGGAGAGCCTGGGCTAGACTGTTCAAAAAGGCCGCTTAATCCGGATTTTGTCTTGAATTTTGAGCGGTATGATGGGGCCAGTATTCTTTTGGCTCGAGAAAACTTTGGTTGTGGTTCTTCGCGTGAGCATGCGCCATGGGCATTGCTGGATTATGGTTTTAGGGCGATTTTGGCCCCGAGTTTTGCGGACATATTTTTTAATAACTGTTTTAAGAACGGTATTTTGCCAGTTGTGCTTGACCCTAAGGCTATTAATGAACTGTTTAAGCAGGTAGAAGCGCTGCCGGGTTATCGTTTGAGTATTGATTTGCCTCGGCAGCAAATCAAGACGCCTGACGGTAGTCTTCATTCATTTGAAATTGATGCCTTCCGTAAAGAATGCCTGGTAAACGGTCTTGATGATATTGCTTTGACATTAAGACATGTTGAAGATATCCGCTCATATGAGAAACGTCGCCTTCAAGAGACTCCATGGCTGTTTCAATAATTTATTTATAAAAGGCGCTGTTGTTAAGCGATAGGTGGTTATGAAAATTGCAGTTCTTCCCGGTGATGGAATAGGGCAGGAGATAGTGAAGGAAGCTGTCAGGGTGATGGAAGCCTTTCGTTCTGAGGGGTACCCCATTGAATTTGAATTTGCTTCAATTGGTGGGAAGGCTTTTGATGAGGCAGGTGATCCACTGCCAGACAGTACGCTGAAATTGGCACGTGATGCTCAGGCTATACTCCTGGGCGCTGTCGGCGGAGTGCAGTATGACAGTTTGCCTCGACCCAAGCGGCCTGAACAGGGTCTTTTGCGTTTAAGGAAAGAGCTGGCCTTGTTCGCAAATCTGCGCCCAGCCCTGCTTTATCCCGAACTTGTTTCTGCCTCTACTCTTAAGCCAGAAATTGTAGCCAATCTGGATATCATGATTGTGAGAGAGTTGACTGGGGATATTTATTTCGGACAACCCAGAGGAATCCGGGTCAATCCTGCTGGAGAACGGGAAGGCTTCAATACCATGGTTTACAGTGAACCAGAAGTCCGTCGCGTTGCTCACACAGCGTTTAAAATAGCCATGAAACGAAAATGCAAGCTGTGTTCTGTAGACAAGATGAATGTTTTGGAAACTACGGAATTGTGGCGTGAGACTATGATTGAAGTAAGCAAGGAATATCCCGAGGTGTCATTGACACACATGTATGTGGATAATGCAGCGATGCAGCTTGTACGGAACCCCAAACAGTTTGACGTGATTGTAACGGGAAACATGTTTGGAGACATTTTGTCCGATGAGGCTTCGATGCTGACCGGCTCGATTGGCATGCTTCCCTCAGCTTCATTAGATGCCCAAGGAAAAGGGCTTTATGAACCGATTCATGGTTCTGCACCGGATATTGCAGGAAAGAACATTGCGAATCCGTTGGCAACGATTCTGTCTTTGGCGATGATGATGCGTTACACCTTTGCCGAAGAAAGGCTGGCTGGCCGTATTGAACATGCGGTTAGACAGGTTCTCGGGAAAGGTTTGCGCACCAGCGATATTTTTGAATCAGGGGCAACGTTGGTATCAACTAGTCAAATGGGTGATGCAGTGGTTGCAGCGTTATGATATGAAAAGCCATCTAGTCAAATTGATTATGGCATTTTTGGGGATTAGGGCGGTTAAATGAGTACAAGGCATTATGATATTGCTGTGGTTGGCGCTACCGGGGCGGTTGGTGAAACTATGCTCGATATTCTTGCTTCACGGGATTTTCCGGTCCGTCATGTTTACCCTCTTGCCTCCAGTCGGTCTGTTGGGACAACAGTGCAGTTCAAGGGCCAGTATTTGCCAGTAGGGGATCTTGCCACTTTTGATTTTAGTAAAACTCAGATAGGGCTGTTTTCAGCAGGTGGGAGTGTTTCAGCTATATATGCGCCTAAGGCTGCTGCTGCCGGCTGTATAGTTATTGATAATACCGCCCATTTCCGTTATGAGGAGGACATTCCCCTGGTGGTTCCGGAGGTTAACCCTCAGGATATCGCCTATTTCAGGAATCGTGGGATTATTGCCAACCCGAATTGTTCAACTATTCAGATGCTGGTGGCATTAAAACCAATTTATGACGAAGCAGGTATTGAAAGGATTAATGTCTGTACGTACCAGGCTGTATCTGGAACGGGTAAGGAAGCCATTGATGAGCTTTCTGAACAGACCCGGGCCATATTTAATGTTCAGGCAGTCAGGTCTGAGGTTTATCCTAAACAGATTGCTTTTAATGTATTGCCCCATATTGATGTTTTTCTTGATAATGGCTACACCAAGGAAGAAATGAAAATGGTATGGGAAACCCGAAAAATCATGGGCGACTCTGCTATTCAGGTTAATCCTACTGCTGTTCGTGTACCGGTTTTTTATGGGCATTCTGAGGCAGTTCACATTGAAACAAAACATAAGATTAGCGTAGAGCGCGTAAAGGAACTACTTGGACACGCACCAGGAGTGACACTTCTTGATGAGCGCAAACCTGGCGGCTATCCTACTGCAGTGACGGAGGGTGCCGGTGCTGATGATGTGTTTGTCGGGCGTATACGTGAAGATATTTCTCATGCTCGCGGGATAGATATGTGGGTTGTATCAGATAATGTACGTAAAGGAGCTGCCTTAAACAGCATCCAGATTGCCGAGATTCTGGCGCGTGATTATTTGGGCTGAGATTTTTAGCCCGTTAATGGACTAGAATCTGGTCGCCGGTTTTGGTATTAGGTGAAAGTAGAGGGCCAGCCTGGCTATTGCAAGGGTGGTTTGATGGTGTTATGTTGTCGAACAGGTCAAAATCAAAAGTGACATCATGCGGAAAACAAGAATTAACGCATCAATGTTGTTGTTTGTTTCTCTGTTAGGGTTATCATCTATCGTCTGTGTGGCAGCCGGACTGGGTAACATGCATGTGGAATCTGCCCTGGGTCAGCCGCTTAAGGCCAGGATTGATTTGATAGGCGCTTCTTCGTCTGATGTTGGTTCCATGAAAGTCAGCCTAGCTTCAGCGCATAGTTATAAGGAAATTGGTGCCCCCTATTCTGCCACGCTTGCTTCCATGAGGCTTGTTATTGTGTCAGGGTCTGCTGGTACCAAACCTTATGTTCAGGTAACGTCTGCTGTTCCAGTCAATGATCCAGCAGTTGATCTGCTGGTAAAACTTTCAAGTGCGGATGGTACGCTGGTTCATGAGTATCCGCTCTTACTGGATCCTGTGGGGTATGATACACGGGTCTCCAATCTACCTGTTATTAATCCCCAGCCTGTACCTCGGCTTTCTGCCGCTTCAACCACCCGGCGCCCTCCTGCTTCTTCAAAGACTGCTTCTATTCCTGCGCTATCGGCTACCACAGGGGTAGAAAAAAGGGCCGGTATTTTGGGAGTGCATGTCCAAAAAGGTGGTTTGCCTTATAAAAAGCATTCCTTGATTCAAAAAATAAACCGGATCAAGGTGCATAAGGGTGACTCGTTAACCTCGATTGTTCTTCATGCAGAGCCTCAGGTCATTGATCTCGATCAGGCGCTGGTCGCAGTTTATGATGCCAATCCCCATGCATTCATGGGGCATAACATGAATCGGCTCAAATCAGGGGTTATCCTGCAACTGCCATCTGTCTCTGAACAGAAGAAAGTCAGTCCTGAAAAAGCAATGAAGCAGGTGGCCATCCAAAGCCGAAACTGGAGAATTTATCGTCAGAAACTAGCAAAAGCCGTGATGTCGGAACGGGGCAGGATAACTGCTAGAAGACATTTTGCTACAGGCACGATTACAGCTGTGACGCATGGTACATCTAATGAGTTGACAAAAACCCATGATGTATTGAAAGTTACGCGTGGTACGGTTCCGAGCGGACAGAAGACACCTGAAGCTGTAAAGCATCAGGATGAAGTCGACGCCATGCAGGAAGATGCGATTGCGAATCAGGCCCGACTGAAGGAGGCAAATGCGCGCATTTCACAGCTTGAGAAAACCATAAAGGATCTCCAGGCCTTGGTGGCTATTAAAGGGCGTGGGGTGTCTTCCAGCCAGCCCGTTTCATCTGGCCCGGCTCAGTCTTCAGTCGTAACTCAGGCGCAACACAATACCCCTAAAAAAGAATCTGCCCCTCTTGTGTCCAAGAAACTCTCGGCCTCGCTGTTTTCTGGTTCTTTATTATATGCGGTTGGTGGGGCAGTTTTGCTTCTGCTGGTTCTGATTCTCGTTTATTTGCGCCAGAAAGGGAAATCAGCTGGAAGCCCTGATGGAGGTGGACGGATAACCCCATTTATTGCACCGCTATCCGGAGCAGCGGAAGCTGGTTCTGATGAGCAGGATTTCATAGCGGCCCATGAAGCCGATCCGGTTGTTCAGGCTGAAATATTTATCGCCCATGAACGTTATGATCAAGCCCGGGCAGTTTTGCTGGAAGCCATTGAACAACAAGGTGACCGGGAAGATTTGGCTTACAAGTTGCTGGAGGTCTTTTTCCTGGGCAAGGAGACGGATAATTTTATAAGCCATGCAGCGCAGTATCAGCATTTGTATGCGCAAACCCATTTGGTTGCATGGACAACCATCTGTGAATGGGGATCCATGTTAATGCCTGGGCAAGACCTGTTTCTGCAAGAGGATAAACGTAACATTTCTACCCACGATGAGGAACAACCTGTTTCAGCTGATAGTGTTACTACTCCTATACAAGCCAGTGAAAGTCAACCGCCTCACAAAACAATGGATTTGGACACGGCCTCTTTGCCGTCAGAACCTGGGGAAGAAACGATTAGTGCAGGTTCCCTTGAAAGTGTTTCGCCGGTTGAAAACCCGCCTCATCTCAATCAACCTGAATCAATTGATCACGCTGAAGAAAAGGGCGCTGATGAAGGCTTGTCCACTAAAGAAGAGCAATCTGGTGAGAAAGAAGCTCTTGTATCTGGTGATGCTATAGATGAAATAGTGACTGTTGCTGCTCCTGCATCTGTCAGTACAGAAGAATCAGGAATGTATGTCCTGGGCTTGCCAGAAGAAGACCCATCGACTGTGTCAGGGCAGACTGAGTTGCAAACTGTTCCAGGAACGGTTTCTTCATCATCCGATGAGATGTCTGCATCTGTTGAATCTGTCGGGCAGGATGTTGAGGAGGCTTCTGCACCCAAAATTAATCTGGATTATTCTTTTGGTGAGGAGGCTAAACCGGATTCCAAGGAACAGCCTCAACTTCCAGTAGATGTATCTGCTGATGGCCTTTTAACTCTGCCTGATTTTGATTTTGGTGGGATAAATCTTAATCTTGAATCTGCTGAGATTAAGACAGATGGTGAATCTTTTAATTTTTCGGATGATGTGGCAACACGGCTTGATTTAGCAAAAGCTTATCTGGATATGGGTGATCAGGAAGGTGCGAGAGAGATTCTTGCAGAAATCAAGAATGAGGGGAGTGAAATCCAGCAAAAGGAAATTGCTCAACTTATCGAAAAGTGCCAATAATGGTGATTGGCATCTAATCATTTGTTGTTTCCATAATAATGATTTATTTTTATCTTGTCTTGAGCCCATTCGGGCTTTTGAGTTTCCTCTTCAGTTGAATTTTTTTAATGGAACCCGATAGGATGCGGTTTGCCATAGGCATTGAATATGATGGTTCAGGTTTTAATGGGTGGCAGAGTCAGCCTGGAGGTGGAACAGTTCAGGATGCTGTCGAAACAGCAATTCAGTACATTGCTGGAGTGAAGATTCGTGTCAATGCGGCGGGTCGGACCGATAGCGGTGTACATGCAGTCAATCAGGTCGCCCATTTTGATGTCGAGGTGAAACGCCCATTGAATGCATGGGTAAGAGGTGTTAACGGTTTTCTCCCTCCTGGGGTGGCAGTGACCTGGGTCAAAGAGGTGGAACCTGCTTTTCATGCGCGTCGATGTGCAAGGCAAAGAACCTATCGTTATGTGTTGCTCAACCATCCTGTCAGACCTGCGTTTTTTCAAGGCCATGTCGGTTGGTATCATATTCCGGTTGATGTCGAGCGTATGCAGGAAGCATCGGCTTGTCTTATGGGCCAACATGATTTTTCTGCTTTTAGGGCGGCAGGATGTCAGTCTGCTTCTCCTGTCAGGAACATATCCAGTATAAAAATTGTTCGACAGGCAGATTATGTTCTTTTTGAGTTGAAGGCGGATGCGTTCCTGTATCATATGGTAAGAAATATAGTGGGGTGTCTGGTTTATATCGGAGATGCCAGGCGTGAGATTGACTGGATGGTGGAAGTGCTTGAAAGCCGAAGCAGAAAATTAGCGGCACCTACCATAAATGCTTCAGGTTTGTATTTATTTGATGTTGAATATGACCCGAAGTGGAGTCTGCCTCATATTGGCGGACGTTTTCCATTTGGAGAGTGGGATTTAAACCATGGCTGAAAGTCGAGTCCGCGTTAAGATTTGTGGTATTAAATCGATCCATGATGCCAGGTTGGCTGTTGAATCCGGGGTGGATGCGATTGGTTTGGTTTTTTTTGAACCCAGTCCGAGACATGTTGATATTTCAACAGCCCATGGAATTGTGGCTTCCCTTCCCCCTTTTGTGACTTCTGTAGCCTTGTTTGTTGATCCTGAAGAAACTTACGTTCAAGAAGTGATGCATGAAGTGGGTGTAGGGATGCTCCAGTTTCATGGGTCTGAATCTGAGCAGTTCTGTTCGCAGTTTGATTTTCCCTACATGAAGGCTATTCGCGTACGGGATGATGTAAATTTGTTACAATGTGCGCACCTTTATCCCAGTGCTTCCGCATTGCTGGCTGATGCATATGCAGAAGGGATGGTTGGTGGCAGTGGCCAAACCTTTGACTGGACATTGATACCTGATGGCTTGCCTTGTCCATTGATACTTTCAGGTGGTTTGGATGCAGGCAATGTCACCCAGGCTATACAGCAGGTTAGGCCGTATGCTGTAGATGTAAGTAGCGGGGTAGAACGTGCAAAAGGAATTAAGGACTTAGTTAAAATCAAGGCATTCATGCAAGGAGTTGCGAATGCAACATTATGATCTACCCGATTCCTCAGGCCATTTTGGTATTTATGGGGGTATATTTGTTGCTGAAACCCTGATGCAAGCGCTTGAACGCCTGCGCAGAGAGTATGAGCGGTATCGCCATGATCCAGAGTTTATGGCTGAATTCCAGTTTGATCTGAAACACTATGTGGGGCGTCCCAGCCCAATTTATCCTGCAAAACGCTGGTCTGACTTCCTCGGGGGTGCCCGAATTTATCTTAAGCGAGAAGATCTCAATCATACCGGTGCCCACAAGATTAACAATACGATAGGTCAAGCTTTACTTGCTAAGCGTCTGGGAAAAACCCGCATTATCGCGGAAACCGGTGCTGGGCAGCATGGTGTGGCTTCTGCAACGGTTGCGGCACGATTGGGTATGGAATGTGTTGTATATATGGGGGCTGAGGACATCAAGCGCCAGGAAAGCAATGTCTATCGGATGCGATTGCTTGGAGCCCGTGTTGTTCCTGTGACTAGCGGTTCTAAAACCCTTAAGGATGCCTTGAATGAAGCCATGCGTGATTGGGTCGCAAATGTGGATAATACGTTCTATATCATAGGAACGGTTGCTGGTCCGCACCCCTATCCGATGATGGTAAGGGATTTTCAGGCCGTAATTGGTCAAGAGGCCAAAACCCAGATGGATGAACTGGTCGGACGTCAACCTGATGTGTTGATTGCCTGTGTGGGAGGCGGATCTAATGCTATGGGGCTCTTTTATCCTTATATTCAGGATGAGGCTGTTCGTCTTGTCGGGGTTGAGGCGGGTGGGGAAGGAATTGAGACCGGTCGACATGCTGCTTCGATTACTGCCGGGAAACCAGGAGTTCTGCATGGGAACCGAACCTATCTTATGCAAGATGAGGATGGCCAGGTGATCGAGACCCATTCGATTTCTGCAGGACTGGATTATCCTGGCGTAGGCCCTGAACATGCCTGGCTTCATGATTCAGGGCGGGCTGAATATGTAACGGTGACAGATGATGAAGCCTTGGAAGCTTTCCATGAACTTTGCCGGTATGAAGGGATTATTCCGGCTTTGGAGTCAGCCCATGCTTTAGCCTATGCATCACGATTAGCAAAAACGATGTCTTCGGATCAGATTTTATTGGTAAATTTATCTGGTCGTGGAGATAAGGATATGGCTACAGTTGCCGCCCGCTCGGGGATTATGATTTAGGATTAACCATGTCAAGACTTCATGAGGTTTTTACTTCACTTCGTTCCTGTAAGCGTTGCGCACTCGTGCCTTATATTACGGCAGGGGATCCATCTCCCGAACTGACCGTTCCCTTGATGCAGGCTCTGGTCAAGGCAGGGGCGGATGTAATTGAACTTGGAGTTCCCTTTTCTGATCCGATGGCTGATGGTCCGGTGATTCAGCGTGCAGGGGAAAGATCCCTGGCGAAGGGAGTTGGTCTGCGGCATGTATTGCAGATGGTGAAACATTTTAGGCAGGATGATCAGGTAACGCCAGTGGTATTAATGGGGTATGCCAATCCAATTGAAGCCCTGGGTATAGAACAGTTTGCAAGTCTTTCAGGCCAGGCAGGAGTGGACGGGGTTATTACAGTGGACTACCCCCCAGAGGAGGCAGGTCGATTCGTTCAGGTGATTCAGCGCGCAGGGATTGATCCGATTTTTTTGCTATCACCGACTACTGCCGCTGATCGGATCGAATTAATTTTAAAGCAGGCTGCAGGTTTTATTTATTATGTCTCCTTAAGGGGAGTGACTGGCTCATCCAATCTCGATATTGATGATGTCCGGTCGCAAATTGAAACCATCCGAAGCCGCACCTCTCTTCCTATTGGTGTGGGTTTTGGAATCCGGGATCCTGAACATGCGGCTCAGGTTGCCCAGTTTGCGGATGCGGTTATTATCGGTAGCAGGCTGGTTGCTGAAGTCGAAGCTGCAGGTGACGATGCAGTTCCCAGGCTGGCAGAGCTTCTGGAACAGTTCCGTCGTGCTGTGGATGAAGTTGCACGGTAAGGGTCGAGCTGAGCGAGACTGGCAAACCCTGAAGGCTGAAAACATTATGTGGCGAGGTGATAAATGAGTTGGTTTCAACGTATCTTACCCCCTAAAATCAATCGGCGTATTGAAGGGGCAAAGAAATCGGTGCCTGAGGGGTTGTGGAGTAAATGTCCGGCCTGCGAGGCTGTGCTTTATCGTTCTGATTTAGAGAATAATCAGCAGGTATGTCCGCATTGTTCCCATCATGTCAGAATTGGCGCAAGAGAAAGACTGAACCTTCTTCTTGATGCAGAAGATCGCTTAGAAATTGGTGGGGAAGTGCAGCCAGTTGATAAGTTACGGTTTAAGGATAGCCGCCGTTATACAGAACGCCTCAGGGAGGCTAAAACAGATACAGGTGAAACAGACGCACTTGTAGTCATGCAAGGAACCTTGAAAACAATCCCTGTTGTTGTGGCAGCTTTTGAGTTCCGGTTCATGGGTGGATCGATGGGCTCGGTTGTAGGTGAGAGGTTTGTTCGGGGTGTTGAAAGGGCGATTGCCCTTCGTTCACCATTTGTTTGTATTTCGGCAAGTGGTGGTGCGAGAATGCAGGAGGGATTGTTTTCTTTGATGCAGATGGCTAAGACCAGTGCCGCTCTGGCCCGGTTTTCCCGTTCGGGATTGCCTTATTTTTCCATATTGACTGATCCGACTATGGGTGGAGTTTCTGCAAGTTTTGCAATGCTTGGAGATATTATTGTTGCCGAGCCGGGTGCCCTGATTGGTTTTGCAGGCCCCAGGGTGATTGAGCAGACTGTTCGAGAGAAGCTACCAGAAGGGTTTCAGCGGGCCGAGTTTCTGCTTGAGCATGGCGCTATTGATTTAATTGTTGACCGACGTAATATGGCGATGACCTTGGCCCGTTTGATGAGCCAAATGCTGCATTTGCCATTTGTTGCAGGTTAATGGATGCAATTATTTTGAGTGGGTGAATTTTATTATTTGTTAATGTAGGGATAGATGGATAAAAATTCGGTTGAATCCTGGCTGGTACATCTGGAAAAACTTTACCCGGTTACAATAGATTTGGGTTTGGATCGGGTTGCTCAAGTGCGGGTTCAGGCAAATCTTGAACCCCGGTTTCCCCTGATTACGGTGGGGGGCACAAACGGCAAGGGTTCTACCTGTGCCATGCTTGAATCTATTCTTTGTACAGCAGGATATAAGGTTGGTTGTTACACGTCCCCTCATCTGATTCGTTATAACGAACGTGTCCGGATAAATGGAATGGAGAGTAGTGATACGCAATTATGTCGTTCATTCGAAGTCATTGAAAAAGCGCGAGAAAAAATCAGGCTGACTTATTTTGAATTTGGTACGTTAGCAGCTATGGTGTTGTTCATGGAGGAAAACGTGGACGTCGCTATTTTAGAAGTGGGGCTGGGGGGAAGACTGGATGCGGTTAATGTGTTTGATGCGGACTGTGCTGTCATCACGAATGTAGATCTGGATCACATGGATTATTTGGGGGACACCCGGGAAGCAATTGGCTATGAGAAGGCAGGTATTTTTCGTTCTTCCCGTCCCGCTATCTATGGTCAGACTGATATCCCAGATCGGGTGGTTCAACAGGCTCAAAAAGTGGGGGCCAGACTCCAGGTTTTGGGGCGTGAGTTTGGCTATGAGCGTTCAGGAAAAACATGGTCGTTTCATTGTGGGCAGGATTCGTTTACGGGACTTCCTTTGCCCTTGATGACAGGGGAGTACCAGTTAAGGAATGCAAGTGCCGCATTGACGGCACTTCTCATGATGAAAGAAAGGCTTCCCGTGTCTTTGCAGGCAATGAAACATGGTCTTGAGACGGCAAAGGTTCCTGGTCGTTTTCAGATAGACGGGCTTCATCCCCAGACTATTTTTGATGTGGCTCACAACCCCCATGCCGCACGTGCATTGGCAGCTAATCTTCAGATGTTACCCTGCAAGGGAAGAACAATAGCCGTCTTTGCCATGCTTTCTGATAAGGATATGGGCATGGTAATTCAAATTATGGCGCCGGTCATTAATGTCTGGTGTATTGCCACCATTAATCATGTGAGGGGTGCAAGAGCAGATCAACTGAATGAATTGCTGGTGTTGAAGGGGGTTCAGTCACCAATCCTGTGTTTTGAAGATCCTGTGGGAGCATATGAACATGCCTGTAATGTTGCAGGCAAAAATGATAGAATCATTGTTTTCGGATCGTTTCATACTGTGGCTGATTGCCTTGTTGCACACGAAAATGCAGTTGTTGCCGGTTAAGGACCGGCCATTCTTTTGATGCGGGAATCATGGCGAACGAGCGCTTGAGCGATGAGGCAATCCAGTTAAAAATCCGTGCCAGAAGACGGCTGACTGGTGCCATTATCCTGTCATTGGCTGCTGTGGCTGTTTTACCTTGGGCGTTAGACAGTCATCCTCCTTCCAATGCTTCTAATCTGGCTGTTTTTCTTTATCCTGATAAAACAGCCAGGACAGCTACATCGGTCATAGCTGGCACAGCAACAACGGTGATACCCTCCTTGTCCTCAAGGCAGAGCCTGTCATCAACTGTTTCGAGTGTGAATGAGGCTCAAGACTCTAAAAACCAGCCTGCTGTGCCGCAACCGGAAATAAAGCGATATCAGAACGGACAAAAGACGCCTGTTCATGCCTTGCTGAAGGGGTCAGGCAAAGAAACAGCTCCAGAACAGTCAGCTGTTTCAGCCCCTTATTCTATTCAGCTTGGGTTGTTTGGTGATCCTTCCAATGCAAAAAAATTGGCGGACAGGGTGACGGCACTGCATTATCGGGTCAATCTTGCCAAAGTTCATTTAGCGAGTGGAAATGCCGTAAAGGTGAGTATTGGCCCTTTCAAAAACAAGACTGATGCACAGCAGGTTCTTGCCAATCTTCAAAAGAATGGGATCAAGGGATTGTTTTCGAATTAATAATTACGGCAACTCTGGATCAGGGAGTTGATGAGATTTGACAGTATTTGACTACGGGGTAATTGCAGTGATTGTGGTTTCGGCCATTATCGGACTGATACGGGGTCTGACACGGGAACTGCTGTCACTACTGGGTTGGTTTGTTGCCATTTGGCTGGTGATGCATGAAACCTTGATGGTAGCCGGCTTGATGCCAAAGAGTATTACAAACGCAGCTGGTCGGGATGGCCTGGCTTTTTTGCTATTGTTTATGCTGGGCTTTTTAGTGACCTGGCTGGTCAGGATTTTTTTAACCCGGTTTATTGAAGGAGCGGGCCTGGGTGGGTTAGATCGGATACTAGGCCTAGTGTTTGGTAGTGTTCGAGGATTGGCTCTATGTATTGTTCTGGTTCTGGTTGCGGGGTTTACCTCGCTTCCAGAACAGCCTTTATGGTCTCAGGCTACGTTAAGCCGGCCTCTGGAGAGGATGGCTGAATCTATTTTGCCTTGGTTGCCATCTGATGTAGTTAAACGGGTTCATTATTAGGTAAAGCTATGTGTGGAATATTGGGTGTGGTTGCAAAAGAACCGGTTGGACAACTGCTCTATGATGGTCTGCAGGTTTTGCAGCATCGGGGGCAGGATGCTGCTGGAATTGTTACGAATGAAGGTCACCGTTTCCATATGCACAAAGGGGGAGGACTGGTTCGTGATGTATTCAGGACCCGTAATATGCGCGCATTGACGGGTAATTCAGGTATTGGCCATGTTCGTTATCCAACTGCTGGATCGGCTTTTTCCACTCTGGAGGCGCAACCATTTTATGTGAATTCACCTTATGGTGTCGTGCTTGCCCATAATGGCAACCTCACTAATACTGAAACTTTAAAACAGGAATTGTATCTTCAGGATTTTAGGCATGTAAATACGGGATCAGATTCGGAAGTTTTATTGAACGTATTGGCTCATGAACTGGAACGTTGTTCCAGCCACCATAAGTTGGATGTAGCCACGATATTTGCTGCAGTAGCCGGGGTGCATCGTCGTTGCCTTGGGGCTTATGCTGTGGTGGCCATGATTGCAGGATATGGCCTGTTGGCTTTTCGTGATCCTTGTGGAATCCGTCCGCTTGTATTCGGTAAGCGATCAGTTGAGGGGGGGGATGAATATCTGGTTGCCTCCGAGAGTGTAGCACTTAATGTACTCGGGTTTGATCTTGAAAGAAATGTGGCTCCGGGAGAAACAGTTTTTATTGATCTGGATGGAAATTTCTATTCCCAGCAATGTGCTGAAAATACGGTTTTATCTCCGTGTATTTTTGAGTATGTCTATCTGGCGCGTCCAGATTCAGTCATTGATGGTATTTCAGTTTATGAAACCCGGTTGAGAATGGGAGAACGTCTTGCGCGTAAAATCAGCCGGGAATGGAAAAATTTGTCGATAGATGTCGTCATACCCATACCTGACACAAGCCGGCCCAGTGCTCTTCAACTGGCTAATCTCCTTGATTTGACTTATCGGGAAGGCTTTATTAAAAACCGTTATATCGGACGCACATTCATCATGCCTGGGCAAGCTACACGAAAGAAATCAGTGCGTCAAAAACTGAACGCAATTGATTTTGAGTTCCGCGGGAAAAATGTACTTCTGGTTGATGATTCGATTGTTCGAGGCACCACCAGCCGGGAGATTGTGCAAATGGCCCGTGATGCAGGTGCGCTGAAAGTGTATTTTGCCTCTGCTGCTCCTCCAGTTCGTTATCCTAATGTCTATGGGATTGATATGCCAAGGGCGAGTGAATTGCTTGCAACGGGGAAATCGGATATGGAAATCTGCCGTGAAATTGGGGCGGATGCATTGATTTACCAAGACTTGGATGATTTGTTTGAAGCAGCGCGTGATGGCAATCCGGATGTGCCGTCTTTTGAAGCTTCCTGTTTTAACGGAAGCTATATTACTGGAGATATCACGCCGGAGCTGTTGGCCAAGGTGGCCGTGGGACAAGAATCGCAGGATGGGGACTGGGACGTTCTGGCAGGGCAGCTGGATTTGAGTCTGTCGGATGGAAACGTTTAAAAGGTTTGTCTCCAATAAGGAATTGTTTTATCTGATTTAATGCTGGAGGTTGCGAATGGGCAAATATTCTTTGCAGACGGAGGCGATTCGTTCAGGGAGTCATCCCAGTCAGTTTCATGAGCATTCTGAAGCCCTTTATCTGACATCAAGCTTTACTTACGACAGTGCTGCGCAGGCAGCTGCAGTATTTGTCGGAGAACAGGAAGGCTATATTTATTCACGGTTTTCGAATCCAACCGTGACGGCCATGCAGGAACGCCTTGCTGCCCTTGAAGGCGCCGAGGCCTGTGTTGCCACGGCATCAGGCATGTCCGCTATTCTGGCTACTGTTATGGCGCATCTTAGTGCAGGTGATCATATCTTGGCATCAGCCAGCCTTTTTGGTTCAACCATTTCGTTATTTAATAATATCCTGAAACGGTTTGGAATCAGAACGGACTATATTGCTCCGGCTAATACCTGTGGATGGGAGCAGTCCGTGCGTCCCGAAACAAAAATGATTTTTGTTGAGACCCCGTCAAACCCACTGACGGAGTTGGTAGATCTTGGTGCCTTGTCATCCCTTTCCCGGAAGCATCACCTACTTTTTGTTGTTGACAACTGTTTTTGTTCGCCTGCGGTTCAGCGTCCCTTGGAAATGGGAGCCGATCTTGTTATTCACTCTGCAACCAAGTATCTGGATGGACAAGGTAGAGTCCTGGGGGGTGCTGTGGCTGGTGCCAAGGCGATGATTGATCCTGTTTACGGGTTTTTAAGAACAGCAGGCCCAAGTATCAGTCCTTTTAATGCCTGGGTAATTTTAAAGGGTATGGAGACATTGCAGATTAGAATGGATGCCCATGCCGACAATGCCCTGGAGCTAGCTCAAATGTTGTCGGAGCATCCAAGTGTTGAACGCGTTTACTATCCTGGACTGACTTCACATCCTCAACATGCCTTAGCTATGAAGCAGCAAAAGAATGGTGGGGGTATTGTTGCTTTTGAAGTTAAGGGGGGGCGGAAGAAAGCCTGGCAGGTCATTGATGCTTGCGAACTCATTTCAATTACTGGAAATCTGGGTGACGTAAAAACTACGATCACCCATCCTGCATCTACTACGCACGCTCGGATCAGTGCTGAGGAACGCGAAGCTGCAGGAATAAAGGAAGGGCTTGTCCGAATCAGCGTCGGACTGGAATCAATTGTAGATCTGAAAACAGATCTTTTACGTGGATTAAATGATTAGAAAGGCAGTATATGGTTAAGCTTTATACAAATTTTGGGGTTATTACACTTGAGCTGGATACGGAGCATGCACCTAAGACAGTTGATAATTTCTTGGATTATGTTCGTGCGGGCCATTATGATAATACCATTTTTCATCGGGTTATTGATGGCTTCATGATTCAAGGTGGTGGATTTACCGTAGACATGGCTCAGAAACCAACCCAGAAGCCTATTGAGAATGAAGCTGGGAATGGTCTGAAAAACGAGGCTTACACCATAGCTATGGCAAGAACAAATGATCCGCATTCTGCAACAAGCCAGTTCTTTATCAATGTTTCCAATAATGGTTTTCTTGATTTTAAAGCGCCTACATCCCGCGAATTTGGGTACGCAGTATTTGGGCGGGTTATTGAAGGGCAGGATGTCGTGGATGCAATTCGCCAGGTCAAGACAGGGAATCGTGGAATGCATCAGGATGTACCGGTCGAGCATGTTCTTATTGAGCGCGCCGAAGTTGTGGAAAACTGATATATGGGTTGCACGCTTTTCATTTCCGATCTGCATCTGAATGAAGGTTGCGTTGAAGTTCTGGATGCGTTGAACCGTTTTCTGGACGGGCCTGCCCGTGAAGCTTGCGCGCTCTACATTTTAGGTGATCTGTTTGAGTATTGGGTGGGGGATGACATGCTCACCCTACCTTTTTACTTAAGTATTGCAGACCGTTTTCGCGCTTTATGTGAAACGGGTGTGAAACTATATTTCCAGCATGGCAACAGGGATTTTCTTATTGGCACCCAATTTGCATCATATTGCGGCATGGATTTGTTGCCAGAAATCCATGTTGTTGACCTGTATGGAAGACGTGTCTTGTTGATGCACGGTGATTTGTTGTGTACAACTGATATCGAGTATCAGAAAGCGCGGGTTCTTTTGCGATCTCCAGCATGGCAGGCGATGTTTTTGGATAAACCCCTGAATCAGCGTCTGATTGAGGCAGGTGCCTTGCGTCAGAAAAGTGAAGCAGCAAAAAAAATGAAAGCCATGGACATCATGGATGTACATCCTCCAGAGGTAGAGAGAATCCTGATGGAACAGGGTGTGACCTGTTTGATACATGGTCACACGCACCGAAAAAAGCATCATGCGGTTGATTTGGGGATGAACGTTGCAGACCGCTGGGTACTACCGGACTGGAGTTCTGTTGGGGGAGGCCTCCGCGTAGATTCTGGCCATATGGGGTTTGTGGATTTTTAGTGGTTCTGGCCGTTTTGAAATGCACAGGGGCATAAGCAGGTTATGATCTTAATATTGCATCCGGATACTGACAGAAACAGTTCTGACTATAGAGATTTGCTTGATTATTTAAGCAATATGCCAGGTATCCGTTTTAGAGTGCATCAGGAGCAGGGGGCCCTTCAGGTTCTGACTGAAGTGTACCTGATTGGTGATACTGCACCCTTACGCCTTGAGGATATGCGGGATTTGCCTTGTGTAGAAAGGGTTGTGAGGGTATCGGAAGAATATCGTATCCTGGGTCGCCACCGCGATGATACCCGACCAAATGGTTTTGTTTATAATGGAGTCCGGTTTGATCAGGACAGCCTGAATCTTTTTCCTGGCTTGTGTGCTGTAGATACAGCATTTCATGTCGAGTTGATGTTGAGGGTCTTGAAAGATAAGGGTATTACCTGTACCAGAATGGGGGCATACAAACCTCGTACAAGTCCTTATGCCTTTCAGGGACATGGACGTGACTGCTTAAATTATGTATTTGAATTATGTGGAAAGTATGACATTCGTGTTGTGGCCATGGAAGTAACCCATGATAAGCATCTGGATGAAATTCATGAAGCATTGCAGCAGACTGGAAACCCGACAGGGGTGATGTTACAAATTGGAACCAGAAATACCCAAAATTTTGAATTGCTGAAATTGGTGGGCCGTCAGACTGATTTCCCTGTTCTTATCAAACGGGGGTTTGGTATTACATTGGATGAATCCCTTAATGCTGCGGAATATCTGGCCTCGGAAGGTAATAGCCATGTGGTGTTTGGTCTGCGGGGCATGAAGGCCAGTGGAGGCGATCCTCATCGAAATATGGTTGACTTTGCGCATGTGCCTGTCGTAAAACGATTGACGAGAATGCCTGTTTGTATTGATCCGTCTCATTCGGTTGGAACCCGGGCTTCATCTCCTGATGGGTTGCTGGATATTCTTCATGCTGCCTGCCAGGGGGTTATTGCCGGTGCGAACATGATCCTGATAGATTTTCATCCTGAACCATCTAAAGCACTTGTTGACGGTCCACAGGCCTTACTTCTTAAGGAATTGCCACAGTTTCTGGAAGAAGTGGCGATTGCCAGAAATGCGTATATACAGCGATTGGAAGTGGCCCGCCGGTATGCATCCTCTTGAGGCTTGATTTGCAAAGTTCCATGCTATAATTTACTGTTCTGGACTGGTTTCAGTTCCAGATGCAACCATTGACGGTATTAACGGGATAAGTAATGACGATGGATGAAAAACGTATTGATAATGTGAATGTTATTTCCCAGGAAATTTTGCCACCGCCTGTCGTGGTCAAGGAGCGTTTACCCCTGACGGACAAGGCAGCACAAACAGTTTTGGCTGGGCGCCAGACTCTCCAGAAAATTCTTGATCGGCAGGATCATCGTATTTTTCTGGTTGTAGGTCCTTGTTCCATCCATAACCCAGATGAAGCACTTCAGTATGCGCAACGTTTAAAAAAACTGGCAGAAGCAGTAGGAGATACGTTATATCTGGTCATGCGTGTTTATTTTGAAAAACCCCGCACCACGACTGGCTGGAAGGGGCTCATCAACGATCCGGATATGGACGATACATTTCATATTGAAAAAGGGGTTTATAAGGCACGACAGCTCCTGCTGGACTTGGCGGAAATGGGGATCCCGACCGCCACTGAAGCACTCGATCCGATTATGCCGCAGTATTTGCATGACCTGATTTCATGGACAGCAATCGGCGCCCGTACCACTGAATCCCAGACCCATCGTGAAATGGCCAGTGGTTTATCTACCCCTGTAGGTTTTAAAAATGGGACAGATGGAAGCCTGAAAACAGCAATTAATGCCTTGATGTCGGTTTCGAGGCCCCACAGTTTCCTGGGTATTGATCAAAAGGGCCAATGTGCTGTTATTCGAACCCGTGGCAACCTTTATTCGCATATTGTCCTTCGTGGAGGAAATCGCCCGAATTATGATGCGTCGACCATTTCAGCATGTGAGAAGGAACTTCTTCAATCCCAATTGCCGCCTAATATTGTTGTGGATTGCTCCCATGCCAATTCAAACAAGGATCCAGCCCAACAACCGGTTGTGCTTCAAGATTGCCTGACACAGATTAAAGAAGGGAACCGTTCGATTATTGGGTTTATGGTTGAAAGTAACCTGAATTGGGGAAATCAGCCTATCCCGTCTGACCTTCGTGATCTTAAGCCAGGTGTTTCAGTAACTGATGCATGTATAGACTGGTCTACAACACAGTCCATGCTGGAATCTGCTGGCCGTATGCTCAAGGACGTGTTGCCAGGGCGTGTTTCATCGGGGAAGGTGGCCTAGTTAGAATATGAATGTCAAGACGCGCTTTGCTCCGAGCCCAACAGGCCTTATCCATTTTGGCAATGTAAGGACTGCCCTGTTTAACTGGCTGTTTGCCCAGCGTCAGAATGGCCAGTTTCTGCTTCGTATAGAAGATACAGATCTGGAGCGGAGTCGAGATGAGTATGTTCAGGCCCTTATGGGTGATCTGGAATGGCTGGGTCTTGGCTGGGATGAAGGTGAGACAAAAAAGGGAGTGCTGGGCCCTTATCGCCAGTCTCAAAGAACAGTGGTTTATGAGTCTTATCTTCATGAACTGGAAAAAAGGGATCATGCTTATCCTTGTTTCTGTTCGGTGGCGGAACTCGAGATTTCCAGAAAATTACAGGCGCAGGCAGGTAAACCTCCCAGGTATTCCGGGAAATGTGCCCATTTAAGTGCTGATGAAGCTGCTCAAAAGAAGGCTGCAGGTCAGGCTTATACTCTCCGGTTCCGGATGCCAAGAAATGCCGTGCTTGAGTTTAGCGATTTGGTTCGTGGCCCGCAGCGTTGTATTTCCGAAGACATAGGCGATTTTATTATCCGTCGTTCGGATGGAACGTTTGCCTTTTTTTTCGTAAACGCGATTGATGATGCCCTTATGCAGGTCACTCATGTTTTACGGGGCGAAGATCATCTGACAAATACCCCGCGACAGATTGCCTTGTTAAAGACGCTTGGGCTTTCTGTTCCATCTTATGGCCATATTTCTTTGATTGTGAATGATAAGGGAGCACCACTATCCAAGCGTAGTGGGAGCATGTCCATTGAAGATTTGCGAAAACAGGGTTATTTTCCACTTGCCATTAATAATTACCTTGCCCGCCTGGGGCATCATTATGAAGGGGAGCATTTGCTGGATATGGCCCAGCTGGCGCAGGGATTCAAGCTGGAAAGCCTGGGCCGGGCTCCGGCCCGTTATGAGCGTTCCCAGCTTGATCACTGGCAAGCCTTGGCCCTTCACCGGGCTACTGATGATGAATTATGGTCCTGGATGAGTGAAGTTGTTGGAGACAGGGTTAGTGATAAGGATGCTGCAGCATTTGTGCCTGTGGTTCGTCATAACATCCTTTTCCCTGTCGATGCTCTTGTTTGGGCCCATGCCTTGTTTAATGATTTCCCTGATTATAGTAATGAAGCGATTCAAGTCATCGAGAAAACGGACCGGAACTTTTTTTCCAGGGCTTCATCCCTGATTGATCAAGGGATGGATTTCCCTTTATTTGCCCAGCAGGTCAAATCAGCAACAGGATGTTCTGGAAAAAGCCTGTTCATGCCTTTACGGGCAGCCCTGACAGGAAATGTGCATGGGCCAGAAATGCCTGGATTTTTTAAGTTGTTGGGGTTTGATCGCGCCAAGGCTCGATTAATGCGCTTGTCCTGAGATGAACATGTTGACGATATACAATTCCCTTGCGAGAGAAAAACAGGTTTTTGTTCCCCTGCAACCAGGGAAAGTTGGCATGTATGTTTGTGGCATGACTGTTTATGATTACTGCCATATTGGCCATGCTCGGGTTATGGTCGTGTTCGACATGGTTTTTCGATGGTTGCAGGTGAGTGGGTATGATGTGACATATGTCCGTAATATTACTGACATTGATGATAAAATCATTGCTCGAGCCCTTGAAACGGGTGAATCGATACAGTCCCTGACGGATCGTTTTGTTACAGCGATGAATGAGGACGCGGCTCTTCTTAATATCTTATCCCCTACCTTTTCACCGAGAGCGACATCTCATATACCTGAGATGATCAGGATGATTGAAAGTCTGGTTGGTCGTGGTTTGGCGTATCCCGCCTCCAATGGAGATGTGTATTATGATGTAAGTGAATTCCCCGGGTACGGGAAGCTATCGGGCAAATCTTTGCGTGATTTGAGAGCAGGTGAGCGTGTTGAAATCGATACCTTCAAAACGGACCCGTTCGATTTTGTATTGTGGAAAGCGGCAAAACCAGATGAGCCCAGCTGGCCTTCTCCATGGGGCCCTGGCCGCCCCGGGTGGCATATTGAATGTTCTGCAATGAGTGAGCATCATCTTGGCGGGCATTTTGATATTCATGGGGGTGGGCAGGACCTGCAGTTTCCCCATCATGAAAACGAAATAGCTCAATCTGAAGGTGTACATAATCATTCCCATGTTAATTACTGGATGCACAATGGATTTGTTCGGGTGGATGGCGAGAAAATGGCCAAGTCACTGGGGAATTTCTTTACGATTCGCGAGGTACTTCAACATTATGATCCGGAAGTAATCCGTTATTTTATTCTTCAGGCTCATTACCGTAGCCCACTCAATTACTCGACAGAAAACCTGGATCATGCCAGAAATGCACTGATGCGTTTGTATACTGTTGTTCGCGATGTTTCTGTAACGCCAGAAATTGATTGGTTCAATCCTTATGCACAGCGTTTTCGTGCGGCCATGAATGATGATTTTAATACACCAGAGGTTTTTGCAGTCCTGTTTGAAATGGCTCATGAAATTAATCGTAAGAATGATGCCAGTCAGGCAGGCCAGCTTAAGGCCCTTGCCAGGGTAATGGGTTTTCTGGAACGTCCTTCCCTGGCTTTTCTACAAAAATCAGAAATCACCAAAATTGATCCTCTTGAAATTGAAGAGTTGATTGCCGAGCGCTCTGCTGCACGTCAGTCACGCGATTTTGCCCGCTCGGATGCGATTAGGGATAGACTGTTTCAGCAGGGGGTTCTTCTTGAAGATTCGTCTCAGGGAACGACCTGGAGGTGGCAGTAAAGTAAGAAGTATTCAGGTTTTTAGATAGTGGATTTTTCTTGTGACGGGTAAATTTGATCGATTCTTTTTATTTTGTCGCTTTTATTGCACTGCGATTTGTGGAAAAATCCCTATAAGAGCTTAAGATTTGGTGGTAATCATGATAGATGAAGATGGCTATAGACCCAATGTAGGAATTATTCTGTGTAATGTGCGTAATGAGGTTTTCTGGGGTAAGCGTATACGTGAACATTCGTGGCAGTTTCCACAAGGCGGGATTAAACAGGGTGAAAATCCAGAAGAAGCCATGTTTCGTGAACTACGTGAAGAAATTGGATTGGAGCCCCATCATGTCAAAATTCTGGGACGCACCAGCAATTGGCTTCATTACAATGTGCCTGCTGCCTGGATAAAGCGCGAATGGCGGGGAAGTTATAAGGGTCAGAAACAGATCTGGTTTTTGCTGAGACTGGTTGGCCGTGACTGTGATGTGTCGTTAAGAGCATCGGATCATCCTGAATTTGATGCCTGGAGATGGCACGATTACTGGATTCCTGTTGAATCCGTTATTGAATTTAAGCGTGATGTTTACCGTAAGGCACTCAATGAACTGGCTGTATATCTGCAGAATGAACCAGTGTCTAGCCATGCCTGATTTTCTGGATCGGGTTGTTTAATCTTAACAAGAGGATGGCAAGTATGAATGAATACCATTGTCTCCCGGTTTACTCTCTCCCGTTTGATGCAAAGCTTGCCCAGCAGCAGGTAGATGCCCATCAGAGGATTACATTAGAGAGTCCTGCCTTGTCTATCATGACCGATCTTCGTCATGTTCCAGCTGCAATCATCAGTGCGGGAGCGACACTTCAGGAAGCAAATACGCAAATGATGATGCGGGGCGTCAAGTTATTGTTTGTGGAGTCGGCAAAAGAAGATCTGGTTGGACTGATAACCTATAAGGATTTAATGGGCGAAAAACCCATACTTTTTAGTCGTCAAAGTGGCCAGCAAAGAAGAGATATCCGGGTTCGCGATATCATGACACCCAGGGCCAGGCTAGAAGTGATGATGCTCAATGATGTTCGGCATGCCCGGGTTGGACAGGTGGTTAATACGCTGGCCAAGGCTGGAAGACAGCATGCCTTGGTGCTTGATCCCGATGATGGAACCATTTGCGGGATCTTTTCTGCAACTGAAATTTCTCGGCGTCTAGGAATAGAAATACAGGCAAGTGGAATAGCTTTGACTTTTGCTGAAATGGAAGCTCAATTGTCTCAGCTGGCTAATTGAATCAGGTTGACAGTAGCCGCTAGGCTCCATATACTGAGTTAATTAATTAGACTTTGTCTAATATTTTTACAAAGATGAAATCTAGATCATCTTTATGGTTTGTCGATTATCTATCAAGGAGAGTTCAAGATGGCGTCCCTAAAGGGTTCAAAAACGGAAGAAAACCTGAAATATGCATTTTCTGGTGAATCACAGGCTAATCGCCGCTATCTATATTTTGCAGCCAAGGCTGATGTTGAAGGCTATAACGATGTAGCTGCTTTGTTTCGCTCGACCGCGGAAGGAGAGACAGGTCATGCTCATGGCCATCTGGAGTTCCTGGAGGCAGTTGGTGATCCGGCTACTGGCCTTCCTATTGGTGGTACGGAGCTGAATTTAAAAGCTGCTGTTGCGGGTGAAACCCACGAATATACCGATATGTATCCTGGAATGGTTAAAACTGCACGTGATGAAGGTTTTGATGAGATTGCGGACTGGTTCGAGACCTTGGCCAAGGCTGAGCGTTCTCATGCCAACCGTTATCAGAAAGCTTTGGATACACTGGGTAAGTAATGCATGGTAAACAATGACGCGGGCATTTGCCCGCGTTTTTGTCTGTAGTGGATTTTCGGTATTTTACAGGGGTATTTGATGGCTAAGCGTGAAGGGAACCTGGACGCGCCTACGCGTCATCCTATTGATTGGAATAATCCGGATTTTTATAACGAAGAACTCCTGTTCAAGGAAATGGAACGGGTATTTGACATATGTCATGGTTGCCGTCGATGCTTTAACTTGTGTACCTCTTTTCCAACCTTGTTTGATGCCATTGATGAAGGAGAGACTGGAGAGGTCGATGGCATTCCACGCAAGGCCTATTGGGATGTTACTGACCAGTGCTATTTGTGTGACATGTGCTTCATGACCAAATGCCCTTATGTGCCTCCCCATCCGTTTAATCTTGACTTCCCCCATCTTATGTTACGTGCTAAGGCAATCAAGTTTAAAAAGGGTGAAACGACCCCAAGGGATCGGTTGCTTACCAGCACAGATATGGTAGGCCGGATTGCATCTATTCCGGTTGTGGCTCAGATGGTGAATGTAGCCAACCGTACCCGACCTGTCAGATCCTTGATGTCTGCAGTGCTGGGGATACATCCTGATCGCAAGCTACCTGAATATACTAGCCATACCTTTCGGAAAACTGCCCAGCCCAACCCAACCTTTGAGGTGCGTGATGGTAAATTGACTTCGGGAAAGGTAGCGATATTCTCAACTTGTTATGTGAATTATAATGAACCCGGTATTGGCCATGATCTTTTAAAAGTTCTGGCCCATAATGAAATTCCAGCTATCGTGGTTGAAAAAGAGGCTTGTTGTGGCATGCCAAAACTGGAGTTGGGTGATTTGGAGGCGATTGCCGCACTTAAGGATGTTAACATCCCTGTTTTAGCCGAGCTGGCCGCGCAAGGGTACGCTATTCTTACTGCCGTGCCCTCTTGTACGCTGATGTTCAAGCAGGAGCTTCCTTTGCTTTACCCGGATGACAAGAGGATTGAACAGGTTCGTCAGGCCATGTTTGATCCTTTTGAATACCTGATGCTGCGTCATCGTGATGGCTTGCTCAAGACTGATTTTGTTCAGCCGCTGGGTCATGTATCCTATCATATTCCTTGTCACCTTCGTGTTCAGAACATGGGACAGAAAACCCGTGAAACACTTGAGCTTATTCCGGGAACAGAAGTGAATACTGTTGAAAGATGCTCGGGACATGATGGAACGTGGGGGGTTAAAAAGGAATATTTTGATAATTCCATGAAAATCGGGCGTCCGGTTTTTCGGCAGATGTCAGAAAAGCAACCCGATTTTATCAGTTCGGATTGTGCAATTGCAGGTCGCCATATCCAGCAGGGCATAGGCCAGGATGCACCGGAAAAAATTCACCCACTTACGCTACTGCGCATGGCCTATGGAATGGATTGAGAATCAGATTCTAAAAGGATGAACATGAAGGCACGAATTGAACGGGAAGATCTTTTAACTCTTGAGGCTTATGCCAAGGTGCGTCGGCAGATGAGGGAGGAATTGATCGCCCATAAAAAACATCGGACGCTCCATTTGAATCCAAACATCATGCTGGTTTTTGAAGATAAAAAAACAATTTCCTACCAGATACAGGAAATTCTGCGTGCGGAAAAGATTTTTGAAGAAGAGGAGATTGAAGCTGAGTTACAGGCTTATAATCCCTTGTTGCCAGATGGGAGCAATTTCAAGGCAACCATGCTGATCCAGTATGTGGACATGGAGGAGCGGCGTCGAATGCTTGCCCTGCTTCGAGGGATTGAGGATACTTTATGGTGCCAGGTAGGAACAATGGATCGCGTTTATGTTTTTGCTGATGAGGATCTTGAGCGTTCCAATGAGGAAAAAACCTCAGCAGTGCATTTTCTTCGATTTGAATTATTACCTGAGATGAAAACAGCGCTTAAAAGGGGATTGCCCCTGTTTTTTGGGTGTGACCATTCCATGGCCAGAATTGGTCCTGTTGAAGCCTATGAAACTTTGAGAGAGAGCCTGGTTGCTGATTTAAACTAGAGATTAAGTACCAGGTTATCTCGATGAACCAGTTCAGGTTCATCAATGTAGCCCAGGATGGCCTCAATCTCGGTTGTAGATCTGTGCATGATTTGTAGCGTTTCGTCATGACTGTAGTTGACAAGCCCTCGTCCAATTTCCTTGTCCTGGTCATTGGTCAGACGTACCATTTCGCCACGCGAGAAAGTCCCGTTGACCCCCTTTACTCCAACGGGTAGAAGGCTTTTACCCTCTTGTGTAACAGCGCGAATGGCCCCTTCATCTAAAATAAGTGTGCCATGAGATTTAAGACGGCTTGCAAGCCATTGTTTTCTGGCTTTCTGGCGGCCTTCTCCTGGAATAATACGGCTTCCGATAGCTTCTTTTTTGAGAATTAACCTGGTAAGTACATCAGGTTCGCGTCCACAGGCAATGATAGTGACAGCCCCACTTCGGGCTGCTCGTTTTGCGGCCCGTACTTTCGTGAGCATGCCACCACTGCCAATGGCACTGCCAGCTCCGCCAGCCATGCTTTCCAGATTGGAATCAGACGCCAGAATCTCATGAATGAGCGAGGCATTTCTGTCATGGCGGGGATCTGCGGAATAAAGCCCTGTTTGATCGGTGAGGATAATAAGCTGGTCAGCTTCGATTAGGTTGGCCACGAGTGCTGCCAGAGTATCATTATCGCCAAAACGAATCTCGTCTGTTACGACAGTATCATTTTCATTAATGATGGGGATAACATTAAGCTCTAGAAGGGTGCGCAGGGTACTTTTAGCGTTGAGATAACGGAGTCGGTTGGCCAAATCATCATGAGTCAGCAGTAATTGGGCGGTATGAAGCCCATATTGACGGAAACAGGATTCGTACACCTGTACCAGTCCCATTTGTCCGACAGATGCAGCTGCCTGAAGTTGATGAAGTGATTTTGGGCGGACAGACCAGCCTAGTCGTTTCATGCCTTCCGCAATAGCGCCACTGGAGACTAGAACGACCTCATGATTCAATGCATCAATCTGAGCAATTTGCTGGGCCCAGTGTGCAATGGCTTGATGATCCAGGCCATTGCCATCATTGGTAACGAGGCTACTTCCAATCTTGATTACTAGCCTGTGTTTGGAAGCAGGAGATAATTGCATCTGTTTACCTTCTTTGGTTTTGCAGGAGATTATGCCGAATAATCACTTAGTTTGAAAGGTTATGCGGATCCTGGACCAATGCGGTATCGGCCTGGGTTTGTTCCAGATATTGTGAAATGGCATAAATCAGGTTTTGACAGCCTTGGCCGGTCAAGGCTGAAATGCTAAAAACCGGAGCATGACTGTCCAAGGCTTTTTGGAGTGCTTCTGTGCGTTTGAGGCATTCTGCGCTATTCATAAGATCAACCTTGTTGATGACCAGCCATCTGGGTTTCTGGAAAAGATGTTCATCGTACTGCTTGAGTTCCTCAATAATAGCTTTGGCATCGGATATTGGATCTGCATGATCATCTAGTGGAGCAATATCAATGATATGAAGTAATAATCGGTTACGGGCAAGGTGGCGTAAAAAACGATGCCCTAACCCTGCTCCCTCTGCCGCCCCCTTGATTAACCCTGGAATGTCCGCAACCACAAAACTGCGGTTGGTATCGACACGAACAACACCGAGGTTCGGATGAAGCGTAGTAAAGGGATAGTCTGCTACTTTTGGGCGTGCGGCTGAGATTTGACGAATAAATGTGGATTTCCCAGAATTAGGCATGCCTAGAAGACCTACATCGGCCAGAACCTGGAGTTCAAGTGAAACTTCTAAAGATTCTCCTTCCTCTCCGAGGGTAAACTGGCGGGGTGTACGATTAGTGCTCGATTTAAAATGCAGGTTGCCCAACCCTCCTTGTCCACCTTTGGCGAGAAGAACTTTTTGGCCATCCTGTGCCAGATCTGCAACCAGTGATCCATTGGAAAGATTGCGAATCAGGGTTCCAACCGGGACGCGAAGTGTGATGTCTTCCGCACCTTTGCCGTAACAGTCCGAGCCTCGTCCATTTTCGCCGCGTTTGGCCCGGAATACCCGTTGATACCGATATTCGACAAGGGTGTTGATGTTGCGATCTGCAATAACGTAAATGCTTCCACCCCGCCCTCCATCTCCACCATCAGGGCCCCCTTTCGGAATGAATTTTTCCCGTCGGAAGCTTGCAGCACCATTCCCACCATTACCGGCGATAACCTGAATTGTCGCTTCATCAATAAATTTCAAGTTTTCCCCCACGGTAAATAAAAAGGCCCTATCCGCAGATAGGGCCGCTTAATGATTTATGCGTTTCCTATACTGGAATGATACGAACAAATTTATGTCTCATTGGCCCTTTAACGAGAAACTCGACTTGGCCATCAATTTTTGCAAACAGGGTATGATCCTTCCCCATGCCGACATTTTCCCCTGCGCGAAAAGGGGTGCCACGTTGACGGATAATGATGGAACCAGCGTTAACCTTTTCGCCACCGAATCGTTTGACGCCGAGTCGTTTTGATTGTGAGTCGCGACCGTTACGGGAACTGCCGCCTGCTTTTTTATGTGCCATGACTTGCTCCTGGTTTCCGGTCGTTTAAGAATTAATACTGTCAATGTGAATTTGTGTATAATTCTGTCGATGTCCTTGATGCTTCTGATAATGCTTCCGGCGGCGCATTTTGAAAATGCGGATTTTCTCACCCCGGCCATGCCCAATTATCGTAGCTTTTACTGTCGCACCACTGACAAGGGGAGTTCCAACCGAAATCTTGTCGCCATCAGCTACCATGAGCACTTGATCTAGGGTGATTTCACTTCCGATGTCTGCCGGTATCTGTTCTATTTTAAGTTTTTCGCCGGATGCGACACGATATTGTTTGCCTCCGGTTTTTATGACCGCATACATGTTTGACTCCAGATGCTATTGCAAAAAAGAGTGTGATTATATCCCACATCATGTACATGGTCAAAACCTTCTGTTTTCTTGGAAAGATCGGAGAAATAATGATCTTTCAAAAAGGACAATTTGATCTGCATTTGTGTATACCGGGCTTTCAATTAGATATAATCATCAGGCTAATTGGTTAGGACAGGCTGTCTTGCAGGTTGGGGGATGAGTGGTTATTCTAGGCAGGATTTTGCCCCCGTGTAACTGTGTAACTGTAACTTCAGGATTAATAACGACATGAGTGTTCAGGCAATACTTGAGTGTATCAAAACAGATATGGGTGCGGTCGATGAATTGATACGAAAGTCCCTGTATTCCGATGTCGTTCTGGTTAGGCAGGTCGCAGAATATATTATTCACAGTGGTGGAAAGCGGTTAAGGCCTGCTCTTGTCTTGCTTGCTGCACGCTCATGTAATTATCAAGGTGAGGCACATCATGGCCTTGCAGCTATTGTTGAATTCATTCATACGGCAACGCTTTTGCATGATGATGTGGTGGATGAGTCTGAGATGCGACGTGGCAAAGTTACCGCCAACTCCTTATTTGGAAATGCGGCGAGTGTACTGGTTGGAGATTTTCTGTATTCAAGGGCATTTCAGATGATGGTGGCAATTGATGAACCTAAAGTGATGGAAGTGCTTGCCGAAACGACAAACGTGATTGCTGAAGGTGAAGTGCTTCAGCTTTTGAACTGTCATGATGCGGATTTGGATGAGACACGTTATTTGCAGGTGATTCAGTATAAAACTGCCAAGCTTTTTTCTGCATCGGCTCGTCTTGGAGCGATTGTTGCCCATAGAAAGGAATTTGAGGGGCCGCTGGGCAAGTATGGCATGCATCTAGGTATAGCCTTTCAGTTGGTGGATGATGCCCTGGATTATTCAGGTGAGTCTGAACTTACCGGTAAGAATATTGGTGATGATCTGGCAGAAGGCAAACCAACCTTTCCTTTGCTTCATGCCATGCATAATGGTACACCTGAAGAGGCTGCCGCGATTCGCCATACTATTGAAACTGGCGGGTTGCATAATCTACCAGAAATTATGGCGGCGATTGAAAGAACAGGTGCGATTAGTCGAACTGTTGTCGAAGCCAAAGTACATGCAGAGCAGGCAAGACAGGCCTTGTTAGAATTGCCCAATTCAGTTTTTAAGGATTCTTTGTTAAAATTGACAGAATTTGCGGTAGTTCGTCAGCATTAATGTGTTTCCCTGGTTCCAGGCGGGGTAGTTTGTTTTACTTCGGGGTATGGCGCAGCCTGGTAGCGCGCTTCGTTCGGGACGAAGAGGCCGCAGGTTCAAATCCTGCTACCCCGACCAGACCCTGTGTTAAGGGCGGCTTTACCCTTTACATGACGTTATTGGCTTTTATCTGGCGATGGGCTAGTCGATCGTTTCATCCTCACCCTGATAAGTGCATCCGGCAGTACAGGTTTCCCATACTGTAATCTTGCTAAGCTGGGGTAGGCTTTTTTTTAGGCTGGTCCAAATCCATCGGGCTAGATTTTCGCTTGTTGGGTTGCTTAATCCATTGATATCATTTAGATAATAATGATCAAGCTGATCCAGAATGGGTTTAACTGCTTCCTTGATGGAGGCGAAGTCCATGACCCATCCAGTGGAAACCTGAACGGGCCCATTCAGATGGACACTAAACCTGTACGTGTGGCCATGCAAGCGGCTACATTTATGTGTTTCGGGTAGGTTAGGTAGCCTGTGTGCCGCATCAAAAGAAAATTCTTTGTGAATTTCCATGAGGTTTGAACCAGTCAATGTTTAATGAACCATTATAGCTGACTGAGGATATTTTCGCGACCAGCCAAAGATTGCATCAGGTCATGAAAAGCAGTACCCTTGCATAGCATAATTAGATACGGTTTTACTGGATAGTCTATTGATCAGGCTTATTGAATTTATCCTCTTGCTGTGGCTGGCTTTCCGTGTTGTTAAGCATGTCAACAGTCGTGCCCGGTCATTCAGAAAGACCACTCAGAATGATTCTGATAAAAGACTGATGTCTATGGTGCAATGTTCCTGGTGTAAGGTGTATGTCCAAGTGTCGGATAGTGTTATGGGCAAACAGCAGTCGTATTGTTGCGAAGAACATCGGCATTTGGCAGAAGGTTGATGATGTGGTTTTCCTAAAATAAGGATAGTGCGGGAAGGGATGCAAGTAACCGAGCCCATGATGAGCGTGGTGGATAACCCGGATACGCACTGGCGTTTTCTGCAGTACTTTAATCTGTATCGCCTGGTTATTGCAGCCACGTTGGTTGTCACATCCAGTTTTTTTGGCTCAATCCTGACTTTTGGGTCCCAGCATCCCGAACAGTTTTTTCTGATTAGTGATGTATACCTTCTCTGTAGTGCACTTTTGACCCTGACTGTTAGCTCCCGTTGGCCTGGCTACCTGTTCCAACTTCATATGCAGATGATTACGGATCTGATCTGTATCTTTTTTCTGATGGAAACAAGTGGCGGAATTCTGTCGGGCATGGGCGTGCTCATGACTATTTCGCTTGCAGCAGTCGGACTGTTTGGGAATGAACGCTACGCCATGTTTTATGCTGCATTTGCGACAATCCTTATTCTGGTCGGGCAGGTCTGGCAGATTTGTTTTTATCATGCGGGCATGGGTAGCCTGGTTTATACCGGTTTACTCAGTCTTAGTTTTTTTGCTGTATCGGGTTTGGCAAGCGTTTTAAGTATTCGTTTAGGTAAAAGTGAGCAGCTCACCCGAAAGCAAAGTGCCGATTTGGCAAGCCTGGCAACCATTAATCAGCTGATTATCGAAGATATGCAAGATGGAGTTCTGGTTCTTGATGCGCAACATCAGATCAGGCAGTGTAATAAACAGGCTGTCCAGATGCTTGGCATGTTCAGGCCGATGGAAGGTCTAGTCAGCAAGCGTTGCCCTGATCCACTCATCGAACATATCCGGATCTGGCAAAATGCCCCTGACAAAATATTGCCATCCTTGGTCTTGCCTGATAACCAGCAAGTCAGGACACGTTTTGTCCGTGCAGGCCGTGGGGAACAACAGGTGATTGTGGCCTATCTTGATAATTTGACAAAGCTGCAGGCTCAGGCCCAGCAAATCAAATTAGCTGCGTTGGGCCGCCTGACCATGAATATTGCACATGAAATTCGTAATCCTCTGAGTGCGATTAGTCATGCCGGAGAGTTGCTGGGAGAAGAATTGGGCAAACGTGAGGATATGCGCCGTCTGCTTCAGATAGTCCAGACCAATACACAGCGTATCGAAAAAATCGTCAAGGATGTCCTGTATTTGAATAAACATGATCGTAGCGAGCGCAAGACGATTTGGCTTGCTCACTGGCTCAAGCATTTTGGTTCAGAGTTTTGTCAGATTGAAAAAATTGATCCGTCTGGTCTTTGTATAGAAGTTCAGGGTGCTCCCGTATTGTGTTTTGATGAAAACCACCTGTATCAGATCTTATGGAACCTGTGCCAGAATGCATGGCGTCATAGTCGGGGTAAAAAGGGCAGTGTGTGTCTTAGAAGCTATGTTCAAAAGAACCTGGAGCAGGTTCATATTGAGGTTCGTGATGATGGAATTGGTGTAACGGATGCCCAGGTGCCTCAGTTGTTTGAACCATTTTATACTACTGTGCCAACCGGTACGGGTTTGGGCCTGTATCTGGCCAGGGAAATTAGCGAAGCCAATGGAGCGGCCTTGCATTATGTAGGTAACGAACCTGGCGGGGTGTTTCGTTTGAGTTCAAGGGAGGGAGCATGCTGAATCCGGTTGAGGGAAGCCCACCTCGTGCCTTGATTGTGGATGATGAAGCAGACATTCGGGAACTGCTGGAACTGACCTTGTTGCGCATGGGGGTTCAGACTGATGGAGCTGGAACAGTGCGCGAAGCGCGGGAATTTCTGGTCAAGCGGACTTACGCAATCTGCCTTACAGATATGCGTTTACCCGATGGGAGCGGGCTGGATCTTGTTCGGTACCTGTTTAAACAGCATCCGGATATCCCGGTTGCAGTTATTACAGCGCATGGAAGTATGGAAAATGCCATTTCGGCATTGAAAGAAGGAGCATTTGATTATCTGGCAAAGCCAGTCAAGCTGGATCAGCTTCGCTCCCTTGTCAAGACTGCGCTTAACCTTCCTTCTGCAAATGCAGTGATAGATCAGCGAGAGTTATTGGGTGATTCAGTTTCGATAAGACAGGTTCGTGCATTAATAGACAAGGTAGCTCGAAGCCAGGCTCCAGTTCATGTTACAGGAGAATCCGGAAGCGGCAAGGAGATGGCTGCCCGTCTTGTGCATTTTCAAGGAGCCCGTCGTGATAAGCCCTTTATTGCCGTTAATTGTGGCGCCATCCCTGAAAATTTGATGGAGAGTGAATTTTTTGGTTACAGAAAGGGTGCGTTTACCGGTGCAGATAGTGATCGAGACGGATTTTATCAGGCTGCAGATGGAGGGACCCTTTTTCTGGATGAGGTGGCTGATCTTCCCCTTTCCATGCAGGTTAAGCTGTTACGGGTCATTCAAGAAAAACGGGTCAGGAAAGTAGGGGCGACACAGGAGGAACCTGCTGATGTCAGGATTATCAGCGCGACGAACCAGAAACTGAGCGAATGTGTCGAGAAGCGGATATTCCGTCAGGATTTATATTATCGTCTCAATGTTATTGAGATCAGAATGCCTAGCCTGCGTGAAATGCCAGAAGATATCCCCTTGCTGGCCAATCGGCTTCTTGATCGTTTGGCATTGCAGGCAGGTATTATTCCCCCCCGGTTAACCCCAGAAGCCGTAGCTGCGCTAGCTAGCTATGATTTTCCAGGTAATGTCCGTGAGCTTGAAAATATCCTGGAGCGAGCCATGGCCCTTTGTGGGCAAGGGCTCATTGATGTAGCTGATCTGCACTTGTTTACAGAGGATGGATTTTCGCAGCAGGTGCTTCCAGGCAGTAAATGGCCTCTTCAGCCTTATCTGGATCAGGTGGAGCGGGAAGCTTTGCTCTGTGCCCTGGAATCCACCGGACAGAACAAGACGGCAGCAGCCAGGCTGCTTGGGATTACTTTCCGTTCCTTGCGCTATCGACTTGAGCGTCTCGGGTTGGATTAACTAACCTGAACTGGCTCGATGTTCCAAATTAGTTTGGCGTATTCTCGAATGGCTCTGTCGCTACTGAAATAACCCATTCTGGCGGTGTTAAGAATAGCCTGCTTTGTCCAGTCTTCAGGTTGGGAGTACAGATTGTCAACTTTATCCTGGCAATGGATATAGGAAGCATAATCAGCCATGAGCAGATAATGATCATTGCTTGAGAACAGGTTATTGATAAGGGGCTTGTATCGGTCTGGTTCTTGTGGGCAGAAATAACCCGATTCTATCATATCGATAACTTCTTTAAGTTCATCATTGTTTTGATAATATTCCCGGCATGCGTATCCTTGTGAGCGAAGATCCTCCACTTGAAGGGCATCCAGCCCAAAGATAAAGATGTTGTCTTCACCGACTGCCTCCCGGATTTCAATATTTGCACCATCAAGGGTTCCAATGGTTAAGGCCCCGTTGAGCGCTAATTTCATGTTCCCTGTGCCGGACGCTTCTGTTCCTGCGGTTGAAATCTGTTCAGAAAGATCAGCGGCCGGTATGAGTCTTAGTGCAGTTGAAACGTCATAATTTGCAATGAAAACAACTTTTAGCATATCCCGGGTGCGTAGATCATGATTGACTGTTTTAGCGACATCATGAATCAGGCGGATAATTAGTTTGGCTATGGTATAGCTTGGGGCTGCCTTACCTGAGAAAATGACTGTTCGGGAAACCCCCGTGGTTTGTCCCCGGCGTAGGCGGTTATATCTGGTAATGACATGCAGGAGGTTAAGAAGCTGACGTTTGTATTCATGAATCCGTTTACACTGGACATCAAACATTGAATGAGGATCAATGGAGACAGGTGTGTGAAGCCGCAACAGATCCAGAAGTTCACCTTTGTTTTCATGTTTGATGTTCATGAATGCCTTACGAAAATCCGGGTGCTCAGCCAAAGGTTCAATAGCCCTTAATTTTTCAAGATCCCGAAGCCAGTCCGTGCCGATATGCTGGCTGACCAGTTCTGCAAGCTTAGGGTTGGCCTGGTTAAACCAGAGCCGTTGCGTTATTCCATTGGTAATGTTGATGAATTTATCAGGAAACAGCTGGTTGAAATCTGGAAATACCTTCTCACGCAATAGCTGGGAGTGAATGCTGGCGACACCATTTACCTTGTGGCTTCCAACTATTGCCAGATTGGCCATTCGGACCCGTTTCCCATCATTTTCATCGATGAGCGATATCCGGCGCTGCATGTCAATGTTACCCGGGAATACCTGCTGCACGTGATCCAGGAATCTTCGATTGATCTCATAGATGATTTGAAGGTGTCTGGGTAACATGGTCTCAAACAGTCTGACTTCCCAGGTTTCCAGTGCTTCTGGCATGAGTGTATGATTGGTATAAGAGAATATTTTTCTGGTAATATTCCAGGCCGCCTCCCATTCCAGTCGATGAATATCTACCAGGATACGCATGAGTTCCGTAATTCCAAGAGAAGGATGGGTATCATTTAACTGGATGGCGACCTTTTCAGGTAATAGTCTTAAATCATCAAAGATTTTAGTAAACCTGTACAGAACATCCTGAATGGAAGCGGAGACGAAAAAATACTCCTGTTTTAGCCGTAGCTCCCGGCCTAGTGAGGTTTTGTCTGATGGGTATAGCACTTTGGACAGAAGCTCAGAATTAAATTTGTTTTCAACGGCCCCCATATAGTTGCCTTCGTTGAAAGAGCCAAGATTGAAATCACGTGTTCCTTTAGCCGTCCAAAGCCTCATGTTGTTGACTGTGTGGCCCCCATATCCCGGTATGGGAGTGTCATAAGCCATGGCCAGGACATCTTCCGTTTCAATCCAGGAGGAGCGATTTGTTCCCTGTTCATCCTGATAGTTGACACAACGGCCAAAAAACCGGACCTGATAAAGCACTTCCGGCCGTGGGAATTCCCAAGGGTTACCGTATCGCAGCCAGTTGTCAGGACGTTCAACCTGCAGGCCGTCCTCGATTTTTTGGGTAAACATTCCATACTCATATCGGATGCCATATCCATAGCCAGGCAGGGACAATGTGGCCATGGAATCAAGAAAACAGGCAGCAAGACGGCCCAGGCCACCATTACCAAGCGCGGCATCCGGTTCAATTCCAGCAATTTGTTCCAGTTCCAGTCCGATTTTGGCCAGTGCCTCACGGCAAGCTTCATCCAGATTGAGGTTGAGAAGACTATTAATTAAACTGCGTCCGGTAAGGAATTCCATGGACAGGTAATAGATGCGTTTGACATCCTGATGGTAGTACTGGCGCATGGTTTCCATCCAGCGTTCTATGAGCTGTTCTCGAACACTGTAGGCCAGACTGAAAAACCAGTCCCGGGTTGTTGCAGTCAAAGGATCCTTGCCAACGGAGTAAATAAGCCGTTGTGTGATTGAATGACTTAATGCCTCTGTGTCAGCCTTAGGATGGAGAGGTTTGAGTTCGGCAATCGGAGATTTTGACATAAAGTGCATCCTCAAGGTTTTGCCAGGTAGTTTGATAATAGCATGAGAAGTATGGAATGAAGTGATTATGACAATTACCGGTCGGATGATCCAGAAAGGAGGCCTAGAGATATTTATGCTCAATTATGGTTACATTTGGAAAGAGGCTCTTATATGGGATGGTTTGTTGATTGTTTTTATTTTTCAGATGGATGGGTTGTTTTTATGCTTGGGTTTTTTGGATATGGGTATTAGATGTATTCCGGCTTGACTTTTTCAAGGATAAAATGAGGTGTTGTTATTTTGCTAAAAATGGACATGATTGATCGGTTATCTTTAGTTTTTCTATAAAAGAATTGATTATTAGTGATATTTTTTGTATAGTGCCCGATGAAGAGTTAAGGTCGTGAGAGTGAATTTGTCAGTCGGTTCGTTGTCGGTACTTCAGTTCGCCATTTCCCTCCTTTGATTCTCAAGACTGCATAGGGTTATCCTGTGCCGTTTTTTATTTGTTATTGTTCTTATTAAAGGAGTATTTTGCATGGCAACGGGTACAGTTAAATGGTTTAATGATGCCAAAGGGTTTGGTTTTATTACTCCAGACAACGGGGGCAAAGATCTTTTTGCTCATTTTTCACAAATTCAGGCTGGTGGTTTCAAGTCTCTCCAGGAAGGCCAGAAGGTCACGTTTGATGTGACCACAGGTCCGAAGGGCGAACAGGCATCGAATATTCGTGGCGCATAATTAATATCGAATAGTAAATGCTTTTGAAAAGCTGTAAAAACGGGCAGGCATTATCTGCCCGTTTTTATTTGGTGCGCCGGCAAGAGAGGGTGCGCTTGCTTTGCGGTGAAAGTCTGCTGCCAGATAAGGAGAGTGTTGGCCTGAAAATAGAAGCTGCATACGATGCGGCTGCCTGCATGAATTGCCGGGTACGGAGTCATGCTTCCGGTGGCTTAGGAGGGTAGCTGGCGCAAGCCTGTCTCCTGACCGATCCAGAAAGATTAAGGCAGCAGGAGACAGCTACCGAATTAGGCTGGTAAAAGTGCCACATCTTTTGATATGCTCTGATAAACAAGGGAGGATATTGTGTCAGGAAGTCCTTTGAGCATCGATCTTGATGGATGGCTTGATGGTGTTACCCGGGTTGTTTCACCGAATTTTGATTCTCGCCCCCAGGGTACTTCGGTTTCCTTGATTGTTATCCATAATATCAGTCTGCCACCAGGGATCTTTTCTGGAACAGATATCCAGGCTCTCTTTACCAATACGCTGGATCATCGGGCGCACCCCTTCTATTCAGGATTAACCGGATTAAGGGTGTCTGCCCATTTCTTGATACGTCGTCCGGGGGACATAATCCAGTTTGTTTCCTGCTTTGATCGGGCTTGGCATGCTGGGCAATCCAGTTGGCGGGGAAGAGAGCGCTGTAATGATTTTTCAATTGGGATTGAACTTGAGGGTTCCGATGAACTGCCATTTGAGGAGGTGCAGTATCAGGAACTTGCACGTTTGGTTCTTGCAATTCGTCAGTTTTACCCTATTGAGGCAATAGTTGGGCACAGTGATATTGCCCCAGGCCGTAAAACTGATCCCGGACCTTTTTTTGATTGGCCACGCATAAAAAATCCAGCCTTTGATTAGGAGGATTGGGCCGGTATTTTTAGCCTTTTATTATTTTAAGGGCTATCCGTCTGATTCAATAAAATATTATTTTTATCTTGTTTGATGTCTGCAAATAGTACTTGCATGGCCCTGCTCGCGATACTAGAATTAGTTTTAAGAATTAAATAAAACACTATATATTGTGTATTTATGGTGTTAAATAAACTATAAGTTCTCCATTCAGAAACTATCCTCAAGGAGATAGCAATGCAGATGGTTACCGCCGCTTCATCTACCCCTAAGCATTCCCAGCCTGCCCCCTTCACACCAAATGGAACGGATGCAGGCAGTTATGCTGATTACAAGTTGATTCGACGCAATGGAAGCGTGGTTGGTTTTGAGCCGGCGAAGATATCCATCGCATTGACTAAAGCATTCATTGCGGTCAATGGTGGGCAGGGAGCAGCTTCTGCCCGCATCAGGGAGCTGGTGACCAATTTGACAACAAATGTCGTTCAAGCCTTGTTACGTCGCCAGCCCGGAGGCGGTACCTTTCATATTGAAGATGTTCAGGATCAGGTTGAACTGGCATTGATGCGATCAGGTGAGCATGATGTGGCACGTGCTTATGTGCTGTATCGCGAAAACAGGGCTCGGGAAAGGGCAGCGAAAAAACCGGCTCATGGCCCTACTTTGGAGTCAACCTTAAATACCGTGGAAAATGGTGTGCGTGTTCCACTGGATATGAACAGGCTGCAGACAGTCATTGCTGCTGCTTGTGACGGGTTGGGTGAAGGAATTGATTCGACACGTCTTATCGAGTCAACACTCAAGAACCTTTATGATGGCGTGCCATATGAGGAGGTGGGCAAGTCCGCTATTCTGTCCGCACGTTCCATGATTGAAAAGGATCCAGCCTATAGTTATGTGTCTGCCCGGTTGTTAATGGATAGTATTCGCCGTGAGGTTTTGGGTGAAAAAGCAATTCAGGCAGAGATGCCGTCGCGCTATGTCGAGTATTTCCCCGGGTATATCCGTCAGGGAGTAAATGAAGAGCTTCTGGACGAACGTTTCTTGCAATATGACCTGGTGCGCCTGGCTCAATCGTTGCATGCCGATCGTGATCTTAATTTCCAGTACCTGGGTTTGCAGACGCTCTATGATCGCTATTTTCTGCATGTGCGAGGGCGTCGTATTGAATTGCCACAGGCTTTTTTTATGCGGGTGGCGATGGGCCTTGCTCTTAATGAAATTGATCGGGAAGCACGAGCTGTTGAATTTTACGAAGTGCTTTCATCATTTGACTTCATGAGTTCCACGCCGACCCTTTTTAATTCTGGAACCCGACATTCCCAGCTTTCATCATGCTATTTGACGACGATTGCAGATGATCTGGACAGTATTTACGAGGGGTTTAAAGAAAATGCTCTGTTGTCAAAATATGCGGGGGGTCTGGGTAATGACTGGAGCAATGTGCGCGCCCTCGGATCCCATATCAAGGGAACCAATGGTAAAAGTCAGGGTGTAGTGCCTTTTCTTAAGGTTGCCAATGATACGGCTGTGGCAGTAAATCAGGGAGGAAAGCGCAAGGGTGCTGTGTGTGCCTATCTTGAAGTATGGCATTTGGATATCGAGGAATTTCTTGAGGCGAGAAAGAATACGGGGGATGAGCGCCGTCGCCTGCACGACATGAATATCGCCAACTGGATTCCGGATCTGTTCATGAAACGGGTTATGGATAATGGAGAGTGGACTCTTTTTAGCCCATCCGATGTTCCTGACTTGCATGATCTGTTTGGCAGGAACTTTGAAAAAGCTTATGTGGCTTATGAAAAAAAGGCGGGAAAAGGAGAGATTCAGCCTTTCAAGAAGATTGCAGCGGTTTCGTTATGGCGCAAGATGCTGTCCATGTTGTTTGAAACGGGCCATCCCTGGATAACATTCAAGGATCCATGCAATATCAGGAGTCCGCAGGATCATGTTGGGGTAGTTCACTCTTCAAATTTATGCACTGAAATTACCCTGAATACCAATGATCAGGAGATTGCAGTATGTAATCTTGGCTCGGTAAATCTTCTGGCCCACCTTAAAGATGGGGATCTGGATCTGGTGAAATTGGAAAAAACCATCCGTACCGCCATGCGGATGCTTGATAATGTGATTGATATTAATTTTTATCCGGTAGCCAAGGCGCGGAATTCGAATTTGAAACATCGTCCTGTAGGCTTGGGGGTGATGGGTTTTCAGGATTGCCTCTATGAACTGAAGCTGTCCTATGCTTCCGAGGAGGCTGTAAGGTTTGCGGATCGTTCCATGGAAGCGGTCTGTTATTATGCGTATCAGGCTTCCTCCGATCTTGCTGCCGAACGAGGCACTTATTCAACCTACACCGGTTCAAAATGGCATCGGGGGCTGTTGCCGCAGGATACTTTGGCCCTGTTGCGGGAGGAGCGGGGAGGGTTTGTTGACGTGGATGACTCTTCGACATTTGACTGGAGTACCCTGCGTGACAAAATCAGGCTTCAGGGAATGCGCAACTCCAATTGTGTTGCAATTGCACCTACTGCAACCATTGCCAATATTGTAGGCGTGACAGCATCTATTGAGCCGACCTATCAGAATCTTTATGTCAAATCGAATCTTTCGGGGGAATTTACAGTCATAAATGAATATCTGGTTCGTGATCTGAAGGCGGAAGGAATATGGGATGAGGTGATGATTTCTGACATGAAGTATTTTGATGGAAGCCTGGCCCGTATTGATCGTATTCCACCACAGGTGCGTTCTATGTACATGACTGCATTTGAAGTGGGGCCGAAATGGATTATTGAAGCGGGTGCAAGACGACAAAAATGGATTGATCAGGCCCAGTCCCTCAACGTATATATTGCTGAGCCATCGGGTAAACTGCTTGATGAGACCTATAAAACGGCTTGGCTTCGTGGATTGAAGACCACTTATTATCTGCGAACGCTCGGGGCAACGCATGCTGAAAAATCAACGGTTAATGCAGGCACGCTCAACGCGGTGCCTGTTGATGGCGGGATGGAAGCCCTGCCTAAAGCCTGCGCTATTGATAACCCGGATTGCGAAGCCTGCCAGTGACTAACAGTTTTTCCTTTATGATATCAATGGTTGAAGGAGACAGAATCAATGCTTTCTTTTGAGGATGAGATAACCGCCCTACCTGTTCAGCAGCCTTTATCGGTTGCACCTGATCCTGTCGTTCAGGAAGATGACATGAAAACTGCCCGTGTGCGGGTAGAAGATAAGCGGGTTATTAATGGCCAGGCTGATGTAAATCAGCTTGTACCTTTTAAATATAAATGGGCCTGGCAAAAATACCTGGATACCTGTGCCAATCATTGGATGCCGCAGGAAGTGAATATGAGCCGGGATATTGCCCTGTGGAAGGATCCTAACGGGCTGAGTGAAGGTGAGCGCAGGCTGGTTAAACGAAACCTGGGTTTTTTTGTTACGGCAGATTCCCTTGCTGCCAATAATATCGTGCTTGGCACTTATCGGCATATTACTGCCCCGGAATGCCGCCAGTTTCTTTTGCGTCAGGGGTTTGAGGAAGCAATTCACACACATGCTTACCAGTATATTGTGGAGTCACTGGGTCTTGATGAAGGCGAGATATTCAATGCGTATCATGAAGTTGCTTCTATCCGGGACAAGGACCTGTTTTTACTTGAATTTATTGAAACGTTGACTAACCCTGACTTCCATACGGGCACTTTGGAAAATGATCAAAAACTTCTCAAGGCCCTTATTGTGTTTGCCTGTATTATGGAAGGCCTGTTTTTCTATGTCGGGTTTGTCCAGATCCTGGCATTAGGACGCCAGAACAAGATGACAGGGGCAGCGGAGCAATATCAGTATATTTTGCGGGACGAGTCGATGCATTGCAATTTCGGTATTGATTTGATTAATACTATCAAGATTGAAAACCCTCATCTGTGGACTGAAGTATTCCGTCAGGATATTCGCGATCTGATGAAACGGGCCGTTGATTTGGAATATGCCTATGCTGAAGATACGATGCCTCAGGGTATTCTTGGATTAAATGCCCCGATGTTCAAAGAATATTTACGTTATGTATCTAATCGGCGTATGCAGCAGATTGGCTTGGATCCCCTTTTCCCGGGTGCTGAAAACCCCTTTCCATGGATGGCTGAAATGATTGATATTAAAAAGGAAAAAAACTTTTTTGAAACGAGGGTAACCGAGTATCAGTCAGGTGGAGCCTTGTCCTGGGACTAATCAGTTTTTTGATGTGTTATAAATGTGACAACAGAACCCCGAGATGGGGTTTTGTTATAGGTATTGCAGACAGTGTGTAAGCGCCGCTGCCTGTTTAATCTGGATAAATTGGCAGAAGATGTGGTATTCCAAGACATGGTCAGAGGGTATGGCTACCCAGTACTGTTGACTGAAGTCAGGTTTGGTAATGGCTTCCCAAAGCTGTTCAGGCCTGATTTTAATATGGATTGTATAGGTAAATTGGGTTTTAGCCATGATTTTTCTCCTGTAAAGAGTGTTTCAGGTGTTCTGGTGCGTCAAGTCGCCCTTCTTCAAATCTGTTAATCCAGCGTGTATAGATTTCATGTATTGGAACGGGATTGAGATAGTGCCGTTTTTCCCCTATCTTGCTGGATTGTGACTACAGGATTTGCTTTTTCGAGCAGGTCAAGATGCCTGGTTACAGCTTGACGGGTCATGTCTTGCCCGGAACAGGGCCCGCTTAGGATCTGGCCATTTTTCTTAAATAGTCTATCCGGCAGGTTTCTACGGCTGGCATCGGCCAATGCTTTAAAAACAGTATGTTCATCTGGTTTCATGCAACTATTTGGTTGCATGTCAAGGTTAAATTCGGAACTGGCTATCATTGTATAGTGTGTAGGGTAAGGACTCTTGTTACACTAGAAGTCAAATGAGGCTGCGCGCTTGATCCTGATGGCCATCGGCATGGCTCAGTTATATTGTATTATTATGATTTTTAATTATTTTTTCATATCCTGGTCAAATTGCAAGGATGGCAGTTGGAGGGTGTGTGCTGAATTATATCTGGGCCGGTTTTTTTCTCGTATCTCTGGCTTATTCCCTGGTTGAATATCTGGTATTGGGGCAAACAGGTCTTTTCCAGTCTATGGTTGATGCAACATTTAGCAATGCCAGGCTAGGATTTGAAGTGGCGTTAGGATTGACTGGAACCATGTCACTATGGCTTGGGTTTATGCGTATTGGTGAGCGAGCCGGGGTTGTTGATTTTATGACACGCGGGATTCGGCCCCTGTTTTCCCGTCTGTTTCCCGAGGTTCCCAGGGAACATCCCGCAATAGGATCAATTTGCATGAATCTCGCAGCAAACCTGTTTGGGCTGGATAATGCTGCAACGCCAATAGGGTTACGTGCCATGCGGGAACTGCAAAATCTTAATCCCAGTCCGATAGAGGCCAGCAATGCCCAGGTTTTATTCTTGGTTCTGAATGCTTCGGCGGTGACTTTGTTCCCCATTTCGATTTTTGCCTATCGGGCACAGATGGGAGCGCAAAATCCGGCAGATGTATTTGTACCGATTCTGATTAGTACCTATTTTAGCGCTATGACAGGCTTGATAGCAGTGAGCATAGTTCAGCGATTGCCCATATTGAACCGGGTCGTTCTGGGTTGGGTGGGCGGGCTTAGTGCATTGGTAGGCTTGATTGTGGTTTATTTTAGCCAGTTAAAACCACAAATGCTTGTTCAGCAGTCTTCGCTCTTGAGCAATCTCATGCTTTTAGCTGTAATTGGGCTATTTTTAATAGCTGGCCTGATAAAAAAAATCAATGTGTTTGATACGTTTGTTGAAGGGGCCAAGGAGGGATTTCAGATTACAATTGTCCTGATTCCCTATCTGGTTGCCATGCTGGTTGCCGTTGGGTTATTCCAGGCTAGTGGGTTGCTTGATGCAATGCTTACGGTTGTTCGTCATGTTGTTGCGATGGTGGGGCTGGATACCCGTTTTGTTGCAGCTCTGCCAACGGCCCTGATGAAACCTTTGTCAGGAAGTGGAGCACGGGCGCTGATGATTCAGGGGATGCAGCAGTACGGGCCTGACTCCCTGATTGGCAGAATGGTCTGTGTTATTCAAGGGAGCACCGAAACAACATTTTATGTCATTGCGGTTTATTTCGGATCAGTAGGCATCCGACATACCCGGCATGCCATTTCTTGCGCTCTTTTAGCAGAACTGGCCGGGATTGTTTCAGCCATACTGGTCAGCTACTGGTTTTATGGCTAGGTTCCCCTGAACATGATACCTGTCAGTTCAAGGGAAGAGACAATCCTGGCACCAATGAGTCGCAAATCAAGTCTTAGGCATAGGCCCGGGCAGCTGCATCAACGGCCATTCCCTTAAAGATAGGGGCTTTCATGCTGGCTAGTATTTCATCCAGGGCAGTGAGGAAAAACAGGACATTTTTTTCATTACTGCTGTACCCCATTAGTCCAATCCGCCAGATTTTTCCAGAAAGATCGCCCAGCCCAGCACCAATTTCAATGTTATATTCGTTTAAAAGGCGTTGACGGACTATGGCTTCATCTACCTGTTCTGGAACAAGAACGGCATTTAACTGGGGTAGGCGATAAGGCTCTTTAACCAGAAATTTCAGTCCCATGGCTTCAAGTCCTGCCCTGAGTGCAAGATGATGATACCGGTGGCGATCCCATGAGTTTTCCAGGCCTTCTTGATGAAGCATGACAAGAGCTTCGTGTAGTCCATATAAATTGTTAATAGGTGCCGTATGGTGATAACTGCGTCTTTTCCCGCCATGCCAATAGGCAGTTACCAGTCCGACATCCAAAAACCAGCTTGGAACTTTATGTTTTCTGTTGCTGATTCGTTCAATGGCTGCCGGATTCATGCTGAGGGGAGATAGTCCTGCAGCACTGGACAGGCATTTCTGTGAGCCGGAATAAATAGCATCAATATTCCATTCATCTACCCGCAGTTCGCAGCCTCCTGCAGAAGTGACTGCATCAACAATGGTCAGTGCCCCGAATTCATGGGCAATCTCTACGAGGGTTTTTGCATCGGATAAGGCGCCTGTTGAGGTTTCGGCATGAACAAAGGCGACTACCTGGGTATCGGGGTGGACTTTAAGTGCGTCCTTTAGCTTGTTGGGGTCAATGGGTTTTCCCCATTCGTCCTTGATTAGGATTGCCACTCCCCCCACCCGTTCGACATTTTCCCGCATACGTCCAGCAAATACGCCATTTTCACAGATGATCACCTTTGTTCCAGGTTCGATAAGATTGGTGAAGCAGGCTTCCATGCCGGCAGATCCTGGAGCTGAGACAGCCATGGTCATGTTGTTCTTGGTCATGAGTGCGTACTGGAGCAAGGACTTAAGTTCGTCCATCATCTGAACAAAGGCCGGATCAAGATGGCCTATGGTCGGCTTCGACATCGCGGCAAGAACCCGCGGGTGAACTTCAGCAGGGCCAGGACCAAGTAAGGTGCGAACAGGAGGATGAAAAGATTGGATTGACATTTTTTCTTGGGTAAATATAAAAGGGGCTAAGTTAGATTAAAAATTTATCTATTATAGTGGCCATCCCCCCTTGCTGCAACACCTTCTGGGGCTTTTGCGAAGTTGCAGTTACAGTTATGCAGGCTGGTTTTTGGTTCTGCGTATTTTATCCAGATCATGGCAAAGCAATTTAATCTGACCCAGAATGGCAGGGGTGGCCTGCGTGAATTTGCTTGCGTTAAGAATGATGATCTGTTTTTTACGGGCAGCTCTTGGAAAATGTCTTTTAATCCAGATAGAACGACTTTGGTCCGAGAAAGTGATGATGACATCGGGGTTCAGGGTAATGAGGGATTCGAGTGAAACAAGGGGGGTCAGTAATTTGTTGTGTGCATAGATGTTGTGTGCGTTGCAAATGCTGGCAGCTTCGCTCATGAAGTTTGTGCCGTTTATGGTCATCAACGGGCTATCCCAAATATCGATAAATACAGAAAGTGGTGCTTGTAATTTACCTTGATGGTGTAACTGGTGCAGTTCATTGTTAAAGTTGCTGGCTACCTGTTGAGCCTGGGCTAGGGTATGCGCCAACTGTCCAATCTTGATTAATGCAGGCCCAATGTCTTCAAGCGTTGCCGTATCCAGGGTTACTACATTCAGACCCAGCTTGTGAAGCTGATGGATAACATAGGGTGGAGTTCCGCCTTGCCAGGCTAGAATCAGATCGGGTTTTAGGGACAGGATCTGCTCCAGATTGATGTGTTCGCTGTCACCGATAGGAAGCGCATGGATGGTTGCGGGTAAGCTGGTCCAGGCTGTAACCCCTACCAGACGGTTTCCTGCCCCGGCATCTATAACAAGTTGGGCAATATTGGGAGCCAGAGTCACGATTCTTTTGGCAACGAAGGAATCAGCCTGGGTTGAGGTCACCCAAAACAGGTAAAAGACTAGAAAAGAGATGAGATATAGTCCACGCATAAGTTGTTACCGAATCAAATTTAATAAAGCGTATGGTATGATCGCGCAGATGTAAATGGCATGTTCAGGAGTAATCATGAAGATTTGGATGAAAAGCGTCCGGCCTGTTGGTACGACCTGTCGGGTTTATAAAGATGCGGATCGGTATGTTTATGTGGGTGATGAGTCGCGATGGCGTTATTTCCTTCAGTTTATGACTGCTGAGGATCGTATTGGACATTATCGTATGTATGATCGGGATGGGAAGATGGTTGCGGAAAATCTGGCTATAGCTGATATTAAAAAGAAGGTTCAGCACCTGATGGACAATTAATATCCTTTCCTGCTCTGGAAGGGCAGGTTAAGGGTATGGATTTTCGTGATGTTCATGATTCTGGATTCCAGGGTATTTCAGGTAGGCTGTCCATGTGGTTAATCATTCGTGCAGCAACAAACAAATAATCTGACAGGCGGTTTAGATAGACGAGAAAGGCCGGATCAACCGGTTCTGTTGCGTTAAGCTGCCACAGGCTCACTTCAGCACGCCGGCAGACACTTCTGGCAAAGTGTGTGGCCGCCCCTGCCGGCCCTCCCCCTGGCATGATAAATGTTCGAAGTGCTGGAAGTTTGCAGTCGAGCCTGTCAATGGCATGTTCTAGCCAATTTGCATCGGGAACAGGGCGAGCGCTGAGGCTTAGTAGAGCCCCTAGCTCGAACAGGGCTGTCTGAATAAATGTCAGGTCATGTTCAATGGAAGCGGGTAGGGAGTAGGCCAGGATGCACCCTATTGCAGAATTGAGCTCATCTAGCGCACCTTGGGCCATAATCCGGCAACTATTTTTCTGGATTCGCTGGCCGTTTGCAAGCCCTGTTGTGCCTTGATCACCTGTTTTGGTATAGATTCGGCTTTTTTTTCGGGTCACTGTGGGCGTACCTTTAGATAATAAGGAAACCTGGGGTGATTGAAACAGCCACTGGCTGTCTTGTGGAACTACCTTGCGACATTAGCATAGTTTAGGATCGTTGGTGTCATGCTTTGTTGCAGTCTGTTTGTAGGGCTAGCGATAATTTTGTAGCTTCCCCAATTTCTTTTCAAGACAGGCCAGATAGATCTCTGCGTCTGGTGGTGCCTGATTCCTTTGTGATTGCCATAACATTTCAGCCAGACAGTCCAGTATTTCGTGCTGGGCCCGATGCTCATCGCCGAGTTGGGTCGCCAGTTTTTCGTAATAGGAACGAATTCCTTTGGGTTGGTTGATGGCCAGTTGTTCTTCAATGGCCAAATGCATGGATAAATGTAAAAAAGGATTGGTTTCCCCGTTTTCGGGGAGCCATTCCTCCATGAGGCTTTTTTCAGTATTTTCAAGCCAGGGTTGATATTCCGGATGAGCTTGAATGATAGTTGCGATCATGGATTCCATACCGTCTAGGGGCAGCCCTGCACGTGCTTTTTTCCAGGTTTCGCAAAAATAGCGCCGGGCATCGTCACGTTCTGGTTTGAACATTGATTTCACCTGAAGGTTGAACATGAAGTAAGGATTTTGCGGGGTATTCACAAAGATCCTGCAATAGGCAGTGAATGCAGTCAGGTTGACGCGCCTTGCACAGATAACGTCCATGCAGAATGAGCAGGTGATGTGCGTCCTGAATAAATTCGGAAGGAGTCAGGGTTTCGAGTTGATCCTCGACTTCACGAACCGTTTTTCCCGAAGTAAGGCCAGTTCGGTTGGCTACCCGGAAAATATGGGTGTCTACGGCTATGGTTGGCTCTCCGAATGCTGTGTTTAGAATGACATTAGCAGTTTTTCGACCTACTCCAGGCAACGTTTCAAGTTCCTGTCGGGTTTTGGGTACCTGACCTCCATATTCGGTCTGCAGCCGGTTGCAGGTAGCCATGATATGCCGGGCTTTCGTGCGATAATAATTTAGTGTTTTCAGATGGAATTCAAGTTTATCCAGCCCTAGTTCAAGCAACGCTGCAGGTGTGTTTGCCAGACGGAACAGCTGATGGGTAACCTTGTTGACACTCTTGTCTGTGGATTGTGCCGAGAGCATGACAGCTATGAGTAGCTCAAAAGGGCTGGTATGAACAAGTTCAGTGGTTGGATGGGGGTTGGCTAAGGCCAGTCTTGAAAAAATCTGGTAGCGTTTGCTTGGGTTCATGATTTTTCCTTTTGATCCGATCCGGGTTTTTGTTCAAGCTGCGCCTGGCGCAGCTTTGCTTTTTCAAGAGCTGCCTTGATGAGATCAGCGTGGGGAGATTTCCCTTCGCTTTTTTTAGCAGACGCAACCTGCCTCTGCTGCAGGCGGTGTTGTTTCTCGGATTCCGCTTTTTCAAGTCGATAGAGACGAAAGAGATAACGTTTTTTAGCCTGGTATGGATTATAGGATAGTACTGGAACGGATTTCATGTGGATGCAGTCAACAGGGCATGGCGCAAGACATAATTCACATCCGGTACATTCCTCGCCTAGGATGGTGTGCATCTGTTTTGCAGCACCCACAATAGCATCAACAGGACAGGCCTTGATGCACAGTGTGCAGCCAATGCAGGCCTGCTCATCAATTACAGCGAGAGCAGGAGGTTTGGGCAGGCCATGAACCGGATTAAGGGGCTTGGGTGAGATGTGCATCATCTGTGCTAGTTTGATAACCCCTTCTTGCCCTCCAGGAGGGCATTGATTGATGTCGGCCTGGCCTTGGGCAATAGCCTCAGCATAGGGTCTGCATCCTGGATATCCACACTGGCCACACTGGGTCTGGGGTAGCAGGCAGTCAATTTGATCGGCCAGCGTTAGTGGCTGGCTTGATAAAGGAGGAACTGGAGGAGTGGAGGACATGATTGCAAATAGGCCAGGACCGGGTTAGGCATTTTAGGGTATTCAGATGCTGATTCTATCATCATGTTCATCATCATGGTACAAGAACAGGGTTGCCCAGGCTTTGGAGTATGGCCTGAATCAGGCTTGGCCCTTGATAGATGAGACCGGTATAAATTTGGATAAGGCTTGCTCCAGCCTCGATTCTATCCACAGCATCCGAACCGGAGGCAATACCGCCTACGCCGATAATAGGTAGCTTACCCTGAAGCGCTTCATTGAGCAGGATAAGGGTGGTCTGGGCTTTTTTCTTTAATGGTGCGCCGCTTAGTCCTCCAGTTTCCTGAGCCCAAGGTGAGGACGAAACCAATTGATGATCCAGGGTGGTATTGGTTGCAATTACGGCAGAAATGGGGTGATTGAGCAAGGTTTTTGCAAGGCTTTCGATGGCTTTTGAGTCAAGATCGGGGGAAATCTTGATGGCCAGAGGGACGTTTTTCCCCCGGTTTTTTGCCAGGATTGCTGCCCTGTTGCATAAGCCTTCCAGCAGGGGATCCAGTTTATCACCTTGTTGAAGGCTTTGAAGATTCTGTGTGTTAGGCGATGAGATATTGATAGTAATATAGTCAGCTATTGGATAAACGCGGTCCAGACAGAAAAGATAGTCATTAAGAGCCTGCTCAATGGGGGTATCAAAGTTTTTTCCAATATTGATTCCCAATATTCCATCGTATCGTCGTTTTGAAACACGGCTAACCAGGTGATCTACGCCGTAGTTATTAAACCCCATACGATTGATCAGGGCTTTTTCCTTGCTAAGCCTGAATAGCCGGGGCTGAGGATTTCCAGGCTGCCTTCTGGGTGTCACTGTTCCAACTTCAATGAATCCAAACCCCAGAAGAGCCAATGCATCAATATAATCCCCATTTTTGTCCAATCCGGCGGCCAGTCCAACCGGATTTGGAAAATCAAGCCCCATGCATCTGGTAGGTTGAATAGCGAGGTGCTTGAAAAACAGGTTGCCTATCCTGGAGCGTTGGGTCAAGGCCAGGGCATTTAGGCTTAATTGATGGGCCCGTTCAGGTTCAAGGTTAAATAGAAGTGGGCGCAGGAATTGATAGAGCATGTTAGAAAGTCAGCCTTGTTTCAGGAGAAAACTGTTTTATGATAGATCGAAATGAATCCTGAATGCGATTTAATGCGCTTAGGGTATCTGCTTCAAATCGAAGGACCAGAACAGGAGTTGTGTTGGAAGCGCGAATTAATCCAAACCCATCCGTATACTCCACCCTTAACCCGTCAATGGCACAAATATTCTGGGCATCGGGGAAAATAGCCTGGGCTCTGAGTGTTTCGATTAAATGTGCTGATTTTCCTTCTGGCATGGGCATATTAATTTCCGGTGTGCTAAATGCATCAGGCAGGGCTTCAAAGAATCCATTTTTATTTTTAGCGTAGGAGAGGATTTCCAGGAGTCGAGCTCCAGCATATAGCCCATCATCAAAGCCATACCAGCGTTCCTTAAAAAAGAAATGGCCGCTCATTTCCCCGGCCAGTTCGGCTTGGGTTTCTTTCATGCGTGCCTTGATGAAGGAATGTCCTGTCTTGCACATTTCAGGGGTTCCCCCGTGCTGCCTAATCCAGGGAAATAAATGCCGTGTTGATTTGACATCAAAAAGAATGTTTGAACCTGGTTTGCGCTTGAGTACGTCCTGTGCAAACAGCATTAACAGCCTGTCTGGATAAATGAGCTCACCACTGGAGGTGATAACACCGAGTCGATCACCGTCTCCATCAAAGGCCAGGCCAATATCTGCTTTTAACTGGACGACAGTCTTGACAAGAGAGTCAAGATTCTCGGGTTTGGATGGATCGGGATGATGGTTGGGGAAATGCCCATCTACCTCACAGAATAGTTCATGAACCTCAGCACCAAGACTTCGGTACAAATGTCCGGCGAAAGCTCCTGCCACGCCATTGCCACAATCAATGACAATACGTAAATGGCGTGCGAGATGGATCCCATGGATGATCTTGTTTTTGTACGCCTGTTGGATATCCTGATGGGTTAAGGTTCCTTTGCCTTGTTTGAACTGGTTTTGAATGATGCGTTGATAAAGTGACTGAATCTGGTCTCCTGCGAGCGTATCTTGTCCGAGCATGATCTTGAGGCCATTATATTCCGGAGGATTGTGGCTCCCCGTGAGCATGACACCGCTACCTGTCTGATACAGATAGGTAGCAAAATACAGCATGGGGGTAGCTACCATGCCTATATCAATTACATTGGTTCCAGTTGATAAGATCCCGTCAGTCAATGATTGGGCAAGTATGGGTCCGGAAAGCCGGCCATCCCGGCCAACTATGATTGTCTTGATATCAAGTTCTCTTGCCCTGGAGCCAATGGCCTGCCCAATGAGCCTGACAAAATCAGCTGTCAGGTCAGTCTTGACAATACCTCGAATGTCATAGGCCCTGAAAATGGATTGCGGTGGGGTATTCATGTGGTTCTTTCGTGGTTTTGGGCCATGCAGAAATGAATAATGGATTGGGATAGCCATCCGAGCTTTCCGGGAAACGGGCCACCCATGAATCCTGCGTGTCCCCCTTCTTTCGGATAACTGAGGGTTACTGCTCGAGAGACTTCGTTTTTTGTGGGCAGTGCCTGGGCTGGCATGAAGGGATCATTTCTGGCATTGATGATGAGGGTTGGTAGCCTGATTTGCCCCAATAAGGGAAGGCTTGCTGACTGATGCCAGTAATCCATTGCATCCTGAAATCCATGCAGCGGGGCAGTAAACAAATCATCATACTCCCTGAGAGTCGTGCAGTGAAGGATGTCTTGAGTACTTATAGGCAATTGAAATATTTTGATTTTCTGGGCAGCTTTGGGTTTGAGTGTCGTCAGAAAATGCCGGGCATAAAGATACCGGTTCAGTCCGGTATCTATGGTTTTTGCTGCTGTTTTTAGAGCCATGGGGGCAGAAACTGCAACAGCTTTTTGAACAACTGGCTGCTGATTTGCGGTTTCACCCAGCCATTTAAGCAAGGCATTTCCACCTAAGGATATACCGATGGCGTACCGGGGTAGCCGGGTCATTTTTTGTGCAAACCAGGACAGGATCCAGCCAATTTCCTGGCTGTCTCCACTGTGATAGGCTCTGGCCTTAAGATTAGGTTTACCTGAACAGCCACGAAAATGAACAACCACTGCACTTGAGCCGCAGTCATGGGCAGTTTGCATCAGGTTGAGTGCATAATGCGACTGCGCGCTGCCTTCTAGACCATGAAAAAGGATATAGAGCGCGCGGGGATTGGGATGGTGGTGCCAGGCAACATCAATGAAATCCCCATCTGGTGTGTTTACCCGTTCCCATTCATATGGTATGGGAACATGTTGGCTGAATAACGCTGGATAAAGGGTTTGCAGATGTCCGCCAGGTAACCAGAAGGGCGCACGGTAATCAGGCTGGAAATTCGAAATCATGTCCTGAACCCGAGTCTGATAACAAGGAGAGCATGGCGCGAGCCTTGATGAATGTTTCCTGATATTCTTCTTCCATTCTGGAGTCGCTGACGATACCCCCTCCAGCGAAGCATCGGATGAGTCCCTGATTATAGGTAAGGGTGCGGATTGCAATATTGGTATCCATGTTTCTATTGTAGTCAATATACCCAATTGCCCCACAATAAACGCCCCGTCGATTCGGCTCAAGCTCCTCAATGATTTGCATGGCCCTGAGTTTAGGGGCTCCTGTGATGGAGCCTCCTGGAAAACATCCGCGAAGCAAGTCGATTGCATTCCGGCCAGAAGCTAAGGTTCCGATGACAGTGCTTACGAGGTGGTGCACATTTACATAGGATTCGATATCGAAAAGGGCAGGAACCTTAACGCTGCCAGGCAAGCAGTTTTTATTGAGATCATTTCGTAACAAGTCCACAATCATCAGGTTTTCAGCACGATCCTTAAGACTTGCTCTAAGAAGTATTGCATTTTTCTCATCCACGTCAGGATTAGACGAACGTGGCCGTGTTCCCTTGATAGGCTTGGTTTCAACATGCCCATCCTGGACTTTCAGAAACCGTTCCGGTGATGTGCTTAATATTTCGACTCCAGGCAGGTTCAGATATGCGCAAAAAGGCGCCGGGTTAAGGATCCTGAGTTTCTTGTAGGCATTAAATCCACTTCCCTGTGCATGGGTGTGGAATCGCTGGGCCAGGTTGACCTGATAACAGTCTCCTTCCTGGATATAGTGCTTTATCTTGTGAAAGGCCATCGCATAATAGTCAGGGGTCATATTGGAGGTAATGGCCGAAGTGGTCTGAAATACAGGCAGTGTAGAGTGAGCGCGCTGTTTTAGCCGTTCTAGCAGATGGGGCCACTTTTGAACTGTTTCAGGGTGTTTTCCATGTAAAACCGCATGGGCAGTACGGGTATGGTGATCGACAATAACAGCCCAGTCATAAATTCCAATCGCCATGTCAGGCATATATTCTTCATTGCGGGCCAGGGATGGAAGGGATTCAATCTGTCTGCACAGGTCATAGCCAAAATAACCCATTGCGCCGCCGTAAAAAGGCAGCCGACTGTTATGGTAGTCACTTTGAGGCAATAAATCTTGCAAGGCCTTGAAAGGATCACGCTCTGTTTCCGTAATGCATCCATCCTTTTCAATCCGGGTCAGGGTTCCTTGGCATGTCAGGGTAGCCCATGGTGCAGCTGTCATGATGTCGTAACGACTTGATGCAGATCCGGTTCGTGTTGAGCCGCTATCAAGAAGCATAGACCAGGGTTCAGATGAAATACGCTCGAACAATTCGGCTGAATTGTCCGGGTAGGGCAAATCAACAATTGAAGGGGCTTTCGTTCTCAACGGGAGCAGACTCCTGGTTTTACCAGAATTTCCACCACGCTTTGTGGTGTTCACCCGCGCTTGCCTGGGCAACAGGCCTGCTATCTGGAAAATTCAGATGCAGGACTTTTTCTGTATCATTGGCAAGATGTGTCAGCCCCAATTTCTGGTAAGCCGCAATTTCAAGCAAGAGGGCATTCCTGGCCTGGTTTGATTCCGGGTAATGCACAAGCACATATTTTGCCCGGTTGGCGGCAGCAACCCAGGCACCACGCTTGAGATAATAACGTCCTACACTGATTTCGTAATGGGACAGTTCGTTGACAAGAAAGACAAGCCGTTGCCGTGCGTCGGGTGCATATCTGCTTTTTGGGAAGCGTGTGATTAGTGTTCTGAAAGCAAAGAAAGATGCCCTGGTTTCTTTAGGATCCCTAAGGGCCATGTCCTGATGGCTAATGCGGCTCATAAAATCGGAGTGATAGTTGAAATTCGCGAGGCCTTTCAGGTAATAGGCATAGTCGACATGCGGGTTGTTAGGATGTAGCTTGATAAAACTGTCACAGGCTTCGTTTGCTGACTCCTGATCATCTTGTTTATAGTAGGCGTAGGCAACATCCAGCTGTGCTTGCGTGGAATAGATCCCATAGGGATATCTTGCTTCAAGGGTTTGAAACTCCTTGATGGCTGTGTTGTAATCTTTGTGGTTCAGCAGGTGCATGGCATTTTGGTACAAATCGGAAGCCGATGCATTGGGGTTGGTGTCAATTGGTGTGCTGGCGCAGCTGGCTAACAGGAGCACGAGAAAAGTAGCTAAAATAGGACGCATGAGAGAACCTGACAAAAATTTTGTTCATTATAGCCTAACTGACGGCCAATATCAGCTACAGACCTTGAGAGTACCAAAAACCTTGTCTGGGAGTCGTCTGGATGTGGCGCTTCAGCGCCTTATGCCGGATTATTCACGCAATCGCTTGCAGTCCTGGATCCGGGCAGGCCAGGTCGATGTCAATGGTAATCCCGCCAAGATTAGCGATAAAGTCTGGCAAGAAGATGTGATTCAGGTCAGGCCATTACCTTTGCCTGAGCAGACAGCTTTCGCACCGGAAGATTTACCTTTGGATATTGTTCATGAGGATCCTTGTTTTTTTGTTGTGAATAAAAGGGCAGGTCTTGTTGTGCATCCGGGAAGTGGTAATTGGGAAGGGACACTGCTTAATGCATTATTGCACCATGATCCGCATCTTTTAACCTTGCCCAGGGCTGGAATTGTCCACCGGCTGGATAAAGACACGAGTGGGTTGATGATTGTGGCAAGAACCTTGCATGCCCAGACAAATCTCACCCGTCAAATCGGCCTGCGGCAGGTTTCCAGGGAATATCTGGCTTTGGTGGAAGGTTCGCCACATAAAGAGGGGGAGGTTGATGCCCCAATTGGACGCCACCCCGTTCATCGTACCAAAATGGCAGTTTTGAAGGAAGGGCGGCCTTCGAAAACCTTTTATGAGGTCATGGCCTTTTTCCCGGATTGTGCCTTATTGCGTTGCAAGCTGGATACAGGGCGTACTCATCAGATTCGGGTTCATATGCAATCTATCGGACATCCTTTGGTAGGCGATCAGGTTTATGGAAATCGCCATTCTATCTACAGTTGTTTTGGGCGGCAGGCCCTTCATGCCTTTCGTTTGTCTTTTTCTCATCCGGTAACGGATGAACGGCTTACCTTTGAGGCCGATCTGCCTTCTGACATGCTTGCCTTTCTGACCAGGCTTGAGCAGGCCAGCCATGAAAAGTGAGATCCTTCTTCCTGACTGGCCAGCTCCTGATAACGTGCATGCCCTGATTACAACCCGGATCGGAGGGGTGAGCCTTGCCCCTTTTGATTCTTTTAATTTAGGGCAGCATGTAGGAGATGATCGGGAAGCTGTAGATCAGAACCGCAATATTCTGTCTCAGATGCTGCCTTCCAGGCCATGCTGGCTTAATCAGGTTCATGGTCATCAGGTCATTGATCTGGATGGCCCGGTTGTATCATGGGCAGCAGATGGTGCTGTATGCCGCAGTTCTGGAAAAGTGTTGGCGATCATGACGGCTGATTGCCTGCCCTTGATGCTAACTACATTGGATGGGTCGGTTCTTGGGGTGGCTCATGCCGGTTGGCGGGGACTTTGTGCAGGCATAATAGAACGTACCATCCTGGCAATGAAGGTCAGCTCCGCTAACATATTGGCTTATATGGGGCCTGCGATTAGCCAGCCCTTCTTTGAGGTAGGGCCAGATGTTTTTTACGCTTTCCTGAAGGAAGATGAAGCTTCAGAAAAGGCTTTTATACCTGGCCGGCCGGGCAAGTGGCTGGCTGATCTGTATGAGCTTGCCCGGCAACGGCTGGCTCAGTCTGGCGTCAATCAGGTTTATGGTGGACAGTTTTGTACCTATCGTGACTCTACAGCCTTTTTTTCCTATCGCCGGGAGGGACGAACAGGGCGACAGGCTGTTCTTTTGTGGAAAACCAGTTGATTCATTTTTCCAGAAGATGGCGTTTATCCTTCACCTTGGCCCATTCATCTGCATCAGGTGGAGGATCCTTTCTTTCGCTAATCATGGGCCAGATTTTGGCGAGTTCTGCATTGATTTCGATAAATTCCATTTGATCTTCTGGTAGATCGACATCAGCAAAGATCGCTTCTGCGGGACATTCTGCGACGCACAGGGTGCAGTCTATGCATTCTTCCGGATTGATGGCTAGAAAATTAGGACCTTCGACAAAGCAGTCTACCGGGCATACATCTACACAGTCAGTATATTTGCACTTGATGCAGTTTTCAGTCACCACATAAGTCATGATTTCTCCTTGAGGGTTGTTCTGGTGGCTTTAATATGTTCATGAAAATGGCTTATAGTATATCAGGCTTTTTCAATCATGCCGCCAGCCACGGTCAGGTTGGTTGATTCATCTATCAGGATGAATGCACCTAGTTTCCGGTTATCCCGGTAGGGTTCTGCCATGATTGGTTGGAGTACTTTTAGGTGAATGTGGGCAATGTCATTGACCTGGATGGTCTGTTCATGTTTTTGCTCAAGTGTGTTGATGTCCACGGTGTACCCAATCCGTTCAATGATGGCTTTGACGGTCCGGTTGGCGTGCTTGATAAGGTACTTGCGCCGTCGATCCAGCGGTGCTTCTGAAAACCAGCAAATCATGGCATCAAATTCCCGGATGGGATTCGGTAGGGTATTTTCATTGGATGCAATGAGATCCCCCCGGGAAATATCGATTTCATCGTCCAGGGTCACCTGGATGGATTGGGGTGCAATGGCTTCACTGAGTTCCTTTTCCCCAAGGTAGATATGCCGGATCCGGGTCTGCCTGCCTGATGGAAGAATGGTCACGGGATCGCCAGGTTTAAACATTCCGGATTCGATTCGTCCCATATAGCCACGAAAATCAGGATATTCACCGCTTTGGGGCCGGCAGACCAGTTGAACCGGAAGACGCCCTGGAACGCGCGCGGCAACAGGATTGACAGGGACGGTCTCAAGGAGTTCAAGCAGGGTGGGACCTTTATACCAGTCGAGATTGTCACCACGTTCAACGACCATATCGCCATGAAGGGCAGACATGGGGATAAAGTAGAGATGGGGAACCCCCAGTTTTTTCAGAAATGGTTCGAATTCTTTCCGGATATCATGGAAACGATCGCTGGAATAGTTGACGGTATCCATTTTATTGACAGCCAGAATCAGATGATGAATGCCTAGCAGACTGGAAAGATAGGCATGCCGCCTGGACTGGATTAGAGGGCCTTTGCGTGCATCGATTAGAATAATGGCCAGATCTGAGGTTGAGGCTCCTGTTACCATGTTCCGGGTGTACTGCTCATGACCCGGGGTGTCGGCGATAATGAATTTACGGCGTGGAGTGGCAAAATAGCGATAGGCCACATCTATTGTTATGCCCTGTTCACGTTCGGCCTGAAGGCCATCGGTCAGCAAGGCCAAATCAAGCCCGTTCTGGCCTCTTTTAGAGGTGGTATGGGCAATTGATTCCAGGGTATCTTCAAAAATTGACTTGGCATCATAGAGCAGCCTGCCGATGAGCGTACTTTTGCCGTCATCTACACTGCCGGCCGTGGAGAACCGCAGAAGTTCCATTGAGTCAAGAGGAGGGGTGTTGCACGCATTCATTAAAAATATCCTTCTTTTTTCCGAAGTTCCATGGAAGTGTCCGAGGTCTTGTCGTCCATTCGGGTAGCGCCTCGTTCAGTGATACGGGTCATGGCTGTTTCCAGAATGATGTCATTGGCATCCCGGGCTTCTGAGATAACAGGACAGGTGCAGCTCATATCACCAACTGTGCGGAACCGGACTGTCATTCGGCGTGGTGTCTCACCGGGTTTTGGTATGACAAGGTGCGAAACAGGCAGTAGCGCACCATTGCGCTCAATGACGTCACGTTCGTGAGCGTAATAAAGGCTTGGAACTTCCAGTTGCTCGTTAAGGATATACTGCCAGATGTCCAGTTCGGTCCAGTTACTGATAGGGAAGACGCGCATGTGTTCGCCCGGATGAACCCGGGTATTATATAAATCCCAAAGCTCAGGGCGCTGGTTTCTAGGATCCCATTGTCCAAATTCATCGCGGAATGAAAAAATGCGCTCTTTGGCCCGGGCTTTTTCTTCGTCCCTTCTTGCCCCGCCAAAACAGGCATCAAACCGGAACTCCTCAATGGCATCCAGTAAAGTGGTTGTTTGCAGGGTATTCCGGGATTGCCCGGGTTTTTCTATGACACGCCCAGTATCAATGGATTTCTGCACTGAACGTACGATGAGCCTTGCTTCTAGTTCATTGACGCGCCGATCGCGGAATTCAATCACTTCAGGGAAGTTGTGCTCGGTATCAATATGCATGAGCGGGAAAGGGATTTTTCCCGGCAGGAACGCTTTTTGAGCCAGACGCAGCATGACTATAGAATCTTTTCCACCCGAAAAGAGTAAAACCGGGTTTTTGCACTCGGCAGCTACTTCGCGAATAATGTGAATGGCTTCACTTTCAAGCGTATCAAGATGTGTCAGGTGTTTGAATGACATGGTATCCTCTTCGTCTTATGCGCGAATCAGCGTGACTGGATGAAGTCCGCATTCTTTTGTTTCCGGATTTTCCCACCACCACCGGCCAGCCCTGATATCTTCTCCCTTGGTAATGGCGCGGGTACAGGGCGCACATCCGATCGAGGGATATCCCTTGTCATGTAAGGGGTTGTAAGGAAGCTGATGATGATGAATATAGTCCCACACATCACTTTCTGACCAGTTTGCAAGAGGATTGAATTTTTTCAGGCCATGCAGATCATCCCATTCAGCATCGGCCAGGTTTTCCCGGGTAGCCCCTTGTTCTTTGCGTAACCCGGTTATCCATGCTTTTTTGCCGGATAAGGCACGCTGGAGAGGTTCTACCTTGCGGATATGGCAGCATTTCTTGCGAAGCTCAATACTGGAATAAAACCCGTTTGGCCCATGGTTTTCAACATAGGATTCAACATCTGCAGCAGCAGGAAAGTAGGTTTTAAACTGGAGAGCAGGGTAGCGCTCCCGAACAGCCTGCATTAGGGTGTATGTTTCTTGCGGCAGACGTCCTGTATCAAGACTGAAAATCTCGATTTCAGGAGCATGCTGTGCAATGAGATCAACCAGCACGATGTCCTCGGCTCCAAAACTGTTGGCAAAAGTGGCCGGCTTATATTGCTGCGAGATATGCCCTAGTTGCTGGAGGGTATGTTCAATTTTTTCTTTGTTAATTGTCATTATCATTACTCAGTTCAATTAAGCGGCTTCATTTTTTTGTATCTTGAGCAGGTATTTATGCCCTTCCGGTTCCATGCCAAGGATACGCTGTCCTTCCTTGCTCAGGACAGAAACCAGGCCCTGGGCCAGTTCATTGCTGCTAACCAGAAGATGGAGCTCGTCCCCTTTCGTCAGATGCCCCAGTTCCTGGCGGGCCTGTTCAGCATTGGCCTCAAGGCTGTCCTTGTCCAGAGTAACTAGCCGGGCTTCAACCCATGCTGTTGTCAGGACTTTTTCAGTCATGGACATGGTTAAATCAAGCTGGGGATCCAGTTTCATCGCGAGGCGGGCAGCATCGTCCATCCATTTATCGACCAGGGTGCAAAAAACCGTAAATCCAGGTGCATCAAATGTTTGGGCAAGCTGTTTTTGCGACTCAGAAATCCTGGAGAGTCTTGTAGATAAATCAGGCTGGGTTTTAGAAAGCAATGCAGCTATTTCATCCAGATCATCAGTCAGGGGTTGCTTATGTCCGGTTACGAAAAGCAGGGCCTGTCCTACAAGCCGGGTCAAGGACTGATTGCATTCCAGTGCGCTTTCAAATTGCCGTTGATAGATAAGGGAATTACGGCATGTCCGTTCGTAGGCAGCTTCTGAAAAATTCGCTGTAGCTGGATTATGGGCTGAACCGGCACATTCGCCCCCTCCAAGCTGTAATACCTTGAAATCTCCCTCATCATCCAGATCGTGCAGGACGGAAGGGATGTCCTCTTCTTTGACGGCGACGAGATCGGCCAGAAGTTCGCTGAAATAGTCTTTACCCATACGGCGCGTCCAGAAGTAAAAGGATTCATTTTCGTTGCGTGTTTCAAGGTAGGCCTCTTCTACCCGGGCTACTGCTTGCTCGGTTCTCGCAACAGGCACTTCCGGCCCTTTTATGGCAATGCCATAACCGGTGCGGCCATCGCCACCAAAATACATCTGGTAGTGTGGGATGAGTCTTCCGAACAGGCGTTTTCCCTGCCCGTAAATACCAATATCTGCCATTTCAGGTTGGGCACAGCCATTCTGGCAACCTGAAATGCGTATTTTCAGATCAGCTATGCCACCCGTGATCCGTGTGGCAGCTTTGCGGCTTCCAGTAATACCTAGCCTGCAGGTTGTGGTTCCTGGGCAGGCTACTACGTCATCCCCGGTTTGTGGCAGGCCTAAGCCAAGTTCTTTTAGCCCTGAAAGGATGGGGCCTGTTTTATCAAGTGGCACATCAGGAATGATCAGGTTTTGATCCTGGGTGGTACGGATCCGGTCCAGATTATGGATTTTAAGGAGCTGGGCAATACCCCGCATCTGTTTTGCCGTCATGTCGCCAATAGGCAGGCTGACAGGTACGATGAACAAGCCTTCTTGTTTCTGGGCAGTGATTTTTCTGGGGGCCCCTGTTCCACAGATACAGTTTCCAGGGTGAGCATTCCATGCTCCATGTGGCACAGGGCCCGCATAGGATTCACGGATCTTTTTGACTTCCTCGCGATATTTTTCCAGGAAACCGTCTACGCCAAACCGTACAACCAGGAATTTTGAACGGGATTTGGCCCGTTTGGTACGATCCGAATATTTGTGATGCAAAGAAATCAGGGCTTCAATGGTTGGAATGAGTAGATGTTCCTCAAGAAACTCTTCTGCAACAATCGCCTCATAGGGCTTATGACCGAGTCCGCCTCCGGCGAGAACCTTAAAGCCGAATTGCCCATCCCGTGAAACCGGAACGACACCAATGTCGTGCATCATGCCTTGGGCAGTATCGCTTGCACAACTGGAAAAGCTGATCTTGTATTTTCTGGGCATGTACTGGGTTAATGGATGACGTAACAGATAATGCACCGTTGCATCCTTGAAAGGCGTGATATCAACGATCTCGCCAGGGCACAGGCCTGACAGGGGCGCCATGGTGATGTTACGGATTGTGTTGTTACAGGCTTCTCGGGTAGTAATCCCGGCCTGTGCCAGCAGCTTTAGGGCTTTGGGGGTCTGGGCAACTGGCACGTAATGTAGCTGGATATCCTGCCTGGTGGTGACATGTGCTAAGGGATGATCTGTTACGGATTCCATGGTATCACCGATTGCCTTGAGCTGTTCCCCGGTCATTTCACCACCTGGAATCTTGCAGCGCACCATATGTACACCTTCCTGGCGCTGGCCATATACCCCTTGCTGGAGGCGCATGGACATGAACCGGTCTGCATCCATCTGAAGATTAAGATAGGCGTTTACAGCTGATTCATAACGATCAATTTCTTCAAAATCAATGATACTTGAGGCGTCTAGCATGATAGTGTCCTGAAAATGGCTAGCTACATAATAAATTTAAGACCAATCCCTGCAAGAAGTGCGGCAAGGAACTTCTGCATCAGGCGTTCGGGCATCTGGCTTCCAATTTTTGATCCAAGCCACATGCCAGGAAGTGACCCCATCAGCAGTCCGGCTAAAAGATGAAGATCAATGGCCCCCAGTCTTAACTGCCCGTATCCAGCTATTAAGGTTAAGGGAACCGTATGCATGACATCCGTGGCAATGAGTTTCTTTGCAGGGTAGTCTGGATACAGGATGAGCAAGAGGGCAATCCCGATCGCTCCTGCTCCTATTGAGGTCAGGGTAACCAGGATACCAATGGCACAACCGGCAAGAAAGGTCAGTCCCGTCTGCGAAACAGGTTTCATTTTAACGTGAAACTTGCCATGAAGGAATTTTTCCCGAAAAAGCAGGGCAATTCCAGTCAACAAGAGGGCAAGGCCTAATATCAGGGTTAAGGTATGATTATCTGGACGGCCATAACGGGCTTCAGCGATCACTGTCAGCAAGGCCGCCGGAATGCTTCCGGCAGCGAGTTTTGAAAAAACAGGCCACTCAACCTGGCGTTTAAAGGCAGAAGTTAATCCTCCGCTGGCTTTGGTGATGCCTGCAAAAAGCAGATCAGTTCCAATAGCGATGGCAGGTTGGATACCAAACCCAAAAATAAGTATGGGTGTCATGAGGGATCCACCGCCAACTCCCGTTATGCCGATGACGGTTCCGACTGCAAAGCCTGTCAATGTGTATGCAAGAATCATGTTGTTTCCGTTAATGGTCTCGCCAGAGTGCCCTGCCTGGCAGTTTTGGAAATATAGCAAGTTCTGTCTATTCTTAAAAAGAATATGATATTATACTTTTATACATTTTTTTATATAAAGGCCCATATGAAACTTCAGCAATTACGTTATGTAACGACTGTGGCGCGTCAAGGACTGAATGTTTCAGATGCCGCCGTGATTCTGAATACGTCTCAGCCAGGAGTAAGCAAGCAGATCAGCATGTTGGAAGATGAACTCAAGGTGGATATTTTTGTCCGCAGTGGGAAGCGGTTGACCGGGTTAACCAAGCCCGGGGAGGTGATATGCCGAATTGCCGATCGGATTCTTCGTGAGGCTCAGAACGTTAAGCTTGTTGCAGAGGAATTTACACAGGAAAGCAATGGCAGCCTTGTGATTGCCACGACTCATACACAGGCCCGCTATGCCCTGCCTCAGGTGGTTCAGTCCTTTCGAAGGCATTACCCGAATGTTCGCCTTGGGCTGCATCAGGGAAGCCCGGCGCAGATTGCAGCTCAGGTTGCTTCGGGTGAGGCTGATATTGCTATCGCCACCGAAGCGATGGAAGGATACGGTGAACTTGTGATGCTGCCTTGCTACAGCTGGAACAGGAGTGTGATTGCTCCACCCGGGCATCCGATATTGCAGGGTAAATTGACCCTGGAGCGAATCGCAAGCTATCCGATTGTGACTTATGACTTTGCATTTACGGGGCGAACGTTGATGAATAAGGCATTTGAGGCCGAAGGGCTGATCCCGAATGTCGTGCTGACAGCTATTGACTCAGATGTCATTAAAACCTACGTTGAGCTTGGGCTCGGTATCGGCCTGATAGCTACCATGGCTTTTGATGCAAAGCGGGATGTCGGTCTGGCTGCTATTGATGCGGGCCATCTTTTTGAACCCAGTACAACTCATATTACTTTACGCAGGGGAGCTTATTTGCGTGGTTTTACTTATTTTTTCATGGAACTGTTTGCTGGACATTTAACCCGTTCCAGGGTTGAGCAGGCTATCGGGATTAGTTCATGAGGAGCTGTCTGAAAATCCAGATCTGGAATAGTTGCATCCTTGAAGGAATGGTTAGGGTAAAGCTTTAGGGTAGAATACTGTCTTTGTTTTTTAAGGAAGGTCCGATGTCAGGTTTATCTGATCCAAAAGTGGGGTTTGTGTCGCTGGGTTGCCCCAAAGCCCTGGTTGATTCCGAGCAGATTCTAACGCAGTTGCGTGCAGAGGGATATGGCGTAGTTCCAAATTATGCTGATGCGGATTTGGTGGTTGTCAATACGTGTGGTTTTATTGATGCCGCGATTGATGAATCACTTGATGCCATTGGTGAGGCATTGCATGAAAACGGGCGGGTGATTGTTACCGGTTGTTTGGGGGCGAAGGCTGACCTGGTACGTAAGGCCCATCCTGGTGTCTTGGCAGTGACCGGGCCGCATGCGTTGTCTGAGGTGATGGCAGCGGTGCATGTGAATCTTCCTAAACCGCATGATCCGTTTGTTGATCTGGTCCCTCCGGCCGGAATTAAGCTGACACCGAAGCATTATGCTTACCTGAAAATTTCGGAGGGCTGTAATCACCGCTGTACTTTTTGTATTATCCCTTCTCTTCGGGGGGGGCTGGTTTCGCGCCCCGTTTCAGATGTTATGCGGGAAGCTGAACAATTAGTCAATTCAGGGGTTCAGGAACTTCTGGTGATTTCTCAAGACACTTCTGCCTATGGGGTAGATGTGAAATACCGCACTGGTTTCTGGGGAGGACGGCCTGTAAAAACCCGAATGAAAGAACTGGTTGCAGCTTTGGGCGAGCTTGGTGTCTGGATCCGGCTGCACTATGTTTATCCTTATCCCCATGTGGATGATATTGTTCCCCTTATGGCGCAAAAGCGCATTCTGCCCTATCTGGATGTGCCATTCCAGCATGCCTCGCCCAGAATTCTTAAGCTTATGAAGCGCCCGGCCTGTGCCGAGAACAATCTGGAAAGGATACGTCAGTGGCGAGAGATTTGCCCGGATATTACCTTACGTTCAACCTTTATTGTGGGTTTTCCAGGGGAAACGGAGGCTGAGTTTGAAGAGCTGTTAGGATTTCTTGAGGCATCCCAGTTGGATAGGGTTGGTTGTTTTGCCTATTCGGCTGTTTCGGGAGCTGTTGCCAATGATCTCCCCTCTCCAGTTCCAGAGGAAGTCAAGCTCGACAGGCGTGAACGCTTCATGGCCTTGGCGACAAAAATCAGCCGGCAAAGGCTTGAGCGAAAGATAGGCCAGGATATTGAGGTTATTGTGGATGAAGTCAAGGCAGATAAGGTTATTGCGCGGTCCATGGCTGATGCGCCTGAAATTGATGGAATCGTGCATCTTCCCTATGAGGAAGGTGTTCATGCTGGAGATAGGATATGGGCAAGGGTTAAAGCCTGTAGTGACTATGATCTGGTAGCACAGTGGAGGTGAGGTTTCAGGTCAGTGTTCAAAGGGATAAAGGAGGTTCATTAAGCAGTGCAGCCTGTTCACGTAGAGTCAGGATCTGATCCTGCCAGTAGCGTTGTGTATTAAACCAGGGAAAATTGATTGGAAAAGCCGGATCATCCCAGCGGCGTGCGAGCCAGGCGTCATAATGAATGATGCGTAGGGTTCGAAGTGGTTCAATAAGAGCTGTTTCACAAGGGTTAAAATCATGAAAGATTTGATACCCTTTGATTAGGGACTGAAGCTGCTGTGTTCTTGTTTGCTCGTCTCCTGACAAGAACATCCATAAGTCCTGTATGGCAGGGCCCATCAGGCAGTCATCAAAATCAACAAGATACAGCCCACCTGATTCAGTTGCCAGCAGGTTGCCAGGATGGCAGTCTCCATGCAGTCTGAGAGGTTTTATATCGGCGTGCCGTTGAAAAATGGTTCCGATTTGTAAAAGAAGTGTGTGCGTGATTGCTGTATAGGCGGATATCAGTTCATCCGGGATAAAATGATGCTGGATTAGCCAGCTGACACAATCGTGGCCGTAATTATCTGTTTTTAGTGTGAGGCGGGTCTTAAATGGGCGTATGGCCCCAATTGCGTGAATTCGTCCCAGAAGCTGGCCGATTCGTTCAAGTATTTTTGGGTTTTCAAGATCAGGCGTTCTTCCGGGTTGCATGGGCCATAGGCTGAAGTGGAAACCTGTGGCCAGAAACAAGGTGTCACCCGCATGATTTTTGATGGGGGAGATGATTGGAATTTGAGTATCCGAGAGCTCATGGATGAATTGATGCTCTTCAAGGATCTGTTCGGTAGTCCATCGGCCAGCCCGATAAAACTTGGCAACAATGTTCACTGAATCCCCAACCCCGATGCGGTAAACCCTGTTTTCAAAACTGTTGAGCGCCAGCAGCCGTCCATCTGGAGAAAAGCCAGCAGATTCAACTGCTTCGAGAATCCGATCAGGTGTCAGTTGGGAAAACGGTATGCAATCCATAAAGAGAACCTTTGGGCATATGGTTTTACTCAGGCCGAAGCTGTGGGAAAAGAATGACGTCCCTGATGCTGGGGCTATCTGTCAGAAGCATGACTAGACGGTCAATGCCGATTCCTTCACCGGCCGTAGGTGGAAGGCCAAATTCCAGGGCGCGGATATAGTCAGCATCATAGATCATCGCTTCCTGATCCCCAGCCTCTTTTTGCCGTGCCTGTTCAGCGAAGCGTGCAGCCTGATCCTCAGCATCATTGAGTTCAGAAAACCCATTGGCCAGTTCTCTTCCGGCAATATAGAGTTCAAAACGATCTGTGATGTCAGGATTGTTGTCATTTCGCCGGGCAAGAGGTGAAATTTCAGCCGGATGGTTGATAATGAAAGTTGGATTGAAGAGCAGATGCTCGGTTGTTTCCTCAAAAAGGAGTACCTGCAGTTTTTCCAGACCATCGGTGGAACTGAATGTGATGTTGAGCCGGTTAAGCTGTTCTTCAAGATAATGGCGATTGCCCAGGTTCTCAAAGGTATGCGAAGGGTGGTAGTGAGCGATGGCCTCGCATAGGGTGAATTTCTGGAAGGGGGCTTCCAGATCCACCAGGTGGCCCTGGTAGGATATTTTCAGGCTCCCTGTGACCTCCTGCGTGACGTTACGAAGCATCAATTCGGTCAGGTTCATGAGATCATGGTAATCAGAATACGCTTCATAGAATTCCAGCATGGTAAATTCAGGGTTATGCCGGGTTGAAAGGCCCTCATTCCTGAAGTTTCTGTTGATTTCAAATACTTTTTCCATTCCTCCTATGACCAGGCGTTTTAGATAGAGTTCGGGGGCAATACGCAGGAAGAGGTCCATTTCCAAGGCATTATGATGCGTAATGAAAGGTCTTGCGGCTGCTCCTCCCGGGATGGGATGCATCATGGGTGTTTCCACCTCCACAAAGCTGCGTTTGGTCAGGAAGGTCCGTAGTGACTGGATAATGCGGGAGCGGGTTGAAAAAACTTTCCGGGCTGCTTCATTGGTGATGAGATCCAGGTAGCGTTGCCGGTATTTTTGTTCCAGATCGGTCAGGCCATGAAACTTTTCGGGCAGTGGGCGCAAGGATTTGGTCAGGAGGATAAGGTGTTCAGCCCGAATGGTTAGTTCATTAGTCCTTGTCTTGAAAAGAAAACCCTTGACGCCGATAATGTCCCCCAGATCATATTGCTTGAACCTGTCGAGCTCTGCCTGCCCTATGGTGTCAGCAGTTACATAGATCTGGATACGTCCGCTCATGTCCTGCAAGGTCGCAAAACAGGCCTTGCCCATGACCCGCTTGAGCATCATTCGACCTGCAATTGCCACATGGATTCTGGTGGTTTCAAGTTCTTCCGGTTTCTTTTCGTCATGCGCGACATGTAGTTCCAGGGCAACGTGTGAGCGCCGGAAGTGGTTTGGGTAAGACCAGCCCGTTTCACGCAGCTTTTGCAGTTTCTGTCTTCTTTCCTCAAAAATTTCGTTGGAATCTGCAGGAATATGGGTGTCAGTCATGTTGGTCGGTCACTATATGGCCTGTTTCAGGCTTTCATTGATAAATGGATCCAGATCTCCATCCAGAACTGCCTGGGTGTTACCTGTCTCGACGTTAGTTCTCAGGTCCTTTATTCTGGACTGATCCAGAACATAAGAGCGAATCTGGTGACCCCAGCCAATGTCTGACTTGGAATCTTCCAGAACCTGTTTCTGTTCATTCCGTTTACGTAATTCAAGTTCGTAAAGACGTGCTTTAAGCATGCTCATGGCCTCTGCCCGGTTTTTGTGCTGAGAGCGGTCATTCTGGCATTGAACTACAATATTCGTTGGAATGTGTGTAATCCGGATAGCTGAGTCGGTTTTGTTGATATGTTGGCCGCCAGCCCCTGATGCCCGGAATGTATCGATCCTTAAGTCAGCCGGGTTGATCTCAATATCGATTGAATCATCAGCTTCAGGGTAGACAAAAACACTTGCAAATGAGGTATGACGACGATTTCCAGAGTCAAAGGGTGATTTTCTGACCAGGCGGTGTATTCCTGTTTCTGTACGCAGATAGCCAAAAGCATATTCACCTATAATTTTAAGGGTCGCACTTTTGATTCCTGCAACTTCTCCTTCGGATTCTTCGAGAACCTCTACGTCAAACCCCTTTCTTTCTGCGTATCGGATATACATGCGCAGGAGCATGGATGCCCAGTCCTGTGCCTCGGTGCCGCCTGAACCGGACTGGATATCTAGAAAGCAGTTGCATGGATCCATGGGGTTATTGAACATGCGCTGAAATTCCAGGCGGGCTGTCTGAAGCTCAACTTCATCCAGCTCTTTATTGATGTCTAGTAATGCTCCATCATCTTCTTCTGTACGGGCCAGAAGAAAGAGTTCCTGTAAATCCGCCAGATTGGTCCCAATGTCATTAAGGGTATGAACAACAGAACCGAGTGTACTCCTTTCCCGGCCTAGATCCTGGGCTTTCTTGGCATCATCCCATATTTGAGGATCTTCAAGGAGTGCATTGACCTCCTCGAGTCTTTCCTGCTTTTGGTCAAAGTCAAAGATACCCCCGTAATTGCTGGTTTCGGCTGACAAGATCAGCGAGTCTTGAGTTGATAAGATTTAGGTGTTCGGCTTCCATGTGTCGAATTTGGCTTCTGTTTTTGGATAAACGTTAAATTATACCTTGCGACTTTCATTTTGCGAAGGTTTTACTTGGCAGCCAGCTGCTTCGTTTAAAGGAGATGGAGATGGTGTCGCCAGAATTTCCAGAGATCGGACTGTTGGATCTCCAGGTGAAGCACCCTGTTTTCAGCAGGCAGATGAAGGTGGATCCGGTCCAACCGGCTGGACTTGAGTGCCTCAAGCAGGGGGATAAACCAGTTGGTTTCAAGGGCGGTGATGGCTTCTTTCCATTCCGGCTCCCCACTGGAGTAGCCGTCAGGAAGAGATTTATCCAGGATGAGCATGTCCCCATTCTGGATCTCGTTAAGCCAGGCGCCTGCATTAGGGGGTAACATGATGTGTTCTCCACCCGATAGCTGTACAAGGCCTGCTGCAAGAGGGTTCTGGCTAAGGATGCGTTTCCAGGGTTGTTCATGGATGGCTGGAAGCTGGCCCAGAGCCCAGGGCCATATACTGTTGATGGCCATTTCTCCCCTGGTTTCCCTTGCTTCATTGACAGGGTGAGCAAACAGCAGCATCTGGATATCGTTGAGGATTGATTTCCAGTGTGTCCCCATTTCCCCTGAAGGCAGGTGAAGGTTGACCGGCTGACCGATGATCCGGTTTTTTGGGTGAAAAACGAGGTTCTGTTCTGTGTCGAAATGGGCATACCAGCGCTTGGAACTGGGCGCCAGGATACGGATGCCCCCATCCTGAAAATGCTGGTTGATGGTGCTAACGAGCTGGTCTGCTTCGTCTGGGTCAATATTGAAGGACTGGCTGTCTAGAAGTATGAGCTGATCCCGGTTTAGGTGAAGATGGACCGGATCCATTCGTAACCAGTATCCGTGTGTTGTATTGATCCCATCTGCAAGACCGGTGATAGGAGCAATTCCGGAATCGATGGGCAGCCCGAAATGGCTTAGAAGAAAGGCTTGCGTGTCTGGAACGGCTGTTGGGGGTAGAGCACGCCCGCGTGTGCAGAGCAAGTTTAAGGCTTCAGGAAGACAAGGAGAGCGATCGGTCTGCGTGATAAGCCCGGGAAGCAGAATATGACAGTCTGGCATGACGTGAATCCTTGTTGGCGTGTTGGGTCGCGTTGTGGCACACTTTCATTTTATTCCAGAGCGCTATGATTGTGCGATTTTTTGAATTGTTCATCGGGTTGCGTTACACCCGTGCCAAACGACGAAACCATTTCATTTCCTTTATTTCCATGACTTCAATGTGCGGCATTGCATTAGGTGTGGCTGCACTCATTATAGTTCTGTCAGTCATGAATGGATTCCAGACCAAGCTCAGAACCCGTATTCTGGGTGTGGCAGCCCATGTCGAGATTATAGGCAATGGCGCGCCTGTGGCCCAGTGGCAGCGTATTGCTGCCCTTGCTGACCGTAACCCCCAGGTTATTGCCAGTGCACCTTATATTGAGGCTCAAGGACTTCTGACCCATGATTCGGTTGTTCAGGGAGTCATGGTGGAAGGAATCAAGCCAGATAGTTTTGATCGGGTGACTGATATTGCCTCTCATATGAAATCAGGGAGCCTGTCTTCACTGAAACCAGGCCTGTACCGCATAGTTATTGGCTCAGAGCTGGCCAATGCTTTGGGAGTCGAGGTGGGTGATCATGTCACTCTGGTTGCACCGGAAGGCCAGATTACCCCGGCAGGGCTGCTTCCCCGTTTAAGGCAGTTTACTGTTGGCGGGATTTTTAAGGTTGGGATGTATGAGTATGACTATGGATTGGCCTTGATGTCATTACGGGATGCGGCCACCCTGTACCGTATCCAGGGTGTAACCGGGATACGGCTCAGGTTGCATGACCTGTATAAGGCTCCACAGGTGTCTGCAGCCCTGGCCCGTGAATTGCCCCCTGAGCTGAATGCGGTGGACTGGACCCAGCAGCATGCAAGTTTTTTCAGGGCGATTGGGATGGAAAAGAACGTGATGTTCATTATTTTGCTGCTTATTGTTGCGGTAGCGGCTTTTAACATTGTGTCGACGCTTATTATGATGGTTACGGATAAGCAAAGTGATATTGCCATCCTGCGCACGCTTGGGGCATCTCCAGCCAGTGTCATGGCTATCTTTATAGTCCAGGGAATCCTGATCGGGGTCATTGGTACACTTATTGGTGTTGGCTTTGGTATTCTGGTAGCCAGGAATATTGATGTGATTGTGCCTTTTATAGAGCATGTAACCGGTGTCCATTTCCTAAGTAGAAAAGTCTATTACATCAGTGAAGTGCCTTCCAGGCTGGAATGGCATGATGTTTATGTAACTGCGCTGGTTTCCATGCTGTTGAGTTTTCTGGCTACACTTTATCCGAGTTGGCGGGCATCCAGAACCAATCCTGCTGAGGCTTTGCGATATGAGTAGCCAACCGGTCATTGAAGCCAGGGGAATTGCTAAATCCTATACTCAAGGGCGTCTGGTTATCCCTGTTCTTGAAGGGATTGATTTTATTGTTGAGCCGGGCGAATCTGTAGCGATTGTCGGTGCTTCCGGTTCAGGGAAAAGTACCTTGATGCATCTTCTGGGGGGACTGGACACTCCGACCTCTGGTGAGGTGGTGGTGCTGGGGAATGCCTTGATGAAATTAAATGAGAAGATGCGGGGTGAACTGCGTAATCGTTCAATGGGTTTTGTATACCAGTTTCATCACCTGCTTCCTGAATTCAGTGCACTGGAAAATGTAGCCATGCCTTTGCTGATTCGTCGTCTGAACCGTACCGATGCGTACGAGGCGGCAGCCCAGATGCTGGAACGGGTGGAACTGGCCCATCGCCTGACCCATCAGCCAGGGGAGCTGTCAGGAGGCGAGCGCCAGCGCGTCGCAATTGCCCGGGCATTGGTTACGCGACCTGCTTGCTTGCTTGCGGATGAGCCTACGGGTAATCTGGATCGCCATACGGCAGCCAGGGTTTTTGATCTGATGCTCCAGCTGAATTCGGATCTCGAAACCAGTATGGTGGTCGTGACCCATGATCCCCAGCTTGCAGGCCGGATGGGCCGGGTCATGAAGCTTGATGAAGGGCGGCTTGCTGCAGAACAGTTTGCCAGTGAGCGTTGTATGGCTGTGGAAACAAGGTTATAATGGATCGGATTATAGGCGCGTAGCTCAGCTGGTTAGAGCACTACCTTGACATGGTAGGGGTCGTTGGTTCGAGTCCAATCGTGCCTACCAATTATCATGCGAAGTCAGATTCATTGCGGGTTTTGCCCCGGTGTGTCTGGCTTCTGCTGTTTTAAGGACAGTAGGCCCATTTCCTGGTTGAATTCTGGAGACTAGTTTGCCACAAATCCGGTTACCTGATGGTACGGTACGATATTTTGATACGCCTGTTTCAGTGGGTAATCTTGCTGCTGATATTGGTGCAGGGCTCGCTCGTGCTGCGGTTGCAGGAAAAGTCAACGGGAAACTGGTGGATTTATCCTATCTGGTTGAGTCGGATAGTGATGTCGTTATTGTAACAGGCCGTGATGAAGAAGGGCTGGATGTGTTGCGCCATTCGGCTGCCCATTTGCTGGCCCAGGCTGTCAAGCAGCTTTATCCCGAAGCCCAGGTGACGATTGGCCCGGTGATTGATAATGGATTTTATTATGATTTTTCCTATAAACGGGGCTTTACCCCGGACGATCTGAACGCTATTGAGCAGCGGATGCATGAACTGGCCAGCCAGGATATCCCGGTGCGTCGCGAGGTCATGTCGCGCGAGGAAGCTATCCGCTTTTTCAAGGACATGGGAGAAACGTATAAGGCGGAAATCATAGAAAGCATTCCTGCCCATGAGGATCTGTCCTTGTACAGCCAGGCGGAATTTACGGATCTATGCCGGGGCCCGCATGTGCCCTCTACTGGAAAGCTGAAGGCATTCAAGCTGATGAAGGTGGCTGGTGCGTTTTGGCGTGGCGATTCCAGGAATGAAATGCTGACCCGTGTTTATGGCACGGCATGGGCAAAAAAGGAAGATTTGGATGCCTATCTGTACCGTCTTGAAGAAGCGGAAAAACGGGATCATCGCAAGCTAGCGAAGCAGATGGATTTGTTTCATGCCCAGGAAGAAGCTCCTGGAATGGTATTCTGGCATCCAAAAGGCTGGACGCTCTATCAGGTGGTGGAGCAGTACATGCGCCGTATTTTTAGTGAGAACGGCTATCAGGAGATCCATACACCCCAGGTGGTTGATCGGACGCTTTGGGAAAAATCAGGACACTGGGAACAGTTTTCTGAAATGATGTTTACGACGGCCTCTGAAAATCGCGATTATGCGATCAAGCCCATGAACTGCCCTTGCCATGTCCAGGTTTTTCGTCAGGGCACGAAAAGCTACCGTGATCTTCCGGTGCGTTTGGCCGAGTTCGGATCCTGCCATCGCAATGAGCCTTCCGGCACGCTGCATGGCTTGATGCGTGTACGTAATTTTACCCAGGATGATGCCCATATTTTCTGCAGGGAAGAACAGATACAGGAAGAGGTGTCTGTCTTTATTGATCTGCTGCATCGTGTTTATCGTGATTTTGGCTTTGATGAGGTGCTGGTCAAACTGTCTACCCGTCCTGAAAAACGGGTAGGAGAGGATGCCTTGTGGGATAAGGCCGAAGCTGCCTTGTCCCAGGCACTGGATAGCAAGAAACTGGAATGGGAGTTACAGCCGGGTGAAGGGGCATTTTATGGACCTAAAATCGAGTTCGCCCTGAAAGATTGCCTTGAAAGGGTATGGCAGTGTGGCACTATCCAGGTTGATTTTTCCATGCCGCGGCGACTGGAGGCGAGCTATGTTGATGAGCAGGGTGAAAAGCAGGTGCCTGTCATGCTGCACCGGGCTATTTTGGGGTCACTCGAACGATTTATTGGTATTTTAATAGAGCACCATGCCGGGATGTTTCCAGTCTGGCTTGCGCCGGTCCAGGTTGCAGTGATGAGCATTACCGATGCCCAGGCAGATTATGCGCATGAAGTGGCGGCATGGTTCTCGTCTAAAGGCCTGCGTTTGGTAAAAGACTTGAGAAATGAAAAGATAAACTTTAAAATTCGAGAACATAGTATTCAGCGGCTGCCTTATCTGTTAATAGTAGGTGATCGTGAAAAGGCCGCTGGCAAGGTTGCCGTGCGAACCCGATATGGTGAGGATCTTGGCCAAATGTCTCTGGAGGCGTTTTTAGAACGCTTTGAAACAGAACGGGCAAGACTGGGTCGCACGGCCTAATTTTTTGATTTGGAGGTTTACTATCGCTCAGGAAAAAGAGTCGCGGATTAATGGTGAAATCAATGCACCACAGATTCGCTTGATTGGTGTTGACAATGAGCAGCTTGGAATTGTTGGCCTGGCACAGGCGCTTGAACTGGCTGAAGAAGCCCAGGTGGATTTGGTGGAGATTGCCCCTCAGGCCGAGCCTCCAGTCTGTCGCCTGATGGATTACGGGAAGTTTAAGTACCAGCAGAGTAAGCGTCAGCATGAAGCCAAGGTTAAGCAGAAGCAGATTCAGGTTAAGGAAGTAAAGTTTCGTCCGGGAACGGATGAAGGGGATTATCAGGTCAAGCTACGCAACCTGATACGTTTCCTACAGGAAGGGGACAAGACCAAAGTCACCTTGCGTTTCAGGGGAAGGGAAATGACGCACCAGGAAATCGGGGTGCGCTTGCTGAGGCGGGTTGAAGAAGACCTGTCTGAGGATGGAGTTGTTGAGCAGTTTCCCCGGCTCGAAGGCAGACAGATGGTTATGGTGATCAGTCCCAAGAAGAAGGCACCCTGATTTGGTTTGAACCGGCTCAGGTGTTCAGCGATTGAATGGGTGCTCATGATTAATTTAATGCGGAGTATCAGGCTATGCCAAAAATGAAGACCAAGAGTGGAGCTGCAAAGCGCTTCAAGGCGCTAGGCAGTGGTGGGCTTAAGCGCTCACACGCCAATCTTCGTCATATTTTGACGAAGAAGACGACCAAGAATAAACGCCATTTGCGTGGAACGACTATGGTTGCGAAAAGCAACGAGCGTCAGGTTCGCGCCATGTTGCCCTACGCATAAGGAGAAATCATGCCAAGAGTCAAACGTGGTGTGACAGCCCATGCACGGCACAAGAAGGTGCTGGAACTGGCCAAGGGATATCGGGGCCGGCGTAAGAATGTGTACCGGATAGCCAAACAGGCTGTAATGAAGGCAGGTCAATATCAGTACCGTGATCGCCGGCAACGTAAGAGACAGTTCCGGGCATTATGGATTACGCGGATTAACGCTGCATCCAGAGAGTGTGGCATGACCTACAGCGCATTCATGAATGGTTTGAAAAAAGCGGCTATCGAAGTGGACCGTAAGGTTCTGGCTGATCTAGCTGTGTTTGACAAGCCGGCTTTTGCCAAGATTGTTGAGCAAGCCAAGGCAAGTCTTGCTGCTTAAGCTGGCCTGTGCAGAAAAGGAGGCTTGAGGGCCTCCTTTTTTGTTATCAGAAAGAGCTGTGCCAGCAATTTGTTGGAGCTAATTTCGTATGATGGGTTAGTCCAAGGCAGGAGCACCCATCAGGAGAATGACATGATCGATATGAGCAAGCTCGTTCAGGATGCCATGAGGCAGATGGAACAAGCCCCATCCGTACAGGATCTTGAGCTGGTTAAAGCCCATGTCTTAGGGCGAAACGGAAGCTTGACAGAGCAGTTGCGTAGCTTGGGCAGTTTGCCGGCCGAGGATCGTCGCGCTGCAGGCTCATTGATTAATGAGGCCAAGAGAAACATTGAAACGGCTTTTATACAGCGGCGGCAGGACATACTGGCTGCAGAGCTTGAAACGCAACTGGCCCGTGAAAGACTTGATGTGACCAAACCGGGTCGCGGGTTAGGCCGAGGGGGGGTACATCCTGTTACCGCTACGATAGATCGGATTGAAACCCTGTTTACCAGCATGGGCTTTACAGTTGCTGAGGGCCCTGAAATCGAGACGGATTTCTATAATTTTACAGCCTTGAACATCCCCGAAAAACACCCGGCTCGCGCCATGCATGACACGTTTTATCTGGATGAGACCCGGGTGCTTCGAACTCATACATCCCCAGTCCAGATAAGGTATATGCAGGCTCACCGACCTCCTCTTCGGATTATTGCGCCGGGTCGGGTTTTCCGGTGTGATTCTGATGTGACGCATACCCCCATGTTTCATCAGGTTGAAGGGCTTTGGGTTGATGAACAGGCGAGCTTTTCGGACTTGAAGGGGCTTCTGGCTGAGTTTATGCAACGCTTTTTTGAACGCGATAATCTCAAGGTGCGTTTTCGCCCGTCTTTTTTCCCTTTTACGGAACCGTCGGCAGAGATGGATATAGCATGCGTGGGCTGCCATGGTTCCGGGTGCCGAATCTGCAGCCAGACGGGCTGGCTTGAAGTGCTAGGATGCGGCATGGTGCACAACAATGTGTTTGAACATGTCAGTATCAATTCGGAACAATGGCTCGGTTTTGCTTTTGGTATGGGTGTGGAGCGCCTGGCCATGTTGCGTTATGGTGTTGATGATTTGCGGTTGTTCTTTGAAAATGATTTGCGTTTTCTAAAGCAGTTTGCATGAGCGGGGGACAGGATCGTGAAGATTTCCGAAAATTGGTTGCGTGAATATGTAAATCCGGATATGGACACGATTGCCCTGGCGGATGCTTTGACGATGGCAGGTCTGGAAGTGGAGTCTGTTGAACCGGTAGGAGCGGTTTTTTCCGGTGTTGTGGCAGGTCGGGTCGTTTCAGTAACGAAACACCCCAATGCTGACCGTCTGTCAGTTTGCCAGGTTGATGTTGGCGAGACCCGGATGCTCCAGATTGTGTGTGGGGCCCCTAATGTTCGGCCCGGAATGGTTGTGCCCTGTGCAAGAGTTGGAGCCCGGTTACCCGAATTAGTCATTAAATTGGGGAAATTGCGTGGTATTGAATCACAGGGTATGCTCTGTTCGGCTGGTGAGCTTGGGCTTGAGGATGCAGTGGATGGATTGCTTGTGTTTCCTGAGGAAACAGTTCCAGGTCTGGATGTGCGGGAACTGCTTGATCTGGATGATCGGGTGCTTACACTCAAGCTGACTCCGAATAGAAGTGACTGTCTTAGTGTGGAAGGTATTGCCCGGGAGGTTGCTGCAATTACCGGTTTGGATTTTTGTGCATTGCAGGTTGGAAAGAATAAGCCCGGGTTGCCGGATGAGGTGCCTGTCAGACTGGATGAAAAACAGGCCTGTCCGCGTTATCTTGGACAGGTAATACGGGGCATTAATCCGCAGGCATCTACCCCTTTGTGGATTAGGAGGCGACTTGAACGATGTGGTTTTCGGCCTAAAAATCTTCTCGTAGACGTAACCAATTACGTTATGCTTGAACTAGGCCAGCCCCTTCATGCATTTGATCTGAATCATATCCATGATGAAATTATTGTGCGTAAGGCAATATCAGGTGAACAACTGACGTTGCTTGATGGCCAACGGGTTAACCTGGACGAAGCGCTTGTGATTGCTGATAGCCAAGGGCCCTTAGCAGTTGCGGGAGTCATGGGGGGGTTGGAAAGTGCGGTTAGCCTGACAACCCGGGATTTGTTTCTTGAGAGTGCCTGGTTTTCACCTGATACGATTGCAGGACGGGCACGAGTCCTGAATGTGGCTTCCGAGGCAGCTTACCGGTTTGAACGGGGGGTGGGGCGAGATCTTGCGCAGCGTGCCTTGAATCGGGCAGTTCAGTTAATTCTCGAGTATGGAGGTGGGGCATGTGGGCCGGTTGTTTCACAAGGAGCAGCAATACCACCACCTTCAGCGATTTTGTTAAGACAGTCCAGAATGCTTCGGCTACTGGGTACGCATATTCCTTCTGATGAAGTGACCTTGTTTTTTCTGCGGCTTGGATTTGAGATAGTGCCTGTGGAGCAGGGCTGGATGGTGACTCCCCCTGGATTTCGTTTCGATGTTTCCAGTGAAGCAGACCTGATTGAAGAAGCTGCAAGATTGTTTGGTTATGATCATGTTGCGACTACCCTGCCAAAGGGACAGTTTACCATGCTGCCAGCGCAGGAGTCGATGTTGTCGGTTTCCCAGGTGCGCTCCTGGTTTGTGTCTCGTGATTATCAGGAAATCATCACCTACAGTTTTGTGGATGAACTTTGGGAACAGGCTTTACGTTATGATGTTGATGCTTCTTTGCTTAAGCTCAGAAATCCTATTTCCAGCCAGATGGGTGTGATGCGTTCCACATTGTTCGGGGGGTTGGTAGACTGTTTGCGTACAAATCTTAACTATAAACAGGAAAGGGTCAGGATTTTTGAGATAGGAACTGTGTTTATAGACGAGAAACAGCAGCTTGCACAACCCAGGTATGTGGGTGGGCTATGTTATGGAGATGTGGTTGCCCAGCAATGGGGTTCTGTATCAAGGCAGGTTGATCTTTTTGATATAAAGGCTGATATTGAGGCGCTTAATCCGGATTTCAGGTTTGTTCCAGCCGTTCATCCTGCGTTGCATCCGACTCAATGCGCACGGATAGAACTGAATGGCAGGTTGACAGGATGGCTGGGTGTCTTGCATCCTAGATGGTGTCAGGAATATGGGTTGGCTCAGGCACCTGTTTTGTTTGAGCTAGAACTTGAATCCTTGAGAACCCGCTCGGTACCAAAGGCACAACCCTTATCACGGCAACCTCTGGTCAGACGGGATTTGGCTATTATTGTCAGTTGTGAACGGACATGGCAGGAGATTCTGGATGCATTATGGCCCACAGTGCCTGAACAGATTGTTGATATTTCCCTGTTTGACGAGTATCGCGGAAGAGGTATTGACGAAGGTAAAAAAAGTCTTGCATTCAAGGTGATGATGCAAGATACTCAGAAAACTTTAACCGACACTGAGGTGGATGAGGTCATGTTGGGCCTGACTGAATTTCTCACCAGTAGGTTTGATGCCGTTTTGCGCGTTTGATTGAATGTAAAAACTCTTGCAGCTTACGGGGTCGGGAAAGAAAGCCAGTTGCGGTGTCTGAAGTTGCCCGGATTTCAGGTGAAGAAATCGATTCAGGTTTTAAGGTAATGCACTGTAGTTTGGGTGTGCATTTTTTATTTATCCTCTTTAATAGGATAGATTTCAACATTAAGCTAGGAGGGGTGCCGGATTCGGAGCTCTATTTTCGTGTCTGTCACCAAAAGTAATATGACATTAACTAAAGCTGAACTAGCCGATTTGCTTTTTGAAAAAGTCGGTCTCAATAAACGAGAAGCAAAAGATATGGTTGAATCTTTTTTTGAAGAGATTAGACAGGCTTTGGAAGAAGGAGATGGGGTAAAGCTGTCCGGATTCGGCAATTTTGAATTGCGTGACAAACCCCAACGTCCAGGGCGTAATCCCAAGACAGGTGAAGAAATCCCTATTACTGCCAGACGTGTTGTTACCTTTCATGCCAGCCAGAAGTTAAAGGGCTTGGTTGAAGATAGTTATGACGGAAATCATCAATAAGTTGATTTTGCAACCTATTCCGACCAAGCGGTATTTTACGATTGGTGAAGTAGCGGATTTATGTGGAGTCAAACCCCATGTATTACGTTATTGGGAACAGGAGTTTGGTCAGCTCAAGCCTGTCAAACGTCGGGGGAACCGGCGGTATTACCAGTATCATGAAGTGATATTGGTTAGGCGTATTCGTGAATTACTCTATGAACAAGGGTTTACAATAAGCGGCGCGAGAGGACAGTTGGAACAGGCGGTGATACTGCAATCACCGGCCTCTCGGGAACAGCCCTCTCTTTTTGAAAACGAGGGCAAGAACAGTGCTTCGGATTGGCGTTGCGAACTTAGAGCAATTATTGAGTTGCTTTCAATCTAGCCACGATGTAGTCCGTCGGCTATAATCACTATCTCGGAGCGTGGCGCAGCCTGGTAGCGCACTTGCATGGGGTGCAAGGGGTCGGAGGTTCGAATCCTCTCGCTCCGACCAATTGAATCAAAGGGCTAGCTGATATTTTGATCATGCCTTTTTAGACACTGTAGGTAAAACTGTCACCAAGGCTGACCTATCTCCAACCGTCAATCCTTCATGGCGTTCTACCCAGGATGCCAGGTGTTCTGTCGTCAGGTGGGCATATTTCCTGACCATCTCGCTGCTTTCCCATCCCCCGAGTTCCTGCAGGACATGGAGCGGTGTCCCGTCCTGGACATGCCAGCTTGCCCAGGTATGACGCAGATCATGCCAGCGAAAATCCTCGATATTTGCCCGTTTGCATGCATTTGCCCAAGCATTCGTGCAGGTGAGCATCACCCTTTTGCCCTTGTAGGTGAACACGGATTCCTCATGCTGGCCGAGACATTCCCTGATGACGGCTATTGCGGTCCTCGACAGGGGAACGGCGATGGCCTTGCGTGCCTTGGCCTCGTCAGGGTGAACCCAGGCGATGCGGCGTTCAAGATCAAGCTGGTTCCAGCGCAGGCCGGTGACGTTTGCCCGGCGTAATCCTGTTTCAAGCGCAAAGATGGCCATGCGCCTGAGATGCTCTGGAAGCTGCCTGAGCAGTCTTTCTGCTTCTTCACGGGTGATGAACCGTATCCGGCGTTTTGGCTCCGGAAGCATACGGAATTTAGGAATACGGTCTATCCATTCCCAATCTTTCCATGCCTTGTTGAGTACTGCACGAACAGTATTGATGACGCCGTTGACCGTGCGTGGCTTGACTCCTTCTACGCTTTTGGCCTGGATGATTTCCTCGAGGAGAACACGGTTGATGGCAGACAGCCTGATCCCTGACATGTGCTGATCCAGCCAGTGGAGATGATAAATATCCTTAACTTGACTAGCCCCATATTAGATCCAGATATTCTGCTAGACACACTCAAGCTTAAATCAGGACTGTTACGTTGAACGGTATTGTCTTTATTGGGGATAAATAAGTAACCTGGTTCTATTAGTGAATCAGTATGCAATGTGTGTGCACATATACTGCGTTTTTTTCAGGTTTTCAGGGTATGTCAGTAGGGTTCCCCTTTTAGTTAGCATGCGCAGCAATAGGGCATCAGTTTGATGCATCTGCCCAAAAAGGTGCTTTTTGTTAACACTGCTGAGGCTGTTCTTGTGCTAGTTAGTTGATTAAATGAAAAATTATAATTTGGTATGGTCTTTGCTTCTAAAGCGGTAGCCAGGAGTTAAAGAATGCAGACTAAAAGCGTATGTTGTTATTGTGGTGTTGGTTGTGGTGTAGTTCTGGATAAGGATGTAAATGGTGCGGTTCGAGTGTCAGGGGATCCGGATCATCCTGCCAATTATGGCCGTCTGTGCACAAAAGGATCAGCTTTGGCTGAAGTTCTGGGTGGGCATGGCCGAGCGGCTTACCCTTGGATAAGGCAGGAACGGGGAGGAGAGTCAGACAGAGCTGACTGGAGTGAAGCACTGGATTATTGTGCAGATCAATTTGCCCGGATTATTGATGAATATGGACCTGATAGTGTTGCCTTTTATATTTCAGGCCAATTGCTAACTGAGGATTATTACGTTTTTAACAAGCTCGCAAAAGGCCTGATAGGAACGAATAATATTGACACTAATTCCCGTCTTTGCATGTCTTCGGCCGTAGCCGGTTATAAGCAGGTATTCGGAGTTGACGCACCACCTGCCTGTTATGAGGATATTGAGCAGGCGAGCTGCTTTTTTATTGCAGGCTCAAATACAGCCTATGCCCATCCTGTCTTGTTTCGTCGAATTGAGGATGCTTGCCGGATCGATCCTGATAAAAAGATTATCGTGGTTGATCCCCGTAAAACATTAACAGCCCATGCGGCACATCTTCATTTGCCTGTTTTTCCGGGAACGGATGTCATGCTATTTAATGGCATGCTGAAGATTATGCTTGAGGATGATCTCTGTAATTGGAATTACATAGAGCACTACACTTCAGGGTTTTCACGGTTGCGGTTGCAGATAGAAGAACTGGTACCCCAGGAAGTTGCTGATATATGTGGTATTCCTGTTTCAGACTTGTATCAGGCAGCCCATTTATTTGCCCAGTCAGATGCAACTCTTTCCCTTTACTGCCAGGGACTGAACCAGTCGAGTCATGGCACTGACAAAAATATGGCATTACTTAACCTTCATCTGGCAACGGGACAGATTGGGCGGGCGGGAGCCGGCCCTTTGTCGCTGACAGGTCAGCCTAATGCGATGGGAGGACGGGAGGTAGGTGGCATGGCAACCCTGTTGCCAGGGCATCGGGAAGTGAGCAATCCGCAACATCGGCAGGAAGTGGCAGACTTCTGGGGAATAGATAAGGTTTCATCCTTGCCTGGGAAACCGGCTGTCGATCTGTTTGATTCCCTGCGTTGTGGGCAAATCAAGGCAGTCTGGATTGCCTGCACTAATCCTGTGCAATCCATGCCCAACCAGGCTGCAGTAATTGAAGCCTTGTGCCAGGCCCGGTTTGTTGTGGTCCAGGACGCTTATGAGCAAACGGATACCACAGCCTATGCTGATGTCTTTCTGCCCGCTGCAAGCTGGGCTGAGAAAGAAGGCACCATGACCAATTCTGAACGTCGTATCACTCATGTTAAACCAGCTGTTGAACCCCCAGGCCTGGCTTTGCCAGATTGGGAAATCGTCGTTCGGTTTGCTTCATGTCTGGGCCTTAAGCTTGGCAAGGACAGCCAGAGCTTATTCCCCTATCGCCATGTTTCTGAAGTGTTCGATGAGCATTGCCAGTCAACGCGAGGCCAGGATTTGGATATAACCGGGTTGAGTTACGGTTTTCTGGATAGCCATGGACCTACCCAGTGGCCTTGTCCAAGTGGCTCTTTAAAGGGTAGGTCCCGGCTGTATGAAACGGGGCGTTTTTCTACAACAGATGGTCTGGCCCATTTTCAGCCAGTCAGTTACGCACCCCTTGCAGAGACGATAAGTCCGGCATTTCCTATCCTATTCAATACGGGACGGCTCAGGGATCAATGGCACGGGATGAGCCGTACGGGAAAAATAGCCCGTCTGTGTAATCATACCGTAGAACCTGTACTGTCGATGAACCGGTTTGACATGCAGCGCCGGGGATTAAAAAATGGTCAAACAGCCAAGGTTTGCAGTAGCCAGGGCAACATGATTACCCGGGTTGAAGCTTCAGAAGAAATGTATCCTCAACAGGCCTTTTTCCCCATGCATTGGGGTAAACAGTATATGACGTCGGGGGGATGCAACCTGCTTATCAAGGGATGGACCGACCCGGTATCTCACCAGCCTGAACTAAAAAATATCCCGATCCAGGTTGAGGCGGTTGATTTGCCCTGGGAAATGGTGATTCTGCGGCAAGGAGATGTCAACAGGAGAATGCAGGTTATGCAGTCCATGCTTGCATGTTTTGATTATGCGAACTTGAGCCAGTATGGTCTGGATGCTCCTGTTCTGGTGTTTCGTGTTGCAGCGTCCAGATCTTCTGCCCCGGAACTTTTGCAGCAGATAGATGAAATGCTGGATATGGGTGATGAGCGTTCCATTGCCAGTTATAGCGATAGCCGACGGGATATGACACGGCGTATGCTCATTGAAGAGGGAAAACTGACAGGATTAAGGTTGTGTGGACAGGTCCAAGGGTGGGAGCGGTTACGCGAAGTGATGGCCTCAGGCAAGAGTACGGACAATCTTGGGCTATGGTTGTTGGCGCCGGGTGGGGACATCCCCGGTACTATTGATAGCCGGGGGCGGATTGTCTGCGCCTGCAAGGATGTATCTGAATCTGAAATATCGGCCTGTGTTCGCGATGGAGCTGATTTTGAGCATATCCAGGCCTTGACTGGCTGTGGAACCCAGTGCGGTTCCTGCCTTGGACAGTTACGAATGCTGGTTGAATCGGTTGAGGTGCTTGCATGAATTTTGCGGCCCTGATTCGACAGGTCAGCCGGGGTCATCCCGGTCGTGGAATGACCCCGGAAGAGGCTTGTTTCCTGTTTGGCCGGATACTGGATGGATTCATCCCGGATCTTGAGTTGGGAGCCTTGATTTTAGCGCTCCGGATACGAACTGAATCGGTTCATGAACTTCTGGGATTTCATCGTGCACTGGTTCAGCGTTCAAGACAGATGAAATGGAAGGGGCCCTTTCTGCCTGTTGTCCTGCCAACCTACAACGGAGCAAGACATCACGTTAACCTGACACCCTTGCTGGCATTGATGCTGCAGCGACTGGACCTGCCTGTGCTTTTGCATGGAGTGCATGAGTCTTATGGCAGGGTGACCAGTGTGCGAATTTTGGAGAAGTGGGGGATTGATCCGGCTCATACGCTTGAAGAGGCGGAAAAACAGCTTGAATCCAGGAAAATTGCCTATATTGAACCTGAACTGGTCTATCCTGGCATTGAACAGCTTTTAAATTACCGCACTCGTCTTGGGGTCAGAAACAGTGCCCATTCCCTGGTCAAACTGATGAATCCATTTGATTGCCCTTCGCTCAGAATGATCGCAGCCAGCCATCCTGATTATCTTGAAAAATTGAGCCAGGTTTTGCTTGAAACAAGGGGGCATGCTCTGCTGTTTCGTGCAACCCAGGGTGAACCTTATGTCAATCCCATGAGAATGCCTCAACTGGTCTGGATTCATGAAGGTAAGCAAGTCATTCAGCATGAGGCGGAAACAGCCCATACCAGACCAGCTGTTGCCTTGCCGGAGCGATTTGGTGTGGAGGAAAGTACTGTTTGGATGAAACAGGTGTTGAATGGTGATTTTCCTGTACCTGAAACGCTGGTGCTGCAGGTTGGTGCCTGTCTGGTTGCCTCAGGTCGCGTCAAGGACAGGATGGCTGCTTCCAGCCTGATTCAGAGCAACTTCATAATTCAACATTATTCAGATGAAGAGGGAAAGGTGTTTTCATGACTGGGGACAAGGTGTATCTGGTGGGAGCAGGTCCAGGTGATCCGGAGTTGCTGACGGTAAAGGCGGTTCGTGTGCTGGCTGAGGCTGAGGTGGTTCTGGTTGATGATTTGGTCAATCCTTCGATTATTGAATTTGCCTGTTCTACTGGTGTTCAGGTGATTCATGTCGGTAAGCGCTGTGGTGCACAGTCGACTCCCCAGGGCTTTATTAACCGGAAAATTATCCAGCTAGTACGGCAGCATAAACGGGTGGTGCGTTTGAAAGGAGGCGATCCTTTCATTTTCGGACGTGGTGGCGAGGAAATGATAGCGCTGAACCAGGCGGGAATCTGTGTCGAGATTGTCCCCGGGATTACTGCTGCGACCGGGATTGCTGCGGCGCTGGGTCTTCCTGTTACCTGCCGGGGCTGGTGTACCGGGGTGACGCTGGTCACAGGCCATACCCACAATGGTTCAGATCCAAACTGGAAAGCACTGGTGGAGAGCGAAACCACGCTGGTTGTCTACATGGGTTTATCCAGTCTGCCAAAGATTGCTGAACAGCTGGTACAGGCAGGCATGAATCCGGTTACACCGGTCGTTATTGTCAAGGATGGCACACTTGAAACCGAACAGCGTTTTTTTCTTACCCTGGACACCTTGCTAAAAAAGGATGGGTTTATTAGATCGGGCGGCCCATCGATCATTATCATTGGTCCGGTAGTTGCATTGGCCCAGGCGAGGGCAACCGGGCATCTTGAAGCTGAATGTGTCGCTTGAAAGGAGTGATGGTGGATAAGCAGAATCTGGTCATGATTGGGAATGGCATGGCAGGTGTTCGAACGATAGAAGAATTGCTCAAGCTTGCTCCAGACAGCTATTTCATTACTATTATCGGGGCTGAACCCCACGTGAATTATAACCGTATCCTTCTGTCTCCTGTGCTGGCAGGTGAACAGGAGCTCAACGATATCATCCTTAATGATAAGGACTGGTATGAAACCCATGGGATTCGGTTGCTTCTTGAGCATCAGGCGAATCATATCGATAGGCGAGCCCGTCTGGTCCATTGTGAAAATGGCGTATCTGTCCCCTATGATCGGTTGATTCTGGCAACAGGATCGTTGCCCGTTATTCTCCAGATCCCAGGCAAGGATCTGGAGCAGGTGATGACTTTCCGGGATATTCAGGATGTCGATCGCATGATACTGGCGGCGAGACAGTATCATCAGGCAGTTGTGATTGGAGGGGGTTTGCTTGGTCTTGAGGCAGCTCATGGCCTGAAATTGCGTGGAATGGACGTCACAGTGGTTCATAGCGGCCCATGGCTCATGAATCGGCAGCTGGATCGGGTGGCAGGACCAATGTTGCAGCGGGCCCTGGAAAAAAAGGGGATTCGTGTACTGGTAAAAAGGCGGACCCGGGAAATAGAGGGTTATTCAGGGCAGGTGAAGGCAGTTCGTTTTGAGGATGGCACCAGTATCCCGGCCGATTTGGTGGTGATGGCTACAGGTATTACGCCACATGATGAGCTTGCCCGAAAGGCAGGGATATATTGTGACCACGGGATTGTGGTCAATGATACGATGCAGTCTTTTGATCCGCGGGTTTATGCCATTGGTGAATGTGTCAGCCATCGTGGACAGTCGTATGGGATTGTCGCTCCATTATTTGAAATGGCCAAAGTCTGCGCGAATCATCTGGCAGAGCTCGGTATCAGTACCTACACCCCGTCAGTTACCTCAACCAAGCTCAAGGTGAGCGGGGTGGATGTGTTCTCCGCAGGTGATTTTTCCGGAGATGCGGATACTGAGGAAATCGTGCTGAATGATCCATTCAAGGGGATCTACAAGAAATTAGTCATTCGTCATGATCAGATAGCTGGAGCGGTGCTGTATGGGGATACGACTGATGGCAGCTGGTATTTCCAGATGCTGCGGGAGGGCCGCGATATTTCTGATATTCGCGATACCTTGATGTTTGGTCGCAAGAATCTTGGAGATGCGGGTCATCAAGGTCAAAAGCGCGCTTTTGAAATGGATGATGGGATGGAGGTTTGTGGGTGCAACGGCGTGTGCAAGGGAACCATTGTAAAGGCCATTAAGGAAAAAGGGCTTTTTACCCTGCAGGATGTCCGAAAGCACACCAAGGCCTCTGCTTCCTGTGGTTCCTGTTCGGGTTTGGTGGAGCAACTGCTTTTTTCTACCCTTGGTGGCGATTATTCGCAGCGGCCGGCATTGGTAGCCCTGTGTTCTTGTACGGATCACACCCATGAGGAAGTGCGACAGGCCATCCGGGAACACCATCTAACCCGGATGGTCCAGGTCAGGGATTTTCTGGAATGGAGAACATCTGATGGGTGCAGTGTATGTCGCCCTGCCCTTAATTATTACCTGATTTGTGCCTGGCCCCATGAAGCCAAGGATGATCCGCAATCAAGATTTGTGAATGAGCGTGCTCATGCCAATATCCAGAAAGATGGTACCTATTCCGTTGTACCCCGTATGTATGGAGGTGTGACGAATGCTGATCAATTACGCCGGATTGCCGATGTAGCCGATAAGTATCAGGTTCCTATGGTTAAGATTACAGGAGGGCAGCGCATTGATTTATTAGGGATTTCAAAGGAAGATTTACCCAGAATCTGGGCTGATCTGGACATGCCTTCCGGATATGCGTATGGCAAGGCATTGCGTACCGTGAAAACCTGTGTTGGCAGTGAGTTTTGCCGTTTTGGCACACAGGATTCCACACGGATGGGAATTGATCTGGAAAAAACGTTTGAGCAGATGTGGGCCCCCCATAAAGTCAAGATCGCCGTATCCGGTTGCCCCAGAAACTGTGCTGAATCGACCATAAAGGATGTTGGGGTTATTGCGGTTGAGTCAGGCTGGGAAATCTACATTGCCGGAAATGGCGGGATCAAGGCGGAAGTGGCCCAGTTTCTTGTCAAGGTCAGAACCCCGGAAGAAGTGCTTGAGTATACGGGTGCATTTTTGCAGCTCTACCGGGAGCAGGCCCGTTATCTTGAACGGACCGTGCACTGGATTGCCAGGGTGGGGCTGGATTTTGTCAGGACAGAAATTCTGGGCGACCCGAAACGCCGGCATCAGCTATATGAATCCTTGATTGATGCTCTGCGTGACAGGACTGATCCCTGGGCCCATCTTGTGAAGCATACATCTGGCCCCAATCAGTTTGAGACGATAAGCATATGAACAATGAATCGACAGGCTGGATTGCAGCAGGGCAGCTTGCTGATATTCCAAAATCAGGTGCACGTTGCTTTATTCATGCCAATCATCGGGTTGCCTTGTTTCGAACCCATGATGATGGTGTTTATGCGCTGGAGGACCGTTGCCCCCACCGGGGAGGACCTTTGTCTGAAGGGATGGTGTGGGGGAATTGCGTGACTTGTCCCCTGCATGGATTGGTTATAGATCTGGCTGATGGAAAGGCGCAGGTTCCGGATGACGGGAACGTGCCTACCTACCCGGTTAGGATCGAAAAAGGTACTGTTTTAATTCGATTTCCTATCCTGTAAGGAGGTATCCATGGCAAGTGATTTCTGGAAAGTTGGGCATAAACCCACCTTGTTTGCTGCTTTTTTGTATTTTGATCTGGCTTTTATGGTTTGGGTCATCCTGGGCCCTTTGGGCGTCCAAATCGCATCAACCTTGGCTCTGACAGCTGCCCAGAAAGGATTGATGGTAGCTACCCCCGTGCTTTTTGGCGCCCTGCTTCGTGTACCCATGGGTCTGCTGGCTGATCGCCTAACACCAAAGCGGGCAGGCTTGATTGGACAGGTTGTGGTTCTTCTGGCGTTATTGGTTGCTTGGATTTTTGGGATACACTCATTTCATCAGGTGCTTATTCTAGGTGGAGTGCTGGGCATGGCAGGAGCTTCATTTGCCGTAGCGCTTCCGCTGGCTTCGCGCTGGTATCCCAAGGAGCACCAGGGTATGGCATTGGGTCTGGCTGGAGCAGGTAATTCCGGAACAACCCTTGCTGCCTTGTTTGCCCCTTCCCTGGCAGTCAGTTTTGGCTGGAACAATGTACTGGGTCTCATCACGATTCCACTGTCAGTAGGCCTCGTCATCTATATGGTGATGGCTAAGGACAGCCCTTATGACAAGGGGTTAAGACCCAAGTCTAGCCTGCTTTCTTTGCTCAAGGAAAAAGATGCCTGGCTGCTCATGTTTTTTTACAGCATTACCTTTGGCGGGTTTGTAGGCCTGGCTTCATCATTGACCATTTATTTTCATGACCAGTATGCCATCAGTGCAGTTAGTGCTGGCCTGTATACTGCTTTGTGTGTTTTTTTTGGATCACTTGTACGTCCTTTGGGTGGCTGGATGGCTGATCGGATCGGGGGAGTGAAAACGTTATCCATCATGCTGGGTGTGGTTGTCTGCCTGATGTTGTTTTTGGGTAAGGGTCCTGCAAATGTTCATCTGGCAGTTGTGATCCTGGTGCCAGCAATGCTTGCCCTGGGAATGGGAAACGGGGCCGTGTTTCAGCTGGTTCCCCAAAGGTTTGGCCGCGATATTGGTGTAATGACCGGAGTGGTTGGAATGGCGGGTGGATTGGGCGGTTTTGTTCTGGCTGCAGGACTGGGGTATGTAAAACAGCTTACCGACGGATATTCAGGCGGATTCCTGGGGTTTGCCATATTGGCCATAATGGCTTTTTTACTGTTACAGGGTGTTCGTACCCGTTGGCAGAACAAATGGGGTCTTGTAGAAGTGATGGCTCAGAGCGAGGTTTAGTGGATCTTGCCTGGAATGGGCAGGATACCTGTGGTAAAAGAGGGATGCCTGGATGTCTTGCCCCTGTTTTTCTGAAACCTTTTCTTGAGCTGTTCCGGCCCTGCTTACCTGATGGCATTGATCTGAATCAGGCTGAATGTACGTGAGTTGTCTTCATACGTGAATAATTCAGCGTATCGTCCCCAGGCAATGATGGCATTGAGTGTTCTTTCAGCACGGCCTTCTGTCATGTGGTCTTCAAGTTCGGACTGGAACCGGATTCTGGGGGCGTGATGATCTTCGCGCTCATTCAGAACATGGTGGATGTGTGAGGCAAGGGGGAGATGGGCCAGCAGGTGGGTCCTGAATAATTCCTTGCGCATATCGGTATTGCCCCGGGCAAAAAGTAGCCCGTTCTCGGTCAACCGGATGTTGCCTTCCTTGAGATCTACAAATTTAAGGATGTAGAGTGTTTCTGCAATCGGAAACAGATCATCTATTTCCAGGGCGAGCTCGTTGGCTAGTTCAGATAATTCAGATTGTCCTTCATAAGGGGGGTTGGCCAGTGTTTCTGTAAACCCTTCTATCAGATTGATGGGCACATTGGGAAGGGGTTCGATATGTTTTCCTAGGCTTAGTATCTGGTTGTGAATGAGTTCAGTTGTCCTGGAGGTCAGTATGCTGTAGATTTCATCTACAATATCCTGAAAACGGGGATCAAGCCGGTTTCTGGGCTGAGGCAGCTTAACCGGGATTTCGGCTGTGATCCGGCCAGGATTGGATGACAGGATAACAATACGATCACACATCAACACAGCCTCTTCAATGTTGTGGGTGACAAGCAGTACAGACATTGGCGGAAGCTGGTTTCCACCCCATAAGTCGATGAGATCGGAACGAAGGGTTTCAGCGGTGAGGACATCTAGTGCCGAAAAGGGTTCATCCATCAGTAACAGTGTTGGATAGATGACAAGAGCCCGGGCTAGTCCCACACGCTGGCGCATTCCACCGGATAATTCCCTCGGATAGGCCGACTCAAATCCGTCAAGACCGATGAGATCCAGGGCAGACACGACCCGTTGATGCATTTCTCCTGGTTCCAGGTGCAAGGAGTTGAGCCCTAGTTCCACATTTTCGTAGACAGTAAGCCACGGGAATAGGGCGAAGGTCTGGAATACGACCGAGATTCCTTCCTCGGGGCCATGAAGGGATTTCTGGACATAGCTGATCTGTCCGGATGAAGGTGAAACAAGCCCTGCTGCAATTCGAAGCAGGGTGGATTTACCTGAGCCAGACCGGCCTAGCAGCCCTAAAATTTCCCCTTTCTGAATCGACAGGCTGATGTTGGTCAGTACAGGCAGGGATTCACCGGATGATTTTGCGAATCCCATGCAGATCCGGCTCATTTCGATTACGGGAATGTTTTCGATTCGGGGCATGATTTTTTATCCAGGCTGGTTGTGCCGTGCAGCAAAGGTATAAAGGGGTCGCCAGACAAGATGGTTGGTGGCCATGACGATAGAGGACATGACGGCAATACCCAGGGCAATCCGGGGATAGTCTCCGTTGATGGTCATTTGCGCGATGTAGGCCCCTAATCCTGATCCATTAAGCGTGGTTGGTCCCCAATTAACGATTTCAGATACTATGCTTGCATTCCAGGCACCACCGGAGGCTGTAATGGCTCCGGTAACATAATAGGGCAGGATGCCAGGAATAAGGATCTTGCGCCAACGTTTCCATCCTTTGACACGCAGCATTTCTGCGGCTTCCTTCAGATCCTTTGGAAAAGCGCTTGCTCCTGCTATCACGTTAAAGAGGATATACCATTGCGTGCCTAGAATCATGAGTGGGCTAAGCCAGATTGAAGGGGTCAGGTGGTATTTGACAATAAGCAGTACTGCAACCGGAAAAAAAAGGTTGGCGGGAAAGGCAGCCAGAAACTGGGCTATAGGCTGAACCCACTGGCTGAGTCTGGGACGAAGGCCTATCTCGATGCCTAATGGAACCCAGACGAGGCTGGCCAGGGCGGTCAGGATAATGACCCGGGTTAATGTGATGGCTCCGTTTTCCAGAACAATCAGTACATCCTGGCAGGTGAGACCTGGCCGGATGAGGCAGTATAGCTTCCAGGCCATCAGTATTAGAAGGCCTGTTAATAGTGCCCATCCGATAGTGCCATCAAGCTTGTGGTTGAGGCGGGCAGATCGGTTCCGGCGGGAGAGTTGGGGCAAGGGGGCTTTCATGAGCCAGCGTAACCCCTGGCGGGCTGGCCGGGTGGCCATGCGAACCATTCTTGCCTTTCTGAACAGTCTCCATACCCAGCTTTTAGGGTGGATCCTAGTTTGCTCCTGCTCGAAACGAAAGTGATCGGCCCATACGACCAAAGGCCTGAAAAGGAGTTGATCACACAGGATAATTGCGATAGCCATAGCCAGGATGGACCATCCTACAGCAGGAAGATCCCGGGTTGAAATGGCTTTGGCCAGGTAAGAACCAAGCCCGGGAAGAACGATGTGCAGGTGGCCCACGGTGATCGCTTCAGCGGCTACGATAAAAAACCAGCCTCCTGCCATGGACATCATCATGTTCCAGACAAGACCAGGAAAGGCAAATGGTACTTCGAGACGCCAGAATCTTTGCCAGGCTGTCAGCCGGAAGCATCGGCAGGCTTCATCCAGATCATGGGGGATCGTTTTTAGGGCCTGGTAGAAGCTGAACGTCATGTTCCAGGCCTGGGCGGTAAAGATGGCAAAAATGGCCGCCAGTTCCGGCCCAAGCCAGGTGTGGGGAAACAGATCAAGAAACAGCACCGATATGAATGAGAGATAGCCTAGAACAGGAACAGACTGCAGTACATCAAGGATGGGCAGGAGGATCATTTCTGCGCGCCGGTTCTTGGCGGCAAGGGTGGCATAACCGAAGGTGAACAGGATAGAAGCCAGTAAGCCGGTCAGCATCCTGAAAGTGGTTTTAAGGGTGTATCCAGGCAGTTTCCAGACAGACAGGGAAATATCGGGTTGGGCTGCCACAGAAAAAGGGGAGATGGTTTGGCGGACAATCAGGCCGAGAATCAGCAACAGGGTCAGGATAAGAAGGATAGCCAGAATATCCCATCGGGTTAAGGCCCTAAGGTATCGAAGCCCTCTTTTTTGCATTTCAGTATCAAACTGCACGGCAAAATCCTACAGGAATTAAATATCGGTAGTTGTATTATTGCACAGGATCGAGGTCTTGATTGGGGCGGTCCGAAGTGAAAGCCTGGAGGGAATGAATCGTGACGGCTATTCTGTCGAGGGTGTTCAGGGCTCTTTGAATAACGTTATCCCTGGATAACGCCCCCCCTGATACTGCCTCAATGATAAGTCTTGAACTCAGGGACAGGCGAAGGGCGCCGGGGCATGCATCCGGGTTGGCCCCCCAGTATACGGGTTGGCCTAGCTGATAGCGGGCAAGGCCTGATCCCTTGGAGCCAGCCTGTGTTGATTGGGGATGGGAATGGGCGAGTTGCAAGGATTTGTAGGTTTGCTGGGTCTCATGCCTGCTAAGATGGATAGGATCAGGCCCGTTGTGATACAGCCTGAATGGGAAGATGGTCTGGATGCTGTCCCAGCTGTCTTGGATGGACAGGGGTTGCCTGTGGATATCTGGCACGGGTAAAAGCTCGAATAATGGGTCCTTGTGAAATCGTTTGAGGAGGGCTTCCCTGAACTGGAACAGGAAGGGGACAAGGCTGGTATGGGGTAGTTCAAGAAAGGCTTTCCATTCTTCCAGCGCTGCTGTCCATCGAAAGAGGAGGCCGAAGTTGGCTCTTTCAGGAAGTTTTGAGCGCCAGGGCCAGTTTTCAGGCCAGTCCCCCCTGGCGCCATATCCGGCCAGTTCTTCAGGAAAGGGGCCTTGCCGATAGCGTTCCTTGAGCCTGTCAGGGATAAGAAGTGCTCCGCTGAAGGCAGGCCCTGTCAGAAACTTGGATCCGGTCAGGGCAATCATGAATCCATGGCTGAGATAGGTTTTGAGGGTTTGAGGTGATATTCTGAACTGGCAGGCATCTACCAGCAGGTGGATATTGTTCGGGTATTGCTGGGCCAGTTTCAGGCAGCAGGCAAGGCCTGGAGCCAGGCCACCTGTTTTTGAGACATCCGTCAGGACAATGAGAACCCGCCGGTTGCTTGCGATTGCTTTTTCCGCCAAGGTAACAAATCCGGCGTCTATCTCCTGGGAATTCCGCAAGGAGCCATCAGGCTGCCTGAAGGGGATGGCGTAAACGTCAGGAAGATTGGTGCGGGTGATAGAAGAGGGTGGGGAGTCAGAATGCAGGGTAGGTTGATGGGCCCCCCATTGTCCTTTTAATGCATCAGGCACTCCCCGCCCGGATTCGGTGGGTTCAATCATAAGAATGGACAAAGGCTGGTTGTTCAGGCTGGCACAGAGCCTGGCCGCGATGTAGAGGGCATCTGTTCCGGAGGCGGCAAAAATCAGGTCAGGCCTGCTGTTTGTTTCAAATTCTCCCGTGTCCAGGAAGGACAGCCTTAATTGCTGCATTTCCTGTTCATAGAGCCCTGTGGAGTGTAAGCAGGGAAGTTGGCGCAGAAGATGGTTCCGGTATTGCTTCAGCTTGTCATAGCTGGATCTGGAAATGGCAGATGCAGTAGTTGAGCCGAAGGCCGCCTGACAGTCTTCCGGGTAAGGAGGACAGTAATAGCGGTTGTAGCCAGTTTCCGGGTTCAGAAGAAGTCGCTCATCTCCACCACTTATAAGCAGTGTTTTCAGTCTGGGCAGTGCAGCAGTGCAGTCAGATTGATTCTCCTGAGGGGTAGGTGAATGCAGGCAAGCGGGTTTTGAGTGCATTTTAGTCGCCAGGAGGAGAGGATGCCTCGAGTTTTTTTCGGATAAGCAGATCCCGAAAAGCTGAGAATACCTTGTTCATGGGTGATAATTTGTAGGCAAATGCATCGCCTTGATCCATTGCATGAACGACCATGGCACTGGCAACTTCAAAAATAAGCAGCTTGCCTTCCCGGGTTTCGGCACAATCCATTCCAAAATAGTCAAGCCCGATGCGCTGGGTCAGAATTGAGAAGGCCTTTTGATGGCGAAGGGCGAAATCATGGTCGAAGCTGTTCATGTGCAAGGCTTCTTCCAGGCGTTTGGCCTCGCTATTTTCCATTCCGGCATTAAGGTAGTGTATCATCCAGTGTTCCGAAATGGCCATATGACACAGGTAAGGCCTGTCTTCAATGAAAACAATCCTGAATTTACGGAATAGCCCGTCAGCTGAACTGTAGTCGATGAATCGAGAAACATAGAATTCCTGCTGGGTCTGGTTCTTAAGGTAGTGAGCCAGTTCTGTCAGGCTGCTGATTCTGGCCAGACCATGCCCGGCATGGGAAGCGATGGGCCGGATAATAATGGGGAATCCTGGTCCGTTAATCAGCCCGGGTAAGGGTTGCTGTTGAAGGATGACCTGTTCCAGGGACGATTTTTGAATCCGGAATGTTGCAGGGTATTCAATCAGTGGTTCGTCCCTAACCAATGTATAGGCTGTTTCCCGGGCAAGATTGAGAATGGGTAAGGGTCGATTGATGAATGGGCGGGGCCAGTTCTGGACGATGGGCTGCATCCGGGTCAGTATGGCCCGGTTCGGATCGGATTCCGCGATGGCCATAAAAGCCACATCATGCTCTGGAATATTCTTGGGCAGCGGGAGATGGGAGGCAACATAGAGCAGGTCCAGGCTGATGTCTGAATTTTCCAGAAGGCATTCAAGGGGTGTGTTCGCCATGAGATCGCCGGGTGTGCATAAAGCTAAAAGCCTGATGCGGTGAGGCCGATCTGACCAGACATGATAGAGCGGTTTGATTGACAGGGCTTCGTTTTGAAGTTCAAGGGCCAGTTCACGACTGTGGTTTAACTGAAGGATGATGGATAGGTCCATTAAGGCATTTGCATCATCCGGATGTGCTTGAGCACGGGCAATCAGTTCCTGGGCGCAAGGGGCAAGATCCTGTCCGGACAGGGCAAGCCTCATCCAGTGGGCTAACCCTTTCAATGAACCGGATTCAGTTGAAGGCTGGTGTAGGCTTAGGGACGGGATGAAAGTCATGATGGAGTCTTTTTCTGGTTGTCCTGGCAGAGTGCATGACCCAGGGTCTGGGTCGACTGGATCAGGATGTCGATATCTTCCGAGGTTGTACGATGGTTGGTGATGGCAGCGCGAATGGCCAGTTTCCCGTGTATCTTTGTGGTAGAAGGTACAGCAATGCCCGATTCTTGAAGTCTGAGAACAATCTGTGTGTTGATTTCATCAGGGTTTGTGCAGCAGAAACGAAAACAGACAATGTTGAGTGTAACCGGAGCCAATAGTTCAAGATCAGGCTGGGAACGGATGCACGCTGCCATATACTGGGCCAGAGCACAGGCATGGGCGATCATGTCCCCCATTTTTTTTGCACCATAGACCTTGAAAGTAAACCAGGCCTTGAGGGCCCGAAAGCTGCGTGACAGATCCGGACCATAGTCACAAGGCCAGAATGTGCCTCCTGCCACGCCTTGCTGTTCCCGGTGAAGATAGCTGGCCTGCGAGGCAAAAGTTTCGTAATGTTGACGGCCATTGCGAACCAGGATTATGCCTGCATCATAAGGGACCTGGCCAAGCTTGTGGAGATCAAATGCCAGGGAGTCTGCCTGTTCGATGCCTTGCAGAAGGGGAGCCAGATTTGGTGCCAGCATGGTTATGGCCCCTAGTGCGCCATCCACATGCAGCCAGAGTTTTTCTGCTCTGGCCAGTTGTGCCAAGGCGGAAAGATTGTCAATTGCACCTACATCGACAGTTCCTGCAGTAGCTGCGATGAAAAATGGCTTGAGATGCTGTTTCCGATCTTGATCAATTGCCATTTGAAGGGCAGTCAGATCCATCTGGTGGAGATCATTGACAGGGATAGTCCTTAAACAGTGCGTCCCCAGTCCTGCCAGATCAAAGGCCTGAGCGATACTGGCGTGAGCTGCGCTGGAAGTGTAGGCGGTGAGTTTTCCGGCAGGCACCCCATTTTTCCTGATTGAGTCACCCAGGGCGGTATTGCGGGCAACCCATAGCCCGATGAGATTGGCCAACGATGAGCCGGTTACAAAAATTCCGCTTGAACCGTCGGGAAAACCAAATAATTGCCGCATCCAGTCAATGACTTCCTGCTCAACAGAAATCGGGATTTGGTTTCGGCCGCCAAGATTGGCATTAAGCCCTGCACTTAGCATTTCAGCCATCATGCCAGCCATGTTCCCCCCACCGTGAACCCATCCCATGAACCGGGGATGGATGTTGCCAACTCCAAAGGGAAGAATATGATTCATGAACTGCTCGTGTACAGTTTTTATGTCTTCTGGTAATTGGGGCAGGTCCGAATGAAACAGGGCCTCTTCTGATGAGGGGATGGGTTGCCAGACAGGTCGTTCGCGAATGGTCTCGATGGACTGAAGCATGTCGTCCAGCATGGTATGGGCCTGCTGGCAGAAGGTGTTCCAGTCCTGCGGGTCCAGGCCATGCTGGCCTGATTCGGGCAGGGTCCGGTTTTGATGGGTTGGCTTAGTCATGGGTGTTTTGAGTGGAGCACTCTGGCCTGTTGATGGGATGTGGCAAATTAGAATTAATGATGAAATGTCCTGATGTTGCTTGCTGTATGAAGATGCCAAGCTGGCTCATTTTAAAGCTGTCTTGATGGCTGCCACAGTTCCTGCACTATCCGGATGGTGAGGTACAATGGCACTGTCCTTGCCAGGGTGTTTTCTTCTCCGTTTCCATTCAAAAGTCATGTTATGCTTAAACATCAGGTGACGTCAAAACCTGTCTGACGGAGTATAGTGGTTTCCGCAGGAGACTTGTCGATTTTTCCTAGACGCTACATGGGTTTTTGTTTATTCTTTGCCTTTTAGTGTTAAAAGTGCCTGAAAATCCACGTTTGAAGGAAGATGGATGATGGGTTTTGGTATTTTGAGTAGCTGTGGGTGGGTGAAACAGGCCCGTGTCAGGACTGTTGTGTGAAAGCCAGATAACAGGGCCTGCCTGATGTCCGTAATCTTGAATTGATATGTCTGTGAAACAGTGGCTGTAGATGCATATTCTGCTGAGTAATGATGATGGTTATATTTCACCAGGGCTTGCCTGTCTGGCCAAGGCACTGGAGTCTTATGCCATGATAACGGTTGTTGCGCCTGAACGGGACAGGAGTGGTGCGAGTAACTCATTGACTTTGGATCGTCCCTTGACACTGTCCCGTTCGGCTAACGGGTTTTATTATGTAAATGGCACTCCAACGGACTGTGTGCATCTGGCTGTAACAGGTATGCTTGATGTGCCGCCTGATATGGTTATATCAGGCATTAATCATGGCGCCAATATGGGGGATGATACGGTTTATTCGGGTACGGTGGCTGCTGCCACAGAAGGGTTTCTGTGCGGCGTTCCCTCGATTGCCGTGTCAATAAACAGTCATGCTCCGGAACATCTGGCAACCGCCGCAAATGCGGTGGTGGAACTGGTTAAGCGTCATTGCATGCATCCTTTGAATCCCCGAACGTTACTTAATGTCAATGTTCCCGATATTCCGGCTGATCAGGTCATCGCAGTGGAAGTCACCCGTCTTGGAAAGCGTCATAAGGCTGAGCCTGTCGTTCGCAGTAAAAACCCCCGCGGCCAGCCTATTTACTGGATTGGTGCGGCCGGTGGAGCCCAGGACGCAGGGGAAGGGACTGATTTTTATGCCGTGGCCCATCACCGGATATCGGTAACCCCCCTGCAACTGGATCTGACTTATTATGGACAAATTGGTCTTATTAGTGATTGGCTGGTCCAGCCGGTTCGTGATCCGGTATGAATGTGATGAATCAAAAACTGACCGGAATCGGTATGACATCAGATCGTACCCGCATGCGGATGATCGAGCGGCTTCGCCAGCAGGGAATTACCGATGAAATCGTTTTGACCGCCATGAGGGAAATTCCCCGGCATATCTTTGTTGATAATGCCCTGGCAAGCCGGGCTTATGAGGATTGCCCGCTGCCGATTGGTTTTGCCCAGACCATATCGAGTCCTTATACGGTAGCTAGAATGAGCGAACTGGCCCGATCGGGTAAACCCATAAAAAAGGTGCTGGAGATTGGCACGGGATGTGGCTACCAGACTGCGGTACTTTCCAGGCTTGCCCAGGAGGTTTATACGGTTGAAAGAATCGGGCCCTTGTTGACCAAGGCGCGACGAAAACTAGTGGAAATCAAGTGTTCCAATGTTCGTACGCAGCATGCAGATGGAAGCCAGGGGTTTCCGGATATGGGACTGTTTGACTGTATCCTGATGACAGCAGCTGCGACGCATATTCCCCAGGATTTGCTGGGTCAGCTGGATGTAGGCGGACGAATGGTGATCCCCGTAGGGACGCAGCAGCAGCATTTATATCTTATAGAAAGAACACCACAGGAATTCAAGGAAACATGTCTGGAATCAGTAAAGTTTGTACCTTTGTTACCGGGTCGCTCCTAGGGTTGCCATCACGGATTAGGACAGGTGCTCTTGTTGCTGTCCTTGTCGGGTTGTCGGGTTGCGCGTCAAACCATCATGCCCTGATTATTAACGGGCTAACTCCCCAGACCGTTCAATCCTTTGTGAAATCACCCCCAATTCCATCTGTAGTGGCCCGCTCCCGACAAAATACCCAGACCCAGGCAGTGACTCAACCGCTCGCCTTGACCCCACCGTTACAAGGGAAATCCCTTTCAGGTGGGCAGCCGATATCTTCTCCGGCCCAGCCGCCTGCAGCATCTGCATTACCTGCCAGGGGAGCAGCCTTAAAACAGGCTCCTTCTTCCCGGCCGCATGTTTCTTCCTCACCCCGGCCCAGCCTTGCCCCGGGTACATGGCAGTGGCCTGCACAAGGCAAGGTGATCGATAATTTTGGACAAGGAGACAAGGGGATAGAGATAGAGGGCAAGGAGGGAGAGCCTGTTCATGCTGCTGCTGCAGGTAAGGTGGTTTATAGTGGATCAGGGCTGCGTGGATATGGCAAGATGATTATTGTCAAACATCAGGACCATTATCTGAGTGCATATGCCTTTAATAGCAAGCTTCTGGTCAAGGAGGGAGAGACTGTCAAGAAAGGCCAGGCTATCGCCTTGATGGGCCAGCAGCCGGATAAGAATATCCCGGAACTGCATTTTGAGATTCGAAAATCAGGCACGCCGGTCGATCCCATGCAGTTTTTACCGATTGCCGGGCCGTAGGATCTGTCAGAATGGATGAAGACCGGCACAATCGGGTTTATTATTTGACAGGTCTTGAAGGCAGGAAGGTTGATTCGTTAAGAATAAGGGCGCAGGCGACTCTTCGTCCTTCCCCGACCAGGATGTTGTAGGTTCTGCAGGCAGCACCGTTGGCCATGATTTCTACCCCGATCTGTCGTTTGCTTAATGTGGCATAAAGTTTAGGATGCACAAAGCGGTGCTCCTGGCCGGTGCCTACCAGGACCACTTCCGGATCCAGGTGAGCTACGGTCTCAAAGTCCCCCCCTGTCAATTCTTCCAGGCATTCGGTTCTCCAGGGCAGGATTTCATGGGGTAACACCAGCAGATCGTAGTCATGGCGTTCTTGATTGATGAGAACATAATCTTTTCCGTATCCGGTAATCATGTTCGTTGTCGGATCATTTGTCAGATGCAGTTTCATGGATTAAGAAGAGCAGCGCTCCCTCCTGATGACAAGGTTACAAGGATGAGACTGTTAGGTGGCCCAGAAGGACGCAGAAGGTTAATCCGGGCTCAGGCATTGGTCCTCCCTTCTTAGGATACTGGATTTGGCAGGAGATGCAAACTGGGGCAGACCGGGTTGTTCAGGGGGCTGAAACCAGTGTTGCATTCCCTAATTGCCCGCAAGCGTTTGGTCGAGTAAAATCAATCGTTTTAAGTTTTGCTGACCGGATATCCTGATATGGACGAGTTTGAGAGAATCAAGCGATTGCCGCCTTATGTTTTCAATATTACTGGCGAGCTTAAGGCAGCGGCCCGCCAGCGGGGCGAAGATATCATTGATTTCGGGATGGGAAATCCGGATCAGCCAACTCCCCGGCACATAGTTGATAAACTGATTGAAACCGTGCAGCGGGGAGATACCCATCGCTATTCCGTTTCCAAAGGGATCCCCCGGCTCAGACGTGCCATTTGCAACTGGTACTCAAGCCGTTATGGTATTACATTGAATCCGGAAACCGAGGCAATTGTGACTATTGGCTCCAAGGAAGGGATTGCCCATCTTGCCTTGGCAACCCTTGATCGGGGGGATGTTGTGCTCGTTCCCAACCCGAGTTACCCCATTCATATCTATGGACCTGTGATTGCTGGTGCAGATATTCGTCATGTTCCCATGATAGCCGGGGTTGATTTTTTTGAGGAACTTGAAAAGGCCATACGTGATTCGTATCCCCAGCCGAAGATGCTGATTCTTAATTTCCCTGGGAACCCTACCACACAATGCATTGATCTGGATTTCTTTGTTAAGGTGGTTGCCCTGGCAAAAGAATATGGGATATGGGTTGTCCAGGATTTGGCGTATGCCGATATTGTTTATGATGGCTATCGTGCGCCTTCCATTCTGGAAGTGCCAGGTGCAAAAGAGGTTGCCGTTGAATTTTTTACCTTGTCCAAAAGCTATAACATGCCCGGGTGGAGGGTCGGTTTTATGGTGGGCAATCCGAAGCTTGTCTCGGCTCTGGCGCGTATGAAAAGCTACCATGACTATGGTGCCTTTACACCTGTACAGGTTGCTTCCATTGTAGCCCTGGAAGGACCCCAGGACTGTGTGGAACAGATTAGGGCTACATATCAAAGCCGGCGGGATGTGCTGTGTCAGGGTTTGCTGCGATTGGGCTGGGCAGTGGAGATTCCGAAGGCAACCATGTTTGTCTGGGCAAAAATTCCTCGGCCCTATATTGAAATGGGCTCGCTGGAGTTTTCCAAGAAACTTCTGGCTGAAGCCCAGGTGGCTGTTTCCCCGGGAATCGGGTTTGGGGAGTATGGTGATGATCATGTCCGTTTCTCACTGATTGAAAATGAATCCCGTACCCGCCAGGCGTTGAGGGGGTTAAGAGACATGTTCCGGCGTGATGAAACCTTAGGAAAACTGGGGTAATGGGTGTATGTGTGGATTTTAATATGGAGCGCGGGATTTGTCTCTCGTGGTATAGAACATGAATCCAGTTCGGATAGGCTTGTTAGGCTTAGGTACAGTAGGTCGTGGCACGGTTACGGTTTTGCGTCGCAATCAGGATGACATTACCCGGCGTGCCGGACGTGGTATTGAAATCAGGATGGCAGCGGCTAGAAACCTGGCGAAAGCACAAAATTTTGCCTCTGATATAGAGATTGTGGCTGATCCGTTCAAGGTGGTCGATCATCCGGATATTGATATTGTCGTGGAGGTCATGGGTGGAATCGAGCCAACCCGTGAGCTGATTCTGCGTGCACTGCGGTCAGGTAAGCATGTTGTTACTGCCAACAAGGCCCTGTTGGCAGAGCATGGCAATGAGATTTTTGAAGTAGCCCAGGAAACTGGAGGCATGGTTGCATTTGAGGCAGCTGTTGCTGGAGGGATTCCGATTATCAAGACATTGCGGGAAGGGCTGACTGCAAATCGAATTGAATGGATTGCGGGAATTATTAATGGAACCAGCAATTTTATTCTTTCGCAGATGCGTTCCGATGGAAAAACGTTTGATGATGTGCTCAGGATGGCCCAGGATCTAGGGTATGCTGAAGCTGATCCAACGTTTGATATTGAGGGGGTTGATGCCGCACACAAGCTGACCATAATGGCAGCCATTGCATTTGGGATGCCGATGCACTTTGAATCCGTTTATACAGAGGGTATTAGCCAGCTTACCGGCAAGGATATCCAGTATGCTGAAGAACTGGGCTACCGGATTAAGCTGCTTGGCATAACACGCCGGACATCTGAAGGCGTTGAGCTTCGGGTCCACCCTACCCTGATTCCTGCAAAACGGTTAATGGCCAATGTTGAAGGCGTCATGAATGCAGTGCTGGTAAAGGCAGATGCATTAGGGGCGACCTTATTGTGTGGTCCAGGGGCCGGATCTGAGCCGACCGCCTCGGCCGTGGTGGCCGATCTGGTAGATGTGACCCGGATGCATACGGCTGATCCGGAACATCGCGTTCCCCATCTGGCTTTTCAGCCCAAATACCTGTGTGAAGTGCCTATCCTGTCAATGGATCAGGTCAGAACGGCCTATTATCTGCGCTTGAGCGTCTATGATCGGCCTGGGGTACTGGCTGATATTACCCGTATCCTGGCAGATCTTGAGGTTTCCATTGAAGCAATGCTGCAAAAGGAACCTTCTGCCAGTGCCCAATGGGTGGATATCGTTATGTTGACCCATATGACAGTCGAGAAGCGAATCAATGCCGCGATTGTCCGTATGGAAGCCCTGGAGAGTATTTCAGGAAAAATCACACGGATTCGGATGGAATCCCTCGATCAGGATTGAAGCGCCAGACACTTAATCTAGGATTAAAGATATGAAACATTATACCGGACTTATCGAACGCTATCGTGGACGTCTCCCTGTGTCTGCGTCTACCCCTGTAATTGCTCTGGGTGAAGGGAATACCCCGCTTATTGAGCTGAAAAATCTATCCCGTTTGCTTCATTTTGATGCGCGTATCCTGGTTAAGTTTGAAGGATTGAATCCTACAGGGTCGTTTAAGGATCGTGGAATGACAATGGCTGTGACAAAGGCGGTTGAAGCAGGTTCCAAGGCAATTATCTGTGCTTCTACCGGAAACACCTCGGCTTCAGCTGCAGCTTATGCCGCGCGCGCCGGGATTACTTCGTTTGTGCTGATCCCAGAAGGCAAGATTGCGTTTGGCAAGCTGTCTCAGGCGATGATGCATGGGGCGGTTGTCATTCAGATACGGGGCAATTTTGATGATGGTATGCGACTGGTCCAGGAAGTTGCGCGAGATGTTCCTGTCACCATTGTCAATTCCATTAATCCCTATCGTCTCCAGGGACAAAAAACAGCTGCTTTTGAAATTATTGAAGAACTGGGTGATGCCCCCGATTTTCATGCGTTGCCGGTTGGAAATGCAGGTAATATCACTGCTCACTGGATTGGTTATTCAGAAGCTGCTGCCCTCGCTACAGCTACCGCACCTGATAACATGTCTTTTTCAGACAAACGGGTCTTTTCGAGCAAAAGACCCATGATGCTGGGGTATCAAGCATCCGGTTCGGCCCCCTTTATGCGTGGTGAGATGGTAACTCACCCAGAAACTGTCGCAACAGCTATCCGAATTGGTCACCCCATGTCATGGACCCAGGCCTGGAAAGTCAGGGAAGAATCATCCGGCTGGTTCGGGGAGCGTTCCGATGAAGAAATTCTCCAGGTACAGAAGTTGCTCGCACGGCACGAAGGAGTGTTCTGTGAACCGGCTTCAGCTACCTCGGTTGCTGGGGTGTTACGGGATCTCGAGGAAGGCCGTATCCCATCTGGTTCAACTATAGTCTGTACCTTGACGGGTCATGGGCTAAAAGATCCTGATACCGCTATTGCCCAAAGTAGCCGTCCAGTGTCTGTGGATGCAACCCGGCAGGCAATCGAGTCAGTCATCCTTTCGAATATGGACTGATGTCGAAGAAAGCTGAATCGGCCTGGCTCGTTTCCAGCCTCATGGATAGATCGATAGCGCCGATATCCTTGGTTAACTGGCCGACAGAGATACGGTCGACACCGGTCAGGGCAATCTGTCGTACAGTATCGAGGTTCACCCCACCAGAGGCCTCAAGGATAGCCTGATGCTGGTTTAATCGTACGGCATCATGGAGTTGCTGGAGCGTAAAGTTGTCGAGCAGGATGGATTGGGCCCCGTGCCTTAAGGCTTCCTCCATCTGGCTTAATGTTTCAACCTCTATTTGGACTGGATAGGGAAAGCGGCCTGCTTGAGCCAGGGCCTCCTGAATGCCACCCGCAGCTGAAATGTGGTTTTCCTTGATGAGAATGGCATCGTAGAGTCCGATTCTTTGATTGTTTCCTCCCCCAATCCTGACAGCATATTTCTGGGCCAGGCGCAGCCCTGGAAGTGTTTTTCGCGTATCATAAATTTGAGCTGGTGTCCCTTTGATCGCATCGACATACTGGCGGGTACGGGTTGATGTTGCTGACAGGGTCTGCAGAAAATTGATGGCGGTCCGTTCTGCGGTTAAGAGATCACGTAGCGGACCCTGGATGCGGCATAATATGGATCCGGCCTCAATTTCATCTCCGTCTGCCGCAAGCCAGTGCATATTGCAGTCCTGGTTAACCTGCCTAAAACAGGCTTGGGCCCACCCAGTCCCGCAAAGAATGGCTTTTTGCCGGGTCCGTATGATGGCAGTTCCCGTTTTTTTGGGGGGGATCAGACGGGCTGTGGCATCTCCTGACCCGATATCTTCTGCTAAGGCTGCCCTAACGTTGCGCTGCACTTCTTCGAGTAGCTCATCTAACATGTCAGTCTCCTTGAAGCGCGATCCTATCAGGTCCCTTTATTGTAGACCAGCAGTTGATTTTGAGTAGGATCCCCCCCATTTTCCTGAAAGTGAACCATTTGAGACAAGGATAGAGTGATGCGCATGGATCGTTTGACAACCCGTTTTCAAGAAACGTTAGGTGATGCACAAAGCCTTGCTTTGAGCCTTGATCATGCTTATATCGAGCCCCAGCATGTCCTGAGTGTCATGCTGGAACAGAAGGAGGGAGTGGCCCGATCAATACTGGGACGAGCTGGAATAAATATTCAAGGATTGCGTGATGCTTTGAATCAGGTTCTGAATGGTATGCCCAAGGTTAGTGGGCAAGGAGGAGAGGTCTCTTTGTCCCGTGAGCTGGCCAGCCTGCTGAACCTGACTGAAAAAGAAGCACAGAAACGTCACGATGAGTATGTTTCATCAGAGCTTTTCTTGTTGGCGCTGCTTGAAGATAAAGGCGAGGCTGGCCGTCTTCTTAAGAAGATGGGAGCTACTGCCAAGGCTGTTGAAGCGGCAATTAATCAGGTCAGGGGGGGGGAAACCGTGCAGAATGCCGAAGCCGAATCAAGTCGTGAAGCCTTGCGCAAATATACCCTGGATCTGACCGAACGGGCCCGTGAAGGAAAACTGGATCCCGTGATTGGCCGTGATGATGAAATCCGGCGGGCCATTCAGGTGCTCCAAAGGCGAACCAAGAATAACCCGGTGCTTATTGGTGAGCCTGGCGTAGGGAAAACGGCGATTGTAGAAGGACTTGCCCAGCGTATCATCAATAATGAGGTTCCTGAAACCCTGCGAAACAAGTCGTTGCTTGTTCTGGATTTGGCTGCGTTACTTGCCGGTGCAAAATACCGGGGAGATTTTGAGGAACGGCTTAAGTCTGTCCTTAAGGAAATTGCCCGTGCCCAGGGCCAGGTAATTCTTTTCATTGATGAAATCCATACGCTGGTTGGTGCCGGCAAGGCCGAAGGAGCGATGGATGCAGGGAATATGCTCAAACCTGCCCTTGCCCGAGGGGAGTTGCATTGTATAGGAGCGACTACACTTGATGAATACCGGAAATATATTGAAAAGGATGCAGCACTTGAGCGTCGTTTCCAGAAAGTGCTGGTCAATGAACCTACTGTAGAGGATACGATTGCCATATTGCGTGGGCTACAGGAAAAGTATGAGGTTCATCATGGTGTGAGCATAACGGATCCCGCGATTGTGGCTGCAGCTGAACTGTCGCATCGATATATCACGGACCGGTTCTTGCCTGACAAGGCCATTGATCTGATTGATGAGGCTGCTTCCAGAATCAGGATGGAGATAGATTCCAAGCCTGAGGTTATGGACAGGCTTGACCGGAGACTGATTCAGCTTAAGATTGAACGGGAAGCAGTTAAAAAGGAAAAGGATGAAGCAAGTCTTAAGCGCCTGGCTCTCATTAATGATGAGATTGAAAACTTAAGTCGTGAATATGCTGATCTTGAGGAAATCTGGAAGGCTGAAAAAGCCCAGGTTCAGGGTAGTCAGCATATCAAGGAAGAATTGGAGAAGGTTCGGGTTGACATGGATGCTGCACGAAGAAAAGGCGATTGGCAAAAGGTTTCTGAATTGCAGTATGGCCGGATTCCCGAGCTTGAGGCCCAGCTGAAAACAGCCGATTCGGCCATCAGCGAGAAACCGGTGCATAAGCTTCTTCGAACGGAAGTAGGCGCTGAAGAAATTGCTGAAGTTGTTTCCCGTGCGACTGGAATTCCGGTTTCCAAAATGATGGAAGGTGAACGGGACAAGCTGATGCAGATGGAAGCTGCCCTGCATGAACGGGTTGTTGGGCAGGATGAAGCGGTAAGCCTTGTTTCAGATGCCATTCGACGCTCCCGTGCCGGCCTTTCTGATCCCAATCGACCATATGGATCATTCCTGTTTCTTGGGCCAACTGGAGTAGGCAAGACCGAGCTGTGCAAGACTTTGGCGAGCTTCCTGTTTGACTCTGAGGAACATCTGATTCGTATTGACATGACGGAATTTATGGAAAAACACTCTGTCGCTCGTCTAATTGGGGCCCCTCCCGGGTATGTTGGGTATGAGGAAGGTGGATACCTGACGGAAGCGGTTCGTCGAAAACCTTATTCGGTTATTTTGCTGGATGAGGTGGAAAAAGCGCATCCTGATGTGTTTAACGTTTTGCTGCAGGTCCTTGATGATGGACGAATGACGGATGGTCAGGGAAGAACGGTTGATTTCAGGAATACAGTTATAGTCATGACGTCAAATCTGGGTTCCCAGAATATCCAGTCCATGGCAGATGAATCCTATGCAGTAATGAAAGCGGCTGTGATGGAGGATGTAAAACAGTATTTTCGTCCGGAATTTATTAACCGGATTGATGAGGTGGTTGTTTTTCATTCATTGGGATCTGCACAGATTCGTTTGATTGCCCGTATCCAGCTTCGTTCCCTGGAATCCAGGCTGCATAAGATGGATATTCATCTTGAGATTGATGAGGCAGTCCTTGACTGGCTGGCCCGGTCGGGTTTTGATCCGGTATATGGCGCACGGCCTTTGAAGCGCTCGATTCAGACTGCACTTGAAAATCCGCTGGCCAAGGAAATTCTTTCCGGACATTTTGGGCCAGGCCAGACAATTGGTGTAGCCCTTGAAGGACATCAGCTGGTTTTTAAACTGCGTTAATTTTATGATTCAGGCGGCGAGTTTTGGGTGCCCCCGGCAGGACCATTAATGCCAAGACAGGAGGGAAATGGGATTAGAGTCGGAAAAGGCCGGGCTGAGCGAGCACTCCCGACTGTCGGCAAGAATGATATTTTAAGAAAATACTTCGATTTACGCAGTATTGATGACAGGGGGAGAAACGAATCTAGCGTAGTTTGTCGTTATTGATGGAAGCTGTATCCAGAATGCGGCGGGCTCCACCAAAATGCCTCATCCAGAAACTGTTATGCAAGCTGGCTACCTGAACGGGCTGACCTATCCCGGGTGCGTGAATAAACTGATTATGGCCAATGTAAATTCCCACATGATTGATTGCGTGACGTATCATGTGAAAAAACAGGAGATCTCCTGGACGTAACTGATGGATGTTGACCGGTTCTCCTTCATGGCTTAACAGCCTGGCATTATGCGGAAGCAGGATGTTGTCGACATGATGGAATACGACTTTTACCAGGCCACTGCAGTCTAGGCCCGTTGCAGGCCTGTCGCCACCAAACCGGTAATGAACGCCAACCAGGGAAAGGGCATAGTTGATAAGATCGGTTGCAGCTTCTGCCTGGGTAAAATAGGCGTTTTTATGGGATCCTTCAGGCGCGGGGTGACTTGTGTCAGCGTAAACACAAGTCACCGTCGTGGCCAGGATGGTAGCCATGATTAATTGAAAAATCCCCGGTTTCATAGTGATCTGTTATTCAAATTGTGAGGAACGTACCTGTGAGTTCAATGGGCATAATTTACCCTATCGCTATCCAGGCCGCAACTGTTCCAGGCAGGGACTGGCTCCGCTTTCTGCTATAATCTCACTGATTCAATGAATGAAGATCAGATGTTGACCCTAGATGAAATATTTTCTGAAGGCGGCCCCCTGGCTCAGGTTACGGGGAGATTTCGTGTTCGCCCCCAGCAGCAGGAGATGGCCCGGGCCATTTTACGGGCTATTGAGAAACATGACATTCTGATCGCCGAGGCTGGAACCGGAACCGGGAAAACCTACGCATATCTTGTGCCCGCACTGTTAGCCGGGGGAAAGACGGTGATTTCCACTGGAACCAAGACGTTGCAGGATCAGCTTTTTTATCGGGATGTTCCACAGGTTCGACGTGCATTGAATGTATCCGTTACGGTAAGCCTGCTTAAGGGTCGGGCCAATTATGTCTGTCATTATTATCTGGAGCGGGCCAAGGATCAGGGTCGATTTTCCTCAAGGGAAGAGGTGATCTGGCTGGGATTGATTGACCGGTTTGCCCAGGTGACAGATACGGGGGATAAAAGTGAATTGACTGATGTGCCCGAAGATGCTTCTGTCTGGATGCAGGTGACCTCCACCCGTGATAATTGCCTGGGCCAGAACTGCCCCCATCACAAGTCCTGTTTCGTTCTAGAGGCAAGGCGCAAAGCCCAGGCTGCTGATATCGTAATTGTGAACCATCATCTTTTTTTTGCGGATTTAATGCTCAAGGATGAAGGTGTAGCTGAAATCCTGCCTGCGAGTACGACAGTCATTTTTGATGAAGCCCATCAGCTGCCACAGATTGCATCTGTTTTTTTTGGACAGTCATTGGGTACAAGCCAGTTGGTGCAGTTTGCCCAGGATCTGCTGGTTGAAGCCAGGACTTCGGCAAAAGATTCCAAATCCCTTCCACAGACTGCAGATGCACTGGAGCATGCTGCCCGTGATCTGCGGCTGGTGTTGCCTGAGGAGAGTCTGCGCCTATCTTTTAACCAGGCGAAAAAACTGGAAGGGTTTGATGGGGCATTAATGAAACTTCAGCTGTGTCTTGAAGAGACAAGACAGGTTTTGCAGCTCCACGAGGAACGATCAACAGGTCTGCATAACTGTTTGGAGCGGGCAGAAGCTTTGCTGGATCTGCTGGATGGCTGGACTGAATCGGTTGAAGACAGCTGGATACGCTGGATGGAGGTTTTCGGGAAGTCGCTTCAGCTTCATGCCACTCCGCTTTCCATTGCCGGTTATTTTGGCCAGAAAATAGAATCAAATTCTCGTTCCTGGATTTTTACCTCTGCAACCCTTGCAGTTGAGGAAGATTTTACGCATTATCAGGAGCAAATGGGCCTGCTGGATGCCAAGACATTAAGGTGGGAAAGTCCTTTTGATTATACGAGTCAGGCCATGCTCTATGTTCCTCGGGGTTTGCCGGATCCGAGAGCGGCAGGATATACCCGGCAGGTGGTTAACGCCGCCCTGCCGGTCATTCAGGCCGCAGGTGGGAAGACCTTTTTTCTTTTTACGAGTTTGCGGGCCATGCGTGAGGCCCAGGAATACCTTCGCGAGATTTTCCTCCAGAACAACATCAGCTTTCCACTCCTGATGCAAGGAGAGAACCCAAAAAGCCTCCTTCTCGAAGAATTCAGGCATCTTGGCAATGCTGTCCTGCTTGCAAGCCAGAGCTTTTGGGAGGGAGTTGATGTCAGGGGTGAAGCATTGTCTTTGGTCATTATTGACAAGCTGCCATTTGAACCGCCAGATGATCCTGTTTTGTCGGCCAGAATGGATGATTTGAGGCTACAGGGAAAAAATGCCTTTATGGTTTATCAGCTGCCTCAGGCTATATTGACCTTGAAGCAGGGAGCCGGACGTCTTATACGCGATGTCTCAGACCGGGGTGTGTTGATGATCTGTGATCCAAGGATTGTTGAAAAATCATATGGCAAACGTATCTGGCGCAGCCTGCCGCCTATGACACGCAGTCGCCATCTTGATGAAGTGGTGGATTTCTATTCCGGGTTTGGAGGGCATATTGAAATTTCTGGCGTTTGATTCCTCAACTGAACAATTGTCTGTTGCGGTAGGTGTAGGTGAACTGGTTTATTTTAATCAGGAGATGGCAGGACAGAACCATTCACTTCGATTGATGCCCATGATTAACCAAACCCTGGTTGAGGCCGGCTTGGATTTGCAGGATATGGACGGGATCTGTTTTGGTTCTGGCCCAGGCTCTTTTACTGGCCTTCGGATAGCCTGTGGTATGGCTCAGGGCTTGGCTCTGGGGATGGGTCTTAAGGTAGCCCCGGTATCAACCCTGCTTGCGCTGGCTGAATTAGCCGGTGTGCAAAAAGTTGTGGCTGCTATTGATGCAAGGATGGGAGAGATTTATCTTGGTGCCTATGAGCGGATTAACGGTATCTGGAAAGTAGGGCTGGGTCCTGGCGTTTATGCACCACAGTCCGTGCCAGCTTTATCAGGGAATGGTTGGGTGGCTATTGGCAATGGATTTGATCATTACCCGGAAGTGACTGAAATGTATGGCCCCCAGCTGATTTCAATCCGGGCAGGTGAATATCCTCATGCACGTGAAGTGTTGTTGCTGGGCCGGGAACAGTTTATGCGGAATGAACAGGTGGATGCAGCTGATGCAGCACCTGTCTATATCAGGAACAAGGTGGCCTTGAAAATGTCAGAGCGTTCCAAACGTTAATGTCTTCCCTACCCGTTTTCAGAGCGATGTGTTCTTCAGATTTGAAGGAGGTCCTTCAAATAGAAAATGAGGTCTATAGCCATCCTTGGACATCCGGACATTTTCTGGACTGCTTTAAATCGGGTTACAGTTCCCGCATAGCCCTTCAGGATGGGAGACTGGCCGGTTATAGTGTCATGATGGATGTGCTGGATGAATCTCATTTGCTTAACCTGGCAGTAAGCTTGACAATGCAGGGCCAAGGGGTTGGCCGGATGCTTCTGGATTATGCGGTTCAGGAGGCAAGGTCAACGGGAAAGCGTCTGATGCTTCTGGAAGTAAGGGTATCCAATCTTAAAGCTATCAGGTTATATGAGCGTGCAGGGTTTTACAGGATTCATGTTAGACGTAATTATTATCCTATGATGGTGTCTGGTCGGGAAAATGCTCTTGTGATGGGACTGGATTTATGAGAGAGCTTGTTTTCAGGGAACTTGGTTTGCTGCCTTTATGGAAACGGCGAGAAAAAGGGATCTGCTCACCGTTTGTTCGCTTTAATTTGACTGGATCAGGCCATGCTCCGTGTTTTATTCTGACCTCAAAGCTTGACCATGACGCAAGTAGCCTGCTTCATGCCATTCTAATGGCGGTTGGTCTGGAGCTAGGTAAGGAAGTTGACTTGCTGGAGTTTGACTTAGGTGATTCGGGAGAAGAGTTACAGTACATGCCGTTGCAGCATGTCCGGCTTATTCTGGTTTTGACTCAGGGTGAGGATCCTCTGCCGGATGAAATTTTTTCCAGGTGTGGGTCGATTCCAAGGCAGTCAAGTTATGCACTGGGGTATCTGCTTCATCATCCTGAATATAAGGTAAAAGCATGGCATGACTGGATCAGGATAAAAGAAGGTCTGAAGGGATGTTCTTCTGTCGTTTGAGTGTGTTCCTGCCTTATCAGTCGGAGTACTTTAGGCAGGTTTCAGTGTCATGAGCCTTGATGTGGCCTGCAAAAACACCTGGCTGGACATTACGGGATGGAGTTGGCATAAAGCTCCATTCCGTAATGATGTCTTCATTTTAGAGGATTTCAGTTGCATAATCAGCTAGTCGTGAGCGTTCTCCACGCATCAAAGTGACATGTCCGCCATGTTCCCATCCTTTGAAACGGTCTACGACATAGGTTAAACCTGAACTGCCTTCTGTCAGATATGGGGTGTCAATTTGGGCGATATTGCCCAGACAGACGACTTTTGTGCCAGGCCCTGCGCGAGTGATGAGGGTTTTCATTTGCTTGGGTGTCAGGTTCTGCGCTTCATCAATAATCAGAAATTTGTTGAGAAAGGTGCGTCCCCTCATAAAGTTGAGGGATTTTATTTTTACGCGTGAACGAATGATGTCAATGGTTGCCGCACGGCCCCATTCACCCGCTTCGGGTTCTGTATGGTTGAGCACGTCCAGGTTGTCTTCAAGGGCTCCCATCCAGGGTGCCATTTTTTCTTCCTCAGAGCCGGGGAGAAATCCGATATCCTCCCCGACAGGGATAGTCGCACGGGTCATGATGACCTCAGAATAGATTTTTTCATCAAGTATCTGGGCAAGTGCTGAGGCAAGAGTCAGCAGGGTTTTTCCGGTTCCGGCCTGTCCAACCAGAGTGACAAAGTCAATATTGGGATCCATGAGCACGTTCAGGGCAAAATTCTGCTCACGGTTTCGTGCTGTTATTCCCCATACGTTGTTCCTGGCATGACTGTAATCCTTGATAATCTGGAGTACGGCACTGGAGGCTTCAATCTGTCTGACCTGGGCAAAAAAAGGTCGGGGGCCGGTTTCGAGGTAGACAAATTCGTTAATGAGAAAATTAGCGCATAAAGGTCCTTCGACCCGGTAAAAGGTAGAGCTGTTTTCCTGCCACGATTTGATATCTTTGGCCTGGACATCCCAGAAATTTTCTGGCAGTTCTGTCGCGCCTGTATAGAGTAAGTCAGTATCTTCCAGTACCTTGTCATTAAAGTAGTCTTCGGAATCAAATCCCAGGGCACGGGCCTTGATCCGCATGTTGATATCTTTGCTCACCAGAATGACCTGGCGCGCAGGCTGTGCTTTCTTAAGGTTTAAGACAACATTCAGTATTTCATTGTCTGCCTTGTTTCCTGGTAAAGCAGAAGGTAAATCCTCAATATAGGTCTGGGTCTGGAGAAACAGTTTTCCGTTAGCTTGCGAAAGACTATGGGCTTTAAGATCGATACCGGATTCAATCCGGGTGTTTTCTGAGACCAATTCATCAAGATATCGGCTTGCTTGACGGGCATTCCGGGCAAGTTCAGTCACCCCTTTTTTATGGTTATCCAGTTCTTCCAGTACCATCATGGGTACATAGATATCGTGTTCTTCAAAACGAAACAGGCTTGATGGATCATGCAGAAGCACATTTGTGTCCAGTACAAACAGCTTGGTATCCTGTACATGTTTTTTGGCCATAAACAATCCTTGAGTGGCAGAAAGTTAGTCAGATGATTGGATGATACGAAGGATTTCGGCTGCATGCCCAGGGGCTTTTACGTTCCGGTAGGCGTGAGCAAGGGTTCTGTCTGGGCGAATGATGAATGTGCTGCGTTCAATGCCTCGAACTTGTTTCCCATACATATTCTTCATCCGGATGACACTGAATAGGGTGCAAACAGTTTCTTCTGTATCGCTAAGCAGATCAAAAGGCAGGTTGTAGCGGGCCTTGAATTTTTCATGTGAGGCAATGGAGTCTCTCGAAATACCTGCGATAAGGCAGTTGTTTCGACGGAATTCTTCTGCCAGATCCCGAAACTGTTCGGCTTCTGTCGTGCATCCTGGGGTAGCGTCTTTGGGATAAAAGTAGAGAATAAGGGTTTGTTTCTCCAGGGCAGCAAGCTCGAAAACCTTTCCATCAGTGGCAGGTAGCTTGAAATTGGGGACAATATCATTTTCTTGCAGCATCAGATTCTCCTGTGCCTAGTGTAACTTTAATCCTCTAAATCGCCAAGGCTGGCTGCCCTGTTTTTGCCAGTAGAGTGACGTTTAAGGAGGACAATGAGAGCGCCTCCGCCTCCATCAGCTGGCCGGGCGCGACAGTACGCGAGGACTTCATCACGTTGCATGAGCCAGGCCCTGACACGTTGTTTTAGCACAGGCTCCCGATTGGGCGAGCCTAGACCTTTTCCATGGATGATCCGGATGAGGCGAATTTCGCGAAGTTTGCACCGGTCCAGAAAATGAACCAGCTGTTTTCGGGCTTCATCTGAAGTTAGTCCATGAAGATCAAGTTCTGTTTCAACGACCAGCTGGCCATTGCGCATTTTTCTTAGAATCTGGTTCGGAACGCCTGGTCTTGCATAGGGGAGATCCTCATCTTTTTCCATCTCGCTTGCTGGTAGATAATCGCTTAAAGAGTCGATGATGGCTTGGCGCTCATCGGCAAGAAAATGCTTTGGAACAGGTAAGGGCGGGGTGGACTGGATATGTGAGCGCCCAGGATCCTTCAGTCGCCGCGTGCCGGATATGGCGCTTCGGAATAACTTGATGGCGGAGTCATCCAGCGGGGGCGAAGGTTTGTTAGCCATAATGCATCAGTTAATCAGGGTTTAGGTTATCAAGATAGCGCTCTGCATCAAGCGCTGCCATGCAGCCTGATCCTGCAGAAGTAATGGCTTGCCGGTAAACATGATCCTGGACATCTCCTGCTGCGAATACGCCGGGCAGGCTGGTTGCGGTTGAATTGCCCTGGTGGCCACCTCGAGTGAGGATGTAGCCTTGTTGCATTTCAATCTGGCCTTCGAAGAGGCTGGTGTTGGGGGTGTGGCCGATTGCGATGAAAAGACCTTCTGCCATAATTTCCTGGCTTGTGCCGTTTTCAACATTGCGGATTCGTGCGCCGGTAACCCCCTTATCATCGCCTAATACTTCCTCAATGGCATGATCCCAGATAATCCTGATGCGTCCGGAAGCTTCTTTTTCAAGTAGTTTATCAATCAGGATTTTTTCTGCCCTGAACCGTTTACCGCGATGAATCAGGGTAACCTGCTCTGTAATGTTGGCCAGATAGAGGGCTTCTTCAACAGCAGAGTTTCCTCCACCAACAACAATAACCTGTTTTCCTTTGTAGAAAAAACCATCGCAGGTTGCGCAGGCTGAAACGCCACGACCCCGGTAGGTTTCTTCGGATGGAAGACCCAGATATTTGGCTGAGGCGCCTGTAGCGATAATAAGCGCATCACACGTGTATTCGCCAGTATCGCCTGTTAGGGTAAATGGCTTGTTTTGCAGGCGTACAGTATGAATATGATCAAAGATTATTTCCGTGTTAAAACGCTCTGCATGCTGCAAGAAACGTTCCATTAATTCAGGACCTTGAACCCCACCTACATCTGCAGGCCAGTTGTCAACGTCAGTGGTGGTCATGAGTTGTCCGCCTTGTGCGAGGCCGGTAATGAGCACGGGTGACAGGTTGGCCCGTGCGGCATAAATTGCTGCGGTATATCCAGCAGGGCCTGAGCCGAGAATGATGACGCGGCTGTGTTTTTGGGGCATGCCTGTTTTCCTTTCAACCATAATTGGATTTTATTGTAGCAGTTTTCATGAAGGATGACTTCGTGATCATTGACAGATGGCTAGTCTGCAAAACCTGAATGGATTTGCCGTTATTTGGGTGAAGCTGCAGGTGCTGTATTGTGCGGGGGGCTGAAGTTGCTATAATCGTCTTTTATATCCTGATTACAGAAACCCATAATTTATGGCGACTTCCGGCAAAGGTGCTTCCGCTCAATCTTCCCGTAGCATGACTCCCAGGATGGCTGGGCTGCTGCAGGAAGCAGGCTGGCTTTGTCTTTTGGCTCTTGGGGGTTATTTTCTTCTTGCATTGATAACATACGATCCCCATGATGCGAGCTGGTCCTTCAGCGGTACTAATCCTGTTCCGCATAATGCTGGAGGCACCCTGGGTGCGTGGATATCAGATGTGTTTCTTTATCTTTTTGGTGTGTCGGCTTATTGGTGGGTATTATTCATTTTCTTTAGTGTCTGGCGTAGCTATCAGAACAAAAAGCATGCACGGGAACCAGGGACGCATGCCTGGTTCAGGTGGTCAGGCTTTATTCTTCTGCTGTTAGGTAGTTCTGGCATGGAATATCTGCGGTTGTCCACATTACACATGAAGTTGCCATTGATGCCAGGAGGTATCGTTGGATCCCTTGTGGGGGGCTATTTATCGCATTTCATGGGATTTACCGGTTCAACCCTTTTCATGATACTCATGATGGCAATAGGTTACAGCATGTTGAGCGGACAGTCCTGGCTCTGGATCATGGAACGTCTCGGGACATTTTCTGAAATGTCTTTTTCCAGTATTGCCCGATGGGTGCAGCAGTTTCGTGATCACCGTATCGGCAAGGCAGCCCAGATTGAACGAACTGAACGGGTAGTGGTGGAGAAAAAGCGTCTGGAAGAGCAGCCCCCTATCCATATTGAAGTGCCTGTTCTGGAGATTCCACGGTCTTCGCGCCAGGATAAAGAGAAACAGGCCCCCCTGTTTACCATTCTTCCAGACAGCCCCCTGCCGCCCCTTCATCTATTGGATGAACCAGAGCCCAATGCTGAAATCATCAGCCACGAGACTCTGGAATTTACATCCCGGCTGATTGAACGCAAACTCAAGGAGTTTGGTGTCAGTGTGCAGGTTCTGGCTGCCTATCCTGGCCCTGTGATTACCCGTTATGAGATTGAGCCGGCAACAGGCGTGAAAGGTAGCCAGATTACAAATCTGACCCGGGATTTGGCCCGTGCACTTTCAGTCACCAGTATTCGTGTGGTGGAAACCATTCCCGGGAAATCCTGTATGGGCCTTGAAATCCCTAACCCCAAACGCCAGGTTGTAAGATTGTCTGAAATATTGAGTGCGAAGATCTATGCGGATATGGCTTCACCACTGACTATTGCCATGGGAAAGGATATTGCCGGTAAGCCTGTGGTTGCAGATTTATCCAGGATGCCTCATGTGCTGGTTGCAGGAACGACGGGTTCAGGTAAATCCGTTGCAATTAATGCCATGATTCTAAGTCTTCTTTATAAAGCTGATCCGAGTCGGGTGAGGCTTATCCTGGTGGATCCAAAAATGCTTGAGCTATCTATCTACGAGGGTATCCCCCATTTGCTTGCTCCGGTGGTAACGGACATGAAACAGGCAGCATTGGCGCTAAACTGGTGTGTAGCTGAAATGGAGCGGCGTTATAAGCTGATGAGTTATCTGGGTGTTCGCAATATCGCAGGCTGCAATCAAAAAATTCGTGATGCGGAGAAACAGGGTGCTCCTTTAACTCATCCATTTTCAATTACCCCGGATGAGCCGGAACCTTTGCAGGAATTACCTTATATTGTAGTCGTGATTGATGAACTGGCCGATCTTATGATGGTAGTAGGCAAGAAAGTTGAAGAGCTGATTGCCAGGCTAGCGCAGAAAGCCCGAGCATCAGGCATTCATCTTGTGCTGGCCACCCAAAGACCATCGGTTGATGTGATTACAGGATTAATCAAGGCAAATATTCCTACCCGGATCGCTTTTCAGGTTTCCAGCAAGATTGATTCCAGAACAATTCTGGATCAGATGGGGGCGGAAACCCTTTTGGGGCAGGGTGACATGCTCTACCTGCCTCCTGGGACAGGGCTGTCCCAACGTGTCCATGGGGCTTTTGTGGCTGACCAGGAAGTGCATCGTGTGGTTGATTACCTGAAGACCTTGGGTGAACCTGACTATGTCGAATCCATTCTTGAGGAACCTGACTCCGATGCTGAGTCGGTGATGCAGGAGAGCTTTGAAGCTGATCCGCTGTATGATGAGGCGGTCGCTATTGTCATTAAATCACGGCGGGCTTCCATTTCTTCCATACAGCGCCATCTGAGGATTGGATATAACCGTGCGGCTCGATTGATTGAAGAGATGGAACGAGCCGGGCTGGTTTCTTCCATGCAAAGCAATGGAAATCGTGAAGTGCTGGTTCCATCCAGATCAGAGTCTTGATTGTGGCGCAAATGAAACCTGTATGTCATGGCCTGGTTTTTCAATGTGTTCGTAGAAGGAAATTCAGATGAAGGCAGGAATTTTCCTGTTGGCCATAATTGGCCTGATGGATGCGCAGCTGGCCTGGGCTAGCGACAGCCTGGGAGATTTGCGTCAGTTCATGAGTCAGACGCATAGCATGCAGGCTGATTTTACCCAGACTGTCTATAATGCCAAAAAACAGTTGATGCAGCAGGCAAGTGGAAGCATGGTCTTTAAAAGGCCGGGAAAATTTCGCTGGGTTTATGTGAAACCTTATCCGCAAATCCTGGTAGGGGATGGCCACAAGCTATGGATTTATGATGTGGATCTGGCCCAGGTGACCATTGAGCCTCTTGATGAAGCATTGGGAAATACTCCCGCAGCTTTGCTCGCGGGAGACAATGCGATCGAGACCCGCTTTAACTTGATGGATGCTGGCGTGAAAAAAGGGGTGGACTGGCTCGAAGCGACTCCTAAAAGCCATGATACATCCTTTAGTCGTATCATGATTGGATTTGAAGGAAAAATATTAAGGGTAATGCGACTCCAGGACAAGCTGGGGCAAACGACCATTATTCAATTCAGTCGATTAAAGCTCAATAGCCACCCTTCACAGTCCCTGTTTCAATTTATACCCCCCAAAGGAGTTGACGTTGTGGGCGGAACCCCTTCGTCCTAGCCTTGTCGAGTGTCAATGCCGTGAACCTTGGGATATGGAGGCCAGCCCATCATACTAAACCTGGCAGGACTGAATTTCCGGATTTGAATCGTTGCCAGAAATAGATAGGGCACATTACCCATACCAGTTGCCTGGAGGCGGGAAATATGAACAGTGAAAAGGAAAGGTTGAATGTGAATGACTGATGATCTTTTCACCGCTTATCCTATTCATGTTCCTTTGGCAGAACAGCTAAGGCCTAAGACTCTAGATGAAATCATAGGGCAGCAGCATCTTTTGGGGCAAGGCCGGCCTCTTCGTCTGGCTTTTGAATCTGGCAGGCCTCGTTCCATGTTGTTATGGGGCCCTCCTGGTTCGGGAAAAACGACAATTGCCCGTTTGGCCGCGCAGGGGTGTGATGCTCAATTCATTGCCCTGTCCGCAATTTTTTCTGGTGTGAAAGAAATTCGCCTGGCTGTGGATCAGGCCCAGCAGGCCTTGTCGCAGTTCGGGAAACCGACCATTTTATTTGTTGATGAGGTGCATCGTTTCAACAAGGCTCAGCAGGATGCCTTTTTGCCTTACGTTGAAAACGGCTTGCTTATCTTTATTGGTGCAACTACAGAAAATCCTGGTTTTGAAGTGAATAGTGCGCTTCTTTCCCGGACTCAGGTCTATCAGCTTAACTCCTTGAATGAGATGGAATTAGGCCAGCTTTTTGATCGGGCAGCCAAAGTCGCGTTTTTGGAGATGCCGGTTACGGAGGAAGCAAGACAGCTTACTGCAGAATATGCCGACGGGGATGGCCGTCGTTTGATTAACCTTGTGGAGCAATTACAGGCAACTCTTCAATATGCAGAGGTGAAGATAATTGATGCTGATTTTGTCAAGGCATCTTTGTCGCAGTCTGGGTGTCGGTTTGATAAGGGAGGCGATGTATTTTATGATCAAATTTCAGCATTGCACAAGTCTGTGCGCGGGTCTCACCCGGATGCAGCGCTTTACTGGCTTTGTCGTATGCTGGATGGAGGCGCAGATCCTCTCTATCTGGCGCGACGCCTTGTTCGTATGGCATGGGAAGACATTGGCCTGGCCGATCCGCGTGGGAGCCAGATTGCGTTAGATGCTTTATCTACCTATGAACGGCTGGGGAGTCCTGAAGGAGAACTGGCTCTTGCCCAGGCGGCGATTTATCTGTCTATCGCCCCCAAGAGTAATGCGGGTTATAACGCTTATAATGAAGCAAGGGCATTTGTTGGTCAGGATCAGTCACGACCTGTGCCCGTTCATTTACGTAATGCTCCTACCAGGCTAACGAAGGAATTAGGTCATGGTAAATTTTATCGTTATCCCCATGATGAGGAACCTTATGCCTATTCTGCTGGCGAGCGGTATTTACCGGACGGCATGAACGAGCCTTGCTGGTATCGGCCAGTACAGCGTGGCATGGAAGTTAGAATTGCAGAAAAACTCGCTTTATTACTGTCTTTGGATGAAGCTGCTAGAAATGAAAAGATTAATCCAGATCCACTAAAATGAAAATCAGTGCCGTGTAATCTGATTTATTCTGTTTTTAAATGATACGTGGAACACATGGGATTGTCTGAATGAGGCATTATTCAGACAGGGTAAAAAGTTGGCCTGGCGTAGTTATTATCCAGGAAGCACAGACTGCGACTGGATTGTTCGGTGTCCCCTGTCCAGCGTGTTCGTTTGAAATTGCAATGGGTGATTACTGAATGGGCAGCATAATATGCGTATAATCCCATGCTATTAATTTTTGATGGAAGATGGATTGATGCTAGATATCCAGCAATTGAGGAATAATTTGCCGGAAGTACAAAAGCGGCTTGCTTTCAGAGGGTACACGCTTGATGTTTTGGCTTTCGAAAAACTGGACTCGTCTCGGCGCAGGGTTCAGCTAGAAACGGAGGAGCTGCAGGCCAAGCGGAATGCGCTTGCTCGACAGATTGGTCAGCTGAAGGCAAAAGGAGAAGATGTTTCTTATTCTATGGCCGAAGTTGGGGGGTTAGCGGAAAGGCTTGATGCGCTGGAAATCGAATTGAAAGATATCCAGAAGCAGATGCAGGATTTTATGTTGACTGTGCCGAATTTACCCCATGAGAGTGTTCCGGCTGGGTGTAGTGAAGCTGATAATATTGAAATAAGGCGAGTAGGAGAGCCTCGGATTTTTGAGTTTGCAGTTCAGGATCACGTTTTTTTGGGAGAAGGCTTATCCCAAATTGATTTTGCTTCATCAGCCAAACTGTCCGGTTCCCGCTTTGTTGTATTGAAATCCCAGATAGCAAAATTGCATCGTGCTCTGGCGCAATTCATGCTTGATATTCATACGGCTGAGCACGGCTATACAGAGTTATATGTGCCTTATCTGGTTAATTCAGACAGTATGCGTGGTACAGGGCAGTTGCCTAAATTTGCTGAAGATTTGTTTTTTGCCCCGGAAGATAACCTGTACTTAATCCCTACTGCTGAAGTTCCTGTAACCAATATGCTCAGGGATGAAATTATTCCTCAGGATTTGCTACCACTTAAATATGTAGCGCATACGCCTTGTTTTCGAAGAGAGGCTGGGGCTGCTGGGCGAGATACCCGTGGGATGATTCGACAGCATCAGTTTGATAAGGTGGAACTGGTTCAGTTCGTTCATCCGGAACAATCCTATGAAGCTTTGGAGGAGCTGCTCAAGAATGCGGAATCCATTTTGCAAAGACTCGAATTGCCTTATCGTGTAATGGCCTTATGTACCGGTGATATGGGGTTTTCTGCTGCTAAAACCTATGATATAGAAGTTTGGCTTCCAGCGCAGGGAGCTTATCGTGAGATTTCCTCTTGCAGTAATTTTGAATCGTTTCAGGCTAGAAGGATGCAGGCAAGATTACGCAATAGCCGTGGGAAGCCTGAGTTATTACATACCTTGAATGGGTCTGCGCTTGCTGTTGGTAGAACATTGGTTGCAATTCTGGAAAATTATCAGAATGAAGATGGGTCCATTTCGATTCCTGCTGTTTTGTACCGTTATATGGGTGGTTTGAAAAAGATAACCCAGGTTTAATATAGAGCTCATTTTGGGCTTAGTGGAATTTGGCTATTAAGGTAGGGTTGTGGCTGTTATAATGCCAAAAATAGGGAGAGGTGCCGGAGTGGTCGAACGGGCTTGACTCGAAATCAAGTGTACGGTTACCTGTACCGTGGGTTCGAATCCCACCCTCTCCGCCAGTTTGGCATCCAGTAATGTCCAATATATCCATAAAATACTAATAAATACATAGTAATAGAAATAGTAAATGTCCAAGAGTATCTGATAAAACCCTACTGTATCAGTGGTATTTTCGTGGTAATTTCAGTGATAAGAATATTACTACGATGCCAACCAACCTGTTATCTGCTGTTGAATGCAAGAACGCTACAAGCAAGGGAGCCGGCATACGTAAGCTTCATGAGGATGACGGGCTGTATCTCTGGGTCTATCTGGATGGCCCAAGTATTGGCGCTTCGCTACTGGCAGGCCGGTAAGGAAAAACTCCTTTCCTTGTGAGAATAAAGATCAATCACGACCGCTAGATAGGCCAAAACCTTCACAGGGGCGTATATACGTACTATCGGTAGCGCCCCATGCACGTCAGGCGCCGTAAAGGTAACTTGCTGCTCCAGCCGGGCGCTGCAACGGCAGGCTTGCCTGCTTTGTGACGAGGCCGCTTATACCCGCGAACCGGTTTAATCTGTATCTGGCGCATCAACCGCGCTACCCGTTGTACACCACAGCGTGTGCCAGCCTCACGCAGATCAGGATGAATGCGTGGACGGCCGTACATGCCATGGCTGTCTCCGAAAAACTGTCTGATGTCGATTATCAATGCCTCATCAGCCAGTGCGCGCTGATTCTGGACAGGCTTCCCCGTTGCAAGCAGTGCGGAAGGATTATCCGGCCCTGAGAGAAATCACTCCCGTCAGGGGCATTATTACTTTGGGTGCAGTAGGGTATATCATGTTGTCAGGTTGTGTTCCTCATGACAGGAGGCAACAGAGTCTGTGTTCTGGGAGGGAACAAAGCAAACCAGGTTTGTGATGGAATTGAGTTGGCAGATAGGCTGCTTGGGGAATTTTTTGGAATGAGCCCGCCCGGATTTTGAAGGCTATATATTTTCTGGCTTTGAAGGATTGGGGTGGTTGGACATGTATACTTGGTTTCGTCCTGTTTTTTTTGCTATATACAAGGCTTCATCGGCTTTTTGAAGAACCTCGTCCAGGCTTTCATCTCCATTGGAATAATGTGCACCAATACTAGCTGTAATGAAAAAAGGCTCTATGGGAGTTTCAATGGGTTTTTGGTTAATTCCATCATGAATCCTGTTGCTGATGGCCAGCAAGTTTTCTTTGCCATAATTTGGTAACAGGATCAGGAATTCATCTCCACCCCAACGGGCAGCATAATCATAGTCGCGTATAAGAGTTAGAATGACCTTGGCTATTTCGCATAGGGCCAAATCGCCTGCAGCGTGTCCTAGAGTATCGTTAATCCGTTTGAAATAATCGATATCAAGCAGCAACAGTCCAAAGGAATGTCCCGTTCGCACATGGCGGGGGATTTCTTTTTCAAGACGATCGGTCATTCCTCGCCGGTTAAGCAGTCCGGTTAACGGATCAATTTCAGTCAGATGGGTTAGTTCAGCAGTGCGTTCGATTACTTTGTTTTCGAGTTCATGGTTGGTGTCACGTATATGTTTGGCCATACTGGAAAAGGATTCCGCCAGTTGACGGATTTCGCCTTGGCCAACCAGGGGTGGTTCAAAATCCAGGTTGCCTTCCCTGATACTGTCACTGGATGCCTGAAGGGTCACAATAGGACGAATGATCCACTGACGCAAGGCTAGTCCCATAATGATAAGCGCTACCAGGAAAAGTGCGCCTAGTGAAAGAGGCATGAATAGATTATGTTCAATCAGCAGTACATTCTTGACGTCCATGAATGTAAGATCATACCAGCCAATTTCGGGTAGATAGGCTACGCCGAGAAGATGTCTGGTTCCAGCATAATCAACCCAGAATGTTCTGATGTCATGGGGATGGATTTTAAGATAGTCCATAGCCTGCTGTAACCGGGTGATATCCTTCTCCTTCTTGAGAAGGATAGCGACTTTAATGTGTTGGTCAGGCCGCTTGGCTACACTCATGTAATCAATGAGGGTGGGATCCGTATCAAGCTGGATAGACATGCTTTTATCGATGATTAGGTTGTGTATGCCATGTTTTGACACACTTACGCTTTCTTTAAGGAAGTGTTTCAGGTTGATTCCTGTTCCGACAATACCCAGAACCTTTTTGTCATGCCTGATTAAAACGTTGATCCAGACTTTGGTGACGTTGAGATGAACATCTGGATTGATGTTGATTTGAAAGATTTTATTATCTTTAATTGTGGCATAGAACCATCTGTCATGTGAATTGTTCGGTGACAGGACATAGCGTAACTGCTTGCCCTTGTATTGATTCTCCCGGTTATTGAAATAATAGTCGCCAGAGTTGGCCATGGCCGCAAAATAATCATGGGATTTAAAATGAAGGCGGTAATTTTCCAGTGTAGTTAAGCCAGCTTCCCTGATTACGGTATTGTTTTCATGAAGTGCCATATTGATGATAGCTGGGTCAGAGGCCATTTTTCGGGCAAGAGCAATTTCAGGAAGCAGGGGAAGCAGGATCCGGTATTTGTCAAAAATGACCTGGCGTTCGGAAAACTGCTGTCCCCAGGCAAAGTTAACCTGGTTCATCCAGCGTAAAGATAAGTACCATGTCAGAAGCATGAAGCACAGGAAAATAAGGGACATGAGCAATAAGAAGCGTGTTCTTAATTTCATCATGGTGCAAAATCAGAAAATAAGAACACGTTAGTGATCAGTGTGGTGGCAAGTAGTGCCAATAAGGCTATTTTAAAAGCCTGCCATGTTAAATCCAAAGGCCAATACCTTTTTTGTTTGGGTTTTTTAAAAGGCTTAATATCTCACTATAGCGAATAAACTTTTTTCGGCAAGCAGAATGTTCATGAAAATAGCCCTTTTACTTTTTTGCCTGTTATAAATCGCAACTTTAACACCGGCTGAATCTTTGGGTCCTGGGCTTAAAAAAGCAACTAATCCTAACGAAAGATTGCCTTCGTTTGAAGGCCTTGGCAATAGTGTGATTTGTTTGGCCTGAAATGGATTGAATTGAACAGGTTTTACATTTTATTGGTAAGTTGGTAAGAAGGTAATGAGATAGATAAAAATATTGGTGGCGCATGTGTAGTCGTTTTGTCTTCAGGACAGATAAGGGCACGGGGTATAATCTGATGTGACAATCCAGGCGGTGGGAGCGAGAGATTGGGTTTATTGGTGATTGATATGATTTCAGAGGATAGTGAATTGAACTTAAAACAGATGCTTGGACTAATTGGTTCTGTAATAACCCTTATAGGCGTGTTCTGTCCTTTTGTTTCCACCCCATTGACTGGAACAGTAAGTGCTTTCGAGAATGGCAGAAGCATGGGGGCGATTATTCTGGTTTTAGCCGTAATAGCCCTTCTTTTTTCTGTTATGAGGCGATATCTGGGTATGGGTTTAATGGGGCTGGCCATATTGGGTGTTATCCTTGATCTGTTTATTCGGGAACAATTGTATATTTCTCATTTAAAGGAACGTATGTCGGGACATTCAGATTCCGGTTTTCTGCGGGAGTTGGCCCATGTGGCAAGCCACTCGATTGAGCTTGATTGGGGGTGGGCCATGTTACTTATTGGAGGGTTATTGATACTGGCAGGAGCCTTGCTTCGTGAAAATAGATGAGGTGGAATAAAAACGGGACTTATCTGGATTTCCAGAATCTGAACTTCCTGAATGCGTAATGTAAAAGCAGAAGTTGTGTGAAGCCGCCTGGGGCTGGGTGACTTTGATATAGACACGAGCGATTCATAACCTCCCGGGTTAGTCTTTCCCCGCTCCCAGAGAAACAAATAATCGAATACAGTCGAGGTCTTGCTGGTTGATGCTTCGAATCTGGTTTAATCGGGCCTGATTGAGAACGCGTTGTTTTTTCTGAAGGTTAAGTAACCCGCTCGCACCTGCCTGATAGTTCACCATTGCAAGCCGTACTGAGGTCTTGGCCATTTGTAGAGCTTGATTCATTAGTACTGTTTCCTCTTCATCATGGGCTAATGCCGTGAGATTGTCAGCAACCTGTTTGAAAGCAAACAGGATAGTCTGCTGATATTGGGCTAGGGCAGCCTGATAAGCATCCTCGGCTTCTCTTTTTTCAGCGTGAAGCGTTCCCCCATTAAAAATGGGTGCACTTAGTCCAGCTGCAAGTGACCAGGCAGAACTGGCTCCCTTGAATAATCCGGCAGGAGTCAGGGCTTCTTGCATCATGTCTGCAGTCAAGGTGATCTGCGGGTAAAGACGGGCCGAAGCAATGCCCAGGGTTGCTCCTGCCGCATCCAGGCTGTCTTGGGCTGCGAGAATATCAGGCCGTGTTCTGATTAATTTTGAAGGAAGGCTTACAGGCAAGGCTTTTGGAAGTTTAATATTATGCAGATCCAGTTTGATAGGGACCCATCTGGAGGGGGGGGTCCCTGCCAGAATCGAAAGCATATGACGATCAAGGCTAAGACGCTGTTCAATGGGTGGAAGCAGGGCCTGGTCGTTAATCAGCCGGTTACGGGCTGAAAGGATATCCAGCCGCGTTGCAGAACCATTATGATAGGCCTGGCGAATGAGGGCCAATGTTTCTTTGTCACCAGTTTTCATTTTTTTGAGAACTGCAATTTCGGTATGGGCACAAGCCAAATCAATGGCTGTTGAAAGGGTGTTGCCAGCCACAGCCAGATCAAGGGCTTTAAGCTGATGCAGTTGATAGCGGGCGAAAGCTTGTTCTCGAGCTATTTTATAGTGGTCTTCCCCGAACAGATCAGGTGTCCAGGTCATAGATGGCCCTGCTTCATAATAGTTAAAAGGAGGGATATTAAAGTTGCTTGGTCCAAACATGGCTGCACCATATTTCTGACGTCCTGCGAGAAAACCTAGTGAAACCTGCGGGTACGCTATTCCTTGTTCTGCTTTGACAGCTTCCCTGGCTTGCATGAGGGTATTCCTGGCAGAAGCCAGCGTGTAATTGGTCTTAAGGGATTGTTGAATGAGGTGGTCAAGTGTGCCTGACCCAAAAAGGCGCCACCAACTGGCATCGATCTGTTTCCCCAGTTCCATTTGCTGGTGGAGTGGGATGGCGTCTTTCTTTGAAAGATAGTTTTGGGTGTGCGGCAGAGGTGGGGTATTGATGTGCAAGCCGGTACTGCAGGCTGAAAGTAGGGCCAGCAGGCTGAAAGCCAGATAAGGTTGCCTTGTTTTCATTCCATTACCGCCATTTCATTTGTACTATGGGACCGGGTGGGAGGTCGCATCAGGAAGAGAAGGGGAATGACGGCTATTGTGAGAACCATCATTAGCTTGTAGTCATCAAGATAGGCGATCATGGCTGCCTGGCTGGTAATAAGATGATTCAGGGATAGGAGCCCTGTAAGGGTTGTTGGATGAATATGGCTGGCCATAAAAGCCGGATTTCCAAGATTATAGGAAGTAATGTGTTCGGCAAGACTAGCATGTGCGATTTGTGTATTCCGGGTCAGAAGTGTTTCGACAGCGGAAATTCCAATGGCGCTTCCGAGGTTGCGCTGGAGATTGAAGAATGCCGTGCCTTCATTTCGAAAGGAAATGGGTAGCGTACCAAATGCAAAGGTGGACAGGGGCACGTAAGCTAGACCAACGCCAAACCCCTGGATAATACCTGAAACAACGATGAGTTTTTCATTCATGAGCAGGTCAAATCCCGTCATTTGCCAAAGGGAAAAAGCGGTGAGGCCTAGACCTGTAGCCATGATGAGCCGGGAATCAATTCTCCCGATCAATCTGCCGACGACTATCATGCCTATCATGGTTCCTGCACCTCGCGGTGCAGTGACTAGTCCGCTTATCATGACGGGATAGCCCATTTCGTTTTGTAGCATGGGAGGGATAAGAGCCAAAGTGGCGAATAAAACAACCCCTATCAGGAAAATAAAGATATTGGCTGTGACAAAGTTACGATCTGCAAACAAGGCTGGATTAAAAAAGGGGTGAGGGTGAGTCAGGGAGTGGGCCAGGAAATAATATAGTGCCAGACCTGCCACCATCGCTTCAATGATAATTTCGGTCGAACTAAACCAGTCCTTGAGTTCCCCACGGTCCAGGAAAAGCTGCAAGGCGCCTATACAAAGACTTAAGGTGATAAATCCAAAAAAATCAAAGCTGGTGTGCTTCTTTTCAGTTTCCGGCATGGATGTAGATAGCCCGAGAAGGGCGACTATACCGATAGGGACATTGATAAAGAAGACCCAGTGCCAACTGTAGTTCTGGGTCAGCCACCCTCCAAGAAGTGGACCAAGAACAGGGCCAAGGGTGACTCCAACGCCCCAGACTGCCATTGCTTTGCCGTGGTTTTCTGGTGGGTTGATATCAAATAGGACAGCCTGCGACAGGGGGACTAGCGCAGCCCCGGATATGCCCTGTAAAAACCGGAACAGGACAATCTCGGCAAGAGTGGTTGAGAGGCCACATAGTGCAGAGGTGAGGGTGAACCCGATAACCGAGAGCATGAAAATTTTTTTTCGGCCGAAGCGGCCAGCAAGCCAGCCTGTCAGTGGAATCATGATAGCCGCTGCTATGATGTAAGACGTCAGGACCCAACCCATTTGATCCTGGGTTGCAGACAGGCTTCCTTGCATCCTCGGCAACGCGACGTTGGCGATGGTGGTATCCAGGGCTTGCATGATGGTAGCCGCCATGATGGAAAAGGTGATCAGGGACCGGTTTAGCCCTGATGCATTCAGGCTTGCATGATTGGAATGAGGAAGCCCCAGTCCTTTTTCAGGCTCTTCACCAGCTTTTTCAATGGGAGTGTGTTCACTCATTTCCAGAAATTATCCAGTCGACTATGGTGGGTATCAACATTCACTACGACGCTTAATCCAGAATGCAGGGGCCAACTGGGCCCGGCATCATCAATGCTGATTCGAACGGGAAGCCGCTGGACAACCTTGACCCAGTTGCCAGTAGCGTTTTCTGGAGGCAGAAGCGAAAAGCTTGATCCGGTTCCAGAGCTTAAACTTTGAACAGTTCCATGAAAGGTGTGCTCTGGATAGGCATCGATATCAATTGTGGCTTTTTGTCCAGGGCGCATGTAAGTTAACTCGGTTTCCTTGAAGTTGGCTTCTATCCAGGCGTGTTGCGTGGCAGTGAGCGAAAAGACAGGGGAGGCAGCTTCGATGTGATCCCCGGGCTGCAAGGTGTCTACCTTGGAGACGATCCCACTCATTGGAGCCTTGATGAGGGTGTGTGACAAGTCAAGTTTCGCCTGCTCGAGCCGGGCTTGGGCCTGCTGGACAGCTGGGTGGTTCTCAACAGGGATGTCTGGATTGTTGTCCAGAAGGGTTTGAACATTTTTTTCGGATTGTTTGGCGGCTTCAAGTTTTTGCCGGGCACTGGCCAAGGCCTGCCTGGCAAGATCGAGTTTTGCACGGGATGAGATACCCCGGCTTTCCAGTCTCATCTGTCGGTTGAATTCATGTGTTTGATAGTTGAGCTTTGCCAGTGCTGCAAGAGTCTGGGCTTTGCGCTGCAGATAGGTGGATTTTAATGCTTCAATCCGTAAGCGGGCTTCGGCGAGCCGGGCTTTGGCATACTGGATGGCGATGACCTGCTTGCGATTATCCAGTTCAAAAAGAGGTTCACCCCGATGTACGGTTTCATTATCGTGTACGAAAAGTTTCGCGACGCGCCCACCAATATCACTGCTGATGTTGACCCGGGCAGCCTGGATATAGGCATCATCTGTTGACATGACCCGCCCACCGGTAAAATAAAAGATTGCGACAAGAATGACAAAGATCACGGCTCCCCCAATAAAGAGATACTGGCGGAATAGGTTTCTGTTGTTGGAGGACGTGCTCATGGATGAAGTTCTCACATGGGATCAGGAGTAGATGAAGCTGAATTGTAATGGAGTCATATTGCGATGATAATACCTAATAATATATATACATTATTTTATAAAAATGAATAATCGATTGATGTCATAATTTATTTTTACCAGCCAATCTTGAATGGATTCCTTTTAATGCGCATATGAAATGACGAGGATAAAAAATGAGGGGATCTGAATTTGCCCAGTTACGTGCCTTTATCGAAATTGCCGAGCAGGGGAATTTTGCGCGTGCATCTGCTTTTCTGGGGCTTGCACCTTCCACATTGAGTCAGACCATACGGTCTTTGGAAGAAAAGCTTGGTGTTCGTTTGCTTCATCGAACGACACGTAGCGTGTCCCTGACTGAGGCAGGCGAACATCTTTTGGGTAAAATCCGTCCTGCTTTCGAGGATCTCCAGAGTGCTGTCGAGTCGATTAATGATTTTCGTGATGCCCCGATGGGTACTTTGCGTTTGAGCATTTCATCTATTCCTGCTCAAATGATTGTGGCACCTATCCTGAAATCCTTTTTGTTGTCATATCCTGCCATCAGTCTGGATATTGTAGTTGATAACGTCAATGCAGATATTGTAAAGGGACGGTTTGATGCAGGGATTCGTTATGGCAGGCTCATTGCTCAGGATATGGTCATGGTCCGGGCCAGCATTCCTTCCCGTATTGTTGCCATGGCTTCGCCATGCTATCTTGAAAAACATGGCGTTCCCAGGGTTCCCCAGGATTTGCAGCATCACTCCTGTATCCGTTTTCGGCTTGGAAATCAGCAGGTTTTACCCTGGAGTTTTGAAAAGAACAAGAAAAAAATCGAAGTTGGTGTAAAAGGGCCCCTGATTGTCAATCATGTTGATTTGATGGTTGATGCGGTTCGAGACGGGATCGGAATAGGCTATATGGCTGAGGCCTACGTAAGTGAAGATATTGCACAAGGCAGGCTGGTTCCAATGTTAACAGATTGGTCACCTACTTATGACAGTTGGTATCTTTATTATGCCAATCGTCAATACTCGGCTCCGTTGAAGGTTTTTATCCAGTTTTTGCGCGATCACCTGCAGAAAAAGCTGACCCCTGCCGCCCATGTCGAACTGAAAGATTAGCTGGACGGGCCGCCAGGTTTAGCGGCTTCCACCGTATTCTTCGGCCAGGCTGTCGTAATGGGCGTGAGCTTCGGTTTCTTTGATGGCTGCATCGTGCCATTCCTTCATGGCTTCGTGGTTGAGCATGACTTCCATATAGGCAGAAGCGGTTGGAGGTAACCTGACATTGTAAATATGGAAGCGCCAGACAATTGGTGAAAACATGGCATCGGCAATGCAGAAACGGCCAAAAAGATAGGGTCCGCTATTATTTGAAAATAGCTCCCGCGCTTCAGTCCAGATCTCGCTGATTCGGTTGATATCTCTTTGAACGGCCGGATCTGCTGGCTTTCCCTTCAGCTTGAGTTTCAGGTTCATTGGCATGGCTTTGCGCAGGTTCATGAATCCTGCATGCATTTCTGCAGAAATACTTCTTGCCCGCGCTCGGGCCAAGGCGTTTTCAGGCCATAATGCCGGATATTGCTCAGCAAGATATTCAGCAATGGCAAGACTCTCCCAGATTTGAAAACCTTCAACATGCAGGCAAGGCACCCGTGCGTTTCCAGAAATCGGTTTCAGTTCAGGGTTGTACTCACGTCCTGCAACTGAAACCGGGTGTTCTGTAAAGGAAAGATTCAGATGCTTTAGAAGTATCCAGGCCCTTAAGGACCAGGAAGAATAGTTTTTATTTCCAATATAAAGTTCCAACCCCATGACTGATGCCTTTACAGAAAATATGCCTGATTAGAAGCGGGTCCGTCTTGCGCCGTGTCCTGCAGGTTCTATTGTGGCTCTAGTTTCCGGCGAATGGAAGTGGCCTTGAAGTAGGCTTCCTGTAGTAAGTGGTTAAGATCCTGGACATCCCCGTACAGATCGGGGGTAACTTCCAGTGCCAGTCTTTGACCCATTTCCTGAGATACATGGATAATATCAGCCAGTTCTGTGGCAGTTTCGCGTTTTTCCCAGTCCTCGGTTATGTTGGTGGCCATCTTGTTGTTGTACCTTATTTTAAAAGTTGTGGTTTCCAGGCAGGTAGTGGTTTGATTTCATGGTAATTGTTATGGATGTTGTCAGGATTTTTTGAGCCTGCGGTTTAAAAAAGTTGAGCTTTTATAATGGCCAGTTGCCAGAATTGACTGAATATCATTTATTTCCATGTCCGAATGGCGGCCAGGCCTGTCTGTTCAAGATTAACTTCATGATTAAAGTCATTATAGTTCCGTTTTAGCATGAATTGGCTCCATAATCAAAAAACATCCTATATTAAAGAATAGCCTGGCACTTGTTCTGGCTTGGTGCGATCTCGTCCGGACTTTTGCCAGATCCGGGTTTTGGCCTGAAAATTTTAAACTGCTGCAATTATCATTTGATGTTTGATGCAGGTCAAACCACGCAGATTAAAGACCTTTTACCATAATGCATCCTTTGATGCATGTGTAACTGTAGGGGCAATCATGTTTGGACAACGTATAAGGTATGTTATGGAGCAAAAAAAGATACTGATTGCCTGTCTGGGTACAACTGTTGATCAGGCGGCAATAATGATGTCCAGAAGGGGGGTTGGCGCAGTGCTGATTGTTGAACAGCAGGAACTGGTAGGGATTTTTACAGAACGGGATCTTGTATTTCGGGTAGTAGCCAGGGGCCTCGATGTAAAAACAACCTGTTTAGCTGATGTGATGACCCATTCACCCATGACAGTGAGCCCGGATGACTTGTTCGGTTATGCTCTTGTCCTGATGCATGAGAATGGGTTTCGCCATCTGCCAGTCTTGGAGAATGGCCAGATTGTAGGTATGGTTTCAGCCCGGAATGCATTGGATCCTGAGTTGGAGGAGTTTACGGTTGAGTCTATGCGCCGGCGGCAAATCACCAGAAGGAGCCAGTAACCTGGAAAAGGTACAGCAAGAGCAAAAACCCGATTTTACAGGATGTTCCTTTCCGTTATCAGTCCTTGGCAGGATTATAGGCCTCAAGGAAAATATTGATTTTAAGCCCTTGACCCTGATGACCTGAATGAATCTCAAGCATGCCATGATGTATTTTGACAATCTTGCTGACAATGGATAGTCCCAGGCCACTGCCTTCTACATCCGGGTGATGGGTTGATCGATAGAACCGGTCTGTTAGTCTTTGGTATTCCTGAGTCGATACTCCTGGCCCATCATCTTCGATCGACATAAGGGCTTTATTGGATTCTATCAGCACATTTAGAAGAACATGCCCGTTCTTCCTGCCATATTTAATGGCATTGTCAATCAGATTGTCCACCAAGATAGACAGCAATGGCGCATGGCCGAGTATCCATATATCGGCTTTGGCCTGGACTTCAAGGGAAATATTTTTAGAAAGGGCTCGATCGGCGAGCATGCTGCTACATCCTGTCACGATTTGACTCAGATTAACAGGCTCGGCAACTATCTGGCTGGATTGGTCAAGTCGTGCCAGAAGAAGCATCTGGTGGACGAGGTGTGAGAGTCGGTTAACGCCGTTTATAATCTGGTGGATGGTTGTTTCAAGCTGGGCGGGGTGCGTACAGGTCAAAGCGACTTCTGCCTGTATTTTGATGGCAGCAAGAGGGTGACGTAATTCATGCGCTGCATCTGCAGTAAAGGCCCGTTCATGCAGAATGGACTGTTTGAGACGTTCGAGCAGGCGGTTGATGGAATGAACCAGTTCCACGGCTTCTGCAGGAATTTTGTCTGGATTGATGGGTTCCATGTTTTGGGCGTTCCGGCTCGTAAGCATGCCTGAAATGTTTTGAAGTGGCAGGAGGCCTTTTTCGACACTGAGCCAGATAAGCCATATTGAGAGGGGCAGGACGATGAGCATGAACTGCGCAATATGCCATGCACCCGAATTGATAAGGTTGTTACGTGAATGAATGCTCTCGAATAGCCGGATTTGATAGGCATGGTTGATATCATGTCGTGCGTACGTGCGCCAATAAACGGAATGAACCCGGATGGTCTGGTAGCCATCCTGGGGGTGATAAGCGAATTTAGGAGTACTCGGGCTATGGGTTATGAGTCTGCCAGAATCTGTCCAGACCTGAAATTCCATGTTGAGATCATCATTGTCCCTATCCTTGTCCTTTTGGGCATGAATTCGTTCGGTTGTGTGGGCGAGGGCCGTGAGTTTGTGTAGATCCAGCAAAGCCAGGGTTTGTGCGCTCTGTTCGAGCTGCACATCCACGAGCTGGTTAATCTCCTGTCTTGCACCGAAGAAACTCAAAAGCAGGGCGACTAGCCAAACCAGGAGCGTGCTGCCTAGAATTAACAGGATGAGCCGGCGCTTGATGGAAAAGTATTTCATGTATTAGATTTTCGTATGAGATAGCCAACACCTCTTACAGTCCTGATGAGACTGCTACCAAGTTTTCGGCGAAGGTTGTGGATGTGCACTTCAACCGCATTGCTCTCTACTTCCTCATTCCATCCATACAGGCTGTCTTCAAGCCGGGCCCTGGATAGGGCGGTACCGCAATGATTCAGCAGGGCCTCCAGAATGGCACATTCCTTCTGTGACAAGTTTATGATGTCCTGTCCTCTTCGGGTTTGATGGTTTTTGAGATCAAAAACGAGATCCTGATATTGAATTAAGGGAGTGCTTCTGCCGTGAGACCGTCTGATGAGGGCATGAATCCGGGCGATTAGTTCAGCCAGATCAAAAGGTTTGAGCAGGTAATCGTCTGCGCCGGCATCAAATCCGGCGACACGATCTTGAATGGAATCGCGTGCGGTGAGTAACAGTACAGGAGTGTGATGCCCTTCTTTGCGAAAATGGCGCAAGATATCCAGGCCATTGAGGATGGGAAGGCCAATGTCCAGAATGAGTAATTCATAAGGAGTCGCTTTCAGGGCCAGCTGAGCTTCTCGTCCATCCTTTGCCCAGTCCAGGGCAAAGCCGGCATGCCTGAGGCCTGCTTCAATGCCATTTCCTAGCAAGTTATCATCTTCGATCAATAGTAAACGCATGTTGTAGACGCCAAGAAATAATGATAGGTTGGTTTTGTTTGGCAATGGAGTATTCTGGCTGAATTGGATGGATTTAAGAAGAGTCAGGTTGAGGTGTTCTGATACTTTTTAACAGTTGCGTAAATTTTGCGGTTTCTTAAGATTCGCTTCAGCTTGGTTGAGCATAATTTTTATGTTTTAGGATTTTGAAAAGACTCTGGTCTGCTTGGTTGGGTGAGCTGCCTGTAAGTTGATATGGAAAAATTCTAGGGTGCATAATAAAAGTCTTGTTCGATTTTAAGGAGGAAAGCATGAAAAAGGGCTTTGCATTGGGAGTGGGGGCTACCCTGTTAGTGTTGCTGATTGGTGGATATCTTTTGGTGATTAGTGGCTATATTCCGGCTAATGCAGATGCTACGCCGAGCAAGCTTGAGTACTGGATGGCAAAAACCTCACTCAGGGCAACCCTGAAGCGGGAGTCTCCCAAAGTACCAGATCCGGTCCCCCTGACAGATAGCAACCTGATTGCTGGCATTCAGCTCTTTCAGCAAAACTGTGCCATCTGCCATGGCACGGCGCAAGGTAATCCGGCTGCCTCGAATATTGCCAGGGGGTTATACCAGAAACCGCCACAACTGGCTTCTGCCGGTGTGGAAGATGATCCCCCCGGAGTGACCTTCTGGAAGGTATATCATGGTATCCGTCTTACAGCCATGCCCTCATTTCGCTATACCTTGACCAAGCAGCAGATTTGGACCTTGGCCTTGTTCCTTAAGAATATGGATCATCTACCCCCTGCCCCGGAAAAGGTATGGAAGCGGGTAACCAACCATTTAAGCCTTCCTCCGGCAGGGAATTCCTGAATCCGGGGAAAAGGAAGCGGTTCGTCGCTGTTTGACAGGCAAAAAGCAAGGGGAAGACCCCTTTGGAATTAGGGGAAAAAGGCGGTGTCGTTCGCGAAAAGCCTGAATGACACCGCTTCCTGTTCTGCAATACTCTTTTTTTCAGGACTGGTGTTGTGCCATGGCGGTCGTTAATGGACGCAGTTGCAGATGGTGAAACATGTCGAGATAACGAATGGTTTCCTCCCGTTCCAGTCCGCTTACAAATTTCCAGAAACCATAAATTCTTGAAAGGGTCATCATTCGTTCGGCATAAAGGCTCCAGGTATAGCGCGACTTGATTCTGGCAAGCGCTCCTTTGGAAATTTGCTCCCACTCTTCAGGATGACTTGTAGAGCGCTCCAGGAAATTTATGATGGTTTTGATGCTGGTTTCTGCGTCAGAAGGGTCAATATGGAATCCGGATTTTTTGTCCTGTATGATTTCAAGAGGCCCCCCATATCGGGTGGCAAATGTGGGCAATCCACATGACATTGCTTCAAGGATAGTTAAGCCAAAAGCCTCAAATAAGGCAGGCTGGACAAATATGCCACGTTTGTCAGCTATTGTACGGTATAGCTCACCGGCCAGGTTTTTATCCAGTCGCATGCCTAGCCAGCGCATCTGGCCATCAAGGTTAAACTGGTTCATTAGTTCATGCATGTGGTTGATTTGATCCCGCTCTTCATGATCCTTTGATTCTTCAGGCTGGATATAGCCACCTACCACAACGAGGTTCGCAAGGTTTCTTAGTTGCTCTGAGGTGGCATACCATCGGACAAAACCCGTCATGTTTTTGACATGATCCAGTCTGGCCATCATGAAAATAATGGGTTTATCCTGATCTGCCAGCTTTCCCCGAATAGAGGGGTTGGGCTCAGAACCATAGAGCAGGGATTCAATTTCAGGTGTGAGAGAGTTCATTCTTTGGGAGGAATCGGTATAGGGAAAATAGGTTTTTTCATCTACTCCAGGTGAGACAATGTTAAATTTTGGATCAAACAGGTTGATACCATTGATAACCCGATAAAGTCCTGGCATGGTATAGGATCGATAGCTTTCATATTGACCGATACTGGTTTCGGTTCCGGCAATTTCCTGATAGGTGCTAGTGATGATGAAATCGGCAGAATTCATGGCGATGAGATCTGCCGTGTACTGGCAGGAAAAGTGATACTGGCTATCATGTTTTTGCCAATATACGGCTGAATGAAGATACTTGGTTTTTTCCAGTGCGTGGGCAATATTGCACTGTGTGACTCCAAGACGTTTACTCAGTAGAGTGGCCACCAGATTTCCATCAGAGTAGTTTCCAATGATGAGATCGGGTCGCCCGCCTAGCTCTGACAGGGCCTCGCGCTCTGCATCCAGAGCAAATGTTTCAAGATAGGGCCATATTTCAAAACGGGAGATCCAGTGGGGAATGATTTCACCATTTTCCTGGTGGAAAGGAACCCGGAGAATAAAGGTGTTTTCACATCCGCTAATTTTTTCGAGACGTTGATTACAGGTTGTTTCCCCTGCCTCTGGAATCAATCGGGTCAGGATGAGTATTTTGGGATCTGCCTGCACTCCTTGCAGGACAAGACGCTCACGCATTTCTTTTTCAAGGGCCCTTACCTGGTCAAGAATGTAGACGACCTGCCCACCTGTATCGGGCAAGCCCAGAACGTGATCCTGACCAAAATAGCCATGTGGAGAGACGATGAGTAATCGGGAAATCATGGGTACACAGGCGAGAAATGCAGCCAGTGCGTCAGGGGAGGGTGCTTCCAGGATATCTGAAAGCAGCCCCATTGTTCTTAATACTCTTTCTGTGGTATTGCCCCACCCGGGAGCAAATCCCAGTTTGTGCAGATCATGGGCAAATTCTTCCCAGGGCAGATTGTCATCCAGGGCAGACAGTCTTTTTTCTGCTGCCCGTAAAGCCTCACGTAGATGTGTGCCATTTTTTGACTGGCCATGCTCGTGGAGCATGAGTGGCTGGCCATTGATGGCATGTACTTCGAGAAAGTGGAGCAGTTTTGATTCCAGATCCTTGGAGGGGTTGAACATTTGACTGGATAGCTGGCGGTTAAGGAAGGATACCCCCTGTCCAATGGACCGGGTTTCTTGAAGATGGGGAAAATCCCGGTTGAATGGACCAAAATCTATTTCAAGGGTTTGATGGGTGGCTTCATCTGGAATGACCTGGGCTTCCTTAAACCTCAAGAATTCTGATACGCTGATTTCCTCTGGAACAAGGTGTTCGATATGGATGCGAATATAGCGCCATTTGGCAATATGTTCCCTGATAGAAAAGTATGCCCAGGGGGAATGGAATATTCCTTCCTGAAAATTATGGACATAGGATTCGAAAACGGAATCCTTTAATATGGCGTTCTCATCAGATTCTGAGATCAGGTTGAATTCCTTGATGAGTTCAGAATGCAGAATGAAAGGGCGCCCTACGGCTATATAGCGGCGCAGGAGTGCATACAGCGGGTCACGGTGCTGTTCGGTAAATTGAATGAGATCTTCAATCATGGGTATATTCCAGAAGTGAGGGGTATTTGTCTGTATCAATGAATCCATAATGTGCCAGCCCCTCAAGTATCCCGGCAGCATAATGGTGCCGGGCAAAATAAATCTGGGTCTGGCCTTTGAGACGGTGAAGTTCGGGGCTATAGTTGCCTACCACGATTCCAAGTGTATCGCCGATTAGCATTTCTGTGTCATTTCCTGAATCGCCTGAAACCAGAAAGTTCTGGAGTGGGAGCCCCCATTTATAGGCCAGGTATCGAATGGCCTGCCCCTTGGATGCCCGTACAGGAAGGATATCAAGAAACTCACCATGGGAATGAATGAGGTTGGCATGCAGGTTAAGGTTTTTTAGGATTTTTTTAATCTCTTCAATCAACCCTGGTTCATTGTGATTCATATAATAGCTTAATTTGAATTCGCGCTGGTTCGCCTCTGGCTGGGGCCTAAGCCCTGATAAGCCCTGAAGCGCTTCTTCAATGGCACATCGGCGCCATTTAAAACGGATATGATGGTTCCAGCTCAAATCGGGCTGAAGAGTGTTGCCATAATGGATTTCACTCCCAACAGATGTAATGAGCAGATCGGGTGTGGGTACTTTCCACTCTTTAAGTGTCTGCAGGGCACTGTCAAGAGAGCGACCTGTTGCTATACCGAAAGCCATGGCCCTGCTTTGTTGTCTAATCCATTCAACGAGGCTGGAGAGACTTTTACGGTCTCCAAGTAAGGTGTTGTCAATGTCGGATACCAGAACGTGCTGGTTAAAAGGAGGCGCGGACTCTCCTTGATGCTGGAACAGGAGACTGTTTCGCCGGATTTGTTTTCGTTCACGACGGAGGGTGTGATAAAGCTGTTTAAGGTATTTTTTGACATGGGCATCCCAACTGTAGTGTCGTTTGACTCCATTGATACCATTTTTGGACCATTTTTTCCATTGGGCGCGATTAGACAACGCCATTAAAAGAGTGCGGGCAATATCATCTGGATCCATGGGGTTTACCAGTAATCCATTCTGGCAATTGGCTATGATATCGGTTGGTCCTCCATCTTCTGTCGCGATGATTGGAAGCCCGCTTGCTGCAGCCTCAATCAGGGTTAGTCCGAAAGGTTCCGTGAGAGCAGGATTGACGAACACCCCCCTGCGTTTTGCGGCCAGGCGATATAATTCCGGGATATCATCGTTTGTATGGTGTTTCGGGATGGCAACCCTGCCGTACAGATCATGCTCGTCAATACTAAAAAGTAGATTGGACAGCACGGCCTGTTCATCTTCACCCATTTTGAGTACGTTATCGCGGTTTCCGGCAATAATGACAAGATTACTCATGTCCTGCAGCTGCTTGCTGGTGCCGTAGGCTGTAATGAGTCGATGAAGGTTTTTTCGGGCATCTGGCCTGCAGATGGTCAGGATTATCGGTTTTTCATGGTCTTGAAGAAAGCGGTCAACCATGGCTTGAACGTGGTGCGCAGTAAAGGCCCTGGGTGGTGGAGAAAACCGGGAAAGATCAATTCCTGGAGGGATGACTGCTGCAATTTTGGGTCTGAAATTGTCATAAAGCCCATACTGATCGTTAGCCTCCTGTCTTGTGCTGGTGACCAGAATGGATGCGCCGGCCAAAACAGCTTCTTCAGCTTCGATTCTTTTTGGGAAATTGAACTGTTTGTCCAAGGCCTGCTCTTTACGTCCAGCAGCCATAAGGCGGGCTTTCTTGCATCGCCCCAGTGAGTGTCCTGTATGCGCGAGGGGGATACCCAGAAGCTTCGAAAGCTGAAGGCCTACATAGCCTGCATCTGCATAATGGGAGTGAATGAGATCAGGCAGGCGGTCTTGCTCGCGCATCCAGTTTAAACACTTGTCAACCATGAGATCGAGATGGCTCCAGAAGAGTTCTTTCTGAAGATAGCGTCTCGGTCCGAATGGGAGCCTGATAATACGGCCCTTGGAGCCTAAAGACTCTTCAGGCTGCGCGTAATCTTTTGAGATGGATGGGTCTTCGACGAGGCGGGTGACCAGATCTACACGGTCAATATCAGGGCTGCGTCCAAGCGCTTGGGCCAGTTCTATGACATAGGTGATTTGCCCTCCGGTATCTGCGTCTCGCCCAAGTTCCAGATCATGTCCCCGTATTAAACCATGAAGGCTGAGCATCATGATGTAGAGGGGTTGTTTTTTTAAGGAGTCAGACATTAAGTTACGCCCCATTCTTTAAGGAAGGGGAGGTAAAATTCAAGATCAGGCGGAATGGCTCCGCGGATGGTGCAAATGGAGGTGGCAAACTGGTTGGCCCGGGCGAGCGAAAGAGGCGCAGGCCATTTGGAGAGTAAGCCCAGGATAAACGCAGCAGAAAAACCGTCTCCGGCACCTACTGTATCAACGATCGAGCTGTTTTGGATAGTCTGGTCAGCATGGCATTCGGTTCCATCCTGATTTAGCAGCCATGCCCCATTTTTACCGCAGGTAACAATGAGCTGCTGTAAGGGGTAACGCTGCATCAGCTGATAGGCATGATCAGGGTTATGCCCTTGTCTAAGCTGCAGGAGTTTTGCAGTGACTTCCAGCTCCTCGTCATTGATTTTAAGGATGTCGGCCTGTTGCAAGGAACGGTGAAGGATGTGGGGATCAATCCAGGGAGCCCGTAAGTTCACATCAAGGATCTTGGGAATTGCAAGGCTGTGGGTGAGCAGATTAAGTGCTCGCCTGGAGGGTCTTGTGCGTTGGGCAAGGGTGCCAAAATAAAGCAGTTCTGGATGGACAGACAAGCTGACCAGGCGCGCAAGCCCCGCATGAATATGGTCATAAGCCTGGTTGGGGAGAATATTGAAGGAATGCCCCTGTTTTTCCTCCTGAACGACGACCCGACCGGTTGGATAGCGTGTGTCAGACTGTATGCCACGCACATCCAGGTGAAACTGTTCCATGCTTTTCATGAGCATTTTTCGGGCTTTGTCATTTCCTGTGCGTGTAATCAGGATGGGATTAAGCCCAAATGCACGTAAATGTCTGGCCACATTGAAGGGGGCCCCTCCGAGGAGGCTTTTTTCCGGGAATTCATCTACGACGACTTCGCCAAATAGAATAATCGTGTGGTTCTGTTGCTGCATTTTAAAAAAGGTTTCGTTGTCCTGTAGGCGGGTAGTTTCCATAATCAATCAAGAGGTTGACATGTGGGTTGATCGGTTCTGCTATTGATGTGTGCTCCTTATTTTTTTGAGGCGTTCAACCTTAAGCTCAGCGCTGGGTTAACTTTGAGTCAATAAGCTTAATGGGTGCTTTTTGTTTGAAAGTGGCTTGCGGCTTTTGAATCATATATTCCTGTAATTTACGTATTCAATTTATTCAAGATGTTTTAAGGAATCAGTCCTGCTTTTATTTGAGATTGTGGCAAAATCAGGCTAAAAAAAGCAGGCATGAACGTTGGGCTAATCTGTAGTGGGATGTTCCATCTCTCATTTAATTACGGAACACCTTTAGATTCTATTATGAAAAATAATTTTATACAAATGTTGTTTTGAATAAACAGTGGGAATTATTTCGATATTCAATTAATTGTAATTGTTGAAGAACAGAAAAAAGATGAAAAGAGATTGAGCTTGCAGGCAACGTGTTCAGGTTTGGATAACCCTGCCGGATGTAATGCAATGGCAGGCTCAGCCCATTTCCTTGCTCAGATCAGTTGGTTCTGGTTTTTGCTGCTGCTGTACGAAGCGATCAGAGAGGGCTTTATAGATGGGCTCCCTGCATACAAGCTTAGAAGTGGCTGTTGCAATAAGGGATACAGCCATGAGGGGAATGGCCATGTTATGGTTATCTGTCATTTCAGTCACGATGACAAATACGGTAATTGGCGCCTGCACGACACCGGCAAAATAGGCAGCCATGCCTAACAGGATAGTGGCCGCAGCCGGAGCATATGGAATCAGCTGGGATAGGTTTGCACCAAATCCGGCACCGACAGCCAGGGAAGGTGAGAAGATCCCGCCTGGGATACCACTGACATATGAAACTATGGAAGCGAGCATCTTGAGGATGCCGAAACTGGCCGGCATGATCCCTTTGCCTTCTACAATGGTTTTGGCCTCATTGTATCCGGTACAGTAAGTTGTATTGTGGGACAGGATACCGATGATGCCAATGATGAGGCCACAGACAAGAGAAAACAGGATAGGCTTGTCCCGCATGAAGTAACCTAGCTTACCTCGGATTCCTTTGGCCGCTGTCAGAAGGATCCGGCTATATAATCCACCCAGTAATCCGCCAATAATTCCGCATAAAGGGACTGCAACCCAGTCGCGGGGTGCGACCAACGCAGTTGGTGTGTGGCCAAAATAGGAGTAATTGCCCATTAGGGCCAAAGAAGTAATACCGGCAATAATAATGGCAGTAATCACCGTGCCGCTGGTTCGTTCCTCAAAGTTCCGGCTAAGTTCTTCAATGGCAAATACCACCCCGGCCAGTGGCGTGTTGAATGCCGCGGCAATCCCTGCAGCTCCCCCTGCAAGAATCATGGCTTTCTCCAGGGTGCGTTGACGGACGTTCATCCGGCTTCCAATGGCATACATGATGGAAGAACCGACTTGAACGGTTGGGCCTTCCCTTCCAATTGAAGCACCAGCGAAAAGCCCTAGAAGAGTAACCAGCATTTTGCTGAAGGCAATTTTTAAGGATAAGAGGTTCTTACGTTCATTTCGGCTTTCAATTTTGAGAGCAGCAATAGTCTGGGGTATCCCGCTTCCCTGGATTCCAGGAAAATACTGGCGGGTCAGCCAGGCGCATAATGCAAAACCACAGGGCGCCAGAATGAGCGGAATATAGGGGCTGATGTCGATGAGGCGATGAATTGCCAGATAAGCATACTCCCCACCTTGGGCCAGAATGGCAGCAGCCACAGCAATGCTGACAGCTCCTCCCCAGAAAATGATATAACTGGGCCACATGCGGGTCAGCATGCGGATATATTTCAGGTTTCTTGATAAGTCAGTCACATCAATGTCCTGACAAGCTCAGGGAGGGCTTGTGTAAAGTGGGCTTTTAAGGAGAACCGGGTTTAAAATAGTTTTTTTAATTATATCAAAAATATGACAACCTAAAAAGGTGGGGATGGATTTTGATGGAGTTGATTTTTTCAGTCCAGGGCAGAAAGGGGTAAGGTGTGTCATAACAGTATCATAACAGATTGAATAGGTTGTTTTTATGTCTGGCAAGAATCAGGGCATGGCCACGCTCTAGATAGACGCCTGCCCCCCTGAGCTCACAAAGACATGGATTGCCGGTAATAAAACATGGCTAATCAGGCTGATAAACACTGTCAGGCCAAACAGGGCGGCTAGGATTAAAAGGGCGAGAAGAAGTCCGCCTGGATGAGACAGATCATTATTGTTGAATTGGTGATCCCAGCTATATTGGTTGGTCATGAGAAAGACAATTCCTTCTACAAATGCAACAATTGAAGGAATGCCGGTCCAGCAAAAAAGCAGATACCATAGACCTCTCCATTGCCCAAGATAGAACCGGTGTATTCCCATGCCGCCAACCAGAAAAGCGAGGGCTGCGGCAATAAAGCGGTTTTTATAGCCATACATTTTTATGGGTTGTGGCGCACCACAGCTTGGACAGATTGGGGCAGAAACGTGCAGCTCTTTTCCGCAGCCTCTGCAGTACACCATGTCAACCATATAATTTCCTTAATAATAAACAATATGATGATGCTATATAAACAGGTTGTTTCTGAAATAAATCAACTGGAACTCTAAAGCAATACGAAAGCGCGCGTTTTGTCTTAAGACATTATTGTTCCTTTAGCCATGTCATCATGATTCTAGCATTCAATCAGGGCAGGTTTAACCCAAATTTTATTAAACGAGGCAGCAGGCATTTATTTTGGCTTGAACCTGTTCGAGGTTTACAGGCTGTAGAATCTTCGATAGGAAGCTGGCAGGCCTGGAATTAGTCCTTTAAAGGGGGGGTTGCCCTGTATTTTCCCTGTGTTTCCAGCATCCAGCCTGGATATTCGGGAGGAAGTGTGCTGACCTTGTTTAAGGTATTCCTGTCTTCATCGGAAAGATTAATCGATGTGGCAGCAATGTTTTCCTTGAGCTGGGACAGTTTTCTTGCGCCAATGATAACAGACGTAACTGAAGGCTGGCCCAGAAGCCAGGCCAGGGCGATTTGGGCCACAGAGGCCTGTAGCCGTTCAGCAATGGGTTGCATGGCTTTAATGCAGTTTGAGGCACGGGTTTTGTCAACTATTGGAAAGTCAAAACTGTTTCGCCGGCTTTGTTCTAGATTTTTTCCTTGTTGATTGAATTTTCCGCTGAGTAGTCCACCAGCTAGAGGGCTCCAGACCATGAGTCCGAGTGATTGATCCTGAATAAGCGGGATAACCTCGCGTTCAAGATCTCGGCCTGCCAGGGTATAATAAGCCTGAACACTAATGAAACGGGACCAGTTCCTGCTGTCTGAAATAGCCAGGGCTTTCATGATTTGCCATGAGGCCATGTTGCACACCCCGATGTACCGGATCTTCCCTGAACGGACTAGATCATTGAGTGTTTCAAGTGATTCCTCAAGCGGTGTTAATGGATCAAAACCATGTAACTGGTATAAATCAATATGATCAAGTTGTAGACGGCGTAGGCTGGCATTCACTTCATTCATGAGATGGTAGCGTGACTGTCCCCTGCCATTAGGCAACTCATTCATGATCCCTGTGGCTTTGGTGGCGATAACCAGTTCATCACGAGGCAGGCCCAATGTTTTGATGGCTTCACCTATCCGCATTTCTGATTGTCCCAGAGAATAGACGTTGGCTGTATCGATAAAGTTGATGCCTTTATCAAAGGCGAACTTAACCTGTTCGGTGACCGAGGCCTGATCAAGGCCGCCCATGACCTCCCAGAATCCTTGATTTCCAAATGTCATTGTTCCAAGGCACATTTCAGAGACATAAAGCCCTGTTCGTCCTAATAAATGATATTTCATGGTGAGCCTCGTGTGATTAAAAAAGGTTAAGGCGATTGACTGTCAGAATCTGAATGGCTTGCTCATTTTATGAAGGCTAACAGAACACATCAACCATACCAATGGGTTACTTCTTATTTGTCAATCAGTAAGAATCCTGCCAATCTTAAGTGCAAAACTGTTTCAGCATTTGCGCATGCTGATCGGGTTTGGTTTGGGGTTTATTTCTTTCGTTTAATCATAAAACCATTATTGATGGCTGAAAAGCCGATTTTGGGATAATAATTCATTGCTTCGACTGATGAGAGAAGAATCAGCGTGACTTCATCCCCAATTATGCTCTGGATGTGTTCTACGATTTTACGTCCAATACCTTGGTGCTGATAGGCTTTCGCCACTGCCAAATCGGAGAGATAGCAGCAGTAGCTAAAATCAGTCAGGGCACGTCCGATACCGATGAGGTGGGTTTTGTCCCAGGCTGAGCAGGTTAAATTGGCATGGTGTAGCATGCGTTCGATCCTGTCTAGATCTGCTGTAGGGCGGTGAATCCCGGATTGTGAAAAGACCTGGGCAACCTCTGAAGGCTTAAGGGGAATATTGATTTTGAATGAAATGTCCGGCATAAGTGTTCCTTTATTGGTCTCATGATTCAAACACGGCCACACTGCAACAGGCAATACTTTATAAGCGGATCCAAAGGATGTAAATTGCAGGTCTTGGGATAATTTATTTCTGAAACTGGAGGACAAGTCTGATGCGTTTTATTCTGGGTGTTTCTTTTACCGTGCTTATGCTGGGTTTACCAGTTATATCCGAGGCAGCGAGTCGATATCAGCCGCTTAATGGCAATCCTGATGGCACTTATACCGTTGATTCACAGCATTCGAATGTATTCTTTACAATAGGGCACGTTGGAATTACAGAGTTTACAGGACGGTTTGACAAGATTGCCGGTACCTATACTTTTAATAGTGCAAATCCGGGTAAGGACAAGGTAGCTGTGACGATACCTGTTTCCAGTCTCAATACTGATTTTCCTGCAAGAAACCACGACCTCTTAGGAAAAGATTTCTTTGATATGTCCCAATATCCTGATATTGCATTCAAGAGCACGAAGTATGTCCCCATCAATACCCGTTCGGGAGAGCTTTACGGTAACCTGGACCTGCATGGCGTGACCCGGCCTGTTGTGTTTTATGTGACAAGGATAGGTGCAGGTGAGGTATCTTATCTTCCTAAGCCGTGGGGCGGGTATTTGACAGGATTCGTGGCGACTACGGCTATTCATAGGTCAGATTATGGCATGAAGGCTGATTTGCCTGCCGGGTTATCGAATACCGTAACAATCAAGGTAGAGATCGAAGGTGTGAGAACCAGGAAATGATTTTTTGAAAGGAATGTGTCATTTGAAAAGCGGATTGATGGAAAATATTATGTTGTTGTTTGAATGAACCACATAAAAAACGCTACGGGAATCCGGCTTGAACCGTTCCGAAACCGGGGATGGATGAGGTTGTTTTTACAAAGAATGCGTGCAGAACCTCCGCATATGATACGGGATAACCTGGACAATTGAACTGATGATTTCAGATAACACAATGTCGAATGGCCAGTGGATTGTCTTGACAAGCATTCATCATCCGACTCCAGCGGTTAAGGCTTTTGCTCAAATGTCCAGGGAAGGATGGTCTGTTCTCGTTGTCGGGGATGTTAAAACACCTTTGGACTGGTCTGTTCCTGATGTGATTTATCTTTCGATCCAGGAGCAGCATCGCTTATTCGGAAAGTTGTCCCGGAATCTGCCTTATAATCATTATGCGCGAAAGAACTTGGGTTATCTTTACGCCATGATGCATGGAGCCACCTTGATTCTGGATACAGATGATGACAATCTTCCTTATGACAGCTTTGGAAAAAACCTTGATTCAACTCTATCGGTGCATTTGGTTAAGGGGGCAGAGTGGGTCAATATATACCGTTATTTTAGTCAAGAAATAGTCTGGCCACGTGGATTGCCGTTAGATGAAATCCAGTCGATAGGTTATGCATCGATAGAACCTGTTATGATGGACTGCCCCGTGCACCAGTTTCTGGCTGATGAGGATCCAGATGTAGATGCGATTTATCGTTTGGTGCTGAACCAGCCTGTAACTTTTCGCAACGCGGGTAATTTTTCGCCCGCAGCCGGTTGCTGGGTGCCGTTTAATTCACAGAATACGCTGTTTTATTCTGCTGCTTTTTCACTTATGTATCTGCCTTGCCATGTTAGTTTCAGAATGACGGATATCTGGCGTTCCTTTGTGGCGCAGCAGGCGCTTTGGATCAAAAACAAAAATATTGTTTTTCGTCCTGCAACAGTCAGGCAAGTGAGAAATGAGCATAATCTCATGAAGGATTTTTCAGAGGAAATACCGGGTTATCTTGGCAATAAAAAAATCATCCAGGTATTACGGTCTGCAGCTCAGGTCATCCCATCGTCATTGCCCATTAGCTTTATTGTTCAGAGTTTATGGCAGGCTTTGCTGGAGGAGCACTTTATTTGTGAGGCTGAGATGGAGTTAATGAATGCCTGGTTTGATTTTATGGAACTTGTTTAAAGGAAAACAATAGCTGATGCGTTATTTTTTTTGATATGGGGCGAAGAATAAAGGTTATAAGCAGTGTTTATTTCCTGACTTGGAATTAGTTATGGGGGTGTGTTGATTTGATTTGGCCGGGTTGGGTATGCCCTGTAAAAGACAGGGCAGTCTGTTTGTTTCTTAACGAGCCGTTTGGAATGGAATTATGACTACGCCTGTTGAGTTTATGACAATCTATGGTTGCTATGAAGATACGGCACTTGTTTCCAGAATGTTGCCTGGTGTGCTTGCAGAGTCAAAACGAACTGGCTCGGCTGTTGTTGTTCATGATTCCAGTATCAAGAATCGCCCCCAGATGCAAGAAGTTATCCTTGATCTGAAGAAGCAATATGATTTTTTTTTCATGCAAACTGATCCGGTTTCGATGGGTTTGGCGCGGAATATGGCTATGTGGGTAGGAATAGAGCTTTATGCCCCCACATTTATTTGCATGATTGAGGATGATCATGGATTTCATTCTGGCTTGATAACTGAAATGACTGAAGCCATGAAGCGATATTATGGCCAGGTTTCGCCGAATGGACTCCGGTATGGCTTGTTTACTGCTTGCCCGTTTTGTTGGGGTGATGCCTATTTTGAGGCATTGAAACCTATTGAGGAAGGTAGTTCGTATTATATTGTTGATATTAATCGTGTTTCAGTAATGATGGCAGGCGGAGCAAATAGTTGTTTTCGATGTGCTCCGACTTCGCATTGGATCTCTGTGCTGCGTGGATATGATACGGATGATTATCCGATTTCAACGTTTCAAACAGCAGGCCTTAATTTGAGAAACTATCACAAGGGATTTACTACATTGGTTGTGCGTAAGGGAGAATTGGTCAGCAGGCAGCACAGAGAGGGTAGGGGATTTACAGTTGCTCCCGAGTTGCGTCCTTTCAATATGGATTTTTCAGCTCTTGACCCCCGTAGTGGTTTTGTGAAGCCTAAATTAAAGGGTGCAGATTCATGAATCATTTGGTTTTGTTGGGATGGGTCGGATCAGTTTTACATGGGTGCAATCTGTTTATTTTCGCTCTTGATTGGGTAAGGTAGCAGTTACATAACGTGCTGGCTCTTGTAATTTTATTGCTACTGTATCTTGGGTTAAAATGTCGATAGGCGAATACCTGCATCAAAACCATTTTTAACAACATCTGATTGTTGATCCTCAATGAATATTCAATGTTGATGTCAGAATATTTTTTTGAAGCTTGTGATGAGTGGAGCCGTATAGTAGGGATAAATTTGTCGTGGCAAATTTAAACGAAGAAGTCCGGAAGGTTTTTCTGCATATCTATCCACTGTCTTCCAAGACAGCAAGAATATGTTCCAAGGCTGCCCACCCGGTTAAAAACCTTTCGTCAGCCTTAGTCAGGCTGGTGTTACGGGTTGTTCGTGATAGCAGTGCAACTCCTAGGCGTTGTTCAAGCTGTTTAATCGTTCAGCTGACCACAGAAGGTGAAACGTCGAAAATTCCGGAGGCCGCCCTGAATTTCTGGTGTGGGCAGCAACCTTAAGGGAAAGCAAATCATCAAGCTGGTTTAGGTTCATTGTTAAGCTCTACTTATTGGTTCATCAAAGATATATGAGATTAATCTTAATAGAATAGAAATGTAAGCTGTATAGCTGAAACGATAACCTGTCCGTGTCTTGGGTATTATGGTCTTGGTTATCGAACAGGTCGTTCAATCATTGAACAGTTCATAATCGGGTTCATGGTTTGATAGGATGGTATTTAGAGTTAAGTTTTCGGGCGAATTTACATCGAATCAGTCATTCTTGGGAACTTTTGGAAGCTAATCAAAGAGATCTAAGGAATGATTTGGCCATTTATTTTTATAAAGGAGCAGAACATGACCATTCAAGCCAAAGGGTATGCTACTCACTCTGCAACAACTGAATTGTCCCCCTTTAGATTTGTGCGTCGCGATCCGAGACCACAGGATGTGGTGATTGATATCCTTTATTGTGGCATTTGTCATTCTGATATTCATTCGGCTCGCAATGAGTGGGGTTGGACCACTTATCCTTTTGTCCCTGGCCATGAAATTGTTGGGCGGGTAAGAGCGGTCGGCAGTGAGGTTCTGGGATTTAAGACAGGCGAGTTAGTCGGAGTCGGTTGTTTGGTTGATAGCTGCCGCACTTGTCCTTCATGTGATGCAGGTTTGGAACAATATTGTGATAATGGGTTTACGGGTACCTATGGTGGTGAGGATAAAATTGGTGGCACACCTCATTCGGTAACCTTTGGAGGATATTCGGACATCATCACTGTGGATGAACGTTTTGTGCTTCATATCCCAGAAAATCTTGATCCTGCCGCTGCTTCGCCATTACTGTGCGCTGGTATCACAACTTATTCACCGCTAAAGCACTGGAAAGTGGGTCCAGGGCAGAAAGTTGGAATTATTGGCCTGGGCGGACTTGGGCATATGGGTGTGAAATTCGCCCATGCCATGGGTGCTCGGGTCGTAATGGTTACAACTTCACCTAGGAAAGGTGAAGATGCCAGAAAATTGGGAGCTGATGAAGTGCTCATCTCTTCTGATGCTGGTGCGATGCAAAAAGCGCAGGGCAGCTTTGATTTTCTGCTTAATACAATTCCTGTAGGGCATGATGTTGACCCATATATGGAATTATTGAAACGGGATGCCACAATGGTGATTGTTGGGTCAGTTGAGCCTTTAAAGAAAGTTAATGGAATAAACCTAATATTCCGGCGCCGTTCCATGGCTGGATCGTTGATTGGTGGTTTGCCGGAAACCCAGGAAATGCTGGATTTTTGTGGCAAGCATAATATTGTCTGTGATATTGAGAAAATTGCGATAAAGGATGTGAATACTGCTTATGATCGTACTGTAAAGGGGGACGTGAAATATCGATTTGTTATCGATATGACCACCCTTAAGGCCTGAGAGGAGAACGGTTGCGATACTTAAGCGCAATGGCCCCGGGCTTCACAAAAAGGGTCCTTAGACTGGTTTACCGGTGATGTTTGGATTGATCCCGTTCATTCACCAACGGGTTTGTCCAGATTAGGTGCAGGGAGTGTGACTTTTGAGCCTGGCGCACGGTCAAACTGGCATACCCACCCATTGGGTCAATTATTGATTGTTACTGTTGGTTGTGGTTGGACGCAATGCAGGGGTGGCCTTAACAGGAAATTCATGCTGGAGATGCTATCTGGTGTCCACCTGGCCATAGACATTGGCATGGGGCGACATTAACCACTGCTATGACCCATGTTGCGATTCAGGAAGCTTTGGATGGCAGGGTTGTTGATTGGTTGGAGAACGTCACTGATGAACAATATCAGGGGTAAGTATGATGATGGGGTTTGATGTGAAATGTTAGTTTATAAATTCTGGAGGACAAGCATGGTGTGGCGGAGACTGAGGGATTCGAACCCTCGATACGCTTGCGCGTATACGTGCTTTCCAGGCACGCCCCTTCGACCGCTCGGGCAAATCTCCGTTTTGAAAGTGCGAAAGTATACCATAATAAATGCCAGGTAGTAGGTGACGATGTTTTGAGGTAAAAGCCCAAGGCTGGAAAGAGTTAGGGAGTGAATTACTTGGCTATTTGAGTCAAGTTCCATTATTTAAAAATCAATGCCTATTGGATTGGCTCACATGTTATACTAAATCGCTTAATACTTATGGCGGGTCTCCTCGCATTACGGCTGGGTAAATCTGGTCAGGTCCGGAAGGAAGCAGCCACAGCCTGTTTCCGTAAGTGCCGGGGGTTAGGCTCGCCACCTTATTTGAAAGTGGATGCATGTGGAACTTTAATGAATCTGTTTATATTTTTAGGCATTGATAAACAGGAGGTTTCATGCGCAACACTCTAATCCCATGACTTATCTGGTTCTTGCAAGAAAATGGCGCCCCAAAACGTTGTCCGAGCTTGTAGGCCAGGAGCATGTGGTTCAGGCTCTTGCCAATGCTCTGGACCGTGGACAACTGCATCATGCATGGCTGCTGACGGGTACACGAGGTGTTGGAAAGACAACAATCGCCCGGATTTTGGCTAAAGCCTTAAATTGTGAGCTAGGCGTTTCCTCCCACCCTTGCGGCAAGTGTTCTGCTTGCATTGAAATCGATTCGGGAAAATTTATCGATCTTCTTGAAATGGATGCGGCATCTAATACACGTGTCGATGATATGCGGGAAGTAATCGATAACGCTAAATATCTTCCTACTCGTGGCCGCTATAAAGTGTATCTGATTGATGAAGTGCACATGCTATCCAAGAGTGCATTCAATTCTATGCTCAAGACGCTTGAAGAGCCCCCTGAACATGTTAAGTTCATTCTGGCGACAACCGATCCTCAAAAAATTCCCATTACCGTTTTGTCCCGTTGTCTACAGTTAAGTCTGCGCCTGATGGCCGAAAAGGACATTGCTTACCATTTAAGCCGGATTCTTCACGAAGAGCAAATCTCTTATCAGGAGCAAGCGGTTAAGCTTATAGCCAAGAATGCGCATGGCTCAATGCGAGACGCATTAAGTCTTTTAGATCAATCTATTGCTTTTGGGGCAGGAGAGGTTAGTTTCCAGTCTGTTCAGAATATGCTGGGGGTTGCCGATCAGGGTTTGTTTTATGAGCTTCTTGAGGCCCTGGCAGACAATTCAGGCCAAGAAATTATGCGCCATGGGGAGCAGCTTGTGGCAGGGGGGCTTTCCCTGGATGCCGCGCTCGCTGATATGTCGAGAATTTTGCATCGTGTAGCTTTGGCTCAGGTTTTGCCGGATTCGATGGATCCTAATGATCCCTATGGCCCTAAAATTCTTTCCCTGGCATCAAAGATTAATGCTACTGACATACAGCTTTATTACCAGGTTCTGGTGAATGGCCGAAAAGATTTGTCAGTTGCACCAGATGAAGCGGCTGGTTTTATGATGACATTGTTACGCTTGTGGGCGTTTACTCCTGTTACAGTTAATGAAAAGAAAGTGATGTCGGCTGTTTCTCAGCCCCCATCTCAATCTGTTGAAAGCAGGGAAATGCGGGCTACCCGGCTTCAACCTGATTCTGATGTTGATGAAAGCTTGCCAGAAACTGAAGTGATTGGACCCATAAAATTTTTAGGGGACTGGGAAGGTTTTATTGAAAAATTGAATTTGGGGGGGATGGCCCGGATGCTTGCTCAGCACTGTGCGGTAGACGCTTATGAAAATGAGTGTCTGAGTTTGGTTTTACCACAAACTCATGCTCATTTGCTGGATGGATCCTATCGGGAAAAACTGTTAATCCATCTTGAGCCATATTTTAAGAAGGTCGAGATTGTGTTAGGAGATGCAAGCCAACGTGATAGGACTCCTGTTAAGCAACGTGAAAAGCGTAAAGAAAAATCAAGACAGGATGCTAAGAATGCTATTTATGCTGATCCACTGATACAGCAGTTACAGGCTGAGTGTGATGCGACAGTTATTGATGAATCGATTGTAATCCGAGAATAAGGGGGAATGATGAAAGGTGGCTTGGGCAATATTATGAAGCAGGCTCAGCAGATGCAGGAAAACATGGCCCGGATGCAGGAGCAGTTGGGTAGCGTTGAGGTTGAGGGCCAGTCTGGCGGTGGGATGGTTTCAGTGACCATGACCTGCCGTAACGATGTGCGGCGTGTAAAAATTGATAAAACACTTTTACAGGATGATCAGGATATGCTCGAAGATCTCGTGGCAGCGGCATTTAATGATGCAATAAGAAAAGCCGAAGCCATGACTCAGGAGAAGATGTCTTCGCTTACATCCGGGATGGGGTTGCCGCCGGGTTTTAAATTGCCCTTTTAAGCCATCATTGTTTTTCTGCCAGCGTTTAAGTTCTCATAATGCCAGGGTATGTTAATGGAAATACCATCTAGTCTTTTATCTCTTGTTGAGGCATTACGCTGTTTGCCTGGGGTTGGCCCAAAATCGGCCCAGCGTATGGCTTATCATCTTTTGCAGCATGATGTTGAAGGGGCAAGAGGTTTGGCCTCATCAATTATATATGCCTTGGAGCATTTGCGTCACTGTCAATGGTGTAATAGTTTTTCAGAGATGGATGTTTGTTCGCTTTGCTCGAATGTTAAAAGGGATAGAAAGCTGTTATGCGTTGTTGAGATGCCTGCTGATTTAATGGTGATGGAGCAGACACAGGCGTATTCCGGGCTTTATTTTGTTTTGATGGGGCGATTATCCCCCCTTGATGGTGCGGGCCCTAAGGAAATCCATCTGGACCGTTTGCTCAAGAGGGTTGATGATGAGGTTGAAGAGGTCATCCTTGCTACAAACTTTACAGTTGAAGGTGAAGCAACTGCACATTATGTGATGGAGATATTAAAAGGCAGGGGGTTACACGTTAGTCGAATTGCCCGGGGCCTGCCTGTCGGAGGTGAGTTGGAATATGTTGATAGCGGCACATTGGCGCAGGCATTTATTGAACGGCGCTATCTGTAAAAATCCAGAAAAGTCCAGATATTTTTGCTGTTAAATTTAAGTTGCAATCCATTCATTCAGCCGGTATAGTGTCGCTCTTTCGCCAAATGGCTAAAGCGCTTGAAAGTCGCGCTGGATGTAGTATTTGGCAGGGTGGCAAGATGATTTAGGGTTGACAGTGAGGCGGGTTTAACGTAAGCTTCTCACCTCTAACCAGTGGCGCGGGGTGGAGCAGTCTGGCAGCTCGTCGGGCTCATAACCCGAAGGTCGTAGGTTCAAATCCTGCCCCCGCAACCAACCGTTCTTTAAAAAGGTATAGCCGATAAGTGTGGGCACTTGTTGATGGAGGGGTGAGGGAGTTTTGGCTCTCTTGAAGCTCGATTGATGAAGTGCTCTGTAGTAATGGAGCGCGAAGCGAACAGGCAGCGCAAGCTGCTGGAA